>NZ_LGDD01000030.1 GCF_001279695.1 Streptomyces sp. WM6378
GACGAGGCCGTCGTGCACCGGCGGGCCGGCCTTCTTGATACTGCCGCGCTTCTTGCCGAACACGCTCCACCAGTTGTTGTCCCGGCAGATCCGCCACGCGGTCCTGTCAGCCATGCCGGATCCCGCGCTGCGGGCTTCGTCGGCCAGGAATCGGTAGCCGAACTCCGGATCCTCGCGGTGAGCGTCGGACAACGCGTCCGCACGTGTGGCCTGCTCGAACTCGGCACCGGTCACCGGCCGCTCCAGCCAGCGGTAGTAGAGCTGGCGGGCAAGCTTCAGGACCCTGCACGTGACCGTGACTGGAATTCCGCCCGTGGCCAGCTCTTTCACGAGCGGGTAGATCCTTTTCCCGGCAGATGCGCCTGCGACAGGCAGGCCGCGGCCCGGCGCAGAACCTCGTTCTCCTGCTCCAGCAGTTTGATCCGCCTGCGTGCTTCCCGTAGCTCCGCGTTGTCCTGGCCGGTCGTTCCGGGCTTCGTCACGTCGTCGATGCCCGCGCGGCGATGTCCGCGCGGCGCATCCATTTCCACAGCGTCATCGCGTGCACTCCGAAGTCGGCGGCCACCTGCTCGACGGTCACGCCCGGGCCGCGGTTCCTCGCGACCCGCACGACGTCCTCGCGGAACTCTTCCGGACAAGGCTTGGGCACAGCGACATCCTTCCCACCCGCCCCACAGAGCAAGCCAGTTCAGATAACACCCGATCGTGCACCAGCCCCCCCACGGCTACCCACCTGGGCATCTCAATGTCCGTTGACAGGGGGGCAGACGCCTCGCTGAGCACTCAAACACGGCGCGGCGCGCGGCCCGGTCACACCAACCCGGCCTGAAACTCGGCGAAACCCTGCAGAGCACCCACTTGGATCCTCAAGATCCATTGTCAGGGTGTCCACTCCACGGGGCGGGCCCCAGAAGGCCCTTGCCCCTCTGAGAGGAACACGCCATCACAGGTAGGCGCTGACCGGATCGGCGAACTCGACTTTGGTGCGCCCCAGTGCGGAGTTGCCCATCAGGTGCGGCCTTCCTGCGCGCGCCCTGCGGTCGACCCGCTCCTGGCCTTCGGCGGATAACCCTGCACACGATCTCGGAGTATTCACTCTCGACGCTGGTCCAGAAACCTAATTCCATGCACTTAATTCCATACTCCACAGTCCATATTCCATATTTCATCGGATTCTGCCTGCAGACCCTGCTTCTGTGCGTTCGAAACGGGGATCTTGATGTTCACCCATTCGGCCGCCTCCCGGTGTCACGTCGGAAGGCACGGAGTGAGGCTGACCATGAACAACGGGCTCACGGCTGCCGGTCGCCTCCGGCGCCCTGTCCCGGCCGTGTGGCGGTCGGGGTCAGCCGCTGCGCCAACCTCCAACCGACTCAAGGAGAACCCTCCCATGCGCCGTACCGCAGCCGTCATACTCGGCACCGCCTGTCTCCTCGGTCTCGCTGCCACTACCGCGACAGCAGCACCCAGCGCTCCCGGCACGAGCACCACCGCCAGTGCCCCCGTCGACTCCTGCGGTGTCGGGCCCTGTGAGAGCGTCTTCAACTTCAACATGGACAGCCAGGTCTCCGGCTGGGTCTGGCACTGACTCACACCCACGTTTTTCCTGATCGCCTGATCGTTCGGCCGGTATCGGAAAAACAGGAACACATATGGTCCCGGGACCATCACAGTTCCGGGGCCATGTACTACGGCGCGACGGGCGCCCCGACTCCAGCCGCACGCAGCCGTCGCCCCGGGGCCCGGATGCTCTGGACCACGACGTCGTCGTCCTCGTCCCAGGACAGGACGAGGTAGTTGGCGCCCGGGTACAGGGCGGTGAGGGTGTCGGCGATCGTGCGGGCCAGCCCGCGCGCGGTTGCCAGGGCAGCTTCGCGTGCGGTGGTGAAATGGTCGACGGTGGTAGGCATTCCAGCTCCTTGCAGGAGGCCGGCGTGAGCAGCGGACCGTCATTCCGCGCCAGCACAGCGAACACATCACCATCGACGGCCAGGACCACCACGTACGCCTCGGAGTGTGGCTCACCAACCAGAAAACCCGCCGCGACAAACTCAACGAACAGCAACTCGCCGACCTCGGCATCGACTGGGCGTAGGCCGTCAGGGTGACCGCAGCCGCGGCCAGTCGTTGAACCGGCAGGTCAAGGAAGTGGAACGGCACGGAGGCCCCGGGAAACGGCATGGCCCCGGGGCCTCCGTGCTGCCGGACACCCGCACCGCCGACCCGCTGCCGACAGCAGATCCGAGCCCACGCCTGTCCACGGACATGCAGGCCGCTCCCGCCGACCGACGGCGGATCCGGCCCCGAACTGCACGCCCACTGCCACAGGGTGCCCCCGCAGGGCGTCCCGCCCAAGCGGGCCCCCAGACAGGACGGGTGAGACGGGAGCACCGGCAGGCCCCCGGGCAGGACACCGCACTTCACCGGCAGTGAGCCGTGCGCTCCCGCAAACCTCCCCAGGGAGCGGGAGCGCACTCTTTCCAGGCGCACGCGGGACGAGCAGGGAGCACCCGCGTGGGGAACTGCCCGAGCGGGAGAGGGGACGAAAGCCCGCGCGGGCATCGCCGCTCCCCCATTACCTTTTCGGTGGCCCCGCAATGGGGCTCGCGGCCTCCGGGCCCGGCATGACTGCTGCCCCTGTTGACCATGATCTGAGGGGAACCGGTCCGGGATGCACGGGCAGACCGCTGATTAGCGCCTCTGTGTGTCAAGCGGCTGCTGCAGGTTGCCGTTGCTGGTCTCGTTTCATGGTTCGGTAGACAACGTTCGAGAGGCGTCGCTTGAGGGCGTGGCGAGCCTCGGCGGGCGTCTTTCCTTCGGTGATCTTGCGCCGGTAGTACTCCTCGCCGCGGCTGCCGTCGCGGAGCCACATCGCGCGGGTGCCGGCCGGCGGCGGCACGCTAATCATGAGCCAGCCCCGCAGGGCGGCGAGGAGCTATGCGGGCCCGTGGCCGACCGGCGCCCTGGGCGCTACGGCTACAGACCGAGCGTCTGAGGTCGATTCAACAAATCAGGGGCATGACCACCGACTCCCGCGGGAGTGAGGGAGGCTCTTCATCATGTGGATGCCGGCAGTTGGTGCCGCGGGTGTGGCCTGTGGGTACGACCGGAGAGTGCACGTAATCGACACCAGTGACGTCGACGTCTATCTCGGCCTGGACGTCGGCAAGGGCGAACACCACTCCACCGCACTGACCCCGGCCGGGAAGCAGGCCTTCGACAAACGGCTCACCAACACCGAGCCGAAACTCCGCGAGGTCTTCACCAAGCTGCAGGCCAAGCACGGCACCGTACTCGTCATGGTGGACCAGCCGGCTTCGATTGGCGCCCTGCCACTGCCCGTGGCCCGGGATGCGGGCTGCAAGGTCGCCTATCTGCCCGGCCTGACGATGCGTCGGATAGCCGACCTCTACCCGGGCGAAGCAAAGACCGATGCCCGGGACGCTCCATCATCGCGGACGCCGCCCGCGCGATGCCGCACACCTGCGCGCCATCGACATCGAAGACGAGACCATCGCCGAGCTGGAGATGATCGTGGGCTTCGACGACGACCTGGTCGGCGAGGCCACCCGCACCTCCAACCGGCTCCGCGGTCCGCTGACCCAGATCCACCCGTCGCTGGAGAGTGTCCTGCGTCCGCGCGTCCAGCACCCGGCCGTGCTGCTGATGCTCGAACGCTTCGGATCTCCCGCCCAGTTGAACTGTCCTTGACCAACGCAAGCTCCTCGTCACGAGGATCGAGGAACTCCTGGAGGCCCGCCCTCTTCGAAGGTCCTGATCTCGATGCCCGGAGTCCGGGTCAGGACCAGAGCCCGCACCCTCATCGACGTCGGCGACGGCAGCACCTTCCCTACCGCCGGGCACCTGGCCTCCTACGCAGGCCTGGCCTCCGCGACCAGGAGTTCGGGCTCCTCGATCCGCGGTGAACAGCCCTACCGCCGCGGCAACAAACAGCTCGAACAGGCCTTCTTCCTGGCGCCGGTCCTGCGACGTTCCCGCAGCCATCTCGCTCAACGCATAGGCCGTGGTCTTGAAGCCGTCAAAGTGATGGAACTCCCCCCAGGCCCCCAGCCGCAACGAGGCAAGCTCATCCAGCCTCAACCGCTGGGTCCCCCACGGGTTAACGGCCACGATCCCATCGGGCCCGACCTCCAACCGGACCCGAAGAAGCGGCCACCAGAAGAAGACCGCGAAGCCGGCGGCCAGCGCCGACCACAGACCGGCCGACCGCCCCGTCGCCGCACCCGGAGCCAGCAACCACCCGACCCAGCAGACCACCGCCTTCACCACGACAACCGCCGGAATCACAAACCCCGCCAACCGAGCCGGACCGCCCACCCGCCACATCAAAACCGGATCCCCACCCTGGTCACTCTTGCCGACATGGTGAGCCACGCCAGCTTGACCGAACCCATAGGGGCCCCCGCATAGGCGGCGTTCGCTTCCCGGCAGGCTCCGGGGAGGAATCTTGCTCTTCACTCGTTCAGCCGCTCTCCGCTGTCACAGCAGGAGGTCCAGGGAGAGGCTAACCATGAACAACAGGTTCACGGCTGCCGTCGCCTGGCGCCCTACCGGCGCACGCCCGTCCGCACGGACACCCAAGGGCCGGCCCGGGCCAGCCACCGAGCCAACCCCAACTGACTCGACACAAAAGGAGAACCTTCCCATGCGCCGTACTGCCGCCATCATCCTTGGAGCCGCCTGCCTCCTCGGCCTCCCCGCCACCGCCGCAACAGCAGCCGCCCCCACCCACACCGCCACTGCCAGCAGCCCCAGCGACGAGTGCGGCCAGGGCTGCCACGACAACGACTTCAACTTCAACCAGGACAGCGGCGTGGGCAACTGGCACTGACCCACCCCCACTGTTCCCCACACCACCCACAGCACACAGGTGGCCAAGGAACATAGAGACACATAGGGTCCCGGGACACGGCCACAGCCACAGTCCCGGGACCCTGCATGCCCGACACCAGCCACCAGACTCCCCAGGTCCTCCGACCGGGATCAGCCGCCGAACCGGCACGGCATTGGTTCATCGTGCCCTTGTCACGGGCTGTCCTGTGCACGGGTAGGCCGTACCCGTGGAGGTTGTCCATGTTGAAGTCCAAGGTGGGCCGTCCTGTGCGCGGTGGTGCAAAGACGCCAGGGGATCGCTCCCCTGGGGTGGCACCAGCCTCATCCGGTGTCTTCACGTTTCAACGCCGCATGCCCAACTCCCCATGGGCGGCAGGACTTACCGCAGCTCCACGCGCGTATTGAGCCTCGCCCCTGCCGGAGGCGACGGCCGAAATCTGGCGGCGGGCCGCATTTTCATAACGTTCGCGGCGCTGTTGGTATGGCGGTCCACGGCGTGACCGCACGCCACCTATGCACGGCCCTCCCTCTCGGTCCAGACGCTGGCCCCTGCGACCGGACAGCCGCTGTCCACGTACAAGGTGTCCTCGGCGTTCAGGGACGTGCACGTGCTGTCTTCCAAGCCCCTGGTCGTCGGTGGCTCTCCCGGTGAGGGCTCCGGCGCCAAGGTCTCCGACATCTACTCCATCGACGAGAAGACCGGCAAGGAACTGGCCCACATCACGATCCCCGACGAGAAGTACGCCATCGACTGCAAGAATGAGGTGGGAACCTGCCTGGGTCCCCTCGCGGGCGACAGAGGAAGGCTCTTCGCCATCCGTATGGACGGCAACAACGTCATCGCCCTGCGCACACCCCTCGTGTACGGGCACGGCGCGGTGGTCCGCATCGACGGCGCCTCCATGAAGCAGACCGTTCTCATGGAGCTGCCCAGCGACGACAAGCTCCTCAACTCCGTCCTGGGATCCCTTCACTGTCCGCGGCGACGACCTGCTGTACGACAAGAGCCGGCTGTACATCGGAGATCGGCTCATGGCCAAGGACAACGACGAGATCGACGGCCCCCACTACCTGTTCACTCGGCGCCAACTGACCGCCCATGGGTGCCGTTTCGCATCGCTCCAAGAGCCGGGCGCCAACAACCGGCGATACGCGACGGGCCCCGGTGGCGCCTGTTGTGGCACCGCCGGGGCCCACGTATGCCCTAGGTCCGTCAGATCGCGGGCAGCGGGTCCGCAGTGCCGGGGTACGGCCCGTAGGACTCGTCCGTTGAGCTCTCGTTGGCGCACATGATCAGCACCGCGATCGAGCCAATGGGGATGATGCCCCACAGGACATTCCAGCCGGACCGGCCGGTGTCGTGGAGCCGGCGGGCGGTCACGGCCAGGTTCGGGAGGGCCGTCGCGACCGTGTAGACGATCACGGGCACCGCGCCCAGGCCCAGCGCAGGTCCGGCGAAGTAGAGGGCGACGCTGACAATGGTGTCGATCAGCGCGAACATCCAGAACTCGGCACGGGTGGCCCGCCCCTTGAACGTCGCGTACTTCTTGAGCACGTCGGTGTAGTAATGCATGGCTGATCCCCCCACGGGACAGATGGTCGAACTTGTCCCGGATGGAGCAAGCCAAGGGAAGGAAGGTAAGCGACAGATAAAGGCCTGGTCAAACGACTATTCGGCCGGCCGCAGCCTCGCGGTGATCTGCGCACTGCCCCGCGATCCGGTTGATTCAGCGGGCACGCCGACGGCTGCGCCGAGTTCGCGAACCCTCGGCGGCCAGTGCGCACACCTGAGCAGATCTCCACAGCGGATCGACGCTGCTGCCCGTCACCGCCGCACGGCCTCTCCTTTCCACACCCACAGCCCGCACCCCGTAGCGGCCGGACCAGCCCAGGCATGGGCTGCATGCAGATGCCGCAAGTCTCTTGCGGACGGCGCAAGTTGATGCTCACCTGAGGGATCACATGAGCTCCCAGGAGGGGCGGGGTGCGGGACTGTGTTGGGTGGCCGGAGTCACCGCTGGAACTTCAGCGTTCCCGCGGCGGACAGGGTGCGCAGCCCTGTGACGGCGCAGCCGCTGACATCGCTGGTCGGTGTGGCGCTTCCCGTGATGCGACTTCTGTTCAGCGGACCTGAGGTCACGGTCCCCTCAAGCAGGGCGTTGCCGGGGTTGTAGCCGGTGGCGGAACGTCGGGTGGGGCGCACGGTGGAGGTTCCGGTCCGGTGCCCGTTGGCGTCGTACCAGGTGATGCTCCCTGAGCCGTGGACGCCGGAGGCGCCGCTGCAGTCGGCTTGCGCGGTGCCCTGGATCGTGAAAGTGGCGCTGCGCAACTGCTGGTTGGCGCCGGAGCATCCGGTCAGGTGGAGGGTCGCCGTGATTCGGGTGGGGTGCTGCCGCAGGGTGAGCGCCGGGCTGAAGCTGATCGGGTGGCCCGTGCGGGTCGCGGCCTTGCAGGACAGGGCGAGGCGGGAGCTGTTCGCCGTGACGGTGGTCGTGTTCGGCGTGGCGGACGCGGTCGCCGGTGCGGTCAGGGCAGCCGCGGTGAGCAGGGAGGCGACCTTGGCCGTCCAGGTCCGTGATGTGCGCGATGCCGACAGGATGCTGTTCATGAACTGAACGTGTCTCCTCACGGTGTGACAGGACAGTCGGGGCAGGGTCCTTCTCCGTCCTGCTGGGTCGCGGGACTCGTGGGGCGGAGGAAGGGGCCGGGGTGGGCACGGGTGGCAGTAGGCGGGCCAGCGGGGCGGGCAGCCACCAGTTGCGGTGGCCGAGCAACTGCATGAGCGCGGGGACGACGACGAGGCGGATGACGGTGGCGTCCAGCAGGACGGCGACGGCCACGAGGAAGCCCACCTGGCGCAGTTCCTGGCGACCGGTGGCGAGCAGGCCGGCGAAGACAACGGACATGGTGGCGGCGGCGAGCGTGATGGGCTGGGCCGTGCCGCTCAGACCGCGTGCCACCGCCTCACGGCAGGCGGTTCCGGCACGGTAGTGCTCGGTGATCCGGTGGACCAGGAAGACTTCGTAGTCCAAGGACAGGCCGAAGACGAGCGTCACGGCCATCAGGGGAACGACGACGTTGGCCGTGTGCCCGGTGAACCAGCTCAGCAGCCCGAAAGCCGCCCCGGTGGACAGCAGGTTCATCGCGATCGCCTTCACCAGCAGCACAAGACTGCGGAAGACGACGAGCATGAGCACGAAGGTCCCCGCCAGGACGAGCACGGCCACCTGCCACAGGGCGGCGCGCATCGCCTGTTGCAGGTCGGCGAGGTCAGCCGCCTGACCGGCGCACAGGACCTCCTGCCCGCCGGGAAGAGTACGGCCCGCGCGCCGGCGCAGGTCGTTCAGCAGCGCACCGGCCGCAGGGCGGTCGGCCGGGATGCGGTCGACCACGGCGACCACCGTGAGGTCACGGCCGTTGTCCAGCGCCATGGGCGTCACGACCCGCGGATCGCCGGCCAGCGCCTCGGTCAGGTCCGTCGTGTCGACCGGGCCCTGACCGGCGGCGTGGGGAAGGGCCAGCAAGGTGACGTTCGCCAGGCCGTCCCGCTCCATCTGGGCCAGTCCCACGCCCACTTCGCTGTGGGCCAGCGAGGCACGGTCCAGGTCCACGCCCAGACGCAGGCCGACCACCGGCACCGCCATCAGAACGAGCACTGCCATGGCGCCGCCCAGGTACGGCCACGGGTGGCACATCAGGTGACGGGCCCACCGCTCCCAGCTCGTACGAGCATCCCCCGGCCGTCGTACGCGGCCGGCGGACAAGAACCCATCGAGCCGGGGCAGCAGTACCGGCAGCAGTGTCGTCGCCAACGCCGCGGTGACCCCGGTGGTCACCGCGGCCGCCACCGCCACGGTACGCAGAAGTCCCACCGAGACGGTGAGCAGAGCGGCACCGGTGACCAGGACCGCTGCGGCGCACCACAGCACCGCCCGCCCGCGGTCGCCGTCGCCCGGCCGGCAGCGGCGTGCGGGACCAGGCCCTCGGCTCTGGCCTGCCGGTAGCGGATGAGCATCAGCAGGGAGTAGTCAAGACCCAGCCCGAAACCCACGGTCGTGGCCACGACCAGCGTCAGGGTGTCCACGGGCGTCACCAGGCTCAGCCCGGCCACCGCCCCCGTGCTCACCACGACGCCGAGACCGGCCGCCAGCAGGACCAGTACGGCCGACCCCGCCGAGCCGAGACCGAACACCAGCAGCACCAGCGCCGCAGGCACCGTGACGGCCTCGACCGCCCGCAAGTCCCCCACGTCCGCGGCCACAAACTCCTCCGTCAGCGGTGTCTGACCGGTCACCGCGACCGTGACCCGGCCCCGAGCCGCCCCGGCCACGGCCCGGTGGACCGCCTCACGCAGCACGGGAAGACGATCGAGCCGTGCGGCGGGGGCGCCGTTCAGCCCCACCAGCAGGTAGGCGTGGTGCGGATCCTGCACGGGACCCTCGGGCACGGCCAGCACCCGGCCGGCTCCCCGCACACCGGTGACCGCCCGTGCCGCCGCCCCCATGGCGCCCTGATACACACCGTCCTCGCGCCGTAACTGTCGGGAGGAGAAGGCGAGTACGACCTGCTGGTCCCCCAACTGCGGCATACGGTCCGCGATGAGACGGGCAGCCCGCTGCGAGGAGCCGTCCTCCGGCACCGGCAGGCCGCTACCGCGCAGATGACCGAAACCAACAGGAATGAGGATCAGCGCTGCTACGGCCACAACCGCCCACACCACCAGGCTCAACCTGCCCAAACGCCCGAGCCGCCCCGCGACCACCAGGACCGAACCGGTTGTCGCGATATCACTCTGTCTGGTCACGCCCCTCCAACGACTACTCCACCTGGCGGTAACGCGAGGTGGAGAGCGCGCACTCTGAACGGTCCCGGTGTGGGCCTTCGGCGTCGTCTACCAGCCCTGGCCCCACCCCACTCCCCCAGGCCGCCCGGCAAACCCCAACCGCCGCACCCCGGCAGCCCTGGCGGCGATTCACACAGCCGGCGGAAGCCCCCCCCTCTCGCGCGCGCTCTCGCCGCAGGCCCGTAGGCAAACGGAAGGCTCGCGTCCGGCGGCCGTCCATGTGTCTGGCCGACGCTTAGCGCGGGCAGGGCAGGGCAGGCGGTGCCACGTCACCGCGAGTCGACCACGGCAGCAATAAGGGCGCGGGCCAGCCGCCGTCGTCCGGTCCGGTCCTGGGGTACATCCCGTCCAAGGACGAAGGCGGCCGGCTCTGGGCCTAGGGCCGATGGGCCTGGACCTGCTGCACGCCGAACTGACCCGCGAGAACCGACCATGACGATCGCTGTGGCTCCGCTCGGGGCTCTGGCCCCAGACCGGAAGATGCTGGACCGGCTGAGGCGCCGAGCGGCTGCCTTCTATCCGGTCTTCTGCACGTGGGTGGTGTCGGTGCCGAGGAGGGTGCCGTCGGCGCCGGTCGGCGCGATTTCTGGCACGGGGGTGCCGTGCTCGTCGACGAGGACGGAGTGGGTCTCACCGGCCGCGAAGGCATGACGTTCTCCCCACTGCCGCAGGGCGAGGACGACGGGGAAAAGGTCGCGGCCAGCGTCGGTGAGCACGTATTCCTGGCGGCGGCCCGATGGTGCGGTGCGCTGGGCGAGGAGCCCGTGAGCGATGAGCTTGCGCAGGCGGTCGGTGAGGATGTTGCGGGCGATGCCGGTACGTCGCTGGAATTCGGTGAACGATTGCGTCCCGTCCATCGCGTCGCGGATGACGAGAAGGCTCCACCTGTCGCCGACGAGGTCGAGCGTGCGGGCGACAGGGCACTCGGGGTCGGTCCAGTCGGGGTTCGGGGCGCGCGGGGTCGTGCGCGACATGACACCTCCCAATGAGTTGCGAATCAAAACCATCATGCCGTACGGTCAAATCAGTTGCAATTTGCTACCGATTGGGGAACGTGATGGACGTGTGGCGGCGGTTACTGCTCGCGGTGGTGTGTGGTGTCGCTGTGGCGACCATCTATTCAGCACAGCCGGTTCTTCAACCGATGGGGCACGATCTCGGGCTGCCGCCAGAAATCGCTGGGTGGATCGTCTCGACCAGCCAGTTCGGCTATCTGACAGGGCTGGTGCTGCTGGTGCCGCTCGGTGATGTGGTGGCCGACAAGCGCCGGCTCATCGCCGTGCACCTGGCGAGCGCCGCCGTGGGCCTGATCCTGACGGCCTCGGCGTCAGCCGCCTGGGTGGCGTTCGTGGGGCTCGCGGCGGCGGGGGTGTTCGCGGTCGTGGTGCAGATCACGGTGGCCTACGCCGCGTCGGTCTCGCTGCCCGCCGAACGCGGACGGAACATCGGTGTCGTGACCTCGGGCGTAGTGGTCGGCATCCTGGGCGCACGGGTCGTCACCGGCGCGCTCGCCGACGTGTGGGGCTGGCGAAGCGTCTATGCCGTGCTCGCGGTGCTGTCACTCGGGCTCGCGGCCCTCGTCCTCGCCGTACTGCCGTCGGAGGGGCGCTCCGACGAGGCGATGGCGGGGTACAGGCAGGCCGTCACCTCACTCAGCCGACTGTTCGGGCAGCGCCTCTTCCTGACGCGCGGGCTCATCGCGTTCTTCCTGTTCGCCTCGTTCGGAACCCTGTGGAGCGGAGTGTCCCTGCCGCTTGCGGGCACGCCCTGGCACCTGAGCGAAACCCAGATCGGACTGTTCGGCATCGTCGGACTCGCCGGCGCACTCGGCGCGGCACGCGCGGGACGGTGGGCGGATGCAGGACGGGCGGCCCCAGTCACCGGTCTCGCGCTCACCCTGCTCATCCTCTCGTGGGCGGCAATCTCCCAGCTGCCGTGGTCACTGTGGCTCCTCGTCCTCGGGATCGTGCTTCTCGACTTCGCGGTCCAGGCCGTGCATGTGAGCAACCAGCACCTGCTCACCGCCACGCATCCGAATCGCATCAGCAGCGTCATCGGCAGCTACATGGTCTTCTACTCCCTCGGCTCCGCCCTCGGCGCAGCCACAACCACCGCTGTCTTCAGCGCCCATGGCTGGGCGGGCTCCAGCCTCCTCGGGGCCGGATTCGCGGCCTGCGCACTCATCGTCTGGGCGGCCGACAGGCAACTCCCCCGCCGTAGTGAGAACCTTCGGTCCGAGAAGGCAGGCACGCGCCAGGCGCAGGCGGAAACGGAAGCAGCCGGCCACGCCGGACAAGTAGTGAATTGAAGCCCCTCTCACCCACGAACGCACCGCATCGGTGGGTCGCAGCGGTGCACCGCACTCCCGCCAGGGGCGCGATTCGGTGCAGTACGTTCCCCAGCCGACGCACACCATGCCGACCATTCGGCACGGCCTTCACGGCCTCCCCTGATCGTCGCCCGGCGCTGCCACCCCCGTCGCTGCTGGGGCGACCACCACGAGGCCTCCGGTGACTGATGTCCACCAGCCATCACCCGGGGGCTTCTCCTGACGGCGGGCTGCACTTCCCACAACGGCCGAGCGAACCGGGCCCGCATCTGCTCCAGATGCATCACGTCCGACGCGACTGTGCGAGCCAGCGCTGAAGGATGGTTGGAGAGACGAACGGCGACGACGAACAACTTCTGCGCGGCCGCGTGTACGGCTACGCCTACGGCTACGACGGCCCAGACCCCGGTCCGCGGCTGCTGGTCATGCAGGATTTGCCGATGGCGAAGCAGGCTCTAATGACGAAGGCGCCCGGGTCGGTGCTCAGCCGGTTCAGCGAGAGGGCGGTGCCTGCTGTGGTTGACATACGCCGCACCGTCAGCGAGTTGGTGTGTCCGAGCCCTTGGGCCGTCACCTGGCGGGTCCACAGTCGGCACGGCCGCCGGATCCCCGCAACCGGGGAACCGCCCACCCCAGTGCCGTAGTCTGGTCGGGATGTCTTTCATAGCCGGAATGTCCGAACGTCATGCCGTGAAGCTGGCCTGGATCATCGTCCTTGGTGGCGCCGCCTCGGTCGTCGTGGGAGATCCTCTGTGGCGTTGGGTGTCCGGACTCGGGCCGGGTGCCGGCTTTGCCTTCGGCAGCGGCATTCTGTGCTGCTGGGCACTGGCCTCAGCCGCGCTGAGACGGCGGCAGTGGGTTCGCTGCATCGGCGCGGCAGCCCTCGGATGCGTGGCGTTCTGGCTCTGTCCTGCCTGGTCCCCGGGCGCAACGGCCGCCTCGTCGACTCCATTGGCATGGCGAGCGACCGGCGCATGTGGGTGGAGGAGAACCCAGCTGTCTGGGTGGCCATCGGGATCGGCCTCGCCCTCGGCGCTCTGGCCGTCTGGCATGGAGCGCCGCGCCGCGCCACGGGACGACGACGGCGCCCCGACTCCGTCAAGGACTGGGCCCCGTGATCGGCGCGGTGTACTTAACCGCTCCGGCGAGGCCGCCGCGGGTCCTCACTGCAGCGGCGAGGGCATCGGTGACGAGCCCTGTGCGCATGTGGTCGGCGATCGCCCAGGCGGCGTGAGTACAGGTCGATCACGGTCGCGAGACAGCAGAATCTCCCCCGCCGACGCTCAAGTACGTGATGTCACCGACATACTTCGTGGGAGCGTTCTCCAGTACCCAGTTCGCCGCCCTCCGGTTCGCAATCCGCGCCGCCAGCCGCGGCCGCACCAACAGCGAACCAGGATTCTCGCCTTCGGGGCGTGGCGGCTCTACCGGCTTGCTGGGCGGCGGCGGAGTCTTCGGCGGATAGCCGGGGCGATGACCGTCCCTCGCCATCGGCGTCCAGCAGCACTGCCACAACTTCCTTCCCACAACTGGGAGTTCAGGTCCAGGCGCCCGTGTTGCCCAGCCTCTCTCCCCCCCCACACACGGGGGCCGGGCGGCACGATGCCTCCGCCGAACCTCCCCTCCCCCCCCGCCTCACGAGGCCAGCAGCAGAACACACAGCCGTCTGTAGCCCAACCATCGTGCGGCTGCCTCAGCCCACAGGACGGCCGCCCCGCGCCGAACAGCACCAAGTGCACGGCCAGAGTGCGCCACAGCCGCAGCAACGCGGCGGCCCTCCTTTCTTTAGTCATCACGGGGGCAGTGTCAAGCACGACGTGGGAGAAATCGAGCAACGGCTTGGCGGTGCGTTTGTCGAGCACGGCTCGGTGCAGCCAGCCGCGTACCCCGGCTCGACCAGATTGGGAACCGGCGGTGAACCCTGGACTTCGAGGGCTGGTGTCGGGGCAGAGCCCGCCCCCGACACCGGGAACGCCCCCGTGCCACCCCGAAGTTCTCAACGGCAACTCACCGGAACCGACTTGGCCCTCACCACCTCGATGGCACCTGACGAGTGGAAGCCAGTAGCAGCTCCCAGACCGCCCAACGACAGCCGGTTGTGCTGCATGTCGGGCTGGCCAAGGTGCCGTTCGTCGGGTTGCGCTTGCCGTTGACCGCCGGGCCTCGGCCCTCTCTGCTACGGTCCGGCCCGCGCTCGCGGCGTGGCATGGGGAAGGAGGCCGGCCCGGTGCTGCTCCGCCGCGTGGTGGAGGGACCTGGTCCAGTGGCATGATGCGCCGCCGCGCCCAGCGCAACAGAGTTGTGTTCATGCGTGATCACCTTGAACGCCGAGCCCGCAGGCGCCGGCTTCTCGCCCGGTTCGCCGTCGTCGCGTGCCTGCCGTATCTGACACTGAAGTTGCTCTGGATCGCCGGTGCCGACGTCGGGGTGAAGGACCTCGGCAGTCTGTCGCGGGGGCAGTGGATCGCGGCCAACGCGGTGACCTTCGGAATGGACGCCATCGCGGCGCTGATCGCCCACGTTCTGACCCGGCCCGGCGGGCGGCACGTGCGGGCATGGCTGGTCCTCTTCCCCATGTGGGTGGCGACGGGCATGCTCGTCGCGCTGACGGTCACAGTGCCCGTGAGCCAGGGCATCATCGCGACGACCGGCGCGCAGAACCCGGCCACGTCCAACGACATGCTCCGCCCCTGGGTGTTCGGCGTCGTCTACGGCGGGCTCGGCGCCGAAGGACTGGTCTTGCTGGCGGCATTCGCGCTGTACGCCGACGAGCGCTGGGGCGGACTGCTGCGCACCCGCGTGCGGGACCTTACCGATCCGGCCGGCACCCAGGGCATGCAGCGGGTGCTCACCGGAATTGCCCTGGGGTTCCTCATCTCCTCGGGGATGCTGCACCTTGCGTGGGGGCTGGGCTCGGACGTGGGCATGAACGCGCAGTGGATCGCCCGCCGGAACGCAATAGGCCGTACCGGCGACCTGGTGCACGGTCTGGCGGCGCTGGCCGGGGCGGCCGGCCTGCACGCGCTGGTGTTCCGCCGGTGGGCACGGGTGCGGGTGCGCGTGCCGCTGGCGATGGCCTGGACGGGAGCGGGTGTCGTATTCGGGTCCAGCGGCTGGATGGACGTGGGGCGTTCGCCGGCCACGTCGGCCCTGCTGGGCGTCGGCAACACCGCCGACCTGATCGCCGGACTGCTCACCCTGTGCGTCGGCTGCTTCGCGCTGACGGAACTGACGGCCGACAAGGGCCGCACGATCCCACCGTCCACACCTGGCTCTCGCCACCTCGCCGCCGCGTCCCGTCCCGAACCACGCCCGAACCGCTGAACGGCCCGCACCCGAGGATCGGCGGACCAGCGAACAGAGCGTCCGTCCGCTCACCGAGGACGTGCGGAATGCCCAGCGTGTCGGCACCCCGGCCCCGCGGCCGGATCGCACGGGCCCCATCGCCTCCACCACGACCCAACCAGCTGTCCTGGTGGATGAGCTGGGCGGCACCCTACCGCTCGCTGGCCGAGGTGCCCTCGCGCGGTGTCCTGGCCGGAACACGCCGATCTGGTACGGGAGTTGGGCGCCGGGATGACGGCGGACCTCACGGCCGACCTGCCCGAGCAGGCGTATGACGCGGTGCTCGACACCGCCAGCGCAGACGTGTCCTCGGCGCTCGTCGGGGGTGATCGACCACGAACCCGATCCAGCTCGCCTTGCGGGCCGGATGGGGGCCGGACGCGGGCCGGTCGTCGTACTCGCCACGTACGCCTCCCCCGCCTTCCTCGACTGACCCGCACTCAGATCCCACACCACCGCGCGCTGCACGTCGCCAGCGACAGCACCCCCCTCCGGCTACTGACCTTTCCGATGGGTTGTCGGCGTGACGTCGGCGGCGTTCCGCGCTATGCCGGTGGTATGCGGTATGCGCAAGGGGGTGGGCTCAGGGCCCATGAACAGGCCGCCCGTGAACGGATACGGATGCTGGCGGCCGAGGGCTTTGAGCGGGGTGAGGAGAAACGGATGCTGGCGGCCGAGGGCTTTGAGCGGGGTGAGGAGAACACGGTCATCGCGAAGGATCTGCGGGTGAGTGTCCGCTCAGTCGAACGCTGGAGGCGGGACTGGAGGGCTCACGGCAGGGCCGGTTTGCGTAGTT
>NZ_LGDD01000031.1 GCF_001279695.1 Streptomyces sp. WM6378
GGTGGGGGTGGGTGGGGGGGCGAGGGGGGTGGGGGGGAGGGGGCCCCACCCCCCCCGGAGCCCAGACCCTCACCCCTCAAAGCGCCCCATGGAACGTCCGGTTGATGACGTCGAGCTGCTGCTCCCGTGTGAGGCGGACGAAGTTCACCGCGTAGCCGGAGACCCGGATGGTGAGCTGGGGGTAGTTCTCCGGGTGACGCATGGCGTCTTCCAGGGTGGCCTTGTCGAGGACGTTGACGTTCATGTGGAAGCCGTTGCTGGCGATGAAGCCGTCGAGGACGCCGGAGAGGTTGTCGATGCGCTCCTTGGGGGTGCGGCCGAGGGCGTCCGGCGTGATGGTGTTGGTCAGCGAGATGCCGTCCTCGGCGTCGTCGTAGGGCAGCTTGGCTACGGAGAGGGCGGAGGCGATGTAGCCGTGCTCGTCGCGGCCGTTCATGGGGTTGGCGCCGGGCGCGAAGGGGGTGCCGGCGCGACGGCCGTCGGGGGTGTTGCCGGTCTTCTTGCCGTAGACGACGTTGGAGGTGATGGTCAGCACGGACTGGGTGTGGACGGCGTCGCGGTAGGTGGGGTGCTTGCGGACCTTCTCCATGAAGTCGTGCACGATCCGGGTAGCGAGGGCGTCCGCGCGGTCGTCGTTGTTGCCGTAGGCGGGGTAGTCGCCCTCGATCTCGTAGTCGACGGCGAGGCCGGTCTCGTCGCGGACGACCTTGACCTTGGCGTGCTTGATGGCGGACAGCGAGTCGGCGGCGACCGAGAGGCCGGCGATGCCGCAGGCCATGGTGCGCAGGATGTGCTGGTCGTGGAGCGCCATTTCGATGCGCTCGTAGGCGTACTTGTCGTGCATGTAGTGGATGACGTTGAGGGCATGGACGTACGTCTTGGCGAGCCAGTCCAGCATGGCGTCGTACTGGGCGGCGACGGTCTCGTAGTCGAGGTACTCGCCGTCGATGGGTGCGAAGCCCTCGACGACCAGCTTGCCGGTCTTCTCGTCGCGGCCGCCGTTGATGGCGTAGAGCAGTGCCTTGGCGACGTTGACGCGGGCGCCGAAGAACTGCATCTGCTTGCCGACGGCCATGGCGGAGACGCAGCAGGCGATGGCGGTGTCGTCGCCGTACTTGGGGCGCATCAGCTCGTCGGACTCGAACTGGATGGCCGAGGTGTCGATGGCGACCTTGGACGCGAAGTCCTTGAATCCGGCGGGGAGTTCACGGTCCCAGAAGACGGTGAGGTTGGGCTCGGGGGCGGGGCCGAGGTTGTAGAGGGTCTGCAGGGCGCGGAAGGTGGTGCGGGAGACGAGGGGGCGGCCGTCCTCGCCGATGCCGGCCATGGACCAGGTGACCCAGGTGGGGTCGCCGGAGTACAGCTCGTTGTATTCGGGGGTGCGCAGGAAGCGGACGATGCGGAGCTTGATGACGAAGTCGTCGATGAATTCCTGGGCCTGTTCCTCGGTGATGAGGCCGGCTTCGATGTCGCGCTGGAGGTAGATGTCGAGGAAGTTGTCGATGCGGCCGATCGACATGGCGGCGCCGTTCTGCTCCTTCACGGCGGCGAGGTAGGCGAAGTACAGCCACTGGACGGCTTCGCGGCCGGTGGTGGCGGGGCCGGAGATGTCGTAGCCGTAGGAGAGGGCCATGGCCTTGAGTTCGTTCAGGGCCTTGATCTGCTCGGAGACCTCTTCGCGGTCGCGGATGACGGTTTCGGTGGCCCAGTCCTCGCCGAGGCGGGTCTTGTCGGCTTCCTTGGCGGCGATGAGGCGGTCGATGCCGTAGAGGGCGACGCGGCGGTAGTCGCCGATGATGCGGCCGCGTCCGTAGGCGTCGGGGAGGCCGGTGATGATGCCGGAGGAGCGGCAGGCGCGGATTTCGGGGGTGTAGGCGTCGAAGACGCCTTCGTTGTGGGTCTTGCGGAGGTGGGTGTAGACGTCGCGTACGCCGGGGTCGGCTTCGTAGCCGTAGGCGTTGAGGGCGCCTTCGACCATGCGCCAGCCGCCGTTGGGCATGATGGCGCGCTTGAGGGCGCCGTCGGTCTGGAGGCCGACGATGAGGTCCCTGTGGTTCTTGGCGTCGCCGTCGATGTAGCCGGGCTTGAAGGCGTCGATGCGGGACGGGGTCTGCACGTCCACGTCGTAGATGCCCTGCTCGATTTCCTGGGGGAACATCGACAGGAGCTTGTTCCATACGGCGGTGGTGCGCTGGGTGGGGCCGGTGAGGAAGTCGGCGTCGCCTTCGTAGGGCGTGTAGTTCTGCTGGACGAAGTCACGGACGTCGATGGCGTCGCGCCAGAGTCCGCCCTTGAAGCCGTCCCAGGCTCCGCCGTTCTTCGTTGCCTCTGCAGGAGTCGCAGTCATGGCAGGCACCCTTCCGAATCACCGTTGACGTCGTACTTCGTGCCGTTGAGCGGAAGCTCTTCGACTGCTTCCATTCCACTCCTTTTGATCGATCAATTGCGGCGGCATAGGTCACCAGATTCGGGCCGAAATCCCCCTTCTCCCCCTCCCTCATTCCTTGACAGTGCCCCTGACCTGCGCATTCCGTCGGGACTTTGGCCCTTAGTTCGCTTGTGAACACATTCACAAGAATTCACTGGCCATTCCACCGGACATTCCGCCGAACACCTCCGGGAAAAACACGAAGGAGGCCCGCGCGCGGCATGCGCGGGCCTCCTTCACGGCAGCGGATACGACCTGGGGCCCGTCCTAGCTGGGCGCCTCCGCGTTCTTGCGGGCGTAGAACCACCACGCCACCACGATGCAGCTGACGTAGAACGCCACGAAGCCCCACATCGCGCTGGTCACCGCGAAGTTGGCGAACATCGCCGGGATGAAGAAGAAGCCGTAGGCGGCGATCGCGGAGGTGAAGCCGGTGACGGCGCCCGCCTCCATCTCGGCCTGCTTGAGCGCCTTGGCGTACTCGGGAGTGCCCTCGGTCAGGCCCTTCAGGTGCTGGTTGCGGAAGATCACCGGGATCTGCCGGAAGGTCGAGCCGTTGCCGACCCCGGAGAAGAAGAACGCGGCCAGGAAGCAGCCGAAGAACCCGTAGAAGTTGCCCGAATCTCCGCCCGCCGGAAGGAAGTTGATGACGCCGATGATCGCGAGGGCCATGCCGACGAACGAGATGATGGTGACCTTCGCGCCGCCGAGCTTGTCGGCGATCCAGCCGCCGGCCCAGCGGGCCAGTGCGCCGAGCGCCGGGCCCATCCAGGCGTAGGTGGCGACCGAGTAGGCCGGGAAGGTCGTCTTGATCAGCAGCGGCAGGGCGGCGGCGAAGCCGATGAAGGAGCCGAAGGTGCCGACGTAGAGCCAGGTCATCAGCCAGTTGTGCTTGCGCTTGAAGATGATCTTCTGGCGGCTGAAGGGGGTGGAGGCGACCTTCAGGTCGTTCTGGCCGAACCAGGCGATCAGGGCGAGCACGATGAGAACCGGGACCCACAGGAACGCGGCGTTCTGCAGATAGACCGGGGTGCCGTCCTTCTTGTGCTGGGCGGTGCCGATCGCGATGGTCGAGAAGGTGATGACGATCGGGGTGAGCAGCTGGACGACGGAGACGCCGAGGTTGCCGAGGCCGCCGTTGATGCCGGTGGCGTTGCCCTTCTCCTTCTTCGGGAAGAAGAAGCCGATGTTGGCGAGCGAGGAGGCGAAGTTGGCGCCGCCGATGCCGCACAGCGCGGCGATGATCACCATGACGCCGTACGGGGTGGAGGTGTCCTGGATGGCGATGCCGAGCCAGATCAGCGGGACGATGAGGATCACCGTCGACAGTGCGGTGAAGCGGCGCTGGCCGATCATCGGGCCGAGGAAGGTGTAGAGGATGCGGGCCGTGCCGCCGGTCAGGCCGGGGATGGCGGTGAGCCAGAACAGCTGCGAGGTGGAGAAGGAGAAGCCGACGTCCTTGAGGTTCGTCGCGGTGACGGACCACACCTGCCAGACCACGAAGGCGACGAGCAGGGCGGGGACGGCGATCCACAGGTTCCGGTTGGCGACCCTCCGGCCGACCGAGCGCCAGAAGACCTCGTTCTCCGGTTCCCATTCGGTGATGGTGCGGCCGGGCCGGTAGTTCTCCGGGTCGTACGTGACGGTGGCGTCGTCGTACGTGACGGTGGCATCGGGGCCGGCGGTTGGCCGGGGGGACGGCTGGAGCGCGGAACTCATGGTGCTTCCCAGGGGGTTGAGACGAGTCCTGACATATCTACGTTGCGCCTCCGGCCGGGGTGGGGGTGAGAGGCGAATGCCACGACTGCGGGCGGCCGTAGGTCCCCGGGGGGACTGCCGTCCGGCCCCCGCAGACAAAGGCCGCCGGGCTTCTAGAACCGAGTGACGGGCACGTCCGTGAGGTCGACGACCGGGAGAGAGACGTCCGGGTCGTCGAGGCACTGCCCGGTGCGCAGGTCGAAGTCCTGCTTGTGCATGGGCGAGGTGACGACGGGGATGCCGTCGCGGCTGCCCATGATGCCGCCCGCGATGACGTCGGCACCGGAGAACGGGTCGCGGTTGGACAGCGCGTACACCCGGCCCGTGCGGGACTTGAACAGGGCGGCCTCGGTGCCGTCGGGGAGCTGGGCGGGGCGGCCGCGGCCGGGTTCCAGGTCGTCGACGGCGCCGAAGTCGACGCGGCCGAAGCGGCCGAGGGCGGCGGGGTCGGCGAGGACGGCCTGCCATTCGTCCTGGTAGGCGGCGACGTGGCGGTCCATCTGGGCTTCGAGCTCGGCGCAGATGCCGAGGGAGTCGGCGAGGAGGACGTCCTTGAGGTGGTCGAGTCCGCCGTCGATGCGCTCGATCCAGGCGGCGGTGCGCTCCAGGCGTTCGGCGGTGCGCACGTAGTACATGAGGAACCGGTCGACGGTCTTGAAGAGGTCGGCGGTGGACAGGTCGGAGGCGAGGAGGTCGGCGTGGCGGGGGTTGGCGCCGCCGTTGCCGCAGACGTACAGGTTCCAGCCGCCGGCGGTGGCGATGACGCCGATGTCCTTGCCGCGCGCCTCGGCGCATTCGCGCAGGCAGCCGGAGACGCCGCCCTTGAACTTGTGCGGGGTGCGCAGCCCCCTGTAACGCTGTTCCAGGTCGATGGCGAGCTGGATGGAGTCGCCCTGGCCGAAGCGGCAGAACCGGGCGCCCACACAGGACTTGACGGCGCGCAGCGACTTTCCGTACGCCTGCCCGGACTCGAAGCCGGCCCTGCCCAGGCGGCGCCAGATGTCGGGGAGCTGGTCGGCGCGGGCGCCGAAGAGGCCGATGCGCTGAGCGCCGGTGATCTTGGTGTAGAGCCCGTAGTCGCGGGCGGCCTCGCCGAGCGCGATGACCTGCTCGGGGGTGACCTCGCCGCCGGGGACGCGCGGGATGACGGAGTACGTGCCGTCCTTTTGGAGGTTGGCGAGGAAGAGGTCGTTGGAGTCCTGGAGGGTGGCCTGCTCCCCGTCGAGGACGTGCCGGAGGCCGAGCTCGGGCGCGAGAGTGCCCAGCACATTCCCGACGACGGGCTTACAGACGGCGCACCCTTCCCCGCCCTTTCCATGACGCTCCATCAACTCACTGAAGGACAGGATGTGTTGGTCCTTCACGAGGGTGTAGATCTCGGACCGCGACAGCTCGAAGTGTTCGCAGAGTCCGCGCGCCTTGGTGACGCCGGCGGCGGCGAGCTCGGCGTCGAGGACGGCCTGGAGCGACCCGATGCAGCCGCCGCAGCCGGTGCCGGCCTTGGTGCACCGCTTGATGCCGCCGATGTCGGTGAGCCCGTGCTCGGCGACGGCGCCGCGCACGTCCCCCTTGGTGACGTTGTGGCAGGAGCAGACGACAGCATCGTCGGGCAGGGCGTCGGCGCCGGGCGCCTCGCCGCCGCTGGGGGCGATGAACGCCTCGGCGGGGCCCGGGAGTTGGCGTCCGGTGTGCGGCTTGAGCGAGCCGTACGCGTCGGCGTCGCCGACGAGGATGCCGCCGAGGAGGCGCCCGTCGGGCCCGAGCAGGAGCTTCTTGTAGACGCCTTCGCGGCCGTCGGAGAAGAGCACCTCGACGGCGCCGGTCTCCGAGGTGGCGAAGGGGTCGCCGAAGGAGGCGACGTCGGCGCCCATGAGCTTGAGTTTGGTGGAGGTGTCGGCGCCGGTGAAGGTGAGGGCGCCGTCGCCCGCGAGGCGCTCGGCGACGGTCTCGGCCATCTGGTAGCCGGGCGCGACCAGGCCGTAGACCCGCCCGTCGACGCTCTGGGCGCATTCGCCGATGGCGTAGATGTACGGGTCGGTGGTGCGGCAGTGGGCGTCGACGGCGACGCCGCCCCGGTCGCCGACGGCGAGCCCGCACTCGCGGGCGAGCCGGTCGCGGGGCCGCACTCCGGCGGAGAAGACCACGACGTCGGCGCCGATGTGCCGCCCGTCGCTGAGCCGCAGCTCGCGGACCCGCCCGGCGTCGTCCAGCTCGACCTCGTGCGCGCCGACGCCGGTGTGCACGGCGACGCCCATCGACTCGATGGTGGTGCGCAGGGCGGCCGCGCCCCCGTCGTCGACCTGGAGCGGCATGAGGCGGGGCGCGAACTCGACGACGTGCGTCTGGAGCCCGAGGGTGCGCAGCGCGCCGGCCGCCTCCAGGCCGAGCAGCCCGCCGCCGATGACGACACCGGTGCGGGCGCCGTCGCGGACGTACTGGGTGAGCTGTTCGACGTCGTAGAGCGTGCGGTAGGTGAAGCAGCCGGTGGCGTCGGCGCCGGGGATGGGCGGCACGAAGGGGTAGGAGCCGGTGGCGAGCACGAGCGCGTCGTACGTGACGACCGCGCCAGAGGTGGTGGTGACGGTGCGGGCGGCGGGGTCGACGACTTCGGCGGGGTCACCGAGCCGCAGGTCGATGCCGTGCTGACGCATGAACTCCCCATCGGTGAGGGCGAGTTGCTCGGTCGTGGCTCCTGTGAAGGCGGACGAAAGATGTACGCGGTCGTAGGCGGGGACGTCTTCCTCGGCGAGTACGGTGACGTGCCAGCCGGGGGCGCCGGGCGCCGCCAGGGCCCCTCGCTCGGCGAGCGCCTCCAGGAGGCGGTGGCCGACCATGCCGTGGCCGATCAGCACGAGGTTCTGCGTCGCAGGGTGCGGCATGGCTTCGCTCCGGGGGCTGGGGGTCTACCCCTTCGACGCTAGACCGCCCCGACCCGCCCGTGCCGCCGAAAAAGCCCTCCCCACCAGGGCCTTGCGGCCCTCGGGACCGGGCACTTGGACCCGCTTCGGGGACCGGCTACGCCGGCGGGTTGAGCTTGCGGAAGTAGGTCCAGCTGGTCTCGTTCGGCTCGCTCCACTTCTCGGGGGCCTGGGCGAACTCGGGATGGCGGTCGGCCATGTAGGCGCGCGTGCGCTCGGGGACCTCGGCGTACGAGCCGAGCTTGCGGCCCCGGCAGTGGAAGGTGAGGCCGCCGGGCCGCTGGCCCCGGGCCATCCAGGGCAGCCACGGGGACATCCGGGTCCACGACATGGCGGCCGGGACGCTGGGCGCCGATCCGGCCAGGTCGGCGCGGTCGGCGAAGAACTGGAAGAGCTCCAGCGCCTTATACGTGTCGCCGGCCGAGTGGCGGGGGTACTGGGCCACCGGCAGCGGCGACGGATAGGCGAGCGGGATCTCAAGACTGAAGCAGACCTGTCCGCCGAGCTCGGTCGTCGGGATGGGGAAGGGCCGCCACTTCTGGTTCGCCGGGTCGTTCCAGACGTGCACCACGGGCAGGTCCTGCCAGGTTTCCAGGATCTCGCGAGTGACGGGGTCGAGGTAGAACGCGGCCTCGCGGGTGAGCAGTTGATACGCGTCCGGCCCGGCCTCCTCGTCCTGGACGAGCCGGGCGACGTTGACCCCCTCGAAGCCGAAGAGGCGCTGGTAGGGCTCGTCGGGGGCCCAGGAGTACACGTCTCCGGACCACCAGTAGGTGACCTCCTCACCGTCGAGCGAGGCACGGGTGCGGGCGAAGTCGCGGAGCAGCTCTGCGGGTGTCGGTGTCGTCATACGGACCACTGTGCGCGGCCGCCGCCCCGGCCGCGAGGGAAACACCCCGCGCGGGACGAGGGCGGCCGGAAACAGCCGCTCCTGGCGCGCCGCCGAGCAGCAGGAAGCCCCGCGGCTGCGAAAGGGCGGGGCTTCAGCTCGTACGGTGACCGCTACGCGTCATCGGCGCGCTTGGCGAACTCGACGAGGCCGGTGAAGGCCTGCGGCGCGAGTATGAGGATGGGTCCGTGGGGGTTCTTGCTGTCGCGGACGGCGACGCTGTGCGAGGCGGTGAGGTCGGTGGCGACCTCGATGCAATCGCCGCCATTGTTGCTGTACGAAGACTTGGTCCAGGCGCACACCTCGATGCAATCGCCGCCGTTGTCGCTGTACGAAGACTTGATCCAGTGGAGGGAGTCGGTCGTGGTCACGGGGTGCCCTTTCGTGCCTCGTTGATCAGGTCCACCGACGCCGCCTGCGGCAGCGCTTCGGCCTGTAGCTGATGGTAGGCCGCCAGCAGGGGAAGCACGGTGGCCGTGTCCCGGTCGAAGTGGCCCCGCATCTGGGACTCCGCATACGCGGTCACGGACAGGTCCGCCAACGTCAGCAAATTCACCGGGAGGTTGAACGGGCGGCGCTCCCCCATGTCGTACGGGGCGATCTGGAGCACGGTGTTCGGCAGCGCGGCGAACTCCACCAGCCGGTCGAGCTGAGCATCCATGACCTCGGGGCCGCCGATCGGCCTGCGGATGCAGCTCTCGTCCATCACCACCAGCATCGCGGGCGGGCGTGACCGCACCAGCGCCGCTTGGCGCCTCGCAATGAACGAGACGCGTTCATCGGCCTGTTCGGGTGTGATGGCACCCCGCCGAACGGCGCTGTAGGCCAGCACCCGCGTGTACTCCGCAGTCTGGAGAAGTCCGGGCACGATCCCGATTTGGTACAGCCGGATCTCCACCGCCCGGCCCTCCTGCTCCACGTACTGCGGGAACCCCTCCAGCAGGCCGCCGTGCTTGATCTCGCGGTATTGCAGCTCGAACGCCTCGGCGGTGCCCTCTGTGCCGAGCGCCCGGTCCGCGCTACGCGAGAAGCGGAGGGTTGGAGGCTTGCGCCCAGTTTCAACTGCCGAGATGTGCACGCTGGAATAGTCCGTGCGCTCGGCCAAGTCGTCCTGAGTCCAGCCACGCGCCTCCCGCAAACTGCGTAGGCGCGCCCCGTAGGCCGCCTGCGGAGACGCATCCGGATTCAAGTCCTTGCGGTTCAAGGGCAGTTCACCAACCCTTCGTTCCATTGCAACAGGTTGAACGCTGCCCAAGTGTGGCCCACGCTGAACACTCCCGGTAGCACTTTCGCTACAGAGAGGAGCGAACCATGCCACTCGATGCGGAAGGCGGCTTCTGGCGGCTCGCCCCGGACTGGGTCTCGCGGGGCCCCTACGCCCCACCGACCCCTGACGTACTCAAGGCAGCACTGACCGGACTGCAAGGACTGCAAAGGCGGTTGGAACCCATGACATCCCCAGCGAGGCATGCGCCTCAGCTCGAACCCGTACCTCACCCCGGCTGCGGCACCTGCTCGGCCGCCAGCACCGCTCGCGCACGCGCGCACATGGCGGGCAACGCCGCAGACGTAACCCAGGCCACCGACACCATCCGGCAGCACCCCCACGAGCGCGAAGACGAGTGCTGAGCGCGGTCTGCGCTCGGGAGGGGGCGGCATGCTGGACCCAGCCGCATGGGACGTTGCGGAGTTCACGAAGCCACGGCCCGGCCGGGTCGACCCGAAGACCTGCCCCGCGTGCGCCCGGGTCAAGTCGCTCGGGATCGAGGCCGCTGAAAGCGGCGACCCGGAGCTGGCCGCCGATTGGGTGGAACTCGCTTACGCACACGCAGAGTTGGGCCACCCGTGGGACCACCGCTGGCCCGGGGTGGACAGTTGAGCGGTTGAACGGTCAGGGACGCACGGTCGGCCGGGCGTCGCTCAGCCCCAGGTGCGGGAGCACAGCACCAGGCGGTAGCCGTCCGGGTCGGCGACGGTGACGCCGTACTCGTCCCAGTACGGGTTGTGCGCGGCGACGCGGGTTCCGCCGGCCGCGACGAGGCGGTCGACGAGGGTCTCGTCCACGGGGGTGCCGAGGTAGACCACGAACAGGTCTTCCACGGTCGGGGTCGGCTCAAGCGGGTGCTCGGGGTCGTTGGTCAGCTCGAAGTGCCAGGACCCGCCGGCCGGGCCGACCATCAGGAGGTCGTGCTCGCCGGAGACGCGCTCGGTGGTGCGCCACAGGACGTCGAGGCCGAGGCCGTCCACGTAGAAGTGTTCGGCGGCGGCGAGGTCCCGCGAGGGCCGGGCCACCCGGACATGCGTCGTGGCGTCGATCATGCCGACGCCTCCAGGGCGGCGCGCCAGGCGGGGCTGTCGCAGTAGTGGTTGTCGAACCGCTCGGCGGACTCGGCGATCTCCTTCGGGTCGGCCTCGCCGCGCATGACCCGGCCGAGCAGACGCAGGTAGTCGAAGCGGCCCATGCCCGGAGTGAACACGAACAGGACGTCGGCCTCGCCGCCGGGCGCGGCGGCGAAGGCGTGCGGGGTGTGCGGCGGCACGGCCAGGAAGTCGCCGGCCTCCAGGACGGTGACCTCCTCGCCCACCAGCACCTGGAGGGACCCGCTGATCACGAAGAACAGCTCGGTCGCCTTGGTGTGGAAGTGGGCGGGCGCCCCGACGGCCCCCTTGGCGAAGGTGGACCGGTAGGTGGTGAAGCCGTCGGCCGTACGGTCCGAGTCGGCGAGCAGCGTCATGACGCTGCTGGGGTCCGCGCAGGTCTCGGCGTCGCCGCGACGGGTGAGCACGGGCGGGAACGGCGGGGCGATCTGGGAGGCCTGGGAGGTCGTTTCCTGGGTCATGACGTGACCTTACGATCTTGAACGGCCCTATGAACAGGCCAATTTGGCGCGATAGAGCTTGGGCCATTGTGGAGGCGTGGCTTCCGTTCGGCGTGCGGACCGTACGGGGCACTCGCGCAGTTCCCCGCGCCCCCAACTCCCTCTCGGCCTCGGACCGTGCGTGGTTCTTTGCGCAGTTCCCCGCGCCCCTAGCAGCATCGCCCTGGCCCGCACCAGGCATTTCAGCCCGTCATGGGGGTCCCCCCTGGCCCTTGAGGCCTTGGGGGAGTTTGAGGACGAGCGCCCTTCAGGCGCGAACGGGGTCCGGGGCGGAGCCCCAGGGTCCTTCACCCCCGGAGGCCACGCGGCGGAGCCGCAGAGTGTCACAGCGGGAAGGGGCGGGGTGGGGAATAGGTCCCCCCGGGACGGGACTTTGGCGGGGTCGCATTCGTTGCCCGCCGCGTTAGCGTGAAGAGCGCCGGGGTGCCACGACACCACCCCGGCACCCCCCCCCCCCCCCCCCCCGCAACGGGAGGTCGCGAACATGCTGGTCGTCGCCGTGCACGGCAGCACCGCCCCCGAGGCGGCCGCCACCGTCGGCCGCCTCGTACGGGCGCTGGGCGTGCCCGCCCTCGTAGGGCATCTGGACGGGCAGCGGCCGTCGCTCGCCGATGTCCTCGCCCGGAACCCGGGCGCCACCGTCGTGCCCCTCCTCCTCGGCGACGGCTTCCACCGCCGCGTGGACATTCCCGCCGTCGCCCGCCGCTTCCGCTGCACCGTCACCGACGGGCTCGCGGAAGAGCCCGACGTCGCCCGCGCCGTGCACGAGCGGCTGCTCGCGGCCAACGGCCCCGGGGACGCCGTCGTGGTCGCGGGCGCCGGTTCGACCCGCCCGCACGGGAACGACGGAACCCGCGCCGCCGTAAGGGAGTTGAGCGCCGCGCACCCCGACATCCCCGTACTCGACGCGTACTGCGCCGCCGCGTCACCCACCGTCCCCGAGCGCGGGGCGCAGCTGGAGAACGCGGGCTGCCGGCGGATCACCATCGCCGCGCACCTCCTCGCGCCCGGCCGCTTCACCCGCGCCCTGGACGCGCTGGCCGCAGCGACCTCCGGCGTGCACGCCGTGTCCGCGCCGATCGCCGATCACCCGATCCTCGCCCGCCTTGTGCTGAACCGGTACGAATCCGTACGCCCTGAAGTGTTGGCCGCCTAGCGCGCCCGGCCGTCTGGTGTGCTGTGCGCATGCCACGCATGACCGCACGCAGCCGCCACGAGGAGCACCGCGCCTCGACCCCGCTTGAACTCTTCTTCGACCTCTGTTTCGTGGTCGCCGTCGCCCAGGCCGGCGCCCGCCTCGTCCACGCTCTGACAGAGGGCCATGTGGGCACGGGGCTCGCGGGGTACGCAGCCGTATTCTTCGCGATCTGGTGGGCGTGGATGAACTTCACGTGGTTCGCCTCGGCGTACGACACCGACGACGCGCTGTACCGGGTCGTGACGCTCGTGCAGATCACCGGCGTGCTGATCCTGGCGGCGGGCGTGCCGCGCGCGTTCGACGACGGTGACTTCACGATCAGCGTGATCGGCTACATCGTGATGCGGCTCGCGCTGACGAGCCAGTGGCTGCGGGCCGCCGTGAGCTGCCAGGACCCGGCCGAACGCCAGGTGTGTCTGCGGTACGCGGCCGGGCTCGTGGTGTGCCAGCTCGGCTGGGTCGGCATGCTGTTCGTCCCGGACTCCGCCCGCACTTGGGTGTTCCCGCTGCTCGCCCTCGCCGAACTGTCCGTCCCCATGCTCGCCGAACGCCACCACACCACCAGCTGGCATCCGCACCACATCGCCGAGCGGTACGGCCTGTTCACGCTGATCGTGCTCGGCGAGACCGTGTCGGCCGCCACCATCGCCGTACAGGAGGCCCTCGACGAGCACGACGAGCTCGGCGATCTGCTGCCGCTCGCGGCGGGCGGGCTGCTCATCGTGTTCGCCGCGTGGTGGATCTACTTCGCGGCACCCATCCACGACCACCTGTCCTCCAACCGGCAGGGTTTCGTGTGGGGTTACGGACATTACGTGGTGCTCGCGTCGGCGGCGGCGATCGGGGCGGGGATGGAGGTGGCGATCGAGCAGACCGTCGGCAAGGCGCACATCTCGGCGATCGCGGCGGCCTCCGCGGTGACGGTGCCGGCGGCGCTGTTCATGCTGACGGTGTGGGCGTTGCACTCCCGCCACTTCAAGCGGGGCGCGGCGCAGCAACTGACCTTGCCCGTCTCGGCGTTGGTGATTTTGGGGTGTACGTTCGCGGGGCATGCGGCGGTGCCGCTTGCCGGGGCGGTGGCGGCGGTGACGGTTGCGGTCGGCTGGACGCTGAACCGCCGCCGGGCGGAGCGGACCCCGGCCGGGGCTTGACCCGGGGAGGCCGCGCCCCACCCCGCGAGGGGCTGCGCGAGAATCGGCCGCATGCGCTACCTCCTGCTCGGCCCGATGGGCATGTCCGGTGCCGAAACCGCCCCCGCAGGCCCCCGGCTGCGCTCACTGCTCGCCTTCCTCGTGCTGAACGCCGGACACACCGTCCCCGCCGAGCGGCTCCTGGACGCGCTCTACGGGGACGAGCCGCCCGCCGGAGCCTCGGGCGCGCTTCAGTCGCAGGTGTCCCGGCTGCGCAAGATCGTCGACATCGAGTACGGGCCGGCCGGCTACCGCCTCGTGGCCGACCCCGAGGACGTGGACGTACTCCGCTTCGAGCAGCTGGCCAGGGAGGGCGCGCGCATCCGGGAGGCCGGCGACCCCGGACGCGCGGCCGTGCTGCTGCGCGAGGCGCTGGGGCTGTGGCGCGGACCGGCGCTCGTCGACGTGGCCCACGCTCCTTACGCCGCCGCGCAGAGCGCACGCCTGGAGGAGTTGCGCGCGGGCGCCGTCGAGGAGCTCGCCGAGGCCGAACTCGCCCTCGGCGGCGACCCGTCCGAGCTCCTGCCCCGGCTGCGCGAGGCGGTGGCCGCGCACCCGCTGCGCGAGCGGCTGCGCGGCCAGTTGATGCGGGCGCTGCGGCGCTGCGGGCGGGCCGCAGAGGCGCTCGCCGAGTACGAGACGGCCCGTACGCTCCTTGCCGAGGAGCTCGGCGCCGACCCCTCCCCCGAACTGGCGGCGGTGCACCTGTCGATCCTGCGCGGCGAGAAGGCCCGGCCCGCCCCCGCGTCGCGGCTGCCCGCCCAGCTCACCTCCTTCGTCGGCCGGGACAGTGAACTGGCGGCGCTGATGGCCCTGTTGGGGGCGTCGCGGCTCGTCACGCTGATCGGCACGGGCGGGACCGGCAAGACGCGGCTCGCCCTGGAGGCGGCCGCGCGCCTGCCCGGCGAGGTGTGCTTCGTCGACCTGTCCGCCGCGCCCCGGACCGCCCTGGCCGTACGCGGCGCCCTCGGCCTGCGCGACAGCGGCGCCGACGATCCCGAAGCGGCGCTCGTCGAGGCCCTGCGGGACCGTGCCGTGCTGCTGGTCCTCGACAACTGCGAGCAGATCGTCGAGGACGCCGCCGTCCTCACCCACCGCCTGCTGTCCCACTGCCCCGGCCTGCGCGTCCTGGCCACCAGCCGCGAGGCCCTGGGCATCACGGGCGAGTCGCTGCGTCCGGTCGGCCCACTGGATGCGGATGCGGCCGTACGTCTCTTCACGGACCGGGCGGTCGCCGTACGCCCCGGCTTCGCGCTCGATCAGACCAATTCCAACCCCCTTGCCGTACAAGCCATTTGCAGCTCTCTCGACGGGCTTCCGCTGGCCATCGAGCTGGCCGCCGCCCGGCTGAGGCAGCTCCCGCTCGCGGAGATCGCGGACCGGCTCGACGACCGGTTCCGGCTCCTGTCGCGCGGCGACCGCACCAAGCCGGAACGGCACCGCACGCTGCGGGCGGTGGTGGAGTGGAGCTGGTCGCTGCTCAGCGACGAGGAGCGGGAGTTCGCGGCGCGGCTGACCGTCTTCGCGGGCGGCGCCACGGCGGAGGCCGCCGGTCGGGTCTGCGGCGCGGGCCCCGACGCGGAGGACCTCCTTGCCTCCCTCACCGACAAGTCGCTGGTGGAGGCGGGGGCGGGCCGGTACCGCATGCTGGAGACGATCCGGGCTTACGCGTCCGAGCAACTCCCCTTGTCTTCACGGGAGTTGGCGGGCTCGGCTCACACCGCGTACTTCCTCGAACTCGCCGAGGCGGCCGACCCCGAGCTCCGTTCGGCGGACCAGCTCCGCTGGCTGGATCGGCTCTCGTCGGAGCACGCGAACCTGCGGGCGGCTCTGGTGCGGGCCACCCGCGACGACCGCCCGTCCGCCCTGCGCCTGCTGACCGCGCTCTCCTCGTTCTGGTGGCTGCGGGGCCTGCGGGCCGATGTGGCGCCCGTCGCGGCCGGGTTGCTGGCGGTGCTGGACGGCGACGTACCGGGCGCACTACCGGGCTCACTGGAGAGGTCCCCCGACTTCGACGAGGCCTACGTGTTGTGCGTGCTCGCGGCGGGGGCGGGCGGGGCGGTTCCGGATGCGGACCGGGCGCGGGCCGCGCGGATCGTCGCCGAGCGGGACCGGCCGTTCCGGCAGCCGTTCACGGCGTTCCTCTGGGCGATCTCGGCGGGGCCGTCCGCGGGGGCCGAGCGGCCGGAGCTGGCGGGGGCCGACCCCTGGTCCCGGGCGCTCGCGCGGGCGGGGTCGGGGCATCTGCACCTCTTCCACGGCCGGATGGAGGAGGCCGCCCTCGACCTGTCGGCGGCGCTCGCGGCGTTTCGCTCGCTGGGCGAGCGCTGGGGGACGGCGACGACGCTCACCGGCCTTGCCGGGGTGTCGGGGGCTCTCGGCGACACGGGGTCGGCGCTGGCGTGCGCCGACGAGGCGCTGGCTCTCTTCGAGGAGCTGGGGTGCTGGGAGGACATCGCGGACCTTTTGCGCGAGCGGGCGGAACTGCTGCGCGGCGCTGGGCAGTTGGTGTCCGCCCGGGTCGACTTCGAGCGGGCGCTGGTGGCGGCTCGGCGGGCCGGCACCCCTGCGGCGCTGGCGGCGGCCCGCACGGCCCTGGCCACCTGCCCGCCGAACTGACCCGGGGCTCCGCCCCAGACCCCGTTCGCGCCTCAAGGGCGCTCGTCCTCAAACTCCCCCAAGGCCTCAAGGGCCAGGGGGGACCCCCATGACGGGCTAAAGATGCTGGCCCTGGCCAGGGTCCACGCTGCCAGGGGCGCGGGGAACTGCGCGAGCAACCACGCACGGCCCGCGGCCGAAAGCCGGTTTAAGGGGCGCGGGGAACTGCGCGACCAGCCACCCCCGACCCGCACTCGCACCCAACATCAGCCCCCTCGCCCAGCCC
>NZ_LGDD01000032.1 GCF_001279695.1 Streptomyces sp. WM6378
TTCAGGCGCGAACGGGGGTCCGGGGCGGAGCCCCGAAAAGGGGTGCAGGGGACGAAGTCCCCGCAGGGGTCCGAGGGGCGGAGCCCCTCGGGGGTCTGGGGCGCAGCCCCAGGGCTCAGCTCTCCCCACCCCCGTCACGGGCGGGTGGGTGGGCGAACTCCCCGGGGGTGCAGGGGGCAGAGCCCCCGCAGGGGGCCTGGGGGCGCAGCCCCCAGAGGCCGAGCCATCCAGTCTCCCGTCACGGGCGGGCGGGTGGGCGAACCCCCCGGGGTCTGGGGCGGAGCCCCGGGAGCCCGGGTCCGGGGCCGCAGCCCCGGCATCCCCGCCTGGAGCCGAGCCCCAGGGAACCCCGGGTCGGGGGGCGGAGCCCCGGTCAACCCCGGGTCGGGGGCGGAGCCTCCGGGCTGGGCCAGGGTTACGAGTGGCCCAGGTCCTCCGTCGCGTCCGGCGCGTCCGGCACGGAGCCCTCGCGCGACGGCCGCAGGGCCAGGACGTCGGGGGCCACGGTGTCCAGGACGGGCGGGGCCGGGCGGGGCGGCTTCGGCATGACCGCCGCCTCGGAGTGACCCCCGCAGCCGTAGTCGAGGGCCACGACACGCCCGTCCGCGGGACCGAATTCGTTGGCGCAGATTCCGAACGCCTGGGAGAGGGATCCCGCGATCGGGACGAGGAAGGCGCAGGACACGCAGGAGGCCGGCGCCGCCTGAGCCATCGCGGTCTTGCCGCCGAAGGACTCCTCCCACCGGTCGGCCGCCGTGTGCAGCCCGTACCGGGAAAGGACCCGCGCCCGCCGCATGCCGAGTTCCTCGGCGACGGCCGCGATGGAGCCGCGCGCGGTGCCCGCCGTGGCCTCCGCGTCGGACAGGTCGGCCAGCTCGGCGTCCTCCGCGTCGACCCGCTCGGCCATCTCCTCGGAGACCACGGAGTTCGGCGGCGGCACGTCCTCGCCGGAGTACCCGGGCTCCAGGCGCAGATCGTCGGCCTCGGTGGGCAGCAGGTCGCCGGGGCCCATGTCGCCCGGGCGAAGGCGCTCGCTCCACGGCACCCACTCCGGGGCCTCCAGGGCGTCCGGGCCGGGCAGCAGGACCGTCTCGTCGAGGGTGACCAGCTTGGCGCGGGACGCCCGGGCGACGGTCACCGCCCAGCGCCAGCCCCGGTAGCCGAACTCCTTGCACTCGAAGAAGTGCGTGACGACCCGGTCGCCCTCCGAAACCAGGGCCACATGCTCGCCGACCACACCGGGTGCGGCGGCTTCCTCCGCCGCCTCGCGGGCTAGGTCGACCGCCTCGGCGCACAGGCGGTCAGGGGTACGGCTTCGCGTCGTCGCAGCACTCACAGGTCTCGCTTCTCTCCTACGCCGTCTCACGGGTGCGCCGGGGAGCCGAATGCGTACGGGCGGCGGGCGGAGCGGACCAGGGGGCCGCGTCAACGTCCGCGCCCGGGCGATCAACTGCCCAGCGACTGTCCAGTTTCACTGACCAAGGGAGTCCCCCTTGCTCCGTATGAGCGTGGAGGCGCACCTTCTGCAATCCATTCTGCGGGATCACGGATAGGCGCGCGGCCTTGGGCAGCCGCGGGCGGCGCGCCTGTCACGCTACCCCCTTCGTGGCCCCCGGCCCACCTGCACGTCCGAATCCTGGTTCGGGTCGGACGGGCTTGGGGCACTATGGCGGGGTGGCAACCGCGAGGTCGTCAGGGTCTTCGGACGCGTCCGGCCGCCTCCACAAGGCGGGCCGGGCGGTCGGTCACGCCCTGCACCTGCCGTTCACGGGGGCGGCCCGTTCGATCAGAAAAGCGACCCACGCGCACGGCGCCGGCGAGTCGGGCCTCGGCAAACTGATCGAGCTGCACGCGGTGAACGGCGCCGGCGACGTCATGATCACGGTGGCGCTCGCCTCGACCGTGTTCTTCTCCGTGCCGACCGACCAGGCGCGCGGCCGGGTCGCCCTCTACCTGGCGATCACCATGGCGCCGTTCACTCTCCTGGCGCCCGTGATCGGCCCGCTGCTCGACCGGATGCCGCACGGCCGCCGCGCCGCGATGGCCGGCGCGATGCTGGCCCGCGCGCTGCTCGCCCTGACGATGTCCGGCGCGGTCGCCACCGGCGGCCTGGAGCTCTATCCCGCGGCGCTCGGCGTACTGGTCGCGTCGAAGGCGTACGGCGTGGTCAGGAGCGCCGTGGTGCCGCGCCTGCTGCCACCCCGCTTCTCCCTGGTGAAGGCGAATTCGCGGGTCACCCTCGCGGGCCTGCTCGCCACGGGCATCGCCGCCCCGATCGGCGCCGGGCTCTCCCGTATCGGGCCCGAGTGGCCGCTCTACGGGGCGTTCTGCATCTTCTCCGCGGGTACGTTCCTGGCCTTCACGCTGCCCCACAAGGTCGACTCGGCCAAGGGCGAGGCCAGGGCGCAGCTCTCCGACCGCAGCGGCCTTCGGCCCAGTCTGCGTACGGTCGGCGTGTCCGTCCTGAACGGCCTGTACGCCAATGCCGCGCTGCGCGCGCTCTCCGGATTCCTGATCTTCTTCCTGGCGTTCCTGCTGCGCGAGCACCCGCTGTCCGGGCAGAGCGCGGCCGTCTCGCTCGGCATCGTCGGGGTGTCGGCGGGCGTCGGCAACGCGCTGGGCACGGCCGTCGGCTCGCTGCTGCGGGCGCGCGGGCCCGAGGTGCTGATCGTGACGATGCTGACGATCGCGCTGGGCGCGGCCGTCCTGTCGGCGGCGCTCTTCAGCGGCCTGATGGTGGCCGTGCTCGGCGCGACCGCCGGGCTCACCCAGGCGCTGGCCAAGCTGTCCCTGGACGCGATGATCCAGCGCGACGTGCCGGAGGAGGTCCGTACGTCCGCGTTCGCCCGCTCGGAGACGCTGCTCCAGGTGGCCTGGGTGCTCGGCGGCGCGATCGGCATCGCCCTGCCGCTCAACGGGATCCTGGGCATGTCGGTGGCCGCGGCCCTGCTGGCACTCGGCGCGGCCGTCTCGGTACGGGGCCTGCTCGGCGCGGCCCGGCGCGGCACCCCGCATCCCCGGGTCGCCTGAGCGCCGTACGGAGCGACGTACGACACGGCACGCCGCACCCCCGCGCGGCTTGGCTGGGGGCGACCGATAGCCTTCGCTCCATGACCGTTGCGTTCAATTCCGGTAGGACCCGCCGGGCCGGCCTCGCACTCGCCGCCGCCTCCGCCGGACTCCTCGTCCTCTCCGCCTGCGACAAGCCGACGCCTCTCGCGACCGTGACGGTCGGCACGAACTCCGTCAACACCGAGGCGTCCTGCCGCGGCGAGGACGGCAAGCCGCTCGCCGAGGCCAAGCTCACCAGCTGCCTCAGCGGCGTCAAGGACGCCAAGTCGATCGACTACGCGCCCGGCGCGACCCTGCGCCTCGGCGTCGACCCCAAGGTCGTCGAGAACGGCAGCAAGTGGATCGCGCTCCTCGACGGCAGCCCGATCACCGAGGCGTCCGCCCAGACCTACCGGAGCTTCCCCGGCGCCGACGTCTTCTCGACCGGCGGGCAGGGTGCCGCGCCGAAGGAGAAGAAGATCAGCATCGTGCAGGTCGACAAGGACAACAAGCCCGAGTCGGTCTGGAGCTTCTCGCTCAAGCGCACCAACTCCTGACGACCGGGCCCCGCCTGATGCGCGTGCTGGTCGTGACCGCGGTGGCGGCGGAGGCGGATTCCGTCGCCGCCGGTCTCGCCGCCGCCGGATACGCGCGCCTCAGCGAGGAGTTCGTCCGGCGCGCCCTGATCGCCGGGCCCGACAGCCCCGCGCCGCTGACCCGGCACGGGCGCGCGGGGCACGAGATCCATGTCTATCCGGCGGGCGTCGGCCCCGCCGCGGCGGCCGTCGGCACCGCCCTCGCACTCGGCCGGGGCCCCGGCTACGACCTGGTGATCTCGGCCGGCATCGGCGGCGGCTTCCCCGCCGTCGCCCCGCTCGGCACCCTCGTCGTGTCCTCGCGCATCGTCGCGGCCGACCTGGGCGCGGGCTCCGCCGAGGGCTTCATCCCCGTCACCGAGCTCGGCTTCGGCCGCCACGAGGTGCACGTACTCGGCTCGCTCGGCCGCCGTGCGACGCGGGCGCTGGACGCCGCGTACGGCACCGTCCTCACCGTCACGACCGCCACCGGAACCGCCGAGCGCGCCGCCGAACTCCTGGCCCGCCACCCGCGCGCGCTCGCCGAGGCGATGGAGGGCTTCGGCGTCGCCGAGGCCGCCGACCAGTACGGCCTGCCCGCCCTCGAAATCCGCGCGGTCTCCAACGAGGTCGGCCCGCGCGACCGTTCGGCCTGGCGGATCGGCGACGCGCTCGCCGCCCTCACCGACGCATTCGGGAAGCTCCCGCCCGTATTGGAGAGTTGGACACCCCATGAGCCCGATTGAGCCCCTGAAGATCGCCTACTCTCCCTGCCCGAACGACACCTTCGTCTTCGACGCCTGGGCGCACGGCCGGGTGCCCGGCGCGCCCGCGCTGGACGTGACGTTCGCCGACATCGACATCACCAACGGCATGGCCGAGCGCGGCGAGTTCGACGTGCTCAAGGTGTCGTACGCGGTGCTGCCGTGGGTGCTTGAGGAGTACGCGCTACTGCCCTGCGGCGGCGCGCTCGGCCGGGGCTGTGGCCCGCTGGTCCTCACGCGTGAGGCCGGCCTGGACCTGACCGGCAAGACGGTTGCCGTGCCGAGCGAGAAGTCGACGGCGTACCTGCTGTTCCGGCTGTGGGCCGCGGACGTCGTGCCGGGCGGGGTCGGCGAGGTCGTCGTCATGCCGTTCCACGAGATCATGCCCGCGGTGCGCGACGGCAAGGTCGATGCCGGACTCGTCATCCACGAGGCCCGGTTCACCTACCAGAACTACGGCCTGCACTGCCTCGCCGACATGGGCCAGCACTGGGAGTCGACGACCGGCCTGCCCATCCCGCTCGGCGCGATCATCGCCAAGCGTTCCCTCGGCGAGGACACGCTGCGGCTGCTCGCCGAGTCGGCCCGCACCTCCGTGCGGCTCGCCTGGGACGACCCCGAGGCGTCGAGGCCCTACGTACTGGAGCACGCCCAGGAGATGGACCCGGCCGTGGCCGACCGGCACATCGGGCTCTACGTCAACGAGTTCACCGCCGACCTCGGCGAGGACGGCTACGCCGCGGTGCGCGGCCTGCTGACCCGCGCCGCGGCCGAGGGGCTCGTACCGCCCCTCGGCCGCGATGCGCTGGAATTCGTGAAGAACTGAGCGGACTAGACGTCCAACTGGTCGGCCACCGCGCGCAGCAGGCCGGCGATCTTCTTGCCGGCCGCCTTGTCCGGGTAGCGGCCCTTCTCCAGCATGGGCGTGATGTTCTCCAGGAGCGTCGTCAAGTCCTGCACGATGGAGGCCAGTTCGTCGGGCTTGCGGCGCTGGGCTGCCGCGACCGAGGGGGCCGGGTCGAGGACCGTGACGGAGAGGGCCTGGTCACCGCGCTGCCCGGCGACGACGCCGAACTCGACGCGCTGTCCGGGCTTGAGTGCGTCGACCCCGTCGGGGAGCACGGAGGAGTGGACGAAGACGTCGCCGCCGTCGTCCCGGGAGAGAAAGCCGAAGCCCTTCTCGCTGTTGAACCACTTGACCTTGCCGGTAGGCAAAGCACGCCCCCATTCATCCACAGAGCCAGCCAACTACGTAATGAGCAAGGTCAGGGTATCCGTGTGTAGGGGCCGTGACTGCCTGCCATCACCGTGAAGCGTCCCCGCTGCTCTACCCACCGTCAAGCCAGCCCGAACGCCCTATGCCTTGATCTCATCCATGAGCATGCGCAGGGTCAGGGAGTGCTTCTCCGGCGGCAGAGCGTCCATTGCGGCCTGTGCGTACGCCGTGCCTCCCGCACGATCACCAGAGCGAGCCAGCATCAAGCCCCTGTGGAGTTCAAGGTGGGTGGCGAACCTAGGCAGTGTCGTCGGCAGTTCCTTCCTGGCTTGATCCTGGGCCTCTACGGCCCCCTTCTCATCCCCGAGTCGAGCCAGAAGCAGCGACAAGAAAACGTTCATGCGCCACCACGGCACCGCGTAGTCGCTGGTCTGCTCGTAAGAGCCTGCGCTGTCGAAGATCCTGCGCCCGCGCTCTGCCAGCTTGAGAGCCGTAGCCCTGTCCCCTCGGAGGGCAGCAGCGTGCGCCTTCCCCATGACCGCATTCAGAAGGCCCAGGGAAGGCCTGTCAGAGATCGCAAGAGCCTGGTCCGCCAGTAGGTCCGCAACACCTAGAGAGGCACCCTCATACCCGAGAGCGATGGCCGCTCGGCCACGCACCCAGACCCGTGCCGTGTCGTCTCCAGACTCGTCGGCGGCCTTGGCAGCCATGCGGTACCAGTGGACGGCCTTAGAACCGTCCGACCCAGGAAACGTCTTGGCGTACAGAGTCATCAACCGGGAGGCCACAGACCACAACTGCGGCTTGTCGAGCTGTTGCTGGACCACGACCAGCTCACCAGACACTCGCCGCTGAATGTCGGCAGCACCGAGGGACATGTAGTCAGTGCCGTAGGTGGCGAGCTTCCCCTCCCAGTCTTCCCCAGACGGCCCGCCATGCAGCCGAGCAGCGAAACCAACGGACAAGAGGTCAGAGGCCACCACGGGGGCTATCGCGGCCCCTGCAACGTCGGTAAGAAAGGCACGCCGTTCCAACTCGTTCTCCAGGACAGCTAGGGGTACGTCGAGCACGGCTGAGAGGCACCGGAGATAGAACGCCCCCGGCTCATGCTTGGAACACTCCCAACCGCTCACGTACTCCCGCGTGAGGGTGCTCCCGAACGCTTCGTTGACCTCCGACGCTAGCCGCCCCTGAGACCAGCCGCGAGCCTTGCGGAGATCCTTGATCAGCTCCCCGATGTCCACGGGCCCATCTTGCTCCTACGGATGCCACTAGACATCCAAGATCCGTACTACTGAGGCGACTTGCCACTACGGATCACACTAGGCAGCCGTCACGTACAGGACGACGCTCTACGCACCGCGAGGGGACACCCAACCCAGGGAGAACGACCCATGTACGCCATTCAGCCGTTCGCAGGAATGCCGGGAGTTCCGCCAACTTTAGAACCTGCCGACGGGAATAATGAGGAGAAATGCACCCTGCACCGAATGCTTCTTTCCCAATGGAACCAGGCACGAGAGGAGAACAATTCGTCTCGCGAAGTCGACGCGAGGGTGAAGCATCGGCGCCACGTGCGAGAGTTCCACGGGCGCACCGTTCCACTCTTCGTAGAGTGAATCCAGAGTAGCCGGACTACTCAGTTATGCGCCGGGCCACCTAAGGCCCGTACGGAACACAGGGCATGACGTGATCACCAACCCCCGGTCGCCGATACCGGGAGTTTCTCATAGTCACACTCTCTAAAACCGTGCTTCTTCTGCAGCGGGTCACCTTCCGACCCGCCGACGCCAAGGCTCACCTGTTTCCTTTGGGACCTGTAGTGATGTGTCTTGGACTGGCGTCATGCCGTGTGTCGGTGGCGGTCTCGGTGTCGTCCGTGGGTTCGCAGATCGAATGCGTGACCTTTTCTCGCGGGTGTCGTTGATCGGATGACAGCACTGCGGGCGGGAAGGGATGGGTGCGGGTGAGTCGGAGGCTGCCGCTCGGCGAGGGTGAGACGTCCCGTACCGCGTGTGCCCGTGGCGTGTTACGCACGGGCGTGGATGAGAAGACCGGCGAACTCCTGTCCGCCACCGTGCTGGCGGAGCGGGTGGGCTGGTGCGCGGCCCTGGTGTCGGACATGGCCGGTGCGCTGACTGTCGAGCGCTGGAACACCGCCGACGTGGACACCCTGGCATCCGGCGAGGACGCGGGGGGCAGGAAACTGCCGTCGAACGCCTGGATGGCACTGCGCCGCCTCGGCTGGGCCGTAGCGCCGGCCGAGGGTGTCAAGGTCAACGATCGGATCGTGCGGATGGCGCAGGAGCAGGCCGGGCGCGTGCTGCGGTCGGCCAAGTGGCGCGCCGACCTGACGGCCGGTGTGCTCAAGACGTGGCCTGCCGATCCGTCGAAGCGGACCACAGGCGAGTGGGACGCGGTGCGCGAGGCGGTGCCGGGCGGGCAGTTCCTGCCGTCCAGCGTGATCAAGTCCCGTACCCGGCAGATCGCCGCCTTCACCCGGAAGCACGGCCGGATGCCGGTCGATGTGTTCGAGCTAGAGGTCGCGCCCCGCACCGCACGCATGCTGCTGCTCTCGGCGTGCGACGGGCAGCAGGCTGCCATCGAACGCGCCGACGAAGGCGGCCGCGCCCTGCTGAGGCTCCAGCTCCCCACCCGCCCCGACCCGGCCTCGCACAAGGACTGGGCCTGGGTCGCCTGCCCCGTCTCGCTGCCGCCGACGATCCCGGCCGCTGCAATGCTGCACCTGCCCACCCTGCGTATCTATCAAGGCAACGTGCGGGCGGATCTCGCCTACACCCACGCCGTACCCAAGACACAGCGGACCGGTCACACGATCGCGCTGGGCGTGGACTGGGGCCTGAACACCCTGCTGTCCGCCGGAGCCGCACGCCTGCACGGCGACGGCCAGATCACCGCCCTCGGCTCCGGCGGACAGTTCCGCGCCGCCGGAGTCCTCGCCAAACAGCACCGGCTCCGGCGCCTGTCCGAGCACCTGCACTCCAAGGCCGACCGCTACCAGCGGCTCACCGCAGGAGACGAACAGCATTCACTGACCGCCAGGCACACGGTCTTGTCCGATGAGATCCGGCACGTCTGCGACCGGCGTTCCCACCTCAACGACGCCCTGGCGTGGGCTGCCGCACGCTGGACTGTCGATCAAGCCATCACCGCATCGGCCACGGTGATCTACGTCGAAGACCTGCGGTCGATGGAGGCCAAGGGCATGGGCCGTGCCATGAACACCCGCCTCTCCCAGCAGGTACGCGGGCAGATCGTGGACCACATGCGCCACCTCGCCGCCGAAGCGGGTATCGCCGTCGTCACCGTCCCTGCGCGGAACACCTCCAGGCACTGCCCCCATTGCCTCACCCCGCTGCGGCACCGCAAAGCCCCCGACCGGCCCACCACACCCGGCTGGAAATGGGCCCTCTGCCCGTCCTGCCGCTGGCAGGGCGACCGCGACCAAGGCGCCTGGCGGCGCATCGCCGCACGCGGCCTGACCCACCAGGCCAAGACCGTGGTGGACCGCACCAGCAGTGCCATGGTGATCCGCACGGTGGTGGACACACTCGAAGCACGCGCAGTCATCACACCGGCTGCCGACAAGACCAGCCGCAAGGACCGGTCCAAGGCCGGCTCCACCCAGCGACACACAGCACGTCCGACGCCCAGGCGACGCCGGACACCCTCCCCCACCAGACCCACAGGTCCGGAGGGCAAGCGTCCGGAGGGACACGCTCACACGGACCGGACCCGGCTGCCCCGCGCAGCCCACCGGCACCAGGACGTGACAACGATCAGCACACCCTTCCCCAAGCTCCCGGTTTCGCGCGAGCGAGGGGAGACCCCATCCCGGCACCAGCCACGAGGAGCAGCACTGGGCGCGGGCTTCCACCTGCACGCCCACGCCACCCCTCCACGATGGGAAACCCCGTCGCCAGACACCACGTCTGACACGGGATCACTTAGTTGATCAGCGACGCTAATGGTCCAGGGGCAGCTGACAAGACGTCCCGGCCTGTCCTTACGAGCAGGGAACTACCCTGGCGGGGTGAGTACCGAAACCCAGGCCAAGGCCGACCGCGACGCCCCCACCACCGGTGATCGGCTGGTTCGCGTCGGCGTCGTCGTGTTCTTCGTCGGCGCGCTCGCCACGCTGGTCACGGTGGCGCCGCTGTTCCTGCACACCGCCCCGTTCCCGTCGGTCGCCTATCTCGTCTGCATGCTGATGGGCGTCGGCTTCCTGATCGCGGGGGCGGGCGTGCTGCGCACCATCGCGGAACAGCGCCGCCAGGCCCGCGCCTGACCCGGCCGCCGCTCACCTGAACCGGCCGGTCCCGTACGCAAGTACGAGGCCCCGCTGTCAAGCGCGTTCGGCGGCGTAACCCTTCAACCAGGCCGGAAATGACGTCAGGTCGTCGAGGACGACGTCGGCGCCGGCCTCGCGCAGCTCGGCCGCGCCGATCGGCCCGGTCGGCACCGCGACGGAGAGGGCGCCCGCGGCGCGTGCGCCGAGGACGTCCCCGAGGTGGTCACCGACGTACACCGCGGCGCCGTGCTCGCGCAGCGCGGTCGCCTTGCCCTCGGCCCACAGCCCGCCGACGACCTCGTCCGGGGTGATGCCGAGGTGGTCGAGGTGCAGCCTGGCCTGCGGTTCGTTCTTGGCGGTGACGACGATGGCCCGGCCGCCGAGCTCCTGCACCGCGCGCACCGCGTCGGCCGCTCCCGGCAGCGCGGGGGTGGGCAGGATCGCGCGTGTGGGGTAGATCTCACGGTATTTGAGGACCATCTCGGCGATGAGCTCCTCGGGGAACCAGTGCCGCAGCTCCCAGTCCAGCGGCGGCCCGAGCCTGCTGACGGCCTGCTCGGCGTCGATGTACGTCCCGGTGGTGGCGGAAAGCTCCTGGTAGACGGCGCGAATGCCGGGCCGGGAGTCGATCAGGGTCATGTCGAGGTCGAAGCCGACCGTGGGCGCGTCTATGGGCATGAAGGCCATTGTGCCCAGGTGGGCGGGGCGGCCGGGCCCTTAGACTGGCGGCCGTAGTTAGCCAAGCCTTACCAAATCCCGACCGCCTCGCCTCGGCTGTCTCGCCTCGACCGCCTCGCCGAATACCAACCTGTGATGGGCCCTATGCCAGCCGCACCCCGCCGGACCAGACGCGTGCTCGCGACGGCGGCGGCCGTCACGGCGCTCCTGGTCGCGGTCCTGCTCTCGCTCGCCGTGGGCGCGCGCCAGATCCCGCCGTCCGAGGTCCTGGACGCGCTGTTCGGCGGCGCGCACACCCCCAACGCCGAGGTCGTCCGCGAACTGCGGGTGCCGCGCACCCTGATCGGCCTGATGGTCGGCGCCGCCCTCGCGGTCGCGGGCACGGTCCTCCAAGGCATCACGCGCAACCCCATCGCCGACCCCGGCATCCTCGGCATCAGCCAGGGCGCATCGGTCGGGGTGGTCCTGGCGATCGCCTTCCTCGGCGTGCACACGCTGACCGGATACGTGTGGTTCGCGTTCGCGGGCGCGGCCATCGCCTCGGTCGTCGTGTACGCGATCGCCTCCAGCGGGCGCGGCGGGGCGACGCCGGTGAAGCTCGCGCTGAGCGGCGCCGCGATCAACGCGCTGCTCGTGTCCGTGACGATGGGCGTGCTCACCACGAAGGCCGCGGCGCTCGACGAGTTCCGCTTCTGGCAGGTCGGCTCGCTGGCCGGCCGCGATGCCCAAGTCGCCCACCAGATCTGGCCGTTCATGCTGGTCGGCGTCGTGTTGGTGGCCTGGGTCGCACGCGGCCTCGACGCCCTGGCGCTCGGCGAGGACGTGGCGAAGGGCCTCGGCCAGAACGTCGCCGCGGTACGCGTCCTGGGCGGCATCGGCGCGACCGTGCTGACCGGCGTCGGGGTGGCGGCGGCCGGGCCGATCGCCTTCATCGGTCTCGCGATCCCGCACATCGCCCGCGCGATCGTGGGCAGCGACCACCGCTGGGTGCTGCCGATGGCGGCCCTGGTGGGCCCGGTGATGCTCCTGGTCGCCGACACCGTCGGCCGGATCGTCTTCCCGCCGAGCGAGATCCCGGCGGGCGTGATGACCGCCCTGATCGGCGTGCCGTTCCTGGTGACGCTGGTCCGCAGGAAGGCGGTGCCCGCATGAGCGGCGCCCCTCGGATCAGGAAGGCGGTCCCGGCATGAGTTCCGCAACGGCAGCCGTACGGGTGCGCCCCGCGGGCTACAGCGTCGTACGGGCGGGACGAGCCGTCTTCCTCCTGCACCGCAGGGCGGCGGCGGTGGGCGCGTCCCTCCTCGTCCTCCTCGCCGCGATCTGCGTGGCCTACCTCTGTGTGGGCGAGAGCTTCGTGGCGCCCGGTGACGTGCTCAAGGTGCTGACCGGCCGGGACTCGCAGGCCGAGCTCGTCGTCGGCACACTGCGGCTGCCGCGCATGGTGGTGGGCCTGATGGTCGGCGCCGCGTTCGGCATCGCGGGCGGGCTGATCCAGACCGTCGCGCGCAACCCGCTGGCCAGCCCCGACATCATCGGCATCAGCCAGGGCGCCTCGGCGCTGACGGTCGGCGCCATGACGTTCGGCGTCACCTCGTACACCGTGCTGCCCTACCTGTCCGTCGTCGGCGGGGTCCTCGCGGCGGCCCTGGTGTACGTCTTCGCCTGGCGCGGCGGGCTGCACGCGACGCGCTTCGTGCTGATCGGCATCGGCTTCGCGATCGCCCTTCGCTCGATCACCACGCTGTTCATGACCAAGGGCGACTACCTGGTCGCCCAGCAGGCGCAGATCTGGATGACGGGCTCGCTCAACGGGCGCGGCTGGGAGGAGGCGGCGCCGCTCGGCTGGGTGCTGCTCGCTCTGGTGCCCGCCGTGCTGTGGGCGGCCCGCGCGCAGCGCACGGTCTCCCTCGACGACGACACCGCGACCGCGCTCGGCGTACGGCTCGGCCGGGTGCGGCTCGGGCTGGTCGTCACCGGCGTGGTCCTCGCCTCCGTCGCCACGGGTGCGGCGGGACCCGTCGACTTCGTCGCGCTGCTCGCCCCGCAGATCGCCCGCCGGATGACGCGGACGGCCCAAATACCCTTGTTCTGCTCGGCGTTGACGGGTGCGGTGATCGTGGTCCTGGCCGATCTGCTGGCCCGGAAGCTGTTCTCGCCGACCGAGCTGCCGGTGGGCGTGCTCACCGCGGTGATCGGCGCCCCGTACCTGATCTGGCTGATCGTGCGCAGCCGTACGACTGGAGGAAAGTAGATGGCCAGCCGGCTGACGGCCCGCGAGCTGACCCTCGCCTACGAGGACCGCACCGTCGTGCACGGCCTCGACCTCGCGGTGCCGGACGGGCGGGTGAGCGTCATCGTCGGCCCCAACGCGTGCGGCAAGTCCACGACGCTGCGGGCGCTCGGGCGCCTGCTGAAGCCGCGCGGCGGCGCGGTCCTGCTCGACGGTACGGAGCTGGCGCGCATCCCCACCAAGAGGATCGCCCAGTCGATCGGGCTGCTGCCGCAGTCGCCCGTCGCGCCCGAGGCGATCACCGTGGCCGACCTGGTCTCGCGCGGGCGCCAGCCGCATCAGCACTGGTGGCAGCAGTGGTCGGAGGCGGACGAGCGGGCGGTCACGGACGCGATGGAGCGTACGGATGTGGCGGGCCTCGCCGACCGCCCGGTCGACGAACTCTCCGGCGGCCAGCGCCAGCGGGTGTGGATCGCGATGGCGCTCGCCCAGGAGACCGACGTACTCCTCCTCGACGAACCGACCACGTATCTGGACATCTCCCACCAGGTCGAAGTAATGGATCTGGTACGGCAGTTGAACCACGAGCGGGGCCGTACGGTGGTGATGGTGCTGCACGATCTCAACCAGGCCGCGCGGTACGCCGACCACCTCGTGGCCATGAAGGCGGGGCGGATCGTCGCCGAGGGCCGCCCCGAGGACGTGGTGACGGCGGATCTCGTACGCGAGGTGTTCGGCCTGGACGCGGTGGTCGTCCCGGACCCGGTGACGGGCTCGCCCCTGGTGGTGCCCGGCGCCCCCTACTCGCCCCCTTCGGAGAGGATCCCCCGATGACGATCCCCCGCCGCGCCGTGCTGGCGGGCGCGCTGACCGTGACGAGTGCGCTGACGGCGACGGCTTGCTCGTCCGGCACGCCCAACTCGCCCTCCAAGGGCGGCAGTTCGCACCTCGTCAAGACGGCGATGGGGGACGTGCGGGTCAAGGATCACCCGGAGCGGGTCGTCGTCCTGGACACCGCCGAACTCGACTCGGCGATCACGCTGGGCGTGCGGCCGGTGGGCGCGACGCACGCCGACGCGGGCTCCGGGTTCCTCGACTACCTCCCCAAGGACAAGGTGGCCGGGATCAGGGACGTCGGCGCGGTGATGAGCCCCGGCCTGGAGTCCATCGCGGCGCTCGAGCCCGACCTGATCCTCACCAGCAAGGTGCGGCACGGCGACAAGTACGCGGAGCTGTCGAAGATCGCGCCGACGGTGATGACGGAGTCCACGGGCTACCCCTGGAAGCAGAACTTCCAGCTGCACGCCCTCGCGCTGGGCAAGGCGGCCGAGGCGAAGCAGGTCACGGACGAATACGACGCGCGGATACGGGAGTTGACGGCCCGGCTCGGCGGGCCGGCCAAGGCGGCGGCGCTGAAGGTCAACGTCGTCCGCTTCGTCGAGGGCGCCGACATCCGGATCTACGGCCGCAAGAACTACATCGCGACGGTGCTCGCCGACGTGGGCCTGGGGCGCCCGGCCATCGTCGACAAGGCGAAGGACGGCTTCTCGTACGACGTGAGCCCCGAGCGGATCGACCTCGCGGACGCGGACGTGGTCTTCCACGCGACGTACGGCGACCCGGCGAAGTCGAAGGCGACGCAGACACTGGGCAGCGCGTTGTGGAAGGGAATGTCCGCGGTGCGGGCGGGCCGGGTCCACGCGGTGGACGACCAGCTGTGGATCCAGGGGATCGGGTACGGGGCGGCGACCGCGATCCTGCGGGAGCTGGGCGAGATGCTGCCGAGGTAGTGGGCCCGGGTCCGGCGGAGGCTGCGCCCCTGCACCCCTCTCGGGGGCTCCGCCCCCGGACCCCCGTTCGCGCCTTAAAGGCGCTCGTCCTCAAACTCCCCCAAGGCCTTAAGGGCCAGGGGGGACCCCCATGACGGGCTGAAGATGCTCGGCCTGCCAGGATCAACCCTGCTAGGGGCGCGGGGAACTGCGCGAGCAACCACGCACGGTCCGCAGCCAAACGATCACCCATCACCGGCCGGAGCCGAACCACCACCCACCCCAGACCGCA
>NZ_LGDD01000033.1 GCF_001279695.1 Streptomyces sp. WM6378
GACGTCGAGGGAGATCTCGCCGGCCCAACCCGAGTCCGCGGTCGGGTAGTTGGTGCCGCCGTTCTGGTCGACCTTCTTGAAGCAGCCGTTGGCGGTGGTACAGGCAGGGAGCCCGTACTGCGAGCGATAGGTGGCCAGGTCCGACTCGGCGTTCGGGTCGTCCTGCGCGTCGACGATCGCCACCGTCGCACCGGCACCGCCGCTCGCCGGGAGGTTGTAGGCGTTCTGGAGGTCGGCGGGGCCGAGGCCGGAGGGCGCGGCCTCGGTGGTGATGCCTCTGTGCTGCTTGATGTCCGTACGTTCAAGGGCGAGGCAGTGCATCTGGCCCGGCTTGGCCGTCGCACACAGCTGCTTGACGTTGGAGGCGGGGTCGTTGGCCTGCTGGGCGGCGGCTGTGGGGGCCGCGGCGAGCAGACCGCCGGTGACGAGCGCGAGCAAGGAAAGGAGCGCCGAGGCGCCGCCGGTTCGCTGTCCGAACCTGGAGGTTCGTATGTGTTGCACGGTTCTTCCTCCATGGGGGGATCGTCCTGCCCTGGGACGGGCGGGACGCGAAGAAACGTCGAGTGCATGACAAGCTGACGTTTGGAGACTGCCACCACGAAGAGTGGGGGCACTCATGAACGTACCTACGGACAACACCAGTTGACAGGCACCCCAAGGCAAAGGCTGTCTATTGCCTATGTGCGCAAGTGTGCCCCGCGTGAGGGAGGAGTGAAGAGATCAGGTCCGGCGGTCACACCATGTCCCGCTCATGGACGAACCCCCCATCTCTTTACGGGAGATGAGGGGTCGCTTCCCACTATGGCACGCAATTCGGGCCTGCGTCAGCCTTTCCAGCGTCCCAGGAATTCCCCGGCCGCCTTACGGCCCTGTTCGACGACGGCGTCCCGGGCCTCCGCGTCGATGCGGAAGTCGGTGATGCCGACGCCGGCGCAGTCGACCGGCACGGTGCGGTCGCGTACCCCGGGCCGATCGAGCGACGTCTGGTCGCGGCCGACCAGGGCCGTCGTGACGACCTGTTCGAGCAGCGTCAGCGGCGGCCACATGACGCGCGCGGCGACCGGCGCGAGGTTGGCGATCCCGGCCGGCAGGTCGGGGATGATCCGCACGCCGAAGGTCGGCCAGCGCGACTTCTTGCCGTCCGTGCGGTCGAAGATGTCGACCGCGAAGTTGGACAGGATGCCGCCGTCCACGATCACCGAGGACTCCTGCGTGACCGGATTGGTCAGGGCGCACGGCCGGAAGTAGAACGGGATCGACAGCGAGCAGCGGACGGCGTCCGCCACCTTCTGCTCCTCGGCCTTCAGCCCGAACAGGTGGTAGTCCCAGGGCAGTCGGAGCAGCCGTCCGCGTGTGACGTCGGTGGCCATCACGACCAGCTTGTACTTCTGGTCGTCGGCCAGGTCGGCGTCGGCGCCCGGGTCGTCGGCGCGCAGGTCGGCGAAGGTGGAGACGCCGAGCTCGGCGAGCTCCTCCTCGATCCACTCCCTGATCCAGTCCCCGCGGTAGGCGCCGCGCGTGCCGAGCAGGGCCACGGCCTCGCTCACCAACGGCACCCCGGGCAGGGCGCGGTCCGGGATGCGGCTCAGGTCGAGCCGGTCCATGATGCCGCGCAGTTCCTTGGCGCCCACCCCGGCGGCGACCAGCGCCGCCGCGATGGCGCCGACCGAGGTGCCGGCCGCGCGCGGGAAGGTGTAGCCGTCCTCCAGGAGGCGGATGACGGCGCCCGCCGCTCCCAGGCCCCGTACGCCGCCGCCTTCGAGGACGACGTCGGCCTTGCGTTCACCGTTGGTCATCGCGGCGCCCCCTTCACTCCCGACCGGCGACGTTCCACGGCGCGAACGCGTTCTTGAGACCGCTGAGCGCGGTGCGCAGTTCGGGGTGGTGACGCAGCAGCACGGTCATCATGCTGTTGTCGTCGATCCACTTCAGGCCCGCCTTCGAGTACACCTCGGGGGTGTAGTACTCGGTGAAGAAGCGGTCGCTGTTGAGGCGCCGGGACGCCATCAGGATGAAGATGCGGAAGGCCGTGTCGCTGAACGCGAATCCCTTGGGGAGCTCCTCGGCGAACATGCCGACCGAGAGGTCGACCTTCTCGATGTCACCCTCGTACACCTTCATGATCTGCTTCGCCCACTGCGGGTTGTCCGTCAGGTCGTCGAAGCGCTCGGCGGGCTTCAGGCGCAGCAGCCGGCGGAACTCGTTGTAGCGGGGGACGCCGAGTTCGCGGGAGCGCAGGATGTCGGTGGCGGCGAGGTCCTGGAGGTGGCCGTCGGGGCGCTCGTATTCCTGGAGGAACTTCGGGAAGTTGTGCAGGGTGACGAGCCCCGGGTGGAGCGTGCCGAAGCTGTAGAGGAGGTCGGTGGTGGAGATCGAGCCGAGGACCTTGAGGGCTTCGGGACCCGCGATGTCGCGGAACGAGGCGTTGCGCAGGGTGGTGTTGTCGTTGGCGGCGCGCAGCTCCCAGTCGTCACGGATCAGCGGGTGCATCCGGTAGACGGCGACGAACTCCTCGGTGAGCGCGTACGGCACGCCGTAGTGGTCGGTCTCGCCGCCCGGGATGCCGCTGACGACCTCGGACTTGCTGATCCGGCCGAACAGGTCGTGGACCCGTTCCCCGGCCAGACCCCACCAGTTGGTGTGCAGCGCGGTGACGGTGGTCGGGTGGCTTATGACGGCCGGGGTCCACTCCACGGTGTGGATCTTGGCGAGGAGGGCGGCGTTGATCAGTCGGCCCCGCTCGAAGAGCTCCTCGTCGTCCCACTCCGGGTACGCGGCGTGCAGGTGGTCGCAGATCGCGTTGTGCTCGCGGGTGAACAGGCCCTGCATCAGGGCGAGTCCGAGCCAGAAGCCGGGCACGCGCGAGGGGTCCTTGGCGGGGTCGGAGGGGAAGGGCATCCGCTCGTCGTCCCACAGGTGGAGCTTGCCGAGCTCGCCGGTGCGCATGGCGCGCTGCTCGTCCTCGGTGCTGCCGTAGATCTGGGAGGCGTCCCACCAGTGCGAGAAGACGTTGACGCGGGTGTCGGGGGTGCCGGCCGGGGCGTGCGGGTCGCGGGTGGGGTCGTCCGGGGTGCGCATGATCTGCATGGGCTGCTCGGGCCACGGGTCGTCGTCCATGAGCGGCACGGTCCAGGGCCGGTCGGTGGGGCTGGGGCCGTGGCTGAACCAGTCGCGGACCATGAACTGGAGCCAGGCGGCCACCAGGGAGTTGACCGAGTCGGCCGGGATGAAGGTGTCGCGGGTGAGCAGTTCGCGGCTGACCTTGCGCGGGTTGGGCTCGGAGAGGACCTCGGCAGGGGTCGCCGAGGCGATCTTGTCGAGCGGGATGTTGCGGCCGAAGCGGGTGCCCGCCATGCCCATGCGGGGCTGACCGAGATCGTTGTAGCTGCCGTCGGCGGTGCGGTTGACCTTGAACGAGTCCTTGGGCGGCACCGGTTCGGGCACGTTCACCGCGGGGATCTTGTTGGTGTCGTGCAGGTTCTCCTGGCGGTAGCGGACGCGCAGCCCGAGGAGAGTGCCGAGGCCGAGCGGCAGCGGCAGCTTGTCCCAGCCGATCCTGGCGTCCAGGTAGTCCGCGATGCCTACGACGATTCGCCACGGCAACGAGGTGCGGTACGAGCTCATCGGATCCCCCCTTGGGGCTGTCCTTGGGGCAGAGGTGGTGGCGCGTCGGCGAGGATCACGTCGCTCGCCTTCTCGCTGATCATGTAGATCGGGGTGGCGATGAAGAAGCCGGGGATGCGCGGGAAGACGGAGGCGTCCACGATGCGCAGCCGGTCGACGCCGCGCACCCGGAACCGGCTGTCGACGACGGCCGCGGGGTCCCCGTCGGCGCCCATCGGGCAGCTGCACGAGGCGTGGTGTCCCCAGGCCTCGTCCTGCACCCAACTCCGAATCCGGTCACGGGAGTTGATGCCTTTTCCGGGCCAGAGTTCCTCGCTGACGCACTCGCCGGCGCGGCGGTTCATGCCGCGGACGAACTCGACGGCGTCCGTCATCGCCTCCAGGTCGACGCCGTCCTTGTCGGTGCCTTCGGCGAAGTAGTGGAAGTTCACCACGGGGGTGTCGCGCGGGTCGGCCGAGCGAAGGCGCACCGCTCCCCCGCTGTTGTGGGTGTGCGCCTTGAGGATCGCCCAGGTGAACCGGTCCTTGTGGCGCAGGTTCTCCTGGGAGTAACCCGGGTAGTAGCCGCGGAAGTCGGCGGGGAACCCGAACAGGAACAGGTCGGGCGCGTCGAGGCCTGGCCGGGACTTGCGGGTGATCCCGATGACCGAGCCGTTGGTGGTGTAGAGCCCTTCGCCGCGCTGCCAGGCCCGGTAGCAGCGGTCGGGGGCGGCACCGGGCTCGGGCGCGTGGAAGGTGCAGTCCTTGACGATCGGGAATTCCTTCGCCATGCGGCTGACGACGCCCACCTCGTAGCGGTCCTGGAGGTTGCCGCCGACGCCCTGGAGGTCGAGGCGTACGGGGATGCCGTGCCGCTCCAGCTCCTGGCGCGGCCCGATGCCGGAGAGCATGAGCAGCTGCGGGGTGTTGAAGGCACCCGCGCACAGGATCACCTCACGGCGGGCCGCCAGCCTTACCAGGGGCGGGAGTTGGGGCTCGTACGAAGCCGAAGGGTCCGCTCGGTAGGCGCGGGCGGCGTCGATGAACTCCACTCCGGCTGCCGCCCCCGCGTCGTCGAGGAGCACGCGGGTGACGAGGACGTCGGTGCGGACGGTCAGGTTCTCGGGGTGCGTGGTGCGGGCCGCCCGGATGCGGTCGCGGGCCGCGCTGCGTCGGCCTCCTTCGGTCGACAGCGGGATCTGCCACAGCCCTTCGAGTCCGAGGGTCTGCACCCGCCAGTCATTGGGGTCGACGACCGCGCCCAGGCCTTCGAGGGGCGAGAGCGGGCGGCCCAGGAAGTCGGCGAGCTCGCCCTCGGCGGCGGTGAGGATGACCTTGAGGAGCTGTGGGTCCTGAACGATCAGGGCGGGGTCGGCGAGACGGGTCGGCAGCCAGCCGTCGAAGCCGTGCCGCGAACGGTTCAGATAGCGGTCGGAGACGAACGGGAGCGCCTTGAGGACGGCGGCCAGGAGCGGGTTGGCGGGCAGGCGCTTGGGCCGGGGGCGGTAGCCGCAGCGCTCGATGCGTTCGAAGTAGCCGCGCATCGCCTCGGCCCGCCAGGACTGGTCGCCGGTCGCCTCCGCGATGGCGTCCCAGTCCCGGTTGTAGGGATAGACCGTGATCATCGCGTGGTGCGCGGTGCAGCCGCCGACGGCTCCCGCCCGCGGATAGAGGACGCCCTTGCCCGCGACGACCTTGGTGTCGCGCTGCTGCTGCTCCTCGTTCGCGTAGTGGCGCACGAAGTAGTTCCAGCACTGGACGGGGTCCTCGGAGGCGTCCCCGTGGAAGGCGGGCACCAGGTAGTTGTCGTTCTCGTGCTCGCCGCCCGCGTCGATGAGCAGCACCTTCATGCCGGCCTCGGCCAGGTTCGCGGCGAGCGGCCCGCCGCCGGCTCCCGCGCCGACCACGATGTAGTCGTAGTCCGCGCCCGTCACTTCTTCTCCTTGGCCCCATTGCCGAGCGCGCTCACCGCGAGCGCGGTGTTGGTCGCGGAGATCAGCGTGGTCATCGCCGCGGTGCGGGGCGGGAGCAGGCCCTTGATGCCGAGCATGGCGGCGGTCAGGGTGTCGGAGGCGTGGATGAGGACGCCCTCGCGGAGGTCCTGTTCCAGGCGTTCGCCGCGGTTGGTGAGCAGGTCGAGGCCCAGCAGGATGGTGCGGATCCCGAAGAGCCGGAAGGCGTACACGGCCGCGGGGTTGGGTTCGGACGCGCGGTCGAGCCGGTGGATGAGCAGGGCGGGTGCAATGAGCCCGGCCGCTCCGTTCAGGAGCCGGATCCCGGCGAGGCCGTACAGGGCCGCGGGCCGGGCGGTGCTGGTCGCTGCGGCCGATGCGCGTTTCTTCGGCATGGTCCACTCCCATCAAGGCGGTTCGGGTCGTTGGCGGGGCGGCCGGGTGCGGGCCGCGGCTCCTACTCCTGGCCGAGCCTGCGGGCGCTGCTCGCCCCGTAGGCGGCGTCGCGCGAGCGGTTGAGGTTGCCGAGCGGCCGGAAGGCGTCCGTGGTGCGCCACGGCGTGAGGACGAGCTGCTCGATGCGGCGCGTGACGGCCGCCGCCTCGTTGGAGTCCAGGTCCTGGCGCGGGAGGGTGAGCGTTGCGACGGGCACGGGCGGCGCCACTCCCTCGGGCCACGGAACGGAGGCGTTCTCCACCGGGGTGGTGGCCTCGTCCGCGAAGCGCTGCAGGCACAGCTCGTACACGACGTCCCGCTCGCGCAGCCGGGCCACGAGTTCGGTGCGCAGCCGGTCCCGGTCGGCGCGGTCGGGCTTGGGCGCCGGGGGCCCGCCGGGGCTGGGCCGCAGCTGGTACTGGACGGGTCCGGCGTCGCCCCACAGGATCGGGGCCTGGCTCCAGTACCGCTCCTGGGAGAGGCTGCCGATCTTGCGCGCGACGGCCTTCTGGAGGGTCTTGCGCATCCGCGTCGCGGCCGGCCTGCCGACCGCGCGCGGCAGTTTCACCAGGAAGCGGTAGGCGACCTGCGCGGTGCCGCTCGCGCCCGCCATGACCTCGGCGAACTCGACGAACTCGCGGGCGTTGGCGGCGTGCGACGCGGGCGTGTTGAGCATCAGGAGGTCGTGCCGTTCGTCGTCGCCGACGACGATGCGCAGGGCGATGCCGCGCAGGTCCTGCGCGGTGTCGGCGGCCGGGACTCCGGCCGCGTTCGAGTACCGCACGATCGCCGGGTACTCGGCGCCGGGCTGGACGAAGCCCTCGCGCAGGCTCAGCGGCAGATCGGTGTGGAAGCGCACCCGGGCGTTGTCGAGGGCGAGGGTCGTCTTGGCGTGGAACGCCCGGTCGGGGCCGGGTAGTCGACCGGTGTCCTGGTTGATGCGCTGGATTTGTACGATGCGCTGGGCGAGCTCCTCGAAGACCTTGCGCTCGGCCTCCGGGCTCCCTCCCTCATATTGTTCGTACTTCTCGTACTGCCGGGGATCGGACATGGTCCGGCTCCTCCCAACCGTGGGCGGGGAGCAGCGACGCTACTCGGCACCAGGTGGGCGGGATATGCCAGTTTCGGGCCTCTTGTTCGATCTCGGGCCGCTATTTGCGTCGGCGTACAACAACCGGGACCGGCGCTGGCGGCCGGGGCGCGCCGGGCACCGGCCGCGCCGCCGGGCCGGCGAACGCCACGTCTCCAAGCCTCAACTGCCCCACGGACCAAGGCCGCTCATGGCCGAGTCACGTCACGCAGGGCGCGCGAGAGCGCTCTCACGTCCTGCGCAGCCGGAACACTGCGGCATCCAGGTCCCCGCGAAGGCCGGTGACGAGCCCCCGGTGGAGCAGCACGGCCCCGCTGTATACGGTCCCGGTCTCCGGGCACGCGTAGGAGGCGGCCGGATCGAGCCCGCGCAGCCGGACGGCGGGCGGCGGCTCCCCGTAGTGCTGGGCCTGGAGCCAGGCCAGTACGACGGTGTCGTCGCCCCGGGTGTACTGGACGGCGCCGAGCCCGCCTTCGGGTGCCCGCAGCCGGTACTGGGCGCCCAGCTGCACGACCGGTCTGATCTCCTTGTACAGCGCCACCCAGTCGCGCGCCTCGGCGAGTTCGGCCGGGCTCCAGCGGGTCAGGTCGCCGCCCACGCCGAGCACGCCGGCCATCGCGCTGACGAAGCGGAAGCGCAGACTGCTGACCCGGCCGTTGAGCTGGGCGTTGGGGCTGTCGGTCACCCAGGCGGCCATGACCCGGGCGGGGTGCAGCTGGCTGAAGCCGTGCTGGATGGCGAGCCGGTCGAGCGGGTCGGTGTTGTCGGAGGTCCACACCTGGTCGGTGCGGGAGAGCACCCCGAGATCGATGCGCCCGCCGCCGCCCGAGCAGGACTCGAAGGCGACGTGGGGGTGGGCGGCGCGCAGCCGGTCCACCAGGGCGTAGAACGCGTGCACATGCTCGACCCACAGCTTCTGCGGATACGGCTCGCCCGGCCAGCCGGCATCGGTGAAGCAGCGGTTGAAGTCCCACTTGACGTAGTCGACTGGCGCACTGGAGAGCAGGCCGTCCAGCTGCTCCCACAGATGGTCCTGTACGTCCTTGCGGGCGAGGTTCAGGACGAGCTGGTTGCGGAACTCGGTGCGGGTGCGGCCGGGTTGGAACTGCACCCAGTCGGGGTGGGCGCGGTAGAGGTCGCTGTCGGGGTTGACCATCTCGGGCTCGACCCAGATCCCGAACTGCATGCCCAGGCCGTGCACTTCGTCGGCGAGGGGCTTCAACCCACCGGGAAAGCGGCTCGGGTTGGGGGTCCAGTCGCCGAGCCCGGCGGCGTCGTGGGTGCGGGCGCCGAACCAGCCGTCGTCGACCACGAACAGTTCGACACCCAGGTCGGCCGCCCGCTGGGCGAGGGCGCGCTGCTGGTCCTCGGAGATGTCGAAGAGGGTGGCTTCCCAGGAGTTGTAGAGCACCGGCCGTGGCTGCCCGGCGCGCGGGATCACATGGGCGAGTTGCCAGGCGTGCCACTGCCGGCTCGCACCACCGAACCCGGCGCCGCTCCACAGCCCGGCGAACACGGGCGAGGTGTACGACTCGCCGGGCGCGAGCCGCATCAGGCCGGAATCGTCGTACCCCGCACCGCCGTTGATCTGCACCCGTCCGTCGGGCAGGTGCTGGACGGCGATGCGCCAGGACCCCGACCAGCCGAGCGCGCACCCGTACGCCTCTCCGCTCTCCTCCGTCGCGGCGCCGTCGGCATCGAGGGCGACCCAGGGCAGGTGCTGGTGCCCGGTGTGCCCGCGCCGACTGCCGAGCAGCTTCTCGCCGGGGGTGAGTTCGCAGCGTACGAGACGGGATTCGGCGGCCCAGCGGCCGTGCAGTTGGGAGAGGCGCCAGCCGTCGCGCTCGGGGAGCGTCCAGGTGGCGGCGTCGGCGCGCAGCAACTCCAACTGCCCTGCGCCATCGGCCAGTTGATTGGTCGCGGTCACCCAGCGTTCGACCACGTCGAAGTCGTCGCGCATCCGGTAGTGCAGGGTGAGGGCGAGCCCGTTCACGGGGTCGGCGAAGCGCAGCTTCAGTTCGTCGCCGTCGATGTCCGAGCCCGTGAAGTCCCACCCGGTGCCCCGCGCCTCACCCGCACGTACGGACAGCGCGGGGCGCACGAAGCGGGGGCCGCCCTCCACCGGGTACTCCTCCAGTCCGTCCGTGCGGGACTCGAAGGGCCAGTGGGGTGCGAGCGGCTCGTGGGCCAGTGCTGCCGCGTCTTCCAGCGAGATGCGGGGCCCCCAGTGGAGGTGCAGGAGCTCGTCCTGGTCCGTGAGGTGCAGCGCATAACTGCTGGTCCGCCCGGAGAGCACCCAGAGGCGTCCGTTGTCACCGATCTCCATCATCTTGCCCCCCAGATCCGCACACGTACGCACAGCATCGGGGTGGCAGGGTCCCCAGGGCAACGCCTGTGCGGAATGCAGGGAGATGGTTGCCCCAGGAACGCATGTCGTATCGTCGACAGACGCGCAGGCCGCGCCACCCAGGATCGACGTCAGGAGTCCCCGTGACCCAGCAGATTCCGCAGGTCCCCGCGACAGAGCCAGAGCTTTCGGGGGTGCGCAACTTCCGTGATGTGGGCGGGTTGCCGACCGTGGACGGGCTGCGGGTGCGCGGCGGGCGGCTCTTCCGCAGCGGGCACCTGGCGCACGCCACCGAGGCGGACGCGGCCTTCCTCGCCACCCTCGGCCTGCACACCGTCTTCGACTTCCGCAACGCCGGGGACCAGAAGCTGGAGGGGCCGGACGTCGCGCTGCCGGGCGTGCGCAACGTCAACATTCCGATGACGGATCCGGCCGACGGGGCCGAGTTCTGGAAGATGGTCCGCGACGGCGACCTCGACGAGCTGCGCTCCGCGCTCTCGGGGACCCAGGGCGCGGACCGGATGATCTCCGTGTACCGCGAGGTCATCACCGAGCGCACCGCCGAGCACAGCCGGGTGCTGCACGCGCTCGCCGAGGACAGCGTGCCCGCGTTGATGCACTGCGCCGCGGGCAAGGACCGGGCGGGGCTGGCCATCGCCGTCGCGCTGCTCGCGGTCGGCGTGGAGCGGGACGCCATCGAGGCGGACTACCTCAAGTCCAACGACCCGCACCGCCGCTACAAGGTGCGCCGCACCAGCACGTCGGCGGACGCGATGTCCCCCGAGGTGATGGAGCTCCTGAGCCCCCTCTTCGACGCCCGCGCGAGCTATCTGCACGCGGCCTTCGACACCATCGAGGAGACCTGGGGCACCACCGACCGCTACTTCTCCGAGGGCCTGAAGCTGGCCCCCGAGACCCGCGAGCGGCTGCGCGAGAGGCTCCTGGACGGCGCGGTCTGAGGCACCGGCGAGGCCATTACTTCCCGCCCACCTCGAAGAGCAGGTAGAGGAAGCCCGCGACGAGGTGGCCCGCGACGAGGTAGGCGAAGAGCCGCACGACCAGGCCCCTGGGGAACTTGGTCTGGGCGGTCTCCTCGATGTTCTTGCGGGGTGCCGTCGCGGGCGCGCTCTCGTGCTCGGACATGTCGGGTCCGTCCTCTCAGCTGTGCGGGTGGTGCGGATGCGGATCGGGGCTCTGCAGCAGGGTGTGCACGAAGAGGAACTCGGCTCCGCCGTGCGAGGCGGCGGAGATCCGGTGCGGGGTGAGCGAGTCGAAGTGCGCGCTGTCACCCGGGTCGAGTTCATGGGTGGCGTCCCCGAGGCTGAGCCTGAGCCGTCCGGTCAGGACGTAGAGCCACTCCTCGCCGGGGTGGACCCGCACGAGTTCGCGCTGGGTGCCGTACGGGACCTCGACGCGCAGCGCCTGCATGGCGCGGCCCGGGCCGCCGGTCTCGTGGTAGGTCCAGCCGTCGGCCTCGCGGGGTGCGGCCCGTCCGGCCCGGATGACGGGCTCTCGCTCCGGCGGCATCTCGCCGAGCAGCTCGGAGACCGTCGTACCGTAGATGCGGGCGAGCCCGAGCAGCATCGGCAGCGAGGGCTGGCGGGCACCCGTCTCCAGCCGGGAGAGGTGCGCGGGCGAGAGGCCGGCCCGCTGGGCGGCGGCCTCCAGGGTGAGACCGCGGCGGCGGCGCAGTTCGCGCAGCCGGGTGGCGACGCCCGGGAGCGGGAGCGCCGCGACATCGTCGGCAGGAGTGCTCATGCACTCCATTCAGGCAGGCCATTGCCTCAGAGGCAAACTTTTTGCCTCTGAGGCAAAAACGCGGGTTCTACCGGTTGGCGACCGCCTGCTTCACCAAGGTCCGGCCGAAGTCCCACATGAGTCCGCCCCCGCCGTGGGCGTCGTCCATGACGGCGGTGAACGCCTCGACGAACCGGTCGACCTCGCGCTCGGTGATGGTCAGCGGCGGGATCAACTTGATCACTTCCAGGTGGTCGCCGGAGACCTGGGTGAGGATCCGGTGCTTCTGGAGCAGCGGCACGACGACCATCTGCGCGAAGAGGCCCTTGCGGGCGGCCTGCAGCATGGTCCAACGACCGCGCAGCTTCAGCGAGTCGGGCCGGCCGAACTCGATGCCGATCATGAGGCCGCGCCCGCGTACGTCCGAGAGGAGTTCGTAGCGGTCGGTCAGGGCGGCGAGCCGGGTGCGCAGCAGGTCCCCTACGGTGCGCGCGTTCTCGACGATCCCCTCGTCCTCCATGACCGAGAGCACGGCGAGCCCGGCCGCCATCGCCTGGGCGTTGGAGCCGAAGCTCGCCGAGTGGACCAGGACCCGGTCCATCGACGAGTAGACCTTCTTGAAGATCCACTCCTTGCCGAGGGTGGCGCCGACCGGCACATAGCCGCCGGAGAGCGCCTTCGCGACGCACACCAGGTCCGGTTCGACGCCCTGGTCGTGCTGGTAGGCGTAGAAGTCGCCGGTGCGGCCGAGGCCGGTCTGCACCTCGTCGGCGATGAGCAGCGCCTTGTGCCGGTGCAGGAGTTCCTGCGCGGCGAGCAGATAGCCGGGCGGCGCCTCGTGGACGCCCTTGCCCTGGATCGGCTCGACGATGAGCGCGGCTACGTCGCCGCGCTTCAACTCCCTTTCGAGGGCGGCCAGATCACCGAGCGGCAGCGCCGTGTCGGGCAGCAGTGGCGCGAAGCCGTCGCGGAAGCCGGACTCGCCGTTGACCGACAGCGAGCCGGTCGTCAGGCCGTGGAAGGCGTGCGCGCAGTACAGGACGCGGGGCTTGCCGGTGGCGTACCGGGCGAATTTGAGCGCGGTCTCGACGGCCTCGGTGCCGCTGTTGCCGAAGAACACCCGGTCCAGGTGGGGGCTGTGCGCGAGGAGCCTCTCGGCGAGCAGGCCGGGCAGCGGCTGGCAGTCGAAGCGGGTCAGGTCCGCGAGCGAGGCGTCGAGCACGTCGTGCAGGGCCTTGCGGACGACGGGGTGGTGGCGGCCGAGACCCATCACGCCGAAGCCCGCGAGCATGTCGAGGTAGTCGTTGCCCTCGGCGTCCCAGAAGTACGCACCCTCGGCCCGCTCGTAGACCCTGTCGAAGCCGATGGTGTGGAGCATCCGCGGCAACTGGTGGTTGAGGTATTTGGTGTGCAGTTCGTAGCGTTCGGCCCCGCGCTCGGCGAGGAGTCGCGTCAGGTCGAAGCCCTTGGCCCCGGAGGCCTCGGGAGTCGGTACTGCGAAGCCCTTCGGCTCGCCGTCGGTCATGCGTCGTTCTCCTTCTCGGCCGCCGCGGCGGCTTCCTCCGTGGCCGCCAGCGCGGCGCCGATCCGTCCCGCGACCTCGACCGGGGTGAGCCCGATGTCGGCGAGCACCTCGCCGCGCTTGGCGTGCGCGAGGAACTGCTCGGGGATGCCGAAGCCGCGCAGCGGCACATCGACCCCGGCGTCCCGCAAGGCCTGTCCGACGGCCCAACCGACGCCGCCGGTACGGATGTTGTCCTCCACGACGGCGACCAGGCGGTGCCGCGCGGCCAGCGGGGCGAGCTGTTCGTCGACGGGCTTGACCCAGCGCGGGTCGAGGACCGTGCACCGGATGCCGCGCCCGGCGAGCAGCTCGGCGGCCTGGAGACACACGGGCGCGAGCACCCCGACGGCCACGAGCAGCACATCGGCGTCGTCGTCCCAGCGCAGCACGTCCATGCCGCCGATCCTGGCCACGGCCGGGATGTCGGGCCCGACGGACTCCTTGGGGAAGCGCAGCACCGTCGGCGCGTCGTCGACGTCCACGGCCTCGCGCAGCTGGGCCCGCAACTGGCCCGCGTCGCGCGGCGCGGCGATCCTGAGCCCCGGCACGACCTGGAGCATCGAAAGGTCCCACATGCCGTTGTGGGAGGGCCCGTCGACGCCGGTCACCCCGGCCCGGTCGAGGACGAACGTCACCCCGCACCTGTGCAGTGCGACGTCCATCAGGACCTGGTCGAAGGCCCGGTTGAGGAAGGTCGCGTACACGGCGACCACCGGGTGGAGGCCGCCGGTGGCGAGCCCGGCCGCGGAGACCGCCGCGTGCTGCTCGGCGATGCCGACGTCCCACACCCGGTCCGGGAAGCGCTCGGCGAACCGGCTGAGGCCCGTCGGGTGCAGCATGGCGGCGGTGATGGCGACGATGTCGTGGCGCTCGGCGCCCAGTCGGACGAGCTCGTCGCCGAACACGGCGGTCCAGGAAGGCCCGTTGGAGGGCGTCAGCGGCTCGCAGGTCAGCGGATCCATGGCGTTGACCGTGTGGAACCGGTCCGCCTCGTCGTCGAGGGCGGGCTGATAGCCGCGGCCCTTCTCGGTCAGGCAGTGCACGAGTACCGGCCCGTGGAAGCGTTTTGCCCGCCGCAGCGCCGATTCGACGGCCTCGGTGTTGTGCCCGTCGATCGGGCCGACGTACTTCAGACCGAGGTCCTCGAACATGCCCTGCGGGGCGAACGCGTCCTTGAAGCCCTTCTTCGCGCCGTGCAGCGACTCGTACAGCGGCTGCCCTATGACGGGGGTGTGCTGGAGCACGTCCTTGCCCCAGGCCAGGACGCGCTCGTAGCCGTCGGTGGTGCGCAGGGTGGCGAGGTGATTGGCGAGCCCGCCGATGGTCGGCCCGTACGAGCGCTCGTTGTCGTTGACGACGATGATCAGCGGGCGGTCCCGGGCGGCCGCGATGTTGTTGAGCGCCTCCCATGCCATGCCGCCGGTGAGCGCGCCGTCCCCGATGACGGCGACGACGTGGCCGTCCCTGCCGAGCACCTCGTTCGCCTTCGCGAGCCCGTCCGCCCAGCCGAGCACGGTGGAGGCGTGGCTGTTCTCGATGACGTCGTGCTCGGACTCGGCGCGCGAGGGATAACCGGACAGGCCGCCCTTGGTGCGCAGCTTCGAGAAGTCCTGCCGCCCGGTGAGCAGTTTGTGTACGTAGCTCTGGTGCCCGGTGTCCCACAGGATGCGGTCGACCGGCGATTCAAAGGCCCGGTGCAGGGCGATGGAAAGCTCGACCACCCCCAGATTGGGCCCCAGATGACCCCCGGTCCGCGCCACCGCCTGGATCAGGAACTCCCTTATTTCTTGGGCTAGTTCACCGAGTTCGGCCTGGTCCAACGTTTGCAGGTCTTGCGGCCCCCGGATGTTCTCCAAGATCGTCACGCTCGGGCCCCCTCTTCCGAATCCTGTTCAGCCCACCAGCACGCTCATGTTCACCGCACGGCGACGTCGGGCCGTCCCGAAGCCACGCCGTCCCTCTCCATCCGCTCGGCGATCTTCATCGCCTCGTCGATCAGCGTCTCCACGATCTTCGACTCCGGGACCGTCTTGATGACCTCGCCCTTCACGAAGATCTGCCCCTTGC
>NZ_LGDD01000034.1 GCF_001279695.1 Streptomyces sp. WM6378
GGCGCCTACTGCACAAGCTCCGCTGCAGCACCAACCGCATCACCGACATCGTCAAGGCCGTCGTCGTCCTTCACCACGCCACGACGTGAGGTTGGAAAACCCTCCGTACTGCAGCCGGGTCGACTCACCATGGTCCACGACCTGCTGGGGCGTCGATTGCCGGATATAGATCACCGCGAGGCGGTCGCGGTGCCACGGCTGGACCTTGCCCTTAACCCGTTCCCACGGCGCGGCCGTCATCACGCTCACCGGGATCACCCCGCCCGTCGCGACCGGGAAGGTCACCACCCGCGCGGCCAGAGCCGCCAGCAGGCGCACCGCCAGCCGACGATTCAGCTCCGGAACGGCTCCCCACTGCGGGATCTGGGGAGCTCAGCGACGACGCATTCGTCCATCCCGACTCACCGCCCTCCTCCTGAGCGGCCTGCCTCTCCCGCAACTGCCGCACGACAGCAGCGGCCCGGAGCAAGCCGTCCACCCCTACGACCGGGACATTCCCCGCCACAGAGTCGCCTATGCTGGCATTATGGCTTGCTCCTTGAGCGGTGCTTCAACCGGCTGAAGCAGCTGAAGCAATGGCGTGGCATCGCGACCCGCTACGACAAGACCGCCGAGTCCTACCAGGCAGCCGTCACCCTCGCATCACTCCTGATGTGGGCGTGACACTTTGACGACAACTCCTAGGGGGCGTCATACGGGACGGCGGAGACGCATTGCCAGGGCCGGGCACTGGTTGACGGCGCGGCGGGCGTCGTGTTCCTGCCAGGGGGCGACCGGGATCGTGGCGGAGGTGGGGTAGCCGTGCGGGCCGAGGCGGATGAGGCCGGGGGCTAGCACGGCGCACAGACCATGGCCGGTGCAGCGGGACCAGTCCACCTCGAGCCGGGCGCCCTTCGCGGGTGGGAGGGGCAGTACTCCGCGTACGGGTCGGCCGCAGCCGGGGCCGGACAGGTGGGCGTCGACGTCCTCGGAGAAGACGTCCAGCGCGGTGAGCAGGAAGCGGGCCGTGCCGTCCGGGTGCGAGCATGCGCCGCCGGCCTGGGCCGCGCCGAGGGCTCGCCGGCCGTCTTCCAGCACCGCGGGCTCGACAGCACCGGCGGCCAGCATGGCAAGCGCCTCAGCGGCTTCGGGCAGGCCGCGTTTGCACGGTCCGCACTGGCCGGCGGACTCGGCCGCCAGCCAGGCCGCTACCTGGGCGGTCTCGCCGAGCGGGCAGGTGTCGTCGGGGAGCGCGATGATCGCGCCCGCACCGAGGGTCCCGCCGAGGGCGGCGAGACCGGCGCGGGAGAGCGGAGCGTCGGCGGCCTCCGATGGGCGAAGCCAGGCGCCGTGATAGCCGCCCACCAGCACTCCGGCGCCTGGCTGGAGGCCACAGGCGTCCAGTACCGGGCCCAGCTGGGTGCCGGTCGGAACTTCGACGACGAGCGGATCGGCGCCTGGCCGGTTGACGGTGAGCAGGATCGTGCCGGGCTCGGCGGCGGTGCCGACGGCGGTATAGGCGTCGGGTCCGAGCCGGGCCGCGATGGCGAGTTGGGCCCAGGTCTCGGCGTTGGAGAGCAGAGTTGGGCGGCGGCGCACCCCGCCCGCTGCGCCGTCGGCCGCCCGGGCCTTGAGCGGCGCCGGTGTCACCGGCAGACCGTTGATGCCCCGGATCAGGGCCCCGGATTCGCCGGAGACGAAGCGTTCGGGCAGCGATACGGTCCGGGCCGGGCAGGGAAGTTCACGCTCGGCAAGGGCGGCCGGGACCGATATCTCGCCGGGGCTGCCCGCGGCGACGCCGATCACGATCTCCGCGGCGTCGAACGCCGCCGCGGCCAGGCAGGCGCCGTCCAGTACCAGGTGCGGCACACGGGCGAGCAGCATCTTGTCCTTGACACTGGCCGGTTCGCCCTCCGCGCCGTTCACCACGATGACCGGCGCTGTGCCAGTGCGGTCGGCGGCGGCGAGCGTGGCCCGGGCTTTGCGGGCGAACGGGAAGCCGGCGCCGCCGCGGCCGGACAGTCCGACGGCCTCGGCGAGGGCGAGCAGATCCTCCTGGTCCGATTCGGGGAGTGGCGGGTGGACATGGGTGTGGGTGGAGAGGTCCATGCGCTGATGACGGTCGAGGCCGGCGGTCAGCCGGCCCGGATCCACCCAGCGCACCTCGGGCAGCTTCAGCGGGGCGTTCTTCATTCGCTGCTTCCGGGTTGGGCCAGGCGGAGCGGCCGGGGCCCTGGTCGCCTGGCGTGCTTCGGCTGTTTGGGTACGCCGTTACTCTGAGCGGATCGGAGGGCCGCCGTTGTCGGTGCTGCGGGCCAGGCGATCGGGCGGGCGCCGGTCGTGGGGCGCGGGGAGCGCGTGGACAGTGCGGACAGCGCGGCTGGGTGGACGGCAGCGGGCCGGTATGCCTTGGCGTCGCGCCGACGTCGGCTCCGCGTCCGGTGGCGGCCCAGATGGGAAAGGGAACGGACCAGCAGTGCGAGTGCCACCAGGGCCGCGCACAGGCCGTAGCCCCAGAGCACCCACGCGTGCGCCTTGCGCCCCGCCGTCAGCCCGTGCGCCAGGGAGATCGGCCAGCAGACGTATGCCGTCGAGTGCAGCACCCGCCACAGCCAGGGGCGGCGGCCGGCGAAGTGGCCGCGGAGCACGCCGGTGGCCGTGATCAGGACGAGCAGGTCGGCGGCGATGGTGCCCAGGCTCGCTGCGAGGGCGGTGCCGCCCGTGAAGGGGACCACCGCGGTCTGCGGAGCGGCGTGCCGCTCGACGACCTTGACGGCGATGTGGATGGCGAGGAAGCCGAGCGCCGCCACGGCGCTCGCCCGGTGCACCGACTGCACGGCCACCCGCAGTCGGGGGGTCAACACCAGCCGGTCGGTGGCGGCGAGCCCGCATGCGACCACAGCGGTCAGCGAGAGCAGGGTGAAGACGCCGGCGAAGTAGTCCAGGAAGGCCATCGTCCGGCCGACTGCTGCGGCCGACGCGGTACCGAGCCCAGGACGGGCGAGCAGGGCGACGCTGGACATGGGGCACCTTCTTCCTTGCGCTCGGGTTGCGCAGCCAAGCCGTGGCGGGACCGGATCGGGATTTCGCATGCCCACGTCGGAGGGGGGGGCATTGCCGGGACGTGTGGCACCGGCGGCACTACACGGCAGGGCACATCGTTAGCCCGGACCCAGCCCCGTGCCAACCGCTCCTGATACGGCCCACGACCGTATCGACCCCGGCATCGACACCGGTTTTCCGGGCGCAGGTGGCAGTTTGTCGCCAACGACCGTGCCTAGTAGTTGCCGAGAGCGACGTGACCAGGCTCACCTGTGCAGGTGCGGGCAGAGTCAAGATCCCGGGCAAGGCGATCGCCTGGTCCAGCAGTACTGCGATCACGAAGAGTGCGGTATTCGCGGAGCTCGGATTGTCGGACACCGAGACACCGGCGGGCCGGGGGAGCTGGTGTCGGCTGACTGCGGAGATGAAGTCGGCAGGAGAGCCGCGCGTGTGGATCAGGCGGCCCCGGTGCGGCACAGTCCGGCCTTCATGAGGTCGGCGAGAGGATCGTGCGGTATCACCGATTCCGCCTCAGAGGCGCTGCCCTGGGTCTTCAAATGGCCCCGCTCCCGAGCTGCGGAGATGGCCAGGATGGGGCCACTTCTAACCGCCCTCGAACGCGTGGCGGAGCCAGCGCGAGCCGCCCCGGTTGGGGCCCGCTGTGGCTCTGGCACCGATCTTGGGGACCGGTCGTGGAGGGTCCCTGGAGCAGGATCATCTTGCGGAGCAGTGCGAATCCGGCGCGTCCGTACAGCTGCATTTTGATCTTCTTGATGCGTGCCGCGGCGCCCTCGGTTCCTCCAGAACTCCAGTGCAGGGTCGGTCCGGCGACCACGGCCTCCAGGTCGGAGCTCAGTCCACGGGCGAAGCCGGTGATGCCGGGCAGTGCCACAGCGCAGGCGGCGTCGATCCAGTCCGGTAGCCGGGCGCTGGTACGCGTGGTGAGCATCTCCCCGGAATCGCGGACCAGTTGGTGGGTCTGCTCCAGTGCCGGACAGGCAACCTGCACGGCCTTGAGCTGCTGAGCCTCGTCTTGGGTGAGCGGTCCGGATGCCGGGTGATCCAGCCGACGACCATGCGCACCGATGGTGCCGCAGCAGCCGGTGCCGGGGCATCGGTCCATTGCAGGCGGGTACGGGCCCAATCACGCAAGGTGGTGTACGGGACTGGTCGGCCATACTCGGCGAGTTCCCTGCGTAGTTCCTTGATGGAGATCCTTCTGCCGGTCTCGTCGATGCGTCGTTGCAGGTAGAACCGGTGGACGTCGAGATGGCTGGTCCGGGTGTGGCGGCCGGTAACGGTGTCCTGCCAGCGGGCCGCGCGGGCGTACCTCTGGACGGTGTGCTGGCCCCAGCCCGGGTGGCGTGCTATGGCTCGCAGGCTCATGCCCTCGTTCAACAGTCCGTGCACCATGGCGTGGTGAGTACGTCGACGCTCCGCACGCAGCCCGGTCGGCAGCGGGATCGGTACGGGACTGGCGGCGCGCACGTCGTCGCTCTCTGCCTCCCCGTGTGACGGGCAGGTCGGGTCCGTGCAGGTCGTCGCGGTGGGCGGCGATGCACTTCTCGACGGCCTGGCTGAGGTTCTGCAGCAGATGAAATCCGTCAGTGACGTGCAAGGACCAGAGTGCTCCCTCCCCACGGGCACGGATGGCTGCCGACGGCAGCCGGGGCCGGGGAGTTGTGGCATGTGAGTGTCGGAGTCCGCGGCTAGTTGCGTCTCCACCGGCCGGACGTGGCCAGTGGCGTCCTTCCGGCACGCGCCGGTTCACTTGCCTGCTCGCGGCCAAGAACTCGACGGCCCCCTCTTGGCCTGGCCAGAGCGGCGCGGCCGGAACGCACGGATCGGAGGACCCTTCCCGTATCGCCGCCGCCCACGCTCCTGCAACAGAGCGCGGTTCGGTGCACAGGAGGAACTGCGACCCGGACTGCGCGGCGACGCAGGGCTCTGTTGTGCAGGATCCTGCTGACCCAGAAGGACCCATTTTCCGGACCGGGTGCATAGCCCGCAATGAATGGCCGAATAGCGCCGTTCGCGACGTCATTGCTGGTCATGAGGTGGCGAACAGGGACGAATGATGACGTTGGATCAATTCTTTGCCGTGAAGGGGCGCATGAGCTCGCGATACGGCCCGAGGTGAGTGGGACGCGGCTCGACGTGGACGTCGATCCGCTGTGCGAGCAGGACCTGACTATGCCTGGCCGGGGCTGGGCCGGTCCGCGACGCTCCGGTGGCAGGCGGTCGAACTTACGCGGCGCCATTTGGTTGGTACGGCCAAGGCATAGCCCTCATCGGTGACATCACGGGCCACCGCGGCCCGTCGGCAACGGCTGTGCCACCGTCATGAGCCCTGTGGAAGAGCGGCGCCCATCTACCGGCCTCCGGAGGCCGGTAGAGGCTTCGAGATGTAACGCGGGTGGAAGTCGGGGCCGGGAGTCTGCCCGGCCCCGATGGGACGGTGGTTATTGCTGGTGCCACCTGTCGTACTGGTCAGAGGGATCGCAGGGAGTCGTCTGCACAAGGGTGCCGTTGCGCACGCTGGGCGTCGACAGGCAGAGCCCGCTCGACACGTTCTGCCACACCTGGTACCAGCCCGAGGGCGGCCCGTTGGGGTTGTCCGCGAAGAACACGCGCCACTGCTGGGCGGTCGCGGCGGCGTTGCAGAACCCCATCCCGACCGTCCCCGACCCCGCAGCGGGAGCGGTGATGCACCGCCCCGTGTGCTGGTTGGTGAAGGTGAACAGACCGGTCTGGGTGTTGAACCCCTCAAGCCATTTCTGTTCGGAGCCGCCGGTGCACGACCACATCTGGAGCCTGGCGTCGTTCTCGGTGGCGTTGTCGAGACAGTGGCTGGAGTTCCAGACATTGATCGGACTGAAGCCTGCGGCCTGCGCAGGCGCGCCGGCCAGGGCGATGGCCAGGATCGCCAGCACCGCCGTGACGAACGCGAACAATCTGCGTCGGATGGACATGGAGCCTCTCCGGATGCGTCGTTGGAAGATCAGCGAGTGAAACTGCTGCTCATCGATCCCGGGGCACGAAGTCCCAGGTGCCCGGGGGATCGCATGCGCGAATTCCGCTTTCCTGGGTTCCGCCCTCAGCTTGGTGATGCCGGGGTGAGGTGTCGAGCTGTCTTCCGGCCAGCCGACCGATGCACCGTGCACATGGGTCCGTACGACGCTGTGGGGCGGAGCCATTCATGGTCAGGCGCTTCCGTCGAACTGCGGGCCCAGCAGGACCTGGGCCCAGCGGGAGGGTCCGGGTCCGGGATCGCTGACACAGAACCAGAGGGTGCAGGTGCCCGTGGGGTCCTGGAGGGCGGTGAATTCGTCGGCATGGCCGTTCCGAGGGAGTTCGGGCCCGGGATTGCGTCGGCGGCTCGACCCTCGGAACGCTGATAGGTCGGGGTGGAAGTCCTCGCGCGGAGGGGCGAACACGTCGATGAGCGTGTGCGGTCCTGCTCCCACGGCGCGGATGGTGTGAACGACGGCCGGCGGGATCAGCGTCATCGAGGGGCTGTTGACCTGGACGTGCGCGTCGTCGCGCCACTCACTCATCCGAGGGGTCCAAGGGGCCCTGAGGTGGTGGGCGTAGCGCCCGGGGAGGGTCACCGACATCTGCTCGAAGTCCTGGTGGGAATGGGGCGAGAGCCGTTCGGTGTCGCGCGGCCCCTCGTGCACCGGAAACCGGTTCACCATCAGCGACGCCGTACGGAAGATCCGGCCGAGGCGCCCTTCCCCGTCGGGTACGTCACGCAGGCGATGGATCCGGATCACGTCCTGGCCGGACTCGGTGGTCTCCGGCAGCGGTGCGGCTCGCAGGTCTGCCGTGGCGCCGTGGTTGACGGCCTGTTTCATCTGCTCGTCGCAGCGGGCCATGAACACCCGCGCCACCGTCGTCGCCGACGCCGCACGCACCGTGCTCGTGCCGGCCGGTACGACGACGAGCGCAGGCTCGGTCACCGACGCAGGTGCCCGACTGCCGTGCTCCGCCTCCACCACGGCGTCGTCCTGGACGAGCAGTACGTACTCGTCGGGCAGTTGGTGCTTCGTGAGACGGTCACCCGGTGCGAGCTCGGTGACGGCCACCACGAAGTTCCGGCCGCACACGGACCACGTCCAGCTGCCGCCGGCGGAGACCAGATCCGGGTCACGCTCCGACGTCTCGTCGACGACGGGGGCTTTCTGCGATTGAGGGGATGGTCATCGGACCTCTCCTTCGTCACTGCTCCCCGGGAGTTGTGTGAACGCCTTGAGCCTCGTGCCGGACCGGCCGGGGAACAATCGCGAGTTTCCGAGCGCATCGATCGGCCGAGCCGAACCATCCGGAACCTCAGGGCGTCGCGCTCACCGTCCGTCGAGTTCTTGGCGCACGGTGGCGGCGATGCGGGTGAGCGCGGTGCCGAGGTGACGGCGCTGAGCGGGTCGAACACGAGGCGCTTCACCTGCGCGACGTGATCCGGAGCGCTCGCGACGAGCTTATGCCGGCCGGTGTCGGCCAGTGTGGCGAGGGTGAACCGGCCGTTGGCGGGTTCGGTCCTGCGGGCGACCCAGTCGCGGGCTTCGAAGCGGTCCATCACCTTCGACAGCCGGGGCTGAGTGCTGTCGCAGTCCCGGGCCAGGTCGCTGAGCCGCATCGTTGCCCCGTCGGACATGGAGAGCCTGGCCAGGACGCCGTACTCGAAGTTGGAGATGCCGGCATCTCGTTGCAGCTGGCGGTCGAGAGCCACCGGAAGTGCGATGACGACGGTCAGCAGCGCCTGCCACAGCTCTTGGAGGAAAGTGCCATGAAGACAGTGCGATACCACGCCTTCGGCAGCAGTGAGGTCCTGCGTTACGAGGACGTCGAGCGGCCGGTCCCCGGTCCCGGGTCGACACGGCCGGCGTGGTACGAGTGCTGTGCATCAGGACTCCGGCGCGGGGAGGCTGCCCGGCAAGACCGTCCTCATTGCTCCCTGATCCCCGCCGGCAGGAGGAGGGTTACGCCGACCGCGGTGGCGGGGTGCCGCTCGCCGCGTCGGCGTCCTTGACCGTCAGCGCGGGCAGGACGGCCACGACGGCCAGGAGCGCGGCGGTGAGGAACGCGACGTGGTACGCGGAGAGGTTCGGCGTGGAGAGGCCGGCGACCGTGTGGGTGGTGCCGACGGCGGCGAACACGGTGGCAAGCAGGGCGATGCCGGAGGCGCTGCCGAGTTGGCGGGACATCGAGAACAGCGATGAGGCGTGGCTGGTGTCCGCCGGGGAGATGGTGGCGAACGTCGCAGTCTGGGTGGAGATGACGACCTGCCCCATGGAAAGGCCCATCCCTAGCATGAGCAGCCTCATCCACGACAGGTCGCCGCGTGAGTCGATGAGCGTCATCAGCGCGATGGTGACTGCCACTCCGGCCAGTCCGAGGGAGATGAGCCGTCGGGGGCCGAGCCGGCGGTAGAGGATGCGGGAGCCGAGCTGGGCGCCGAGCAGCACGCCGACTGCCTCGGGCAGGGTGTTGAGCCCGGACTGCAACGCGGTGAGGCCCAGGCCCAGCTGGAAGAAGAGCGGGACGATGAACAGTGCGCCGAGGAACGCTGCCGTCCCGACGGCCATCGCCGTGTTCGTCGAGCGGAACAGCTGGTTGCCGAGCAGACGCAGCCTCAACAGAGGCGCGCTGGCGCGTAGTTCGACTCGTACGAGCAGTGCCAGGACCGCTGCGCCGACGGTGATGCTGCCGAAGATCTGAGCGTGCGTCCAGCCGATGCCGGGGCCTTGGCTGATGCCGTACATCACGGCGGCGAATCCCACCCCGGACAGCACGAATCCGGTCAGGTCGAATCGGCTGGGGTGCGGCTGGCGCTGTTCCTGGAGGAAGAGCGTGCCGAAGGCGATGGCGGCGATGCCGATGAAGAGGTTGACGAAGAACACCCAGCGTCAGGTCAGGCCGGTCACCAGCGCGCCGCCGAGCACCGGGCCGAGCGCCGGGGCCACCGCCGTGGGGATCGTCAGGATCGAGGAGGCGCGCAACCTCTCGTGCGGAGGGAATGCGCGGTAGAGCATGGCCATGCCGACCGGGGTCATCATGCCGCCGCCCGCGCCTTGCAGTACCCGGTACGCCACTAGGGCTCCGAGGGTGTCTGCCAGGCCGCAGAGCACCGAGGCGACGGTGAACACCCCTATGGCGATCAGCAGGATGCGCTTGGGTCCGAAGCGGTCGCCCAGGTAGCCGGCGGCGGGGATGAACACCGCCAGGCTGACCAGGTATCCGGTTGCGACCGCGTCCAACGAGGCTTCGGTGACCGCGAATTGGCGGCCGATCGCCGGCAGGGCCACGTTCACGATGGTGATGTCCATGATGTTCATGAACATCGCCGCCACGAACACGACGCTGACACTGGTCTTCTGACTCACTTGTCGCTTCGCCCCGGGCGGCTTCGCGGCAGGGGCGAACGGAGAGACTTGCTCGATCATGGCTGCGCTCCTGGGGGCGGGCGGGCTCAGAGCTCGACGCGGATGCCGGGGTCGACGATGCGGACGCTGGTTTCGGGGGCCAGGTCCCGCGAAGCGCGCTGGTAGCGCAGCGGGTTCTTGTCGCTGTCGGCGATCAGCCGGTCGCCGAGGAAGCCCTTCGTGAAGGCGTAGTGGTGGGGGACGGCCAGTTCGGGGCGCAGGAGCGCGGTCAGTTCGGCGGCCTCGTCGGCGTTCATGACGACTTGGAGGTTGTTGGCAGGCCGGATGCGCAGCCCGTTGGTGGGCAGCAGGGCGAGGGTGATGTGGCCGAGCCGCTTGGGGATCTCGGTGAGCTCGGGGATGAGCATGGTGTCTCCGGCGAAGTACACCGCGTCCGAGCCGGCGCGCAGGACGAAGGTGACTTCGTACACGCCGTGTCGGGCGGGCGTCGCGGTGATGGTGACGCCGCCCAACTCGACCTGTTTCCACGGGGCGAGGGCGGTGACGTCGGTGAAGCCGTGTCGGCGGGCGGGGCCGACGACGGTCTCGGCGACGAACAGCGGGACCGAGCGGTCGCGGTAGGCGGCGAAGGCGTCGAGGTCGCAGTGGTCGTAGTGCTCATGGCTGATGAGTACGCCGTCGAGCCTTGGCAGATCGGCGACGGAGAGGGCGATCGGCTCGCCCTGGTAATAGCCGGGCCGGGTGCTGAACCAGGGGTCGGTAAGGAAGGTTCGGCCGCCGATCTCTATCAGGTGGCAGCTGTGGGTGATGCGGGTGACCGCGGTCTTCGGCATGGTTGTGGACCCTTCGGCGAGCGGGGGAGCGGGTGGGTGGTGGGCTAGCGGGCGAAGACGGAGAAGTCCGTGTCCGCGCTGTCCCAGATCGCGTGGACGACCAGGTCGGGGGTCTCCAGCTGGGGGGAATGCCCGGTCTCGGGGAGGAGTCGGAAGCGGGCCATCGGTATCGCGGCGGCGTAGGCGCGTCCGTATTCGGCGTCGACGATCCCGTCGCTCTCGCCCCACAGCACGAGGGTGGGGATCTCAAGCGTCCCGAGGCGCATGAGGAGGGTGGGGTCGGCCATGGCGGAGCCTGCGTACGTGGCGATCGCGGCCCGGTTTCCCGCGGCGATCGCCTGGGCTGCCGGGGGCAGGGTCGCGGGGTCGATGAGGAACTTCTCGGGGTGATGGAAGCTGAGCCGGAAGATCTCGTCCATGGTCAGGGAGAAGAAGTCGGCCACGGGGTGGCCGGGCACCTCGATGCCCACCGCGTCGATCAGGACGATGCCGCTCACCCGCGGGGACTTCAGCAGTGCGATCTCCGCGGTGATCCAGCCGCCGATCGAGTTGCCGACGACGGTGACGTCGGCCAGGTCCAGCTGGTCGAGCAACTCCTGGTAGAGCGTGGCCAGTCCGGTGACGGAGTCCAGCTGCTCGGGGCGCTCGGTGCCGCCGAAACCGGGGTGGGTCGGGACGAGTACGCGCACCTGGTGTGCGGCGGCGAACTTCTCGGCGAAGCCGGTGACGGACTGCGGTCCTGCCCCGCCGTGGAGCAGCAGGAAGGGCTGACCGGATCCGTAGTCGGCGAGGGAGATCCGGACCGGGCCGATCCCGGCCGACTTCACGGTATGCGCAACGGTGTTCATGGCTCACTCCTTGTGTTGTCGTCGAGCCTAGGAAGCCTGAGGTGGCAGGCGCTTGAACCACCGCGCCAGCTGGACAGAACATCGGCGCCACAGGCAGTGCGCCCAGAAGGTCAGTGCAGGGCGCCGGTCTGTCGCAGCAGACCGACCGCGTCGGCGACGGCCCAGTGCTCGGCCCACTGCCCGTCCTCGTAGCGCACGACGTCCATCACCCTGAACTCGACCTGCCGGCCGGAGGCCGGGACACCGAACCACGAGCCGGTGTGCCTGGCGCGGAACACCTTGTGCGTGGCCACCAGATCTCCGGTCGCGACGCAGTGCACGATCTGGACACGCAGTTCGGAGAACGCCTCGTGCAGGGCTGCCATGACCTCGCGCACCCCTTCCCGGCCCTGGCTCTGCCCCGGTTCGGCGGTCCGGTTGCGGAAGTCGGGGCGTACGAGCTCGTCGATCAGCTCGAACCGCCCCCGCTCCTGCACCTGTTCGACGAAGAACCTCATTCGGTCCTCGGAGGATCGCTGTCCGGTCATGCCGCACCACCCGAAGTCGATGAATCGCTGTCGGTCGCGATCGTCTTCCGAGTCGGCGAACCGGGTCCACGAACTTGCGAGAACTGCAAAACTTACGGCCATGGAATCTGCTTCGGTGATCCCCCAGCAGCACCAAATGGACCTGGTTCTCGCCGAGTTGGGCCCCAGGCTGCGCGCGCTCCGCCGCGCCGAGAAGCTGACCCTTCAGCACGTCACGCTGCTGACCGGCATCGGTGTCTCCACGCTGTCGCGGCTGGAGGCCGGCAAGCGCAGCCCCTCGCTCGATCTGCTCGTTCCGCTCGCGGCGGCCTACCGGACCCCTTTGGAGGACCTGCTCGGGGTTGCTCAGCACGCGGGTGAACCCCCGGTCGTCCAGTCACCCCGACGACGCAGCGGCATCGCCGCGCAGCGCCTGTCGCACCACGTCGGCGGGATCCAGGTCTACCGGCTCATCCTGCCCCCGCACCAGAGCCCCGCACCGCGGCGGCACGACGGGTACGGCTGGCTGTGCGTACTGGTCGGCGAGGTTCAACTGGTCCTGTCTGGACGTGACTTGACCCTCGGCGCGGGTGACGCCGCCGAGTTCGACACCCACGAACTCCACTGGTTCGGCGCGGCGGGCGAGACGCCGGCCGAGGTGCTCTTCCTCGCGGCCGGGCCGGGAGACCGGCTGCGTCTGCGCGTACGTATGACGGGGGAGCCCGACGACTGAGCTCAGTCCGGGACTGCCGAGCGGGCGTACTCGGTGGGTGTGCGGCCGTAAGTCTTCTTGAAGGCGCGGATGAAGTGGCTGCTGTCCGCGAACTGCCAGTACGCGGCCAGTTCCGAGACGCTCAGCCGCCCGGACGGTGCACTGAGGGCGAGGCACGCCTCCTCCAGCCGCCGCTGACGGATGTAGGCGGTCACCGACTCTCCCGTCGCGGCGAAGGCCCGCTGCAAGTTCCGTACAGAGACGTTGAGTTCGCGGGCCAGCATCGTTCCTGACAGCTCGGGGTCGGCTAGGTGGGTCTCCGCGAGGTCCTTGGCGGCCTGGGCGAGCGCGGAAGCCAGCTGGGGCTCCGCGTCGTCCACGCCACCCCTTGCCACGGCCTTGACCAGTTCGATGAGTGCGCCGTGGGCGGCCTGTACGCCTGCCGGGCCCAGACCGGTGACCGTCTCGTAGATCATGTTCGAGTGGGCTGCCAGCAGGCGCACCTCGGCGGAGTCCGCGGGGCCGGCGATGCTCTGCCGTGCCCCGAGCAGTGGTTTGAGCAGGGTGGAGGGTAGGACGAGGACCTTCGCCGTCGTGTCGGGGGCGGTCTCGAAATGCAGGGGCTTTCCTATGTGACGGAGCAGGAACTGCCCTGCGGATACGGTCTGTTCACCCTGGGCGAGCGGGGCGCCGAGGCTCCAGGAGCCGCGCCGCACGACGTACATCCGCACCTGGTCCTCGACGCCGTCCAGAGGGCCCTCGGTCCGGATCGCCGATGCGCCGTGGAGATCGGTGATGGCGACGTCACCCACCTTGGTGGCGCGGCTCTTGACCCGGAAGTCACGCACGGTGGCCGGGCTGAAGGTCGGCAGCGGGAAACCGTCGCCGATCTCCGTCTCCCAGCCGCTGCGGAAGGCGTCGAACGGTTGCGGCGCGGTGGCGGGGTGTGCGGGATCCCCGGAGGGCGCCTCGCCCGGCACATCGGCCTTCACATCCGCGCTGCTCATCGACAGTCGCCCCCTCCGTGTACACCCGGCGCCGATGTTCCACCCGGCTGGCGCCGTGGTTCAAGACGGTGCTGTGCCGATCTTCCTAGCCTGAACAGGCGGAGACAACCCCCCGTTCAGGCAAGGTAGTTACCAAGAAGGAGACGCTTGTGAGCCAGCATGAGGGCACCCCCGTGGCTGTTGTTACGGGGGCCGGTAGCGGCATCGGAGCAGCGACCGCGCACCGGTTCGCCGCCGACGGGTACATCGTGGTGCTCGTGGGCCGCACGGAAGCGTCACTCCAGCAGACCGTCAAGGAGGACCCGGAGGGTGCGGAGATGCACCCCTGGGTGGCGGACGTGTCGGACCCCGACGCGATCACCGCGGCCATGGACGGGGTGGCGACTAGGTTCGGGCGCTTGGACGTCCTGGTCAACAACGCCGCGGTGGCGATCCCGGGCACCGTCGACCAGATCGACCTGGACAGCTACCGGACCATGACGCGTACCAACATCGACGGCGTCTTCTTCGCCTCGCGGGCCGCACTGCCCCATCTGCGGGCGGTACGGGGCTGCATCGTCAACGTCGGGTCCGTGGCCGGGCTGCGTGGTGAGTGGAACCAGGCCGCCTACAACATGACGAAGGGCGCGCTGGTCACTCTGACCAACTCCATGGCGCTGGACCACGGCAAGGAGATCCGGGTCAACGCCGTACACCCCGGCGCGACGCTCAGCAGCCAGTTCCTGCGCGAGGCACTCGCCGAGGGGACTCCGCTGCACGAGCGCTTCGCGGACCGCGTGCCGATGGGCCGGCCGGCCGAACCCGCCGAGATTGCCGCCGCCATCGCGTTCCTCGCCGGTCGCGACGCCCGGTATGTCAACGGCGTGCACCTGCCCGTGGACGGCGGACTCACCGCTTCGGACGGTCAGACCAACCTCTACAAGGCCGACGTCTGACTTCCGGGATGCCGGTCATGCCGTCACACCCGTCAGTTTCGCGGTCGCCTCCCACAACCTGAGCGCGGTCTCGGTGCGCCGTGCAGCCCGGGAGGGCGTGCTGACCTTCGGGTACTCCTGCGTCCCGGCGAACAGCGTTGGCAGCGCGCCGCGTTCGGGGTCGTTGAGGAAGGCGCGAAAGGCGTTGATCCGACGGGCCGCGGAACGGCTCGCCAGATTCGTGGTGGCGACCCCCAACGCCCGCCTGTCGCCGGGCAATCGTCACCGCGGGTGCATCCGACGCCAGGCCATCAGACCAGGGCTCAAGGGACGGCACGATGGATGAGACGGACAAGCTGGTGGTCTCGGCGCTGCTGGCCAACGGCGCGAGCGCCTCCTGGACGGTGATCGCCGACGCCCTGGACCTCGGCGAAGGCACGGTCGCAGGCGGGGCAGTCGACTGCTGGACTCCGGGCTCCTCGCGGTCACCGCCCTGGAACCCCTACCGCGCCTGGGGTGGCTGGCCCCTCATCCTCGTCTTCTGAGTGCTCGACAACAACGAGATCTTCGCCTTGGTCCACCCCCGCAACCGCGATGAACGCAATGAACTGACCCTGCGTCACCTGCCCATCGCCGGCGAGTCCCTCGATCTGCGCGCCCTGCCCGTCCCGCGCGCCTACACGCTCGCCGGGCCGCCCCAGCCGCCCCTGCTCACCGCCGTCGCCGTACCCACACCGACGACGTCTACCGCCTCCTGGCCGAAGAGCTCCCCTCTGTGGTCGATCAGCTGGCTGGGGCCGCAGCGGAAGAGCTCGGTTTTCCGGGCACGGTCTGCTGGCCGAAGAAGGGGTCGTCCATCAGGTGGGCCCAGCCGCCGTCCGGCTGGCGTCGGAGGATCTCCGTGGTGGTGGAGACGACGGGATCGGGGCCGATACCGGTGAGGGTGGCGGTGCTGGATACCAGGGCGATGTCGTCGACCTGTCGGATGTCGCGCAGTTCGAGCCACGTGCTGACCTCCGGCGGCGTCACCGCCGGCCTCGATCTGTGCCTGCACCTCATCCGCCGCGATCACGGCACCCGACTGGCGAACCAGCGAGCACGTCTGCTGGTCGCCGCGCCGCACCGCCGACACGGCCCGACCGCCCATGCGTTGGCTGCTCGACGCACGGCTCGGCCTGGCACGGGAGCTCCTGGAATCGAGCGACATGACGGTGGAATCGGTCGCACGGCGCTGCGGCTTGGGCACGCCGGCCAACTTCCGGACCCTGTTCAAGGCCCACGTCGGAGTACCGCCCCGTACGTACCGCGAAACGTTTGCTGTTGTTCTCGCAGGTCTTCCGGTGAATGGCTGATGCCGGCCGGACGTGTGGGGAATGGCGGGAATGCGGTGAACCGCTGTGGGGCCGGAGCCGTTCCCCTCAGTGGCGTCATCTGACGTCGGGCCCCACGGCCGGCTCCCAGCCGGCCATTGGGCTCTTGTGCTCTCAAGTGTCCCGACCGAGGGGAACGTTGATGCACGCTCATCGGCTTCTTTGGCGCATCGGCCCCGATACCCACCCGCCGGGCAGGGCCCGGCGATTACGCACACACCTGTCCCTCCTGACGGCGTTCCTGCTGGCGTGCGCGGGGATCGCCACGGCCACCAGCGCGGCGCGGGCCGTCAACGGCGACGGCACCTCGCCGTTCGCCACGTACAACATGCACGGCTCCGACAACGGTTCACGCTGGACGTCGGAGGTCGAGCGGCTGGCCGCGACCAACCAGCTGGTGGCGCTGCAGGAGGCGGGTGCCGGGCCGCCGCTGCCGGCGCACGACAACGACCGGACCGAGTTCCAGCAGATCCGGCTCACGCCCAACCGTTCCCCCCAGCCCAGTTCCGTCCAGCGGGTGACCTGGGCGGGTGGCCCCAACGGCAGCAACCGGTACGTGTACTTCCTGCAGACCGACCCGCGCCGGGTCGCCGGCACGAACCTGGACACCTGGGACGGCGGCCAGATGAACCTCGCCTTCGTCACCGACACCCCGGCCGATCAGGTCAACGTGCTGGAGAACCCCGCCTACAACCCGGACCCCAACGCTCCCAACAACCGCTACAGGGCGCGCCCGCTGCTCGGTCTGCGGTTCGGCAGCACCTGGTACTGGAACACCCACGCCCGCGGCGAGGACGTACAAGGACTGCTCGGCCAGGTCCGCGACTTCATGGGCACCCCGGGCCAGCGCGGCCGGAACTGGGTCCTGGCCGGCGATTTCAACGTCAACATCCTCCACCGCTCCGATGACGAGGCCCGCAACCAGTCGCTGCACCTGCGCGCGGACGAGGCCCTGCTGCGCACCGGCCAGCCGACGTACATCGGCGGCGACACCCCCAGCGAGCTGGACTACGCGATCACGCGCGGCGTGCCGGGAGGGTTCACCGCGACCGTCCCGAGGGGCGGCGGATCCGACCATGTGCCGGTGGAGTTCGCCCGCACCCCGCCGCCCGTGCGGGCGCCGCTCCCGTCCCACGTCTTCCACAGCGTGCTGGCCTCTCCGACCGGCGGCCTGCTGCAGGAGAACCCGAACCGCTCGATCACCATCGGGGACGCCCGCTACAACGGCAACCAGACCTTCCAGATGTTCACCACCGACGCGCTCACCCACTACCTCCAGAACGTCGGCACCGGAGACTGCGTCGCGATCGCGCCCAGCGCCCGCCGGGACGCCTCCACCCCGATCGTCGCCGGCAAGTGCGACGACCCGCGCGCGCAGTGGACCATCGCCCACCTCGATGACCCCCCGGCCTGGAACGACGACAACGGCGGACCACAGCGCTGGCGCAATGTCGCCGTCCCCGGACTCTGCCTGGCCCCGAACGGCACTACGGTGACCGCCGCGCCCTGCACCCAGGACGCCGCCCAGCTCTGGTGGGACAACGCCGCGTCCCCGCCCGCGAGCTGGCAGACGACCGGCGACAACGTCCGCCTGGAATCTTCCTGGCTCGGCGGCCGGCTGCGCAGGGCCGGCAACGTCCCCGGGACCTTCGTCTACACCCAGCCCACACCGCCCCGCTGGTGGTGGATCTACTGGCTGTTCTACGAGCGGCAGGACTTCGGCTGGAACATCCAGCGGATCAGCCGGGACGACAACCTGGTCCGCATTCAGAGCCTGAGCGGTACCAACCAGTGCCTGGGCAGCAAGGACGTCCACGCCACCACTCAGACAGCCGCCCTGCTCTACACGTGCGACGATGCCCGCGGCGTCGCCGGAGCCGGCCAGCGCTGGCTCGCCGAGGCATACCCCGACGGAAGCATCCGCTACCGCAACGAAGCCAATCACCTGTGCCTGCTGGCCCCCGACGCCGACCACGGCACCGTCAACCTCTACAAGTGCCAGGACATCCCCGCCGAACGCTGGAACATAGTCAACCCCTGAACCCTCGCCGGGCCGTCTGGACACCGCACACGCGGCCCAGGCGGCCCGATTCAGATCCCGCCCCGGCCGGCCTCGTCATGTGGCGGGGCACGTCTGCGCTGCCTGCCCCTGGCCCGGCTTCCCCAGCCGCTGGCGTGACGGCCCCTCGGGGCGCTCGCGCTGGCGACGGGCGGGCGGCAGCCTGCGGGGCAGGTCCGGTCAACGACGTGTTGCCAGGTGGACCAGGTCGGCAACCGCGCGCAGTCGGCTCTGCGTCGGCCAGGCGATCACGGTCGTCACGGGTGGTGCATCCAGGACCGGCACTGCGGTGAGATCCCGGCGCAGTTCGGCGCCGACGGACGCGGGCATGATCGCGGTGGTACGGCCGAGCGCGATCAGTTGGAAGAGCTGTGTCAGGTTCCGTACCTCTGGACCCGGTCCCTCCGGGTAGCCGCCGCCGGGACCGGGCCAGCGCGCCATCGGGAGTTCCAGCAACGCGGTGACCTCGGCCATCCGGATCCGTGAGCGGTCGGCGAGTGGATGGGAGGTGGGCAGGACCGCGACCTGCCCCTCGGTGTACAGGGTTTCGGTATCGAGTCCGGCCGTTGAGTCGAACGGCGAGTGCAGCAGAGCGACGTCGGCTTGGCCGTCCTGCAGCAGTTTCTGTTGCTGGTGGGCCTCACAGAGGAGCAGATCGACGATGGCCGCGCCGGGCTCCGCGCGGTAGGCGTCGAGCGGTCTGGCCAGCCACTCGTCGGCGGCGCCGGACTTCACGGCGAGGACGAGGCGGGGGCGCCGTTGCGCAGCCTGCTGGGTGCGCCGCTCGGCCGCGGCCAGCGCGCTGAGGATCGCGCGCGCCTCGGACAGCAGTACGGCTCAGGCTTCGGTGATCGTGACCTTGCGGGTGGTGCGCTCCAACAGTGCGACGCCGAGCTGCCGTTCGAGCCGGGCGATCGCGCGGGACAGCGGCGGCTGGGCGATTTCAAGACGCTGGGCGGCCCTGCCGAAGTGCAGTTCCTCGGCCAGGGCGACGAAGTAGCGCAGCTCGCGTATCTCCATGCCCGCACAGTAGTTGGCGGGACAGTCGACTTATGTCGCCCGGGTATTGGTGCGATACCGAGGCGGTGTTGGTGCATGGTCGAAGCGCGGCGATGCTCGCTGTCATGAGCGGAGTCGTGCCGTGGTGAAGATCCCCTGTGTTCCTGCTCGGTCGGGCTGCAGTTCAATGCGCCCCGTCATTGCCGTGTGAGCACACCAGGATCGTTCGGAGCACCTGGGCCTGCGACGGAACGGCGCCGCAGGGAATCGGGCGTTAAGTTGCTGAAGCAGCTCGCGGGCGTCGGCGGCCACCTGCTTGAGCCGGGCTGCCGGGCTGGCCACCGCCACCGCGGTCGAGGAGACCTTGCAAGGGCCCCGCGGAACCGCAGGAAATTGCAACGGCACTTGCACCGCGCTCGCGCAGCCGGCCCCTGTTCTGCGGGATCTGCTCACCCACGCCCAGCTCAACGGGGAGCGTCAGGCCGGCTGGGATCGCTGCCGGTACTGGAGAGGTGAGCAGCCCAGGTGTTTCCTGAAGACGCGGGCGAAATTTCCCGGGTTGGGGAAGCCGCAGCGGCTGCCGACCTGGGATATGAGTTCGTTGCTCGTGGTGAGGAGGCGGCACGCGGTGT
>NZ_LGDD01000035.1 GCF_001279695.1 Streptomyces sp. WM6378
CGCTCTGGTGTTGACGAGGTCGCGGATGGCGCGGTGGGTGGGCAGGAAGACGGTGGTGATCCACAGCCGCCACTCGGCCCGTTCGTCCTGGTGGGACAGCGGCTCGCGCCCTTCGGGGCGGGGGTACTGCTCGCTGAACGCGTGATACAGACGGCTGTTGACCTCAACCAAAGCGAGGAGCGGCCCATAGAACTCGGAGAGCTGCCGGTTCACCCGCGCCAGCCGCTCCTGGCGCTGCGTCAGCCGCAGACTGTTCAGGTAGGTGACGAGGTACCCGGCGAATCCTGCCGTGACGGTGACGACCACTGCGCCCATGGGCGGCAACGTTGACGTCTGACCGACGCCCGGGGACAGGGCGTTGCCCCCTTGCGCGCCCGCGACCACCGGCCCACTGGCGATATTCCTCGCCAGGTGTCCGCCGTTGATTAGGCCTGGCGCACATCCGTGGCGACGGAGCGTCGTCGACGTCATTGTGAGTATGGTTCGCACTCCTGTAGGCCCTATTGGCCCAGACGTTCACCGGTCGGCGCATCGGACGCCCGGAACGAGCGGCCCGCTTGGCAGACGTTCAACAGCCGGGCTTATACCCCGGCTTGGATGCCATCCAGACCTCATCGGCTTGCGAAGATTCCGGACCGCCGGATCACAGATGCGATGTGACGCTCCGTTGCCACCGGATGTGTGCCAGAGCCGAAAGAACGACACCCACACCCCCACCACCAGGAAGACTCCACACGCCCCCACTGCAAACAACCGACGCCAACCGCTGAAACCCACACGTCGCCCATCAGCCGGGCGGCACAGCCCGGGGCGTCTTCGGCAGAATTGGCCAAGGCAGCAAGAAGCTCATGTCCGGAGCGCTCTGCGGGCGTTGGACAGCGCTTGCTGCCCGGCTGACCTCGTACAAGGACCGATCTAGGACGATCAAAGGACCAGACTTCGTAGCGTCTGCGGGCGGTCAGGCGGGCCGCGAATTTCGAGAGAGGATCATTACACGCTATGGCATGGAGTACAGCTAGTGCTGGGTTCCTCAAAGGCGGTACTCGAAACGGCGACGGAGTGTGCGGGTTGGTGGGACTGGTCGGCCCCAGATCCAGGGTTTGGCGCGGGCGTTGAGCTGGGCGGTGGCGACGGTGGTTGCTTCGGTGATGTCGTCGGGGCCGCAGAAGTTGTGGCCGGCCAGGGCGGCCTTGCGGAACAGGCGCCACCAGCCTTCCTGCAGGTTCAACCAGCAGGCCCCGACCGGGATGAAGACGTGGTGGATGCGTGGGTGGTCCTGGAGCCACTCGCGGGTGGACTTGCTGTTGTGGGAGGACAGGTTGTCAGTCACGATCCATATCGCCCCGGTCGGGTTGGCGTCCTCGACCCGTCGCAGGAACTGCTGGTAGTTGACGCTGTTGCGCGAGGCGGCAGTCATGGTGACCTCGATGCCGTCACGAACGCGCAGGCCGCCGTAGACCCAGGTCTTCTCCGGACCGCGGCTGTAGTCCAGCTCGTTCTTGATGCGGTGCCCGTCGGGCGACCAGCCGGGAGCGGGCGGGAAAGCGCGCGGGATGACCGGTCCCAGTTCGTCGGCGCAGATCACCGTGGCGTTTGGCGGCGGGTCGGTGTAGAGGCCGACGATGCGGGTCCTTTTGGGGAGAACTCCGGATCGCGGCTGGTGGTCCAGGTGCGGGTACGGCGCCAGCGCACCCCCTCCGCGAGGAGGATCCGGCGGACCTGGGACCGGCCGACCTGTATCCCCTCAGCCCTGGCGGTGGCGGCCAGCGCGTCCAGGGTCCACTCCTCCGGCCCCTTCACATCAGCCGCCCACAGCTCGTTGGACGGCTGGATCTCCAGCCGGCCCGGCGGGGTGAGTTTGACCAGGGCGATGATGCGGGAGCGTTCGTCCTCGGTGATCCGGCGCTTGCGCCCGCATCCGGGCCGGTCCCCGAGCCCGTCCAGGCCAGCCGTGTTGAACCGGTGCAGCCACTTGCGGACCGTCTTGTGACGGCAGCCCAGCGTTTCCGCGATCTGCGGCACCCGCAGCCCGTCCCAGCTCAGGGCGATGATCCTCGCCCGCATAATCCAGTCGCCTGGCGCATGGCGAGCCCCCGCCAGCCTACGGATCCTTGCCTCCTCCACCGCGTCCGTCGCCGGACGGGCCGACAGCAACATCGGCACAGCAACTCGCCCCCGAGCAGCCTAAAACGGGGCCCCGCTGCCATATACCTACCCCGCCAAAACGGAATCCAGCACTAGGCGAGCAGCGGCGGCAGCACTGACCCTCACCGCAGCTATCGCTGGCGGATTCGCGACGGCCACCCCGGCCAGCGCGGACTCCCCGGTCGGGACGTTCCGGTTGAAGAACTACGGGTGGGGCAACTACTGCGTCGCCGCGACGGGCGGTATCGGCGCGCGCACGGCCCTGGCCCCCTGTGCCAACACCGCCTCGCAGCAATGGACGATCTATCCCGCGGGCGATGAAGGCACGGGCGGCACCTGGTACGAGGCGGTGAACGTCGCCACTGGGCTGTGCCTGGATGCGGACGCTAACAACTTGACGGGTGGCGCGGCCGTGCAGACGTGGACGTGCAACAACAACGGCCAACAGAGGTGGGGGTTCACGATGAACCTGAACTACACCCAGCACATCAAGAGCCTGGAAGCCTACAGGATGAATTGGAACGACCGCTTCCTGCTGGACATGGACAGCAACCGTCAGCGGGTGTGGTCCGACAGCGGCTCCAACAACCAGTACTGGACGTGGATCGCCTGAGGCTGTTGTTGCGGTCGCGGCCGGGGCGACGGTAGGGCCGTCGCCCCGGCCGCGGCTTTTCCAGAGAGCGTAGTCCGTTTCCGGTATTGACCGCGTCCGGGTTGTTCGAGGAGTCCTGCCAGACGAGTCGCCCCAGGGGGGAGCGGGCGACATTGATCGCGGGCTCGTCGGTGGGCAGGCTGAGGTGTTCGTGCAGATCGCGGACGCGGAACACCTGCTGGTCAAGGTGCCCGGGAAGCACGTCGAAGTCGTGGACGCTGTCGAGCACAAGCTCGGCATGTTCGTGGACAACACGCCCGCCGCAGGGCCGACAAACTCACCCCCGAGCGGCGCGCGGAACTCGACGCACTCGGCATGCGCTGGTAACAACGCATGCCGAAGGGCCGGGCCCGGGCTCCCTGTTGGGGGCCCGGGCCCGGCCCTTGTGTGCCGCCGTGTGCACCTCGCTGACACGGAATGCATCGGGCCCGATCGCCGCTACGAAGCCACCAGAAGGGCGTACAGCGGCTCCGCCGGGGCATTCAACGGGACCACCTGCACCCTGTTGCCGGACGCTCAGGATGAACACGGTGGCGACGTTCACTGTGAGGATAGGGAGACGGCTTCGGGTCGCCCGGCAGGGTGACTCGTCGTCATCATGTCGTCGGCTACGTGTGCTTGCTGTCGCGGGCTATTCATGCGGGCGTGAGGAGCCGGCCTCCGGTGAGCAGGGTGACTGCGCCCCAGGGATCTGCGCTCGCCCACGACGCGTGCTGCTCCTGTCCGACGCGGGCGGCCTCGCCTAGGTGTATTGACCCGCGGGGTTGTTAACCTGGCTGATGGGTGGGTGTCCGTCGAGTGCGGTGTGGCAGCGGTGGTGGTTGTAGGTGTGGAGGAAGTCTGCCAGGGCTGCGGTTCGTTCGGTGTTCGAGGTGTAGGGCCGCAGGTAGGCCCACTCGTCGAGCAGGGTGCGGTTGAAGCGTTCGACCTTGCCGTTGGTCTGGGGACGGTAGGGCCGGATCTTCTTGTGGGTGATGCCGGCCTCGGCCAGGGCCTGGCTGAAGAGCTTCGACTTGTAGCAGGATCCGTTGTCGGTCAGGACTCGTTCGACGGTGATGCCGTGGGCGGTGAAGAAGGCCTGTGCCCGTTGCCGGAAGGCGATGGCCGTGTGCTGCCGCTCGTCGGGCAGGACCTCGCTGTAGGCCAGGCGGGAGTGGTCGTCGACGGCAGAGTGGATGTAGCTGTGGCCGATGACGGGCTTGCAGCTCTTGCGCTCGCGGGTGGTGGCGATCTTGTGGTCCATGGCGGTGCGGCGGTCGGTGACTTTGTGTCCGCCGCCGTCGGGGATGTTGCCCAGCTTCTTGATGTCGACGTGCACCAACGCGCCCGGCCGGGCGCGTTCGTAGCGGCGGATGGGTTCCCCGGTCGGACGGTCGAGCCAAGCCAGGCGGTTCAGGCCGTGCCGGACAAGAATGCGGTGCACGGTCGACGCAGGCAGGCCCAGGACCGGGCCGATCCGTGCCGGGCCGAGTTTGCGCCCGGTCCGCAGCCGGCACACGTCCGCTTCGATGTCCGGTGGGGTACGGTTCGGCGTCGAGAGGGGTCGGCTGGAACGGTCCGCCAGGCCCGCGTCGCCCTCGGCCCGCCACCGACGGACCCACTTGTGCGCCGTCGGACGCGATATGCCCATCTCGGCAGCCACGTGTGCCACGGGCCGCCCCGCCATGACGCGTTCGACCAGGATCCGTCTGCCGTGAACGGTCAGTCGGGCATTACGGTGGGACACGAAGACCTCCGTGCGGTGTAGTCCTAGACACCTCCACCACACCGGAGGTCTTCGTCATGCTCAAGACCACCCGGTGTTAACAACGCTCATGCTCAATACACCTAGGGCGTCGAGGGCCTCGGCGAGTGCGGTGGTGCGCCGCTGGAACGGCCCGGCGTCCGGGTCGAGACGGTAGGCGTAGATCACGCCGTGGCGGCGCCAGAACGCGGCAAGCGCGGTCGCGCGACGAAGCCAGCCACGGACCGTCGAGGCGGGGCGGTGCAGCCGTTCGGCGATGGGCCGGTGGCCGTGTCCGGCGATGTGATCCAGCAGGGCCGCAGCGACGGTGTGGACGCTGTCGGGCGGGCAGGACCGGATAATCGATGTGGGAAGCACCAGTTGCGTCACCGCCGGTGGTGCCGCACGTGCATGGTCTCGGCGGAGGCGAGCAGGGTGACGATGTCGCCCACTGCTCCGCTCGCGCCGAGACGGAGCGCGTCGTCGACGTAGTCGTGCTCGACCCGCCAGCGCAGCTTTGCCCAGCCCACCAGGTCCTTGAGCGGGGTGTCGGCGGGCAGGTCGGAGAACCAGTACTCGGTGGGTTCTTCGGCCTCGGCGGGCCATTCGGCCAGCAGCCACAGGTCGGGCAGGACGCCGTCCCACCAGCCCTGGCCGGCCGAGGCCCGGGACCTGAACGGGCGGACGACGGCATTGCTGGCCGGGCGCACGCGCAGGGCCGCGAAACGCGAGCGCAGCGGGCCGCGGGAGCCCTGGCGCCAGGTGACGTCGGTGAACGCCTCGCGCCCCAGGTCGGTGGCATGCGTGGCCGCGCTCAGGGGTGGCTGGCGGTAGCGGGGCTGGGGCCGGCAGCCGTGGGTGCCTTTGCGGGCGGGTGCCTCGGGCACCGCGTCGAAGGAGTGGGCGGTGACGTCGGAACGGACGGACAGCACGTAGCCCAGACCGCGCTGGGTGAGTTCGCCGCGGAAGGCCGCGTTGGTCCCGTAGGCCGCGTCGGCGAGCACGACGCGGGGCGCAAGGCCCCAGGCGGAGAGGTCGTCGAGGATGTCCACGGCGAGCCGCCACTTCTCGCGGTGCCCGACGTCCGCCGGCACCTTGCACAGCCTGCGGCGTGCGGCATCGCCAGCCCATTCCCGGGGCAGGAACAAGCGCCATTGCAACGGGCACGAGGCCGTGGCGATGACGGCGTGCACGCTCACCGCGACCTGACAGTTGGCTCGCTTGCCCAGAGCGCCGCAGTACTGCGGCGCCACACCGACCGACATGGCGCCGTCCTTGGGGAAGGACACGTCGTCAACCACCCAGGCATCGGGGCTGATTACCGCAGTCATCCGCTCGGCGATCCGCCGCCGCACCGGGGCCGGGTCCCAGGTGGACTGGTTCACGAACTGCTGCAGGTTCTGCTCACTGCCGTCAGGAAGCCGCGCGGCCATCGCCTGGACCGACTTGCGCCGCCCGTCCAGCATCAAACCCCGCAGATAGCAGTCCCCCTTCGCGCGCTGGTCCTTACGCAGCACCGAGGCCAACATGTCCGCCACGAACAACGCCAACTTCGCCCGCATGCGGACTACTTCAAGCGCGTCCACATACCCAACATGCTCCGGAACAGGACCGCCAGGAAGACCTAACGGAGTCCTATTAGACCCCGACGTCAACGCCTTGCGCATCCAGTGATCACCAACGGATTTCTCACATGGGCAGCGCTGGATCTGCAAGACCCAGACCCGGGCTCAAAGCCTCTTCGCGTTCCGCAACAGCTGTGCGTAGAAGCCGCTTCCGTCGATCCGGGAGACCCCGCCCTTGTCGCCGATCGTCGGACCGTTGACCTCCTTGCGGCTGGAAATGAACGTCTTGTGGCCCTCGGCGTCCGGTCCCAGATAAAGGGCGACGTGGTCGAGGCGGTCGCCGGTATGACGGTCCATCTTGAAGAAGAGGAGGTCGCCGGGCTGGAGCACGTCAATGTTCTTCGGGCGTTCGTACCAGGGAGCGGGGCCCGACAACGGGATGATGTCCGCGCCCAGGTGCGAGCGGGCCATGCCGTTGGCTGTGCGGGGCAGGCCGTCGCCCTTGTTGTCGTCGGACGCCAGCGGGTAGCGGGCCCGGTAGCCGAACACCATGCGGACGAACCCCGAGCAGTCGACGGCTCTGGCGCGGGCCGCCTCCGGCTGTTTGGTGGTGCCGTCGCGGAAGGTGTACGGGATGCCCAAGTAGTGGAAGAAGTCGGACTGTTCGAGCAGGGGCGTGCCGCGGTGCTTGGTGAGGTCCGGGTTGACCGGGCCGAACATGGCGTCGCCTGCGTACGCGAGGCCCTTGGCGTCCTTCTTTACCGGCGCTCCGGTGGTGTACTGGAAGGCGGTCGCGAAGAGGTCTTCCTCATTGCTGCCGAAGTTCTCCTTGAACCACGCCTTGAACCACGCCTCCTTCTCGGCTCCTTGGCGCCACGTCTGGGGCATCAGGCGCACCCAGTCCTCCGTGACGACGCGGACCGCAGTGCTCGCGGGTTCGGTGAAGGTGCGCGAGGGGCCCTTGAGGGTCGCGGTGCGCGCCTTGTCGGTGAACGTGGCGAGGATCTGGCCCTGGTCGCCGCGCAGCACGGTCCGCGCGGGGTTGTTCAGGCGCTCCCAGATCTCCTTGCCGCTGTCCTTCCCGGCATCTGTCTCCAGGACAGGAAGGTCCTTGACGGCCTGGACGCCCGGCGCCGAGTCCCGCTCGTCCTTGCGCAGTTCCACGGTGAGGTACGTGCTGGACCCCAGCAGGGCCAGCACGGTCAGGGCGTGCAGAGTGGTGCGCTTCTTCTTGGAGGGCATGGCTGTTTCGGTTCCGATCCTGTGTCAGGCGGACGGCATGACGCCGAGGAGGACTCCGGCGGTGAGGACGACGTAGGCCATGAGCGTCACCGAGCCCGTGGCAAGGAGGGTGGGTCCCTTGGGCTGACGGACCAGTTGGTAGGCGATCAGGCCGGGCACGATGAAACCGAGGGTCTGGTTCGCGTACATGAGCGGGAACTCGAGGGCGAGCACGATCATGACCGTGGCCTGGAGGGTGACGCCGAGCAGTACGACGGCGGCGAAGAGCCGCTTGCCGTAGAGGATCACGAACTTCTGCATCAGAAGCGTGCCGGCGTATGTGAGGACGGTGACGCCGATGACCATCGCGGCGCGCTGCAGGTCCTCGACGAGGGTCAGCGCGAGCCAGCCCGGGGTGATCATGCCTCCCGGCGAGAGGTTGGTCGTCAGGTAGCAGACCAGGGAGAAGAGCAGCCCGATCGCGATGCCGATCGCGGCGATCTCGGGGGTCAGTACGGAGGGGATCAACGGTGCTGCTCTCCTGGGTTGCGCCACTGCGGGGAGTCGTCGGCGGGAGGTACGCGCGGCTCGAACAAGCCGCGGGTAAGGGCCTGTTCGAGGTGCGTGGGGTGCGCCGGGTTCTGCTGGGGGTACGGGGCTGGGTGTGGCTCGGGGTGGGGGTGCTGCTCCCCCGCGCGCTGCGCGTGGTGGTGCGGCGCGTAGCGGTCCTCGTACGCCCGCGGGTACTGCTGGTAGGGGTCGAGGTGGGGTGCGTACAGCGGTGTCGTCTCGACGTACTGGGGCGTCCGCTCGGGCGTTGCCGGCACGGCGGCGGGTTCGTCGGAGTCGTCCGGCGGGAGTTCCGCGAGGTGTTCGAGGAGCAGTTCGCCCTGGCCGTGGATGTTGCCGATGGCGACGAGCGAGGAGTCGGGCCCGAGCCGGCCGAGGAGCTGCCGCATGAACTCCTCGGGGTCGCGCCGGTCGCCGCCGAGGTCTACGGCGCGGTCGCGGTAGGCGGCCGGGATCGCGTCGATGGCGGACTTGGCCGGGTGGCCGATGACGAAGACCTGGTCGGGGTCGAGGCCGGGGATGATCTCGCCCATCTGGCCGTTGCGTTCGACGCGGTCGGGGCGACAGTTGATGACCACGTTCAGGGGGCGGTGGATGGCGCCGAGGTCGAGCAGTTGGTTGATGTTCATCAGCGTCGACTCGGGGTCGTTGGCCGCGAAGACGTTGGCGAAGCGGAGCCTCTTGTCCTCGTGTGTCACGTACCGCTCGACGGAGAGGACTCCAGGGTCCGGCGGGGCGTCGTACATGCCCTGGAGCGCGGTCTCGCGGTCGACGCCGAGGAGGTCGGCGACGACGAGCGCGATGGCCACGTTCTCCTTGAACGTGAACCAGCTGAAGCCGCGCAGTTCCTCGTCGGTGACCATCTCCGGGTCGGCGTAGACGAGTCGGCAGTTCCGGGCTTCGGCCTCCTCCAGGAGGATGTCGAAGCGGTCCTTCTCGGCGGTGACGCAGATGCCGTTCTCGGGCATCGAGCGGCACAGCGAGCGCGCCACGTCGTCGAGGGTCGGGCCCATCTCGGCGAGGTGGTCCTCGCGGACGTTGCAGAGCACGCCGATCGTTGAGCGGATCAGCTTGGACTGGTTGATTTCCTGCAGGGCGGGCATGACGGCCATGCACTCGATGACGAGCGCGTCCGGGCGGTACGCGCTGGCACGCCGCACGATGCCGATCTGCTCGACGACGTTGGCGATGCCGAACTTTCGGTAGACGGGCTCCTCGGTGGCGTCCGGGTGGATGAACCGGGCGGCGGTTCCGGTGGTCTTGGCGACCGTGACGAGGTCGCCGCCGCGCAGCGCGCCCGCGCACAGGCGGGTGATGGAGCTCTTGCCGCGGATGCCGTTGACGAGCACGCGGGTCGGGATGCGGTCAAGGTTGACGTAGTGCCGTCGCTGTTCGATCACTCCGGAGATCAGCAGGACGGCCCCGCACACCACGAGCACGGTGTAGAGGAAAAGCACGGTGTTACTGGTTCCTTCCGGCCGCGGCGGGCGTGCGGGTGGCGCCGTCGCGTTGGCGTTGCTGGTCCTGGAGGCGCTGTCGGATCAGCTCCAGGCTGCGGACCACGGCGCCGACCTCGTCGTGGTGGCGCGGGTAGAGCACTGTCTTGCGGTCGCCGTCGGCCAGTTTCTCGGCCTGGTCGGCCAGTTCGCGCAGCGGGCGGGCGACGACGATGTGCAGCCAGCCGAGGCAGGCCGCGGCCGCGGTGAGGCCGAGCAGGCCCGCGAGGACCGTGCGGTTCTGCAGGCTGTACTCGGGGATGGCGAGCCAGGCGGCCGGCTGGGAGCTGACCACCGTCCACTGCAGGGACCCCGCCGCCCCGCCGCCGGAGAACGGTGCGGCGGCGACGACGCGCACGTTCCCGCCGTCGCGCCGGACCTCGCCGTGGTCGGCCTTCTTGTCGAGCAGCGGTTGGAGCGAGGAGGGCAGCTTCTGGAAGGCGCGGTATCCCGAGTCGCCGCCGATGACGCGGCCTTCGGCGTCGACTACACGGACCTCGCCGAGGCCCTGGCGCCCGAGCAGTCCGTTGACGAACCCGATGCGGAACTCCCCGACAACGGCGGCCACTTGACGGCCCGGCGCCGCGACGGTGGCGGTGACGACGGGCTTCTTGCCTCCGTGACCGCTCACCTCGAAGGCGTTCTTCGAAGGGGCGTCTCCCGCGGCGTGGTGGGGGGTGCGACCGGCCCGGGCGAGGATCGTGCCGTCGGCGCCGAGGACGTACACCGACTCGTAGCGCTGGTGGTCCTTGAGCGTGCGGTCCAGGACGGTCTTCATGTCCTGGGACGAGGTGTGGTCGCCGATGAGGGACGCGACGGCGGAGAGGTCGGCGTGGCCCTCGTTGAGGGCGCGGCGCACCCGGTCGCTGAGCGTCGCGGTGCGCGCCTTCTGGTCGTGGACGGTCTGGGTCGGCACGCGGACGTCGTCATCGGCCCGGTTGAGCAGGAGCATCAGCGGCACGGCCCATCCGAGCAGCAGCAGGGCGCACACGGCGAGCAGCGCGCGGGTGCCGAGCCCCCTGCGGCGCCCGGGACGTTGTGGGTCTTGCGTGCCGACGGGTGCCCCGCGCAGCTGGCCGCGCAGCCGCTCCAGGGCGGCGCCGATCCGCGCGGCCTCACCGGACTTCGGCACGGTCACGGGGCGCGCGAGGTCGCCGCGGGTGAGGCGGCGGCTCTCCAGGAAGAGTCTGATCAGCGGGCGCTGCACCGTGGACAGGAGCAGCATGACCGTGATGGCGCCGATGACGAGGAGTGCCCCCGCGGCGATGAGGCCGAAGGCGGGGCGGGCGAGCCGGGAGGCGTGCTCGACGACACCGACCTGGGTGACGACGGTGAGGCCGAGGGTGCCGGCCGGGGTGGCCTCGCCCGGGTCGCCCGCGGCGAGCGTGGCGTAGCCCCCGATGGTCTGCTTGTCTCCGACGGTGTCCCCGGCGAGGTGGCCGCTGACGCCCGTGTAGCCTCCCGCGCCGGGGGGCTTGGCCGAGATCGCGTTCTGCTTGCCCTTCTTCGCCGCGATGCCCGCGAAGGTGCGCAGTTGCTCCTTGGCGCCCTTGCCGCCGAGCGCGCCGTGGCTGCTCAGGACGCGCCCTTCGGTGTCCACGACGCCGATGGCCCGGCCCTCGCCGAGGTTCACGCCGGGGAAGTTGAGGCTGCTGGAGGCGATCAGGAGCTGCTGTGGTCGGCCTTCCCAGGACAGCAGGGCGAGCGTGACCAGACGGGTCTGACCGTTCTCCAGGCGGACCATGCGAGGGGCGAGGCCGCCCTCGTCGGCAAGGCGGCTCCGGTCGATGGCGGTGAGCGGTACGTTCTCGCCGCGCGCACCGAGGAGCTTCCCCGACGCGATCTCCATGACGGCGGTTCCGCGCCACTTCTGGTACACGTCGCCGACCTTGTCCAGGACGTCGTCGGCGGGCGCGGGCCGCCCCTGGTTGAACAGGGCGGCGGTGCGGGTCAGATCAGTGATCGATTCGTCGAGTGACGCACGGAGCGCGATGGCTCCGTCCTCGGCGACGTACTGCTGGGACTTGCGGACGGCCTCCGGCACGAGGGCGTTCTCAGGTTTGCCGAGGGCGAGCGCGGTGATGCCCGCGAGGGACAGGAGCAGAGTCGATAGCACAGCAATAGGCGGACGTATGCCCCCCATAAGGGACATATCTGACCTTCGGCGGACCTTGTGCCGCCGCCCCGATCGCGAAGCGGCCAACGCGACGCTCCTCTCCATTCTTTCGGGGCGCACGGCCGACCCCCGAGGGAGTCGCCCTGCCCTGGGCACACAAGGGTGCGCCCCAGGGATCCCCCGACCGGCGGGCAGGCAAAGAGTTCCCCACCCCTGGGCAAAGTTCACCAAAAAATATATTGGGTGAGATCTTTGTGCAAATTCTTAGGAAATGACGGGCGGGAGGAGCGATCCGCCTCGACCTTCCAGGCGGTTGGCCAAGTTGATGAAGTATTGTCCAAATTAAACGCATATGTGGCACTAAACCGTGAACATAGACTGCACCTCCCCTTGGTCTCCTCCCCCCGCTTCCCGTCACGCCCGTATCTTTGGTGCGGCCATGACTGTGCACAGGAAGACAAAAACGATCGCCATCGCCTCGGCGATCGTCCTGCTCGGCGCCCTGATCGCGTCGGCCCTCACCCTCGCCGGAGGCCGCTCGGGCAGCGGCGTGAGCCGGGACGACCAAGCGGACGGACAGCGCCCCCAGCCCAGCGCGACACCGCCACCCAGCGGCCCGCCACGAGGCGAACTGGAGCGCCGCATCGCCGAGTTCGCCGCCCCGTTTCACGCGGACTCCGGGTATCGCGAGCCAAGCCCCACCGACCGGCGCGCCATGGCCGAGTCCGTCGGGCTCGTGCTCGACGGCAAGCGCGAGGAGGCCGGCCGACGCCTGTCCCGCGTCGGCTACCAGCTGCGCACCCTCGTCGACGCCGAGACAGGCCGCACCTACGCGGAACTCTCCGACCGCAGCGAGAGCGTTCCCGCGCCCCGCGGCTGGGGCCGGGTCTACATCGATCTGTCCTCGCCAGTGCGCTGGTCGGTCCAGGCACCGCACCCCGTATCGGACGCCCGCACCGAACGGCTCGGCGCACGTGTCCTGTTGGGCTCCCCCGGCGGCGTCCTCATCATCGCGGGCGCCCACCGCGACGCCGGGCGGGGTAAGTCGGCTGACGTCGCACACCGCCGCGACACGGTCTTCGCGGCGGTGTGCGACGAGCTCGCCGAGCGCGGCCTGCCCGGCATCCAGGTCCACGGCTTCGCCGACGACTCCGCTCCCGACCACGACGTCATCGCCTCCACCGGGACCGGGACGGCAGGCCGCGCCGACAGTAAGATCCTGGCGAACGCGCTGCGCGGTCAGGGCTTCCAGGTGTGCGAGGCCCAGGCGCGCTCCTGCCCGCTGGAGGGCACGGAGAACGTCGAGGGCCACAAGGCGGCAGCCGAAGATGTCCCGTTCCTGCACGTCGAGTTCAGCAACACGGTGCGCACGGACGAAGCCCGCACGAGGCGCGCCGTCGCCGCCGTGGACACGCTCACCGCCCGGTGGGCAGCGGGCCACAGGACAACGCCTCCGTCGCCGTGACATTCTGCGACCGGTTCAGCTTCGACGCCGACTCCGTGCACGATGCCGTCGAGCTGCGGGCCCCGGGCCTGACCGCTCGCGTCGACGAGGTCGCCGCCTGGATCTGGGACAGCGATCTCGCCCCGTTGCTGGAAGAGCTCGCCGCGAACTACCGGGGATGGGACGGCGAACGTTCCGGCCCGCGGCAGGGCGGTGACCACGAGGCGTTCCTATTTGGACGCCATGGACGCGGCACCCGCCCACGGCTTGATACCGGACCCGGTCCCGCGCCGCCTCCTGGCCGCCCCGGGACCGAAGATGCTGAGCCGGCCGCCGAACGCGCCTGGGGCGCGCACACGTATGTCGTGCCCGTCGAGCACACCGCACGGGCACGCCAGATCATGGGGCCGGATGCGTTTCTCGGGGTGGAGCAGGCCGTCGTACTTGACCATGACCTCGACCGGGCCCGGGAGGTGCCCACGGCGCATGTTGCCGGATACCTGGCAATGGCGCCGCACCAGGAGGCGAACGTACGCCGGCTCGGGTTCGGAGACGAGGACATCGTCGGCGGCCCGAGTCGCAGATTAGGCACTGTTTCTCGGGTCTCCTGACGTGAGTGGGGTGTTGAGGTCAGGCTTGCCGTATGGGCCGTGGGGATCTGACGAACGCGGAGTGGGACCGGCTGGAGTCGTTCCTGCCTCCTGGTGGTGCTCGCGGGGGCCGGTGGAGTGATCACCGCCGGGTCATCAGCGGGGTGCTCTACCAGGTCCGGACCGGTGTGCAGTGGCGGGATCTGCCGGAGCGGTTCGGGCCGTGGGAAACCGTCTACAAACGACATCGCCGCTGGTCAGCCGATGGAACATGGACGATGCTGCTGTCTCGGATCCAGGCCGCCGAGGACGCTGCGGGCCGGGTCGACTGGGACGTGTCGGTGGACTCGACGACAGTGCGGGCCCACCAGCACGCCGCCGGCGCGAGGAAGGCGCCGACGGCCACCGATCCTCAAAAGGGGCACGTTCGGGGGACGAACCCGGTCGATCCGGTGTTGCGGAAACTGGTGGTCCGGCTCAAGGAAGTGGTCAGATCGGCGAGTGCCTGGGACGCTCCCGCGGCGGATTCACCACCAAGATCCACCTCGCCGCGGACGGGCGGTGCAGGCCTCCCGCCGCCGGTGGTTCCGCCGACGGGCAGGGAGCGGGGCGCCCGGTTGAAGTCACCCAGAACCACCCAGTTCCCCAGCGCCAGTTGCCGGCTGCGGGTGGCGACGCGGCGTACCAGGGTGGCGGCGTCGGTGCCGCCGCTGGCGCTGGCGTGGATGGAGGCGAACAGGGTGTTGTCCGCCTGGCGTACGACGCCGAGAGCGGACCGGTAGACCCCGGC
>NZ_LGDD01000036.1 GCF_001279695.1 Streptomyces sp. WM6378
ACTCACCCTCTCGGGCTTTCCTCCGGGCGCTTCCCTTCGGTATTTCGTGTTTCCAGCTTAGCAGATCCGATTTCCGTTTCTGCCACCCGCTGGAGCGGGGATTTCGCTTTCCAGCCTTATCGGCTTTCCGGCGATTCAGACTCTAGCAAGTCTTTTCCGTCTTCCTGACCACCGTCTCCACAGCATGCAGAGTCAGAAATCCGGGTTAGGATCGGGACTTGGTAGGCGCCGCCGACCGCCGAATCACAGTGTTGTGATGGGGTCAGGCAGGAGTACGACAGTACAGGCCACCGGGAGTTGAGGCAAATCGTTTCCGGTGTGCATCTAGGTCCGCCAACCGTCACCTGTCGTGCGGAACTAGGACTTCTTATGACTTACCCTTCTGAACAGTACGCCGTCCAGGACAGGTAGTGACGGCGACACTAGAAGCTCCGCCCCTGGGAGGCTCCCCATGACTAGCGTGACGTCCCCACTTGCTGGAAAGGCCATCGGGCTCGCTGCAGTGCCCGACCCCGTCTTCTCCGGCGCGATGGTGGGCCCCGGCACCGCTATTGATCCCGTACGTGAGCCGTCGGCGGCCGTGGCGCCCGTGGATGGCGTCGTTGTGTCCCTGCACCCGCACGCCTTCGTCGTCGTCGACGCCGAAGGCCACGGTGTGCTGACGCACCTCGGAATCGACACCGTTCAGCTCAATGGCGAGGGCTTCGAGCTCCTCGTCAACAAGGGCGACACCGTGACGCGCGGCCAGGAGGTCGTGCGCTGGGACCCGGCCGCCGTCGAGGCCGCCGGCAAGTCCCCCATTTGTCCCATCGTGGCTCTCGAGGCCACCACTGACTCCCTCTCCGGTGTCGTCGACAGCGGTGACGTGAAGGCCGGCGACGCGCTGTTCGGCTGGCAGTGACGCCCGCGCCGTTGCGACGGCGCGCTGGACGGACAACAACGGCGGCGGCACTGACCGCCGCGACTATCGGAGACGGGTGAGATGGAGACAACGCTGCGAGGCGTCGGCGTGAGCCACGGTGTGGCGATCGGCGAGGTTCGGCACATGGGCACGGCGGTTCTCGAACCGCCTGCCAAGCAGATTCCGGCATCGGAGCACGAGCGCGAACAGGGGCGCGCTCGCCAGGCCGTGGAAGCTGTGGCGGCCGACCTGATGGCGCGTGGCAATCTGGCCGGCGGTGAGGCGCAGGCCGTGCTCGAGGCCCAGGCGATGATCGCCCAGGACCCGGAGCTGATGGCCGATGTCGACCGGCGCATCGTCGTCGGCAGCACCGCCGAACGCGCCGTGTACGACGCGTTCTCGCACTACCGCGAGCTGCTCGCGGGGGCCGGCGAGTACATGGCGGGACGCGTCGCCGACCTCGACGACGTGCGGAACCGGATCGTGGCGCGCCTGCTCGGCGTGCCGATGCCGGGTGTGCCGGACAGTGACGAGCCGTACGTGCTCATCGCCCGGGACCTCGCGCCGGCCGACACCGCGCTGCTCGACCCGGCCCTTGTGCTCGGTTTCGTGACCGAGGAGGGCGGGCCCACCAGCCACAGCGCCATCCTGGCGCGGGCGCTCGGTGTTCCCGCGATCGTGGCGCTGCCCGGCGCCGGTGAGCTGGCCGAAGGCACGCTGGTCGCCGTGGACGGCAGCACGGGCGAGATTTTCGTCGACCCGAGCGAGGAGAAGCAGGCCGAGCTCGAGCGGGCCGCCGCCGAGCGCAAGGCCGCGCTGTCCGCCTCGTCCGGCCCGGGTGCCACCTCGGACGGCCACAAGGTTCCGCTGCTGGCCAATGTCGGCGGTCCCGCCGATGTTCCGGCCGCGGTGGAGGCGGGCGCCGAGGGCGTCGGTCTGTTCCGTACCGAGTTCCTCTTCCTCGACGACTCCGCCAAGGCGCCGTCGGAGGAGAAGCAGGTCGAGGCGTACCGCAAGGTGCTTGAGGCGTTCCCCGAGGGGCGCGTCGTGGTGCGGGTTCTGGACGCGGGCGCCGACAAGCCGCTCGACTTCCTGACCCCGGCCGACGAGCCCAACCCCGCGCTCGGTGTGCGTGGTCTGCGCTCGCTGCTCGACCACCCCGAGGTGCTGCGTACGCAGCTGACCGCGCTGGCCAAGGCGGCCGAGGGTCTGCCGGTGTACCTCGAGGTCATGGCGCCGATGGTGGCCGACCGTACCGACGCCAAGGCGTTTGCCGACGCGTGCCGGGAGGCCGGGCTGCGGGCGAAGTTCGGTGCGATGGTGGAGATCCCTTCCGCCGCACTCCGGGCCCGCTCGATCCTGCAGGAGGTCGAGTTCCTGTCGCTGGGCACCAACGACCTCGCGCAGTACGCCTTTGCCGCCGACCGCCAGGTGGGCGCGGTGTCCCGGCTTCAGGACCCGTGGCAGCCCGCGCTGCTCGACCTGATCTCGATGTCCGCCGAGGCCGCCAAGGCCGAGGGCAAGAGCTGTGGTGTGTGTGGCGAGGCTGCCTCCGATCCACTGCTGGCCTGTGTTCTGACGGGTCTTGGTGTGACCAGCCTGTCGATGGGTGCGGCTTCCATTCCTTACGTGCGGGCGACGCTGGCGAAGTACACGCTGGCCCAGTGCGAGCGTGCTGCGTCCGCGGCTCGTGCCGCGGACACCGCCGAGGATGCGCGCAAGGCCGCCCAGGCGGTGCTGTCCGGCGAGTGAACGGACGGTCGTGAGACCGGTGTGGTCGTGAGACCCGTGTGAGGGGCTTCCCGTCGCGGTGCGGCGGGGAGCCCCTCTTCTGTGCCTCCCCCCCCTTGTTGTTGCTTCAGTGGTGGCTGTCGGGCTGGTCGATGGCGAATCCGGCGCGGTATTCGACGTCGGGTTCCGGGGCGAGGGGGTCGCCCGTCGCCGCGTCGGTGCAGTAGGCGCTGAAGACCTCGCCCGCGGTCAGTGGGTCGAGTCGGCCCTGGTTCAGGCGCCAGCCGTGCAGCCGGTCCGGGGTGCCCGATTCAGTCGTACGGAGTACCAGCCCTCCGACGCTGTGCAGGGCGATGCCCGCCGCGAGGACGGTCACGAACTCGGCCGCGTCCCTCTCGTCGAGGCGTACCGGGTCGAAGCCCTCCCGGTCGGCGTGGAGGACTGCGATGAGCTGCTCCGCCTGGGCGGGGATGCTGCACACCAGGTGGTGGGTGCCCGGGCCGGCCACCTCCAGCAGGCTCAGGACGAGGTGCGAGGCACGGTCGAAGGCTGACCTGCCGATGTCCTGGCCGCATTCCGCGCACTCCCCCGCCTCTGCCAGGAGCAGCGTCGCGTACTCCCAAGTCGCTTTGCGGACGGCCTTGTTGATGAGTTGCGGGACCAGGCTGTCGATGGGCTGGCCCGCGTAGGCGACGCAGGCGCCGCCCGCTGCCAGTTCGGCTGTGAAGCGGGTGCGGCTGTCCGCCGTGTCCGGGTCGAGGCCCTCCGACGCACAGAACTCGGTGAACTCGTCCGGGTCGAAGAGCGCGACCGTCGTGTGCGCGCCCTGGGCGGCAAGTGAGCGGAGCAGCCCTTCGACCTGGCGGAGGTAGGCCGTGTGGTCGTCGAAGGCGAAGGATCGGTATCTCGTCATGGCCGTGAAGTCGTGCGCGTCGGCGATCAGGCCGACGGTGCTCGGCATTTCACGGCGGAGTGTGCGCCGGATGGCCCTGATGTGATTGGCGTGCGCCATGTTTCCCCCTGAGCACGGTGTTGATCAATGCTCACTCACCGTAACCGAAGGCACTGACAGCGGCGTCCGCCGGGATCCCGGCCGGGCGAGACGGTGCTGGACCAGGCAGGTTCCCGCGATGACGGTGCCGAAGGTGATCCAGCCCGCCGGTCCGGTCGCGATGGCCGCGGTCACGGCGAGGGGTCCGACGCTGCGCTGCACGGACTGGGCCAGGCCGTGCACTCCGAGGTAGGCGCCCTGTGCCGCGTCGGGCGCGAGGGCGATCGAGAGTTCCCAGGAGATCGTCGCGTGGATGATCTCGGCCAGCGTGAAGGCGGCCGTCGCGATCAGGAGGAAGGCGGTGGCGAGGGCGGCGCCGTGTACGGCGGAGGCTGCGATGGCCACGCCCGCGAGCGCGAAGATCGCGGAGAGCGGGAACAGGAGCCGCCGGGCCGCCGCCGTGGTGGCGCCGAATCGCGCGAGGGGCACCTGAAGGCCGACGACCATCACGTTGTTGAGCACCATGAGCAGCGGGACGAGGCCGTGCGGGGCGTCGGTGGCGTGCACGGTCCAGAGCGGGAGGCCGATCTTGAACACGGCATCGTCCAGGAAGAGCACCGTTTCGCTGGCCACGAAGGCCAGGTAGCGGCGGTCGCGCCAGGGGTTGGTCGGATTCGGCCTGGCCGCCGGATCGCCGGACTTGGCGACCGTGCGCGAGGGCGCCGGGGGTTCGGCGCAGAGCGCCGTGATGACGGCGGAGCCGACGAACGAGAGCGCGTTGCCCGCCAGGAGCCACTCGTAGGCGGAGACCGAGCCGATGGCGAGGGCTCCTGCGGCGGCCAGTCCGCCGACGGCCCAGCCCGCGTTGGCGACGGTCCGGCTGACGGCCTGGTAGCGGACGCGGTCGGGGCCCGCGATCCGGGCGGCGTACAGCTTGGTGAGGACGTTGGCCGAGCGGTCGCCGAAGCTTCCTACGGAGGCGATCAGGAGCAGCAGGATGAAGTTGTCGGTGGTCAGGAGCGCGAACGCGGCGACGGCGCGCAGCGATTGGAGGCCGACGAGGACGCGGGTCAGCGGCAGCCGGTCGGCGATGCGGCCGCCGATGGGCGCCCCCGCGATTCCGACGGCTCCGGACGCGGCGACCAGGGTGCCGATCTGGGCGAGCGAGAGCCCGGCCACGTAGGTGAAGTAAAGAACGGAGACGGCTTCCCAGAGGCCGCTTCCGGTCCTGTCCACGAAGGCGACCGACAGCATCCGGCGGCCGTCGAGGCCTCCCGGGATGCGTTCCCACAGTGCTGCGCGGCGGCGGCTCCAGCTCATTGCTCCCCCTTGACGGAATTTATGTATTGGTACAGAATCATTTACGTGGCAGCACAATATTCGATCTCTGGTACGACAGCCAAGGGGATTGCCGCGTCCGTCGAGCGCGCGGTCGCCGACGGAGGCCTGGGCCCCGGCGACGCGCTCCCTCCCGTGCGCAGGCTGGCCGATGACCTGTCGGTGAGTCCCGGCACGGTCGCCACCGCCTACAAGGAGCTGCGCCGACGCGGTGTGGTCGTGACCCGTGGGCGCGGCGGAACCGTGGTGGCCGCGGAGCCCGCCGTCGCTTCCCGGCGGCCGCCCAAAGTCCCCGAAGGGCTGCGGGACTTGGCGGGCGGCCACCCCGACTCGGCCTTCCTGCCGGATCTGCCGGGGCTCGTCGCGCCGTCGACGGGGCCCCGCTCGCACCGGTCCACGCCGCGGCTCCCGCAGTTGGAGGAGCGGGTGCGCGCGTGGTTCGAGGGTGACGGGGTGCCGTCCGAGTGCGTGACGTTCGCCCATGGGGCGCTCGACTGCATCGCACGGCTGCTGACCACGGAGCTGCGCCCCGGGGACGCGGTGGCGATGGAGGACCCCGGATACCACCATCTGCTCGATCTGCTCCACGCCATGGGGCTGCGCACGATCCCGGTCGCCGTGGACGACGAGGGCATGCGGCCCAAAGAGTTGCGGGAGGCGCTGCGCGGCGGGGCGCGGGCCGTCGTGTGCAGCCCCCGGGCGCAGAATCCGTACGGCGGCTGCTTCTCCGAGGCGCGGCGCGACGAGCTGGCCGAGGTGCTGCGGCAGGCGCCCGAGGTGCTGGTGATCGAGAACGACCATGCCGCCGAGATCGCGGGTGCGGAGCTCAACTCTCTTACGGAGGGCGGGCTTTCGCGGTGGGCACAGGTGCGGACCGTGACCAAATATCTGGGCACGGACCTGCGGTGGGCGGCCGCCGCCTGCGATCCGGTGACGCTGGCGCGGCACGACGGGCGGCTGCTGCTCACCTCCGGGTGGGTGAGCCATCTGCTGCAGGCGGCCGTGCTGGCCTTGCTGGACGACCCGTCGGCCCAGCTATTGGTGACGCGGGCGGAGGACACCTATGGGGAGCGTCGTACGGCATTCGTCAAGGAGCTGGCCCAGCGCGGGATTCCGGCGCACGGGGCGAGCGGGATGAATGTGTGGGTGCCGGTGCGGGACGAGTCGGCCGTCGTCAACGGGCTGCGTACGCGCGGCTGGTGGGTGGCGGCCGGGGCCCGCTTCCGCATGGCCTCGCCTCCTGGCGTACGCATCACCGTGGCCGGCCTGGACGGCTCGGAGGCGGCGCGGCTGGCCTCGGACTTCGCCGATGTGCTTGGCGAGTCCGAGGCCACCTACGGCGGTTGATCAGCCGCGCTTGCGGGCGACGTCCTCGTAGAAGCGCAGCAGGTCGAGATTGTCGACCGAGCCGGGGTTGACAGCCTTGTCGAGGGCCGTGCCTTGGAGGAGGCGCTTCACGGGGACCTCGATGCGCTTGCCGGTGAGGGTGTGCGGGACGCCCGGGGCCTCGATGATCTCGTCGGGGACGTGGCGGGGCGAGAGCTGCTCCCGGATCGCCTGCTTGATCCTCGTACGCAGTGCCTCGTCCAGGACCGCGCCCTCGGCGAGGTGCACGAACAGGGGCATCCAGTAGCCGCCGTCCGGCTCTTCGAGACCGATGACGAGGGACTCGCGGATCTCCGGAAGGCGCTCGACGACCTCATAGATGTCGGCCGAACCCATGCGCACGCCTTGACGGTTGAGGGTCGAGTCGGAGCGGCCGTGGATGATCACCGAGCCGTGGTCCGTGATGGTGATCCAGTCGCCGTGCCGCCATACCCCCGGGAACATGTCGAAGTAGCTGTCGCGGTAGCGGCTGCCGTCGGGGTCGTTCCAGAAGCGGATCGGCATCGAGGGCATCGGGTTGGTGACGACGAGCTCGCCGACCTCGCCGATGACGGGCCGGCCCTGCGCGTCCCAGGCCTGGAGGTCGGTGCCGAGGCAGGGGGCCTGGAGCTCGCCGATGTGCACGGGCAGCGTGGGGACCGCTCCCGCGAAGCAGGAGCAGACGTCGGTGCCGCCGCTGACGGACGCGATCCACAGGTCCTCGCGCACCTCGTCGTGGAGCCAGCGGAACCCGTCGGGCGGCAGCGGCGAACCAGTGGTCGCGACGCCCTTCACGCGGGACAGGTCGAAGTCGCGGCCCGGGTGCACATCGGCCTTGCGGCAGGCCATGACGTACGCCGCCGACGTGCCGAACAGGGTGGCGCCGGTGCGCTCCGCCACGCCCCACTGGGCGCCGGTGTCGGGGTAGCCGGGGCTTCCGTCGTACAGCACGACGGTGGTGCCGGTGAGCAGGCCGGAGACGAGGAAGTTCCACATCATCCAGCCGGTGGAGGTGTACCAGAAGAAACGGTCCTCGGGGCCGAGGTCGCAGTGCAGGCCCAGCTGCTTGAAGTGCTCCAGGAGGATGCCGCCCTGGGACTGCACGATCGCCTTGGGCAGGCCTGTCGTGCCGGAGGAGTAGAGCACCCACAGGGGGTGGTCGAACGGCACCTGCTCGAAGACGGGCTCCACCTCGTCCGAGGTGAGGGCGGACCATTCGACGGCGCCCTCGGGGGCGGGCGTGCCGAGCAGCGGGATGTGCACGACGGCGCGCAGGGTGGGCAGCTCGCGACGCAGTTCCGCGACGACGTCGGTGCGGTCGTGCTCCTTGCCGCCGTAGCGGTAGCCGTCGACGGCGAACAGGACGACCGGCTCGACCTGCTGGAAGCGGTCGAGGACGCTGCGGGCGCCGAAGTCGGGGGCGCAGGAGGTCCAGACGGCGCCGACGGCCGCCGAGGCGAGCAGCGCGGTCACCGCCTGCGGGACGTTGGGCAGATAGCCGCTGACCCGGTCGCCGGGGCGTACGCCGAGGGCACGCAACTGGGCGGCGAGCGAGCCGACTTGGCGGCGGAGTGCGGACCAGCTGATCTCGACCGGTTCGTGGGTCTCGTCGACGTGCAGCAGGGCCGGGTCACCGGCCCGCGCGGGGTCCTCGGCGGTGCGCAGCGCGTGTTCCGCGTAGTTCAGGGTGGCCCCCGGGAACCACTGCGCGCCGGGCATCGTTCGATCAGCAAGGACAGCTTCGTAGGGGGAGGAGAAGCGGATGTCGAACCAATCGGCGACGGCTTGCCAGAAGGTGTCGAGTTCGGCGACCGACCAGCGGTGGAGAGCCGGGTACCCGCCCTCGGCCGGTGCCCCGTAGCGCTCGGCCGCCCAGGCCTGGAAGCGGGTGATCCGCGCGGCGGCGATGCGGTCTGAGTCCGGCTGCCACAGGGGCGCGGGCTGCGGAGCGGGGTTCGCTGCTGAGGTCATGGGTCGGCTCCCGGGCTGTAACGCGTGATGTGCGTGTTTCCCGCGCACACGCGAGGGGTGTGCGCGTGAGGCGGCTGACAGGGACGATGCCATGTGATCGTCTTCCGCACCAGGGTCCCCCACCCATAGTCGGCTGCCCGGGCATGTGGCGCGACCACGGGTGAACGGCAGTTGAACGATCCGCACACGGGGCCGTCCGGGTGGCAGGGTGAGCTGCATGAACGGCGATGACCTGGTGCGCTCGGTGAAGGCGGTCGGCTCGGTGCGGGGGCTGCGGGCGATGCGCTCGGCCCTGCGGCGGCGCCGGGCGGACGCGCGGGACCTGCCCGCGCGCAGACCGGAGCGGGCCCGGGTGCCGGGGGCGGTGACCGAGGCCGAGCCGCGCGCCGGCGGCGGTGTGGTGCGGTTCGCCCGCTCCGAGCTGGAGGTGCGGGTGGCGGTGGGCGGCGCGGTGTTCTGGGGCTGGGACGGGGCTGGTCCGGAGCCGTCGTACGCCCTGAGCGGCCGGGCGCCCGAGCCGGATCCGCGGGCGGTCCTCGAACCGGACAAGGACGGCGGCTGGCGGGTCGTGTCCGAGCGGCTGACCGTGGTCGTCTCCCGGCACGGCGCGGTGGAGGTGAGCACACCGGGCGGAGTGGTGCTGCGGCGCGAGCTGCCGCCGCGCTGGTGGGAGCCGGTCGGCGGCGGTCCTGCCCGCTGGCTGCAGCGGTCCGAAGTGGCCGCCGACGCCCGGTTCTTCGGCCTGGGAGGGCGGGCGCACGGGCCCCGGCTGCGAGACGGTGCGTACCGGCTGTGGAACACCGATCCCGGGGGCGGGTTCGGTCCGGGTGACGATCCGCTGTACATCACGATGCCCGTGCAGCTGGTCGTGGCGGACGCGGGGACCCACCTCGCGTTCTACGACAGCACGTGGGACGGGCGGGTGGTGCTGCGCGAGGGCGAGGAGGGCGCGGGGTCCGGGCACGACCGGCCCGGCGGCAGCGAGCTGCGCATGGAGGGCGGACCGCTGCGCTGCTGGGTGGTGGCGGGCACACCGGCCCGGGTGCTCCAGGGCTGGACGGCACTCACCGGCGCGCCCGCGCTGCCTCCGTCGTGGGCGCTCGGCCCCCAGCACGCGCGCTGGGGGTTCGGCAGCGAGCGCGAGGTGCGGCGGATCGTCGGCGGGTACACCGAGCGCGGCCTGCCGCTGTCCGCGCTGCACCTGGACATCGACCACTACGACGCCCACCAGGTCTTCACGGTCGACCGGGAGGCCTTTCCCGATGTACCGCGTCTCGCGAAGGACCTGGCGGAGGAGGGCGTACGGCTGGTGTCGATCGTCGATCCGGCGGTCAGGGCGGAGCGCGGGAATCCGGTGTACGAGAGCGGCGTCGCCGCCGGGGCCTTCGTGAAGGACGCCCACGGACAGGAGGTGCACGGCGAGGTGTGGCCCGGGGAGTGCGCCTATCCGGACTTCACCGACCCCAGGGCGCGTACCTGGTGGGGCGGGCTCTACCAGGAGCGGCTGGACCAGGGCTTCGCCGGGGTGTGGCACGACATGAACGAACCGGTGGCCTTCGCGCCGTTCGGGGATCCGACGCTGCCCAGGTCCGCGCGGCACGACCTGGACGGCCGGGGCGGCGATCACCGCGAGGCCCACAATGTGTACGGCCTCACCATGGCCCGCGCCGGGTACGAGGGGCTGCGCCGGCTGCGCCCCGCCGAGCGGCCGTTCCTCTTCTCCCGCTCCGGCTGGGCCGGGATGCAGCGCTACGGCGGCACCTGGTCCGGCGATGTGGCGACCGGCTGGCCCGGGCTGCGTGCCTCGCTGTCCCTGGTGCTGGGCCTCGGCCTGTGCGGCGTGCCGTACTCGGGCCCCGACGTGGGCGGCTTCACGGGCAGCCCGTCTCCCGAGCTGTATCTGCGCTGGTTCCAGCTGGGCGCCTGGCTGCCCCTGTTCCGTACGCACGCCGCGAAGTGGGCGGGGCGGCGGGAGCCCTGGGAGTTCGGCCCGAAGGTCCTTGAGGGCGCGCGGGCCGCGCTGGCCGAACGGCAGCGGCTGCACCCGTACTTCGTGACGCTGGCCCAGCTGGCCCGGCTCACCGGGGCTCCCTATGTGCGCCCGGTGTGGTGGAGCGCGCCGGCAGACCGGGCGCTGCGCGACTGCGAGGACTCCTTCCTGCTCGGCGACGCGCTGCTGGTGGCCCCGGTCCTGGAGCGCGGCGCCGACCGGCGGGCGGTGCGGCTGCCGCGCGGGCGCTGGTACGACACCACGACCGGCGAGGCCCACGACGGCCCGGGCACGGTGCTCCTCAACGCCCCCCTGTCCCGGATCCCGGTCCTCGCCCGGGCCGGTTCGGTGATCCCGGTACGGGGCGACGGGGGCGGCCTGGAGCTTGAGGTGTGGGCGCCGGCCGCCGGACGTACCGGGGGCGGGGTCGTGGTGCGGGACGCGGGCGACGGCTGGGAGCCGGCGAGGGTCGAGCGGTTCTCGACGCGGGTGGCCAACGGCCGGGTGGTGGTGGAGCGGGTGGACGGCGGGGCGGGCGGCGACGTCGGGTACCCGGTGCGGGTGAGGGGGGCGATGCGCTGAGCCGACCGTCCACCGGTGATGCTGACGCCTCGTCAGGAACGAGGTGGCCGCCCTTGGCCGTACTCCCCCGCGAACCACTTCCGTACCGCCTCGGTATGCAGCGGAAACGTCAACTCGGCCGGTTCGCGCAGCAGTTCCCAGCCCTCCGTCTCGTCGGTGGGCCGCGCGGGCGGCAGAGCGCCGGCCGGGCGGGCGGGCAGCAGGCCGAACAGCAGCAGGTGCTCGGAGGAGCTCAGGGCGTCGGCGAGGCGGACCTCCGCGACCGGGGCCTCGATGCCGGTCTCCTCGTGGAGCTCGCGCACGACCGCGTCCTGCCAGGTCTCGCCGAGGTCGATGAAGCCGCCGGGCAGGGCCAGGCCGCCCAGCTGCGGCTCGATGGTGCGGGTGATCACGACGAGCCCGGTGCCGCGCGCGTCGACAACCGGCAGCAGCGCGATCGCGACGGGGAGCGGATTGCGGTACGCGACCGTGCCGCAGGCCGTGCAGGCGCGGGGCCAGTCGCCGTCCGGGGCGGCGTACGGTGCTCCGCACGAAGCGCAGTGGGAGTCGTCGATGGGCTGCTTCAGGGGCACGGTCACGCGCGGACTCTAGTCGACACCCGTTTCTCAACCGAAAGCCCGAGCCAACTGCCCTTTCCCACCCACCAGTTGACCTGATAGAGGGTGTGCACATGACACGACGTACCGAACGGCAGGACCTCACCTCCCGGCGAACACCGTCGCGGGCGTTGCGGACTTGGCGCGGGCTCCTCGCCGGTGCTGCCGCGCTGCTCACCGTCACCGCCCTCTCCCCCGCCGCACAGGCTGCGCCGGAACCCAAGGCACCCGAGGCGTTCGTGGCGCTGAGTTCCGTCGACCCCTCGATCATTCAGGAGATGCGCTACATCACCCCCCACGACTTCGTGGGCGAGCCCATCGACGGCTACCGACAGCCCCTGTGCATCCTGACCCGGCCGGCCGCCGAGGCGCTGCACCGGGCGCAGCTGAAGCTGCTGCGGCACGGCTACTCCCTGAAGGTGTACGACTGTTACCGGCCGCAGCGGGCCGTCGACCACTTCGTGCGCTGGGCGAAGGACCTGGACGACGAGCGGATGAAGGCGGAGTTCTATCCACGTGTCGACAAGTCGAGGCTGTTCGCGGACGGGTACATCGCCGAGAAGTCCGGGCACAGCCGGGGCAGCACGATGGATCTCACCATCGTGAAGCTGCCCGCCCTGCCCACCCGGCCGTACCACCCGGGGCAGCCGCTCGTGCCCTGTTACGCGCCGAAGGGCGAGCGGTTCCCCGACAACTCCGTCGACATGGGCACCGGTTTCGACTGCTTCGACACCCTGGCGCACACCGACGACCCGCGCATCCAGGGCGCACAGCGGGCGAATCGGCAGTTCCTGAAGAGCACCCTTGAGGCGCAGGGTTTCGTCAATCTGCCCGAGGAGTGGTGGCACTTCACCTACCAGCCCGAGACCTTCCCGGACACCTACTTCGACTTCCCCGTGGCATGGCGGTCCGTGGCCGGGCACTAAATTCCGGTTCGGCCAGTCTCGCCGTCACTGCCAGTGCGAGTGCCTGTGACGCCTGGTTCCGTTTGAAGGTTGAGCGGGCGTCCGGGGCCACCCCCGTGGGTCCCGGGCGCCCGCTCTGTCTTCTCGGACGCGCAGCAGCCGTATCCGGTTCTCCGAAGAGCGATTAGGTTCTGCCGCATGACGCACACGAAGCCGACGTTCGATTCGTACGAGGAGTTCTGGCCCTACTACGTGGCGATGCACTCCAGGGCGGCCACCCGCTGGGTCCATCTGGCGGGCACCCTCACCGGGCTCGCGCTCAGCGCCTACGGGCTCGCGCGCGGGCGCAAGCGGTACGCGCTCGCGCTGCCGCTCATCGGGTACGGGACCGCCTGGCCCGCGCACTGGTTCATCGAGAAGAACAACCCGGCCAGCTTCGGGCATCCCGGCTGGTCGCTGCGCGGGGACCGGCAGATGATCTCGATGATGCTGGCCGGGCGCGACCGCGAGCTCGGGGAGATCGCCGCCAAGTGGCTGGCCGGGAACCGCTGATCCAGGACCCGGCCCCGACCGCCCCTCCCCAACTCCGGTTGCCCATGGCACACTTCTGACGTTCCGTCAGAAGTGAGTACCTGGAGGGGACTTGACAGACGCACGCACACGCACGCCTGTGGTCGCGGGCTGGTTCACGGACGCCGCGGGGCAGGACTTCCGGCTGCTCGGCACCCGGTGCGCCGCCTGCTCCTCCGTCTTCTTTCCGCGTGAGGACTCCTTCTGCCGCAACCCGGGCTGCGCGGGCGGCGAGCTGGAGGAGGTGCCACTCTCCCAGCGAGGCCGTGTGTGGTCGTACACCGACGGCCGCTACCGGCCGCCCGCACCTTATGTGTCCGACCCACATGTGGAGTGGGAGCCCTATGTCCTGATCGCCGTCGAGCTGGCGGCCGAGCGGATGATCGTGCTCGGCCAGGCCGCGCCAGGGGTGAGCACCGCCGATCTGGCGGTCGGGATGGAGGTCGAGGTGGTGCCCGGCGTCCTCAACGAGGACGCGGAGACCACCTGGACGACCTGGCACTGGCGGCCCGTGGAGGTGGCGGCATGAGCGGCGACATCGCGGTCCTGGGTGCGGGAATGCACCCGTGGGGCAAGTGGGGACGGAGTTTCATCGAGTACGGGACGGTCGCGGCCCGGGCCGCGCTCACCGATGCCGGGATCGACTGGACGGACGTGCACTCGGTGGTCGGCGCGGACACCGTGCGCGGCGGCTACCCCGGTTATGTGGCGGGGGCGACCTTCGCGCAGGCACTCGGCTGGCAGGGCGCGCGCGTGACCAGCGTGTACGCGGCCTGCGCCTCCGGTGCGCAGGCGATCAACACGGCGCGGGCGCAGATCCTGGCCGGGATGGCGGACGTGGTGCTGGTGGTGGGGGCCGATGCCGCGCCGAAGGGGTTCTTCGCGCCGGCCGGGGGCGACCGCCACGACGACCCGGACTGGCTGCGGTTCCGGGTGCTCGGCGCGACCAACCCGGCCTACTTCGGACTGTACGCCCGCCGCCGCATGGCGCTGCACGGCGACAGCGTCGACGACTTCGCGCAGGTCAAGGTGAAGAACGCGGCGGCCGGCGCGCTCAACCCGAACGCCCGCTACCGCAAGGCCGTCAGCGCCGAGGAGGTCGCCGCCTCGGCCGTCGTCGCGGACCCGCTGCGGCTGCTCGACATCTGCGCCACTTCGGACGGCGCCGCGGCGCTCGTCCTGACCAGCATGGACTTCGCCCGCCGGCACGGCGCCGCCGACCCGGTCCGCATCCGAGCGGTCTCCACGGTCACCCCCACCTACCCCAAGGCGGTGCTCGACCTGCCCGACATCGCGACCGACTCGGCGGCCGCCGTCGAGCCCTCGCCGCACTCGTTCCGGGCGTCCATCGCGCGGGCCGCGTACGAAGAGGCGGGCATCGGGCCCGAGGAACTGTCGCTGGCCGAGGTGTACGACCTGTCCACCGCGCTTGAGCTGGAGTGGTACGAGGACCTCGGGCTGTGCGGCACGGGCGAGGGGGCCAAGCTCGTGCGGGACGGGACAACGGCGCTCGGGGGGCGGATCCCGGTCAATGCGAGTGGCGGATTGGCGTCGTTCGGGGAGGCCGTGCCCGCCCAGGCGATCGCCCAAGTATGCGAGCTCACCTGGCAGTTGAGGGGCACGGCCGGAGCTCGACAGGTCGCCGGAGCCCGGGTCGGAATCACCACGAACCAGGGTCTTTTCGGACACGGCTCCTCGGTGGTGGCGGTGCGCTGAACCGACATGCCCGATCACCTGGGCACGTACCGGGCATCCGGAACGTACCCGCCCGCATTCTTCGCACCGCACGCCAACAGGCCGTGCTGTCGGCGACCTTGACGGTCCATCACGGCCGGTGAAAACTTCCCGTTGTCTCTCGGCATCGCCGTTTTCCGGCTCCCGGCCGCGCGGCAGGCGCACGGCTGTCCGGCGCCGCCGCCACGGGTGATTTCGCCACAGGGGCACGCTCGACGCGACGCCGGCCGGCGTCCGGGTTCGCCCCTCGGCCGGCCTTGCCGCCATGGGAAACGCGCACCCTGCACGGAGACCGGGGCACCCCCCGGGCGAGGGCCTAGGAGCCGCGATGAGCAACGGGGACATATTCGTCGGTGAAGTGCTCGGCACGTCGATCCTGATCCTGTTCGGGGCCGGGGTGTGCGCCGCCGTCACCCTCAAGCACTCCAAGGCCAGGGCGGCCGGCTGGGTCGTCATCGCCTTCGGCTGGGGCCTCGGCGTGCTCGCCGGGGCCTACACGGCCGCGCCGCTCTCGGGCGGCCAGCTGAACCCGGCCGTCACCATCGGCATCGCGATCGACACCGGCAGCTGGGGCCAGGTGTGGATCTATCTCTGTGGCCAGATGACGGGCGCGCTCCTCGGCGCCGTACTCGCCTATCTCGCCTACTTCGCGCAGTTCCAGGCCAACGCCGACCAGGACGACGCGCTGCCGACGCTCGGCATCTTCGCCACGATTCCCGAGATCAGGAACCCGGTCGCCAACCTGGTGACCGAGATCATCGCGACCATCGGGCTCGTCCTGCCGGTTCTTGCCTTCGGCAACACCAAGGGCCTCGGCGAATCCGGCGTCACGGTGCTCGTCGTGGCGCTGGTCGTGGTCGGCATCGGCCTTTCGCTCGGTGGCCCCACGGGGTACGCCATCAACCCGGCACGCGACCTCGGTCCGCGCATCGTCCACGCCCTGCTGCCGATCCCCAACAAGGGGACCTCCGACTGGAGTTACGCCTGGATCCCGGTCGTCGGGCCGCTGATCGGCGGGGCGCTGGGCGGCCTCATCCACCACGCAGCCTTCTGACCCGCAGCCTTCAGAACCAGGGGTAGCCATGACGGACAAGTTCGTCGCCGCGATCGACCAGGGGACCACCTCCAGCCGCTGCATCATCTTCAACCAGGACGGGGCGATCGTCGCCGTCGACCAGCGCGAGCACCGGCAGATCTTCCCCAAGCCCGGCTGGGTGGAGCACGACGCCACCGAGATCTGGTCCAAGGTGCAGGCCGTGGTCGCGGGCGCGCTCGCCAGGGCCGGGCTGCGCGCCGAGCAGCTCAGCGCGCTCGGCATCACCAACCAGCGCGAGACGACGGTGCTCTGGGACCGGGCGACCGGCAAGCCCGTGCACAACGCGATCGTCTGGCAGGACACCCGGACCTCCGCGCTCTGCCACGAACTGGGCGCCACCGACGGGCAGGACCGGTTCCGCGAGGCCACCGGGCTGCCGCTCGCGAGCTACTTCTCGGGGCCCAAGGCGGCCTGGCTGCTCGACAACGTCCCCGGTCTGCGGACCCGCGCCGAACGCGGCGAGATCGCGTTCGGGACCATCGACTCCTGGCTGATCTGGAACCTGACCGGCGGGACCTCCGGCGGCGTCCACGTCACGGACGTCACCAACGCCTCGCGGACGATGCTGATGAACCTGGAGACCCTGCAATGGGACCCCGAGATCCTCGCCGCGATGAACGTGCCCCGCGCGGTGCTCCCTCAGATCAGGTCCTCGGCGGAGGTTTACGGCACCGCCGTCGGCCAAGTGGCGGGCGTTCCCGTCGCCTCTGCGCTCGGCGACCAGCAAGCGGCGATTTTCGGACAGGCCTGCTACGACACCGGGACGGCGAAGAACACGTACGGGACGGGGAGTTTCCTGCTCCTCAACACCGGCACCCGGCCGGTCCCCTCGAAGAGCGGGCTGATCACCACCGTCGGGTACAAGATCGGTGAACAGGCGCCGGTCTACTGCCTGGAGGGGTCGATCGCGATCACCGGGGCCCTGGTCCAGTGGTTCCGCGACCAGCTCGGCATCATCCGCAGCGCGGACGAGATCGAGACGCTCGCGGCGAGCGTCGACGACAACGGCGGGGCCTACATCGTGCCCGCCTTCTCCGGGCTCTTCGCGCCCTACTGGCGCTCCGATGCGCGGGGCGTCATCACGGGGTTGACCCGGTACGTGACGAAGGCGCACCTCGCGCGCGCCGTCCTGGAGGCGACGAGTTGGCAGACCCGCGAGGTGGTCGACGCCATGTACCAGGACTCGGGAGTGCAGATCACGACGCTCAAGGTGGACGGCGGCATGACCGCCAACAACCTCCTGATGCAGCATCAGGCGGACGTGCTGGGGGTCCCCGTGATCCGCCCCAAGGTGTCCGAGACGACGTGCCTGGGAGCGGCGTACGCGGCCGGTCTTGCCACCGGTGTCTGGTCGGACCTCGACGAACTCAAGGCGCACTGGCAGCGCGATGTGGAATGGTCTCCGCGTATGGAGGGCCAGGTCCGCGAGCGCGAGTACGCCAACTGGCGCAAGGCGGTGGAGCGCAGCCTCGGCTGGCACGAGGAGGGCGGCCGGTAGGCCCCCCACGGACGCGCGGCCCGTACCCCGGTCGGTGGGGGTACGGGCCGCGCTGCGCTCCTTGGGCACGGGGCTTCACGTGGTGGCGGGCTGGCGCGACTTCGCGGACATCGCCATGGCGTGCTCGACCACCCCGACGAGGATCTCCTTGACGGACTCGCGGACCCGAGCGTCGCACATCAGGAGCGGCACCTCGGGGTCGAGGTCGAGGGCCGCGCGTACGGTGTCGACGGGGTAACGGGCCGCGTCGTCGAAGCAGTTGACGGCGACGGTGAAGGGTATGCCGCGCCGTTCGAAGTAGTCGATGCCGGCGAAGCAGTCCTCCAGGCGGCGGGTGTCGGCGAGGACGACCGCGCCGAGCGCCCCCTGCGCCAGCTCGTCCCACAGGAACCAGAACCGGTCCTGGCCCGGGGTGCCGAAGAGGTAGAGCACCAGGTCCTCGCGGAGCGTGATGCGCCCGAAGTCCATGGCGACCGTGGTGGTGCTCTTGCCCTCCACGCCCGCGAGGTCGTCGACCGGGCGGCCCGCCTCGCTGAGGCGTTCCTCGGTGCGCAGTGGCCGGATCTCGCTCACCGCGCCGACCAGGGTGGTCTTGCCGACGCCGAAGCCGCCGGCGACGAGGATCTTGAGCGTCACCGGATCGACGTGCCGCTTCCTGCGGCTAGAGCGCCCGAAGGCCATTGATCACCTCGCGGAGAAGGGACTCGTCCGGCAGCTCGGCCGGCGGAACGGGTCGGGTTACGTGCACCAGGGCGTCGGCGACGAGATCGCCGACCAGGACCCGGACCACCCCGACGGGGAGGTCGAGCCCGGCCGCGAGCTCGGCGATCGACTGCGGGGAGTCGCCACAGCGTTCGACGATCTCCACGTGTTCCGGGGAGAGCGTCTGGTCGCGGCCCGGGTCGTCGGCGGCGGGTTCCGGGACGACCACGGCGATCAGGTCGAGACGGTGCTGGCCGACGCTGGTGGTGCGGCCGCGCGTCATGGCGTACGGACGCACCACCGGCCCCGCGTCGTCGTCGAACCAGTGGTGCGGCCGCCCCGGGGCCGCTGCCCCCGACGGGTCGCGCAGCCGGTCCTGGGCCCGCTGGTCTGCGTCACTCATCGCGTCCCCCGCTCATGACGTACCCCACTCACCCTCCGGTGTGCAGGCCGGTCCGTGGTGCGGTGGTCAGATGGACGCCGACCCGCTTGACCATCAGTGTCATCTCGTACGCGACCTGTCCGACGTCGGAGTCGGCGTCGGACAGGACTGCCAGACAGCTGCCGTCGCCGGCGGCCGTCACGAAGAGGAAGGCGTCGTCGAGTTCGACGACGGTCTGGCGGACCTTGCCCGCCTCGAAGTGGCGGCCGACGCCCTTGGCCAGGCTGTGGAAGCCGGAGGCGACGGCGGCCAGGTGCTCGCCGTCCTCGCGGGTCAGGTCGCGGGAGGTTCCGGTGGCGAGGCCGTCGCTGGAGAGCACCAGTGCCTTGCGGATGGAGCCGACGCGGTCGACCAACTCGTCGAGAAGCCAGTTGAGTTCGCCGGAACCGCTCCCTGCGTTGCGTGCTGCGGCTGAGTCCTGTGGCGCGGTCATCGACCGTCCCCCTCCGGTGTGGTTCGTCGTGCGGTGTCGCCCCGGGCGGGCGCGGACGGTCCTTCCGCGGTGTCCGGTGCGGCGTTCTGGCGGCGGCCGCGTTGCCAGCCGCGCTGCAGTGCGGCCATGCGGTCGCGCACCTCGTCGGCGTCGCGCTCCGGCTCGGGCCCGTCGTCGGACTCGGGGCCGGGGAGCCGACCGTCGGGGGCGCCCTTGAGCTGGGGGGCCAGGCTGGCCTGGCGGACCCGGCGGGGCAGCCCGCCCAGCGGGGTCTCGTCCTCGGGCCGCTGCGGCCCGGGCAGGCTGCCCCAGGACGGTGCGGAGCTGGGCGCGCCCGGCAGGTCGGCCGGGTTGGCGGGCCCCGACCCGGGCGGCTCGGAGAGGCCCGCGGGCTTCACCGGCGTCAGTCCTGACGGCGCGGGCGCGGGCCTGAGGGACTGCGGGGCCCCGGGAGTCGAGGACCGCGGCGGCTGGGGCGTACGGCGTTCGGGCAGCCGGTTCCCGAAGGCGCGGCCCTCCGCGGGGGCCGGGTCCGGGTCGGGGGCCGGGTGGCCGCGTCCGGGGCCGTCCACGCGCCGGCCGTTGTCGCTGACCAGGGTCGGCACCCGGTGGCGGCGCGGCAGCGGCACGGGACCCTGCTCCTCGCCCTCGTCGGCGGCCTGCTGGTGCTGCTGGCGGTCGTCGGCCGGTTCGGGCACCCGGCGGGCCGAGCGGAGGAGTCCGCCGCGGGACGCCTCGATCTCGTCGAGACCCGGGGGCGCTTCGAGAACGGAAGGCACCTCCAGGCCCAACTGGTCGAGCGGCGGCTCCAGTTCGACCGGTCCGTCCAGGACCGACTGGCCGGGGATGCCGACCGGCAGCGGGGAGAGCGCGCGGCGCGGCGCGTCCGGGACGCTCTTGCCGTCGCCCTTGGCGGCCTTGCGGTCGAGCCGGAACCCGGTGCCCTCGGTGTCGGGCGCGTCAGTGAGCAGCGTCGCCGGGATGAACACGACGGCGGTGGTGCCTCCGTACGGAGACGGCTGGAGCGAGACGCGTACGTTCTGGCGCTGGGCGAGCCGGCTGACCACGAACAGGCCGAGCCGGTCGGTGTCGGAGAGCTCGAACTCGGGGGTCTCGGCGAGCCGCAGGTTGGCGTCGAGGAGCATCTCCGGGGCCATGCCGAGGCCGCGGTCGTGGATCTCCAGGGTGAAGCCGTTGGCGACCCGCTCGCCGTGCACCTGGACGGCGGTGTGCGGGGGCGAGAACACCGTGGCGTTCTCCAGGAGTTCGGCGATCAGGTGGGTGAGGTCGGCGACGGCCGGGCCGCCGACCCCGAGCCTGGGCAGCCTGCGCACCTCGATGCGCTCGTAGTCCTCGACCTCGGCGACCGCGGCCCGTACGACGTCCATGAGCTGGACGGGCTTGCGCCACTGGCGGGAGGGAGCCGCGCCGGACAGGATCACCAGGCCCTCGGCGTGCCGGCGCATGCGGGTGGTGAGGTGGTCGAGCCGGAAGAGGTCGGCGAGCTCGTCGGTATCCTCGGTGCGCCGCTCCATGGTGTCCAGGAGCGTCAACTGGCGGTGCAGGAGCACCTGGTTGCGGCGCGCGAGGTTGACGAACACCTCGGAGACGCCGCGGCGCATGTCGGCCTGCTTGACGGCGGCCTCGACGGCGGCGCGTTGCAGGGTGTTGAGGGCCTGGCCGACCTGGCCGACCTCGTCGCGTTCGTAGTCGAGGCGCGGCGCCTCGGTCTCGACGTCGACCTGTTCGCCGGCGGCGAGGCGGCGCATCACGCTCGGCAGCCGCACGCCGGAGACCTCGTGCGCCTCCTTACGGAGGCGGGTGAGGTCGCGGATCAGCTCGCGGCCGACGCGTACGGACATGAACAGCGAGATCAGCAGCGCGAGGAAGCCGAGCACGCCGGCGAGCCCGGCCTTGATGAGCACGTTGAAGGCGACCGGCTCGACGCGGTCCTGGTAGCGGTTTCCGGCCTCGGTGCCCATCTGGGCGAGGTGGTCGAGGACGGGGGTTGCGGCCTGCTGCCAGCGGGCGGCGTCGATGTGCCGGGGGTCCTTGGCGGGCCCGGCGTCGATGATGGCGGCCTCGGCGGTGCGCAGGGCCTCGGTGTCGGGGCCGCGCCAGTACTGCTCGAAGACGTCGCGTTCGGAAGCGGGCAGGATCTCCAGGTTGGTGTCGTAGAGCAGCTGCCGGTTGGCCACCAGGTCGGAGATCCGGCGCAGTTCGGGGGCCGTCGTCTTCGGAGTGATCAGCGAGGAGGCCACGAGGGCGTCCTCGCGCGACAGCATCTCGCGGGCCCGGGTGATGCCGACGAGCGCCCGGCCCTGCTTGTCCATCTCCACGTTCTCCAGGGCGTGGAGATTCATGAGGAAGCTGTAGCAGGGGTCGACGAGGCGGTTGTAGAACTCCAGCGCCTGCTGCCGGTCGACACTGCCCTGGTCGATGGACTGGCGCAGCGAGGCCATGGAGTCGAAGCCGTCGAGCACGGCCTTGAGCCGGGCCTTCGCGAGGGGCTGGAGGTCGCCGCGGACGTCCGAGTCCTGTGCCGCCGCCCGGATTTGGGCCATCTCGGTGTCGGTGGCGGAGCGGCGGCTGCGCAGCGCGGCGAGGGCGTCGGACGGGCGCTCGTCGGCGAGGTAGACGAGGGTCTGGCGGCGCTCCTGCTGGATGACGCGGACGGTGTCCTCGATGGGGTAGCCGACCTTCTTGACGATGTTCGCCACGTCCAGCAGCTCGTTGGCCTGCCGGCCGGTGAGATAGGTGGAGAACCCCCACAGCGCGGTGAGGGAGACGAGCGGCACGAGCAGCAACGCCACGATCTTCCTGCGGATGGACTTCCCGCGAAAGCGCATGGCCTCCCCCAGATCAACCGTCAACAAACGGCGTGAGCCTACTACTGACACACAGACAACTCGAAGGCACGTCCGGGCGATTTTCGGCCGCCGTCGCGGACGGTGATCATGAGTTGTCCTGGTATTCCGGGAGATGACGACCCGGTCCCTGGCCGAGGACACCCGCCATGGCGGCTTTTCGACCACTGTGGCAGATGGCTGGAATTCTGCGTTCCGGGCAAATCCCGGGAATCTTCGGGGAGTTCCGTTCGTCTGTCTGTGCGGGAGGTCTGTTACGGGATGTCTGATGCGGGGGTATCTGTGGGGGGCATCGGGGCTCCGCGGGCGGGGAGGATTGAAGGCATGAGCGTTGAGCAGCAGCCGTTGTGGGTCGAGGAACCTGCCGTGCGACCGCGGCTGCCCGACCCGGTCCGCATCGCGGCCGTGCGCGCGGTCATCATCGTCGCGGCGACGCTGATACAGGCGATGGTCGCCGTCCTGTGCACACTGGCCGGGGCGTGGCTCGCCTTCCCGATGGTGCTGAGCAGCGTCGGAAGCACCGTGCTCGCCACCTGGGGGGTGCTCGACGTCTGGGTCACCCGCCAGGTGTGGAACCAGCGCAACGGTGTGGTGTCGACGCCCAGCAGCACGGCGCGCAAGCTGCGCAAGGAGCGCCGCCGGGCCCGGCGGGCCGCCCGCACGGCCGAGCGGGCGGCGCGAATACGGTCCGCCGACGGCTCGGGGCAGCGGCTGTCCCGAGCCTGAGCCGCCCGGCCGCCGCTTCCGCCCCGGCGTGCCGCGCCGAGTGCCTCGACTCCTCGGTCAGGCGGGCTTCTTGAACATGCGCGTCGCGGTGATCTCGCCGTGCACGGTCTCGCCCGCGGTGTCCTGCTGGGGCAGGCCGGGCCGCAGGTGCTCCTCGACGCTGATGTACTTCAGGCCCGCCCTGAGGTCCGCGTCGTTGCGCAGCCGGATCACCAGGGGGAACTCGGCGAGCGCGGTCGTGTCGAACAGGCCCGTGGTGTAGAGGAGTTGGACACCGAGCGCGTCGGACACGGCCCGCTGGAGCTCCAGGAGGTATGTCGCATTGGCGCGGCCGATCGGGTTGTCGAGGAAGAGCGTCCCGGCGTGGCGGTGCTTGTCCCGGCCGCGGTCGTTGCTGCGCAGCGCCGCCATCGTGCAGTAGAGCGCGATCGCGGCGGTGAGCAGCTGGCCGCCGGAGAACACGTCGCCCATCTGCCCGACGGGGACGCGCTCGGCGCGCAGCACCGCGTCCGGCTTGAGGATCTCCACGGAGATGCCGCGCGGCTCAAGTGCCGCCTGCACTCCGCGCAGCAGCAGGGACATGCCGTCCCTGCGCATGTCGGAGTTCTTCTTGACGGCGGCGCGGGTGGCCTCGTCGATGACCTCGCCGAGCCGTTCGGTGAGGGTCGCCTGGTCGGGTTCGTCGAAGCGGATCCGCAGGAATTCCTGCCCCGACCATTCGCCGAGGCCCTCGGGGAGCTGGGAGAGGCGCTGGGCGGAGCGGAGCGTGGTGAGCGCCGAGTCCACCAGGCCGCGCAGCCGGTCGACGATGGAGTCGCGGTTGCGCTCCAGCTGCTCCAGCTCGTCGGTCAGGACGCGCAGCCGGGGTTCGAAGGCGGCGGCCCAGGCGGCGGCGTGCTCGGGCAGAGCCGCGGCGGGCAGTTCGCGGATCTGCTGGCGGGCCGGGGTGCGGACCTGCTCGTAGCGGGTGGCGTTGGCGTGCCGGACCAGGATGTCGGACGCCTCGCGGACCGCGGAGTCGGCGGCCGAGAGGTCGCCGGAGCAGCCGCGCAGCGAGCGGCGTGCCTCGGCGGCGGACTGCCGGGCCTCCTCCAGGCTGCCCGGGTACGGCTCGGGGGCGCTCTCCTCGTCCGGGCCCTGGCTGTTGTCCCGCAGCAGGTCGCGCAGCAGCGCGGCCGTCTCGTCGAAGCCGCCGGCCGCGTCCTCGGCGGCCCGGTGGGCGGCGAGGAGTTCGGCATGGGCGGCGCGCGAGGTGTCCAACTCGTCCGTGCGCGCGGCCAGTTCGCTGGTCGCGGTACGCAGCAGGGCCTGGGCCTGCTCGGCGTCGGCGGGCACCTGGTCCTCGGGGAGCTCGGTGTGCGTCTCGCCGTCGGCGGGTGCCAGGCGTTCGGCTTCGCCACGCAGTCGGCCGAGCTGCTCGCTCGCCGTGGACGCCCGGGTCTCCAGCATCTGTACGAGCGACTCGGCGCGGGCGGCGGCCGCCTGGCGGGAGGGGCCGTCCGCACCGTCGGTGCCTTCGAGGAGGGTGGCGGCGCGGGTGCGCACCTTGTTGGTGAGGCGGTCGAGCTCGGCGAGAGCCGCGCTTTCGTCGCTCTCGGCTCGGGCCTGTTCGGCTCGCAGATCGGCGCCGACGCCGACCTTCTCGTACAGCTGGGACGCGGCGCGGTAGGCCTCGCGCAGGGCGGGCAGTGCGGCGCGCGGGGCGTCCGCGTCGGGCTCCGGCAGGGTTTCGGGTGCGCCCGCGATCTCGGCGCGCTCGGCGCGCAGCGCGCGGGAGGTGCGGTGGGCGTCGTCGGCGGCGCGCTGGGCGGCGCGGCGGTCCTCGTCGGCGGCCTTGGCTCGCTCCAGGAACGTCTGGGCGCGGGCCTCCGACTCGGCCGCGTCGTCGGCGAGTTCGCGGAGTTTGACCTGCCAGCCGGCCCGCTCGCGGAGCCGGTAGGCGAGTCCGGCCAGCGCGTCGGCGGCGCGCCGGGCGCGCTGGGCGGCCTCCTGGCGCTCCTCGCGTACCCGTGCGGTGTCGGCGGCCGCCTCGTCCGCCTCGGCCCGTACGGTGCGGGCCTCGGTCAGTTCCTGTGCGGCTTGCCCGGCGGCCTCGCGGGCGCAGTGGGCGGCGGTGGCAAGCTCGGCGAGCATGCCGGGCGGGCAGTCGGCGCGCCAGGATCCGATGCGGGCGGCGAGCGAGCGGTCCCCGGTGAGCCGGGCGGCCAGCGTACGGATCTCCTCGTCGCGGGCGGTGGCGCGGGCGCGCAGCGTCTGGCGCTCCTCGTCGGCGGCGCCCTCGTCGTGCATGGCCGGGTTCGGCGGGACGAGGAAGATGCCGCTGTCACCGCCCGAGTCCGCGGCGGGAACGGGCGCGAGCAGCGCGGCAGTTGTGCCGACGGCCACCGCGGAGCGCGGCAGCAGCGCGGCGCTTGCGAGGGCCTCGCGGGCCCGGGCGTGCGAGGCGGGGTCGGTGATCACCACGCCGTCGACGAGCTCGGGGCGGGCCGCGAGCACCGCGGCGTGGTCGGCGGGGGCCACGGCCTGGGCGAGGTAGCGCCAGCCGGGCAGCGCCGGGATGCCGTGCTCGCCGAGGTACTCGACCGTGGCGAGGACGTCCGGACTGGGCGGCAGCAGCCCGCCGTCGCCGAGGGCGCCGAGGATGCGCGCGTCGTCGGCGGCGGCCGTGCGCAGTTCGAAGAGCTGGCGCTCGGCGGAGGCGATGCCCTGATCGAGGAGGGCGCGCAGTTCATCCGCAGTTCGGTCCAACTCCTCGGCGGTGAGCGGGCTTTGGGCGCCTTCACCGTCGGGCCGGCGCGGGCCGGGCACGGAGGCCGGGGCTCCGGGCAGGCTGAGCAGTTCGGCCAGGCGCTCCTGTGACGCGATGGATTCGGCGGCGCGGCGCTCGGCGTCGTAGGCGTTCCCGGTGGCTCGGGCGGCGTCCTCGGCGCGGGCCGCTGCCAGTTCGGCGCGGGCTTCGACGGAGGCGGCTTCGCGGGCCCGGTCGGCGGCGGTGCGGGCGGCTTCGCGGGCCGCGTCCCAGCCGGCCACCGCGGTCTTCTCGGCGTCGCTGGCGGCGAGCGCGGCGCGGGCCGGGTCGGCGTCCGGCGCGCTGTCGTCGAGCCATCCGGCGCGTACCGCCTCGGCGGTCTCCTGCTCGACCTCCGCCAGGCGCTGGCGCAGGTGCCCGGCCTCGCTGCGGGCGCGCTGGGCCTCGGTCGCGGCGGCGGTGGCGTCGCGGTGGGCGGCCTCGCCCGCTTCCTGGAGGCCCGCGGAGCGCTCTTCTTCCTCGGCCGCCACGCGCTCGCCGTCCTCGGCGGCCGCGTGCAGGGCCCGTACGAGATCGGCGGCGGCCTTGGCGCGCGCCGCCAGGGCGGGGGCCGCGTCCCGTTCGGCCTCCTGGATGGCGGCGGCGACGCGCGCGGAGCGGTCGGCGGCGGCCCGGTGGCGCAGGACCGCCTCGGCGGCCTGCCAGGCGGAGTGCAGCGTACGGGCGTCGGCCAGTTCGCGGCGCTGCGCGGTGGCGGCCTTCTCGGCGACGGCGAGCGCCAACGAGGCGTGCCGGTAGGCGAGTTCGGAGGCGATCAGGGAGCTGCGGCCGCGCGTCTGCTCGGCGAGGGTGACGTGGTGGGCGGCGGCGGTGACCTGCTGGGCGAGGTCGGTGGCGCGGCCCCGCTCGTCGGCGGCGCGGGCCGAGAGGCGGCGGGCGAGGGTGCGGGTGCGCCGCTCGGCCCCGGCGTGGACGTCGCGGGCGCGTGCCCGGGTCTCGGCGGCTTCGACGATGCGGTTCAGCAGGTCCACCGAGCCCGCGGTGAAGTCGCGTTCGGCGGTGAGTTCGGCGCGGCGGCCGAGCTTGTTGCCGAAGCCGCTGACCAGGTCGGCGAGCCCGTCGGTGTCGCGGGTGTCGGTGACCGCGCGAAGCAGCAGGTCGGTGAAGTCGGAGTCCTTCTTGACCGCGAACAGGCCCGCGGCCTCGCCCTCGTCGGCGTTCATCTCCCGCTGGTAGCGGAAGAGTTCGGGGTCCAGACCCAGGTCGCCGAGGTGTTCGTTCCAGCGGTCGTGGATCTCCTCCCAGTACACCTCCAGGTGCGGGTACGCCTTGGTCGCCTCCGTGATGGCGTCGCGGAAGCCCTTCATGGTGCGGCGGCGGCCCTGGGCGCCCGAGGCACCTTCGGCGGACGGCCGCATCGCGCTGGACTCGGCGACCGGCAGCGAGTCCAGGCTGAGCCCGGGGCCCGGCCGGAACGAGTACCAGGCCTCGGCGAACTTCCGCGGGTCGTTGGAGACCTGGCGGCCGCGCCATTCGCTGACCTTGCCGACCACGACGAGCTCGCCGGTGAGGGTGTGCTGCCACTCCAGGGCGACGTGCCCGCAGTCGTCGGCGAGCAGGAACTTGCGCAGCACGCCGGAGCTCGCGCCGCCCAGGGTGTTGCGGTGGCCGGGCAGCATCACCGAGAAGATCAGCTTGAGGAGTACGGACTTGCCGCCGCCGTTCTCCAGGAAGAGCACGCCCGCGGGCGCCGGGCGGCGCGGCGGGCCGACCGGCTCGTCCTCGAAGAACTCGGCCTGCGCGGGGGCCGGGTTGGGCACGGGCGCGCCGACTCCCCGCAGGTCAAGCACGGTGTCGGCGTAGCGCGCACCGGCAGGCCCGATGGAGTAGAGGCGGACCCGGGACAGCTCGTACATGTCGGCGGACTCTCGTGGTGGTGGGGGGCGGGAAGCGGGGTCAGGAGTGGAACGGCAGCCCGGCGTCGGCCGCCAGTTCCAGGTCGTCGGCGTCGGTCGGCGGGAGCAGGGTGGCGCCGCCGTCGGTGACCGCGACCACGCCGAGCTCGATCAGCTCGGACAGGGCGGCGCTGCCCGCCATGTCGCGGACCTGCAACTGGTAGCGGGCGGTGGTGCGGTAGGCGCCGCCCGCGTCGTCTCCGGTCCGCTGGAGGAAGCCGGACTCGGTGAGGAAGGCGACGGCCTTGGCGACGATGCCGGTGGTCGATCCGGCGAGCCGGCGGGCGTCCTTGGTCGCGCCGGTGGAGCTGCGCCGCGCGTAGATCCGCCAGGCCGCCTCCAGGCCGGGGGCGCCGCTCTCGGGGTCGGTGTTCTCGCCCACCTCCTCGGCCCGTTCCTCCAGGCGGCGGCAGGCCTGCCGCACGAAGGCGTCCACGCCGTTGACGGTGATCCGGCCGATGTAGCCGTCGTCGGCGAGGTCCTCGGGCCGGGGGTACGCCATGGCGGCGACGGCGAGATGGGCCAGGCCGTGCAGGAAGCGGTCGGCGGAGTCGGGGGCGGCGGCGCGGCGCGCGTAGTCGCCCATGCGGACGGCGAAGACCGAGTCCTCCGCGGCCGTCACGGCCATGCCGGCGCGGGGCGACACCTCCAGGACGATCAAGCCGAGGCCGGCTGCGACGGCGTCCGCGAGGCGGGCGAACGCGGGGTCCTCGCGGTGGCGCCTCAGCAGCTCGCTGTACTCGGCGTCCCTGGCCGGGAGCAGCTTGGGCTGGAGGCCGAAGGCGACGAGCCGCGCGGCGTCGGCGGCGTCGGCGGGGGTGATCCGGCCTTCGCCGCCGGTGCCGGTCGCGGCGGGCGCCGGGGCCTCGGCGTCGTCGCCGAACGCGGGCTCGGGGTGGTGGTCGGTCACGGGTGCTTCTCCTTGGTGCGTACGTTGCCGAGCGGGGCGGGGTGGGCGCCTGCGGCGGGGTTCTCCCCCACCCCGCCCCTTCCCGCTGTGACACTCAGCGGCTCCGCCACGGGCCTCCGGCGGTTAGTGGGAAAAGGGAGGGTGTTCGTTCTGGGGGCTCCGCCCCCAGAACCCCGCGGGGGCTGCGCCCCTCGACCCCGCTGCGGGGTCAGATCCAGCCCCTCCGGCGTTTGAGGAGCGGGTGTTCGGGGGCCGAGCCCCCGGAGCAGGGGTGCAGGCGGCGCAGTCCCCGCCGGGTCCGGGGCGAACCTCACGCCGCCTCCGTCCGGCCCGCTGCCATCCCCGCCGCGTCGAGCAGCGCCGTGCCCACGATCAGGTCCGCGCCGCCGAACTCCGGGTCGTCCAGCTGGGTTCCGTCGTCCACGGCGAACAGGAGGCGTTCTTCGCCCTGGCGGTACGCGGTGCCGACCGGCGGGCTCGCCGCGTGGACCGCCAACAGGGCGACCAGGTACGGCAGTTCGGGGTCGAGGCGGCGGGCCTCGGCCAGCAGGCCCGAGAGACGGCGCGGGGCGTCGTGCTCCAGGTCGAGCAGTTCCATGGCGGCGGCGAGCTGCTCCTCGCTGAACCGGCTGTCGTCCGGGGTGGCGATCAGGTCCGGCTCGGGCATCTCCGCGCCGAGGTGCTCGCGCTCCATGGGCGGCGTGAGCAGTATGTCCACCAGGTCGCCGACCCGTACGGACACCGGGGTGCGCAGGCCCGTGCCGCGGGCGAAGAAGGCGTCGGTGACGCGGATCGCCTGTTCCACCGGGAGCGGCAGCACGGGCGCGACCAGCTGTCCGTACAGGTCGAGGCCGGAGCGGGCGGCCGGGCGGGCGAAGGCCTGGCGGTCCTGTTCCGCGCGGAAGAGCGGGCCGGCCTCCAGGAGGCGGGACTGGAGCTGGGTGTGGCGGCGGATGCAGTCCTTGACGATGTCGACGAGCTCGGCGGCGCGGCGCTTGTGCTCCGGGTCCTCCGCCTCGTCGCGCGCCTTGCGGATGTTGGTGAGGATCGCGTTCTCGTGCCGGTAGCGGTCGGCGACGTGGTCGAGGGCCTCGGCGATCATGTCCGGCACGGCGTTGAGCCAGTCGACCGCGCGCACGTTGCGCCGCGTGGCCTCCAGGGTGCGCCGCAGCGTCTCGGCGTACTGCACGGTGCGGTAGCGGGCCTGTTCGGCGGCGAGCTGGGCGTCGGCCAGGCGGCCGCGGCTGATGAGGACCTCCAGCTTGACCTCGGCCGCGATCTGGGCGCTGGTGACGTCGGTGTCGAGGGCGCCCACCAGGACGTTGACGGCCTCGTCGGTGGTGCGCAGGTACACGGCGCCGCCGTAGCCGGGGACCTCTTCGAGGAGCTTGAAGTCGTAGTCCCTGCGGACGTAGACCCCGTCCGGGTTGAACGTGCCGTACACCGCGCGGAAGCCGCGGTCCACGCTGCCCACGTTGATCAGGTTCTCCAGGACCCAGCGGGCCACCCGCTCGTGCTCGGCGGCGGGCCGGGCCGGCGCCTGGGCGGCCACGCGCGGGATGAGCCGGGCCACGATCTGGTCGTGGTCGGCGCCCGTGTCGAAGTCCATGTTCAGCGTGACGAGGTCGATGGAGGCCAGGGCCACCTCCGCCATCGCGTACACCGAGTACTCGCCCGCGAGGTTGGCCTTGCGCACGTCGAGGTCGTGCAGCGGCGCGGTGCACGCCAGCGCGCGCAGACGCCGCGCGAGCCCCTCGTCGGCGGCCGGGCCCGGTGCGGGGCGCGCCGCCGCGCTGAGCTGGGGCGGAACGGGTTCCGTCGAGGCAGGCGAAGTCACGGTGGACAGATTAGGTCCTCGCACTGACAACGGTCGAAACGGCGCAGAACAGCCCGCTGCCCACGGCCTCTCGCAGTGGCTACGCGGGGGCGTGCGCGACCAGTTTCCCGTACGCCTCGACGAGCTGGGCGCGCGAGTCGTCGAGGTAGTCGGCGAGCAGCCCCTCGGCCGGCACCCGCTCCCCCGCGCGCAGCGCTTCGAGGATCTCCCGGTTGCGTACGAGGTAGGGCTGGTGGAGTCGGCGCGGGTCGTCCACCACGTGGAAGGCCAGGCGGAGTTCGGCGAGCACGCCCCGCATCAGTTCGTCGGTGCGGGCGCTGCCCGCGAGGCGCACGAGTTCGCGGTGGAAGTGGATGTTGGCGGTGGAGACGCCCTGCCAGTCGCCCTCCTCGGCCGCGCGTTCGCCGCCCGAGACGGCCGCGGCGAGCCCGTCGAGCGGGTAGGGCGGCTCGCCGAGCCCCTGGACGACGGCGCATTCGACCAGGCGCCGGGTGCGGTAGATGTCGGCGACGTCCTCGACGGCGAGCACCCGGACGAAGACCCCTCGGTTGAGTTCGTGGACCAGGAGCCGTTCGTGGGTGAGCAGCCGGAACGCCTCGCGCAGGGTGTTGCGCGAGACCCCCAGGGCCTTGCCGATGGCGTCCTCCGCGAGGCGCTCCCCCGGCGGGAAGAAGCCTTCCGCGATCCGGCTGCGCAGGATGTCCGCGACCCGCTCCGCCGTGCTGGTGCGGCCGAGCAGCGCGCGGTCCTCGGCGAGTCCGCCGAGTCCGGAGTCCGTTGTCGCCACAGCGCCCTCTCTCCCCCGCCGGCCGCTCCGGCCGACGCGTGGGCCCATCGTAGAAGCATCGCGAGGACGTGAGCACGTGAGGAAGCAGGAACGTCTCGACATGAGTCTTGTCGGATCGTTCAACAATCCCCTACGTTGAGGGAACGACACACCGACACTGCGCTCCGGAACCGCACCCCGGATGCGCGCTCAAGGAACCCCACGACCGGACCCCGCTCCGGCCCCGCACGGTCTCGGCAGCCCTCTCGTCCCCTCCTGCGAGGTGCACATGAGCACGACCAAGGCACAGCCGCAGCACGGTCAACACCCGCACGACAACGGCCCGTTCGGATGGCTGCGCGCGCTCGGCCCCGATGGTCGCCGCGCCTTCTCGGGCGCCTTCGGGGGCTATGCCCTCGACTCGTACGACTTCTTCACGCTCCCGCTCACCATGGTCGCGATCTCGGCGTACTTCGGGCTCGACACCGGCCAGACCGGGCTGCTCACCACGGTGACGCTGGTGGTGTCGGCCGTGGGCGGCGCGTTCGCCGGGGTGGTCGCGGACCGGATCGGCCGGGTCAAGGCGCTGATGATCACCGTCGGCACCTACGCGGTCTTCACGGTGCTCTGCGGATTCGCCCCCAACTACGAGACGCTGCTGGTGTTCCGCGCCCTCCAGGGGCTCGGCTTCGGCGGCGAGTGGGCGGTCGGCGCGATCCTGGTCGCCGAGTACGCCTCGGCCAAGCACCGCGGGCGGACCCTGGGCGCGGTGCAGAGCGCGTGGGCGGCCGGCTGGGCGCTCGCCGTCGTCGTGTACACGCTGGTGTTCCAGTACGTCGACGCGGACACCGCCTGGCGCGTGGTCTTCTGGACCGGCGCGCTCCCCGCCCTGCTGCTCGTCTACGTACGCCGCAACGTCAGTGACGCGCCCCAGGCGACCGAGCAGCGCCTCGCCACGGCCCGCACCACGAGCGGCGGCGCCACCTTCGCCGCCATCTTCCGGGGCCCGCTGCTGCGCACGACGCTCTTCGCGGTGCTGCTCTCGGCCGGTGTCCAGGGCGGCTACTACACGCTCGCCACCTGGGTGCCCACCTTCCTCAAGAGCGACCGACACCTCACGGTCGTCGGCACCGGCGGCTATCTGGCGTTCCTCATCTCCGGCGCCTTCATCGGCTACCTGACCGGCGGATACCTCACCGACCGGCTCGGCCGGAAGAAGAACATCGCCCTGTTCGCGGTCCTGTCGGCCGTCTGCATCCTTCTCTACACCCACCTTCCGTCCGGGGCGAACACCCTCCTCCTGGTGCTCGGCTTCCCGCTCGGCTTCTGCATGTCGGCGATCTTCAGCGGCTTCGGCTCGTTCCTCAGCGAGCTGTACCCGACCGCCGTGCGCGGCACCGGTCAGGGCTTCACGTACAACACCGGGCGGGCCGTGGGCGCGTTCTTCCCCACTCTGGTCGGCTATCTCGCCGACAGCTGGGGCGTGGGCGGCGCCCTGGTGTTCGGCGCGGTCGGCTACGCCATCGCCGTACTGGCCCTGCTGGGACTGCCCGAGACGCGCGGACAGGAACTCCTGTGAACACGTGAACGCGGCGCCGCCCACCTCCTCAAGGCCGGCGAGCGGGGCCCGCGCCCCGTTCCCGAGCGTCCTCGCCCCGCCCGGGGCAGACTGCATCACAGGGCCACGAACACTTCGCACCACCCCGAACAGGAGATCCCACCCCCATGACCCGGTCCGCGACGACGTCGATCGACCTCAATGCCGACCTCGGTGAGGGCTTCGGCCACTGGCGGTTGACCGACGACGAACAACTCCTGTCCGTTGTCACCAGCGCCAATGTGGCCTGCGGCTTCCACGCGGGCGACCCGGCCATCATGCGGCGGGTCTGCGCCCTGGCGGCGGAGCGCGGCGTACGCATCGGCGCCCAGGTCTCCTACCGGGATCTGGCGGGCTTCGGCCGCCGCTCGATGGACGTGCCGCCCGATGAGCTGGCCGCCGAAGTCGCCTACCAGATCGGCGCGTTGGAGGTCTTCGCGCGCGCCGCGGGCAGCCGGGTCTCGTACGTCAAACCGCACGGCGCGCTCTACAACCGCGTCGTGCACGACGAGGAGCAGGCGGCCGCCGTCGTCGAAGGGGTGCTCCTCGCGGGCGGGGCGCTGCCGGTCCTCGGGCTGCCGGGCTCCCGGCTGCTTTCGGCGGCCGAGGCGGCCGGGCTCGGCGTCGTCACCGAGGCGTTCGCGGACCGCGCCTACACCGCGCGGGCCACCTTGGTACCGCGCGGCCGGGACGGCGCCGTCGTCAGTGACCCGGACGCCGTGGTCGCGCGAGCGGTCGCGATGGCCCTGGACGGCACGGTCGTGGCCGAGTCCGGCGAGCCGGTCCCCGTCGGCGCGGGCTCGCTGTGCCTGCACGGCGACACCCCGGGCGCGGTGGACCTGGCCCGCCGGGTGCGGGCGGCGCTTGAGTCGGCGGGCGTCCGGGTCGCGGCGTTCTCGTGAGCACCCCGCGCACCCTGCCGGTCGGGGAACACGCCCTGCTGGTCGAGCTGGAGGACGGCGAGGCGGCCGGCGCGCTGCACGCCGAGCTGCTGCGCCGCCGCGCCGCCGGAACGCTCCCTCCGGTACGGGAGATCGTGCCCGCGGCCCTCACCGTACTGCTCGACGGCGTCACCGATCCCCAGGCGCTCGCCGCCCAGTTGACGAGGTGGCGCATCCCTCCTTTGGAGGCGGGCGCCCAGGAGGCGGTCGAGATCCCCGTGCGCTATGACGGTCCCGACCTCGCGGACGTCGCGGCCCTGTGGCAGGTCTCGGAACAGGAGGCGGTGCGCATCCACTCCTCGGCCGAGTTCCGGGTCGCCTTCTGCGGGTTCGCGCCCGGTTTCGCCTACCTCACCGGGCTCGGCGAGCGGTACGCCGTGCCGCGCCGGGACACCCCGCGCACCTCTGTCCCGGCCGGCTCGGTGGCCCTAGCGGGCCCGTACACCGGTGTCTATCCGCGCTCCTCCCCCGGCGGCTGGCAGCTGATCGGCAGCACGGACGCCGCCCTGTGGGACCCGCACCGCGACCCCGCCGCCCTGCTCGGCCCGGGCACCCCGGTGCGATTCGTGCCCCGGGCGGCACGATGACCGACCGGGCCCTGTGCGTCGTACGGGCCGGAGCGCTCACCTCAGTACAGGACGAGGGGAGACACGGCCACGCGCACCTTGGGGTGCCGCGTTCGGGCGCGCTCGATCTGCCCGCGAGCCGTCTCGCCAACCGCCTGGTCGGCAATGCCATGGGGGCGGCCGTGCTCGAAACGACCCTCAACGGGTGTGCGGTACGGCCCCTTTGTGCGGTCACCGTGGCGGTGACCGGGGCGCCCTGCCCGGTCACGCTGGACGGCCGGCCGGTGGCGTGGGGCGCCCCGGTGCGGGCGCCTGCGGGGGCCGTGGTCGAGGTGGGCGCGGCGACGCACGGGGTGCGCTCCTACCTCGCGTTCGCCGGTGGCATCACCGTCGAGCCGGTGCTCGGCAGCCGCTCCACCGACCTCCTGTCGGGCCTGGGCCCGGCGCTGCTCAGGGACGGCGCCGTGCTGCCGCTGGGCAGCCCGGCCGCCGCGTACCCGCCCGTGGACGAGGCGCCCGCGCCCGGCGTGCCGCAGGAGCTGGTGCTGCGGGTGCGCCCGGGGCCGCGCGCGGACTGGTTCACGGCGGACGCCACGGCCGTTCTGGCGGGCGGGCACTACCGGGTGTCCTCGGCGAGCAACCGCATCGGGCTGCGCACCGAGGGGCCCGCGCTGCGGCGCGCCGTCGACGGTGAACTCCCCAGCGAGGGAATGGTGTTGGGCGCGGTCCAGGTGCCGCCGGACGGACGTCCGGTGGTCTTCCTCGCCGACCACCCGACGACCGGCGGCTACCCGGTGATCGGCGTGGTCCCCGAACCCGACCTGGCGGCCGCGGCTCAGGCCACCGTGGGCATGCCACTGAGGTTCGCGCCGGTGGGCCGGCCCTGACCCGGCGAGACGGCCGCCAGCGCGGACGTCAGGGCTTCGGCGGCCCGCACATCGAGCCGCGCCGCGTGGCGCAGCTCCTCACCGGCCAGCCGGAGCAGTTGGGGCAGCAGGTCGGTGGAGCGGCGGGCCAGCCAGGCGGTGCCCGAGGTGGCCAGCCAGAAGAGCGAGGCGGCGGCACTCGGCGGCGGCTGTTCCGGTTCGACCGGGGGTGGGGCGCCCGGTGCCAGGCCGCGCTCGGCGAGCAGCACGTGGCAGCGGGCCGCGATCAGCCGGTGCCCGCGCTCGCCCGGGTGCAGCCGGTCCGCGCTCCACAGGGCGCGGTCCTCGACCCAGGCGGGGTCGGCGAGGTGCAGATGGACCGCTCCGTAACGCGCGGACAGGGTGTGCACCACGGCGTTGACGGCCCGCTGCCTCCTGGCGAGCGGGCGGGCGAGCGGCCCCGGCAGCCCGAGCATGGCGCCCGGGTCGGGCAGGCAGGCGGTGAGCAGCACCGCTCCCTGCCCGGTGAGGCCGCCGTACACCGCGTCCAGGCGGACCGCGACGCGGTGGATGTCGAAGGAGCGGCGAAGTGTGTCGTTGACGCCGACGACGACCGAGGCGAGGTGAGGGGCGAACTCCTTTGCCATAGGCGCCTGTTGCTCCGCGACGTCTAGGGTGAGCGCTCCGCTGGCGGCGAGATTGCGGAACTCCCAGCCCGGCTGGTGACCGGCGAGCAGCGCCGCCCAGCCGCGCCACCCGCCGGCCACCGGGTCGCCGACACCTTCGGTGAGCGAGTCGCCTAGGGCGGCGAACCGCAGGTCCCGGAGGGGACGTTCAACCGCTTCACCGGCGGGGGCGGGGGCAGGGGCGGTCACACGATCACCCCCGGCGTCGTCCGGCCGGTGCCGGGCCGCACCACCGGCGCCTCGTGTGCGGCGAGGAAGGCCGCCACCGAGGCGTCCCAGCCGAACAGTTCGGCCCTCGCCCGCGCGTCCGCCCGGCGATCCCGCTCGGGCCTTGCGAGCAACTCCCTTACCGCTGTGGCGAATTCCCCGCCCGTGCTCCCGGCCGCGAGCCCCGCGTCGCCGATGACCTCCGGCAGGGCGGACGACGCGCTGCACACGACGGGGGTCCCGCAGGCCAGCGCTTCGAGGGCCGAGAGGCCGAACGTCTCCGCCGGGCCCGGCGCCAGGCAGATGTCGGCGGCGGCCTGGAGGTCGGCGAGCGTTTCGCGGTCGGCGACATGGCCGAGGAACTCGACCGGCAGCCGTTCCGCGGCCGCCCGGCGCTCCAGGCTCCCCGCCAGCGGGCCGTCCCCCGCGACCACCAGCGCCGCGCGCACGCCCGCGTGCCGCAGCGCCGCGAGCGCGTCCAGGGCGAGACCCGGCCGCTTCTCGACCGAGAGCCGCGAGCACATCAGGAGCAGCACCCGGGCGCCGCGCGCGTGCCGGGCCCGCAGCACCGTCGAGCGCCGCCCCGGCCTGCACTGCGCCAGATCGACCCCGAGCGGGGCCCTGACCACGTTGCGCGCGCCGATCCGTACGAACTCGCGCTCCGCCCACTCCGTGGTGCACACGATCCGTGAAAACGCCCAGCCCGTACGCCGGTTGAGCCGGTCGGCCGCGCCCGCGGCCACGGCTTCGGGCAGGCCCCAGGTGCGCAGGACGCCGTCGGCCGTCTCGTGCGAGACCATCACGGAGGGGACCCGGGCGCGGCGCGCCCACTCCCCGGTCCAGCGCAAGGTGGTGCGGTCGGACACCTCGATGCGGTCGGGCGCGAGGTCTTCGAGGATCCGGCGCACCCGGCGCCGGTCGGCGAGCACCCGGTAGCCGCCGGTGCCCGGCAGCACGACGCCGGGCAGGGTGATCACCCGCCCCTGCTCGGCGAGTTCGTCCCGCGCCCGCTCGCCCGGCACGACGAGCACGGGGTCGTGCCCGGCCGCCAGATAGCCCCGGCCGAGCTCGCGCAGCGCGGTGCGCAAGCCGCCGGAGGCGGGGGTCACGAAGTTGGCGAGCCGCACGATCCTGAGGCCGCTCATGCCGCCACCACCGCGCGTGCGCCGAGCACCTCGGCGTAGTGGTCCAGGAGCAGATCGCCGACGGCGGCCCAGGTGCGGCTCCGCACGGCGGCCCGCCCGGCGTGCCCGTAGGCGGCCCGCAGCGCCGGATCGGCGAGCTTCAGGACGGCGTCGTGGACGGCCCCGGCATCCCCCGGCGGCACAAGGAGTCCGGTGCGTCCGTGGCCCACGAGATCGAGCGGGCCGCCCGCCGCGGGCGCGATCACGGGCACTCCGCTCGCCATGGCCTCCTGCACGGTCTGGCAGAACGTCTCGTAGGGGCCGGTGTGCGCGAAGACGTCCAGCGAGGCGTGGATCCGGGCGAGTTCGTCGCCGGTGCGCCGCCCGAGGAAGACGGCACCGGGCAGCGCGGCGCGCAGGGCGGGCGCGCTCGGCCCGTCGCCGGTGACGACGACGCGTACGCCGTCCAGGGCGCAGACGTCCGCGAGGAGCTCCACCTGCTTCTCCGGGGCGAGCCGACCGACGTAGCCGACCAGGAGTTCGCCGTGCGGGGCGAGTTGGCGGCGCAGGGCGGCGTCGCGCCTTTCCGGCCGGAAGCGGTCGGTGTCGACGCCGCGCGGCCACAGGCGCACCCGCCGCACTCCGTGCTCCTCCAGGTCGCGCAGGGCCGAGGTGGAGGGTGCGAGGGTGCGGTCGGCGGCGGAGTGCACGGCTCTCAGGCGCCGCCAGGCGGTGCCTTCGCCGGTGCCCACGTAGGTGCGGGCGTACCCGGCCAGGTCGGTCTGGTAGACGGCGACGGCGGGAACGTTCAGGCGGGCCGCGGCGGCCATGCCGCGTACGCCGAGGACGAAGGGGCTCGCCAGGTGGACGAGGTCGGCCCGGTGGGCCGCGATCGCGGCGGCGACCCGGCGGCTGGGCAGCGCGAGGCGGACCTCCGGATAGCCGGGCAGTGGCAGCGAGGGCACCCGTATGACGGGGCACGGCGCGTCAGAGCCCTCCCCCGTGGCCGGGGCTATGACGAGCGGTTGGTGACCGCGTGCGGCGAGATGCCGGGCGGTCTGCAGGGCGCAGTGGGCAACGCCGTTGACGTCGGGCGGGAAGGATTCGGTGACGATGACGACACGCATACCCGTGTTGTCGTCGCGCCGGAAGTGGCCCGGCCGACTTGGATCTTTCCGCCCGGGGAACGTCCCATGAGCGTTGTCTCACCGGGGTCCGGCCGTGGATCGCACGGCCCTGCCCCGGTTGCCGTGGATCACACGGCCGTGGGGTCCGGGCCGAGCCGGTCGTGGATCGCGCTCTGCACCTCGGCCTCCTCGGCCGGGTCGGCGGCGAGCCTGCGCAGCCGCTCCGCGACACGGGCGTCGACGAGCTCGGCGTACTGGGCGGCCACTTCTCTGGTGGTCTCCTCGCAGTCCCACAGGCATTCGACGGCGAAGCCGGTGGCGAAGGAGGGGTCGGTGGCGGCGAGCGCGCGGGCGGTGCGGCCGCGCAGCTGGGAGGAGGCGGTCTCGCGGTAGACGTGCCGCAGAACGGGGGCGGCGCAGCAGATGCCGAGCCTTCCCGCCCCGTCGACGAGCGCCCGAAGGAGCGGCGCGTCGGGGCCTTCGGCGCGTACGGTCTCGCGGAGCGCGCCGAGCACCAGCTTCTCGTCGCCGGCCTCGCCGCGTGAGGCGAGCACGCTGGCGGCGGAGGCACCGAGTTCGTCGGGGCGCTGGACCCAGCCGCGGGCCCGGTCGACGGCCTCGGGGCCGCACATCCGCTCGAAGGCGTGCACGGCGGCTTCGGCGGCGAGGCGTGAACCGGTGGAGACGGCGGATTCGATCAGGTCGAGCACGCGGGCGTCGCGGGACTCGGCGAGATAGTGCAGGGCGGCGCCGCGCGCTCCGTCGGTGCCGGAGCGGGCCGCCTCGATGATGGCGTCCCGGTCCTCGGGCCCGGCGACGGCGCCGAGGCACCTGGCCGCGGGGAGGTGCAGGACCGCGCCGCGTTCCAGTCCTTCGTCGGCCCAGTCGAAGACGGCCTGGACGCTCCATCCGGGGCGGGGTCCCGACGGCCGCATCTGGCGCTGCCAGCGGTCGAAGGAGCCGGTCTCCTGGGCGGCCCGCACCCGGGCGCCCACGCTCTCGCGCGGGTCCTCGGCCCACAGCCGCCAGGGCCGCGGCTCATAGGCGTCACGCACGGTGGCGGCGAGCTCGGCGTCGCCCTCCGCCGTGGCGGGGAACCGGCCGAGCACGGACGTGGCGAGGCCGCGCAGGCCCGCGTCGTCGTCGCGCAGCGCGAGCTCGTCGAGGGCCCAGGCCCAGTTGGCGCCGGTCGCGGCGTAGCGGCGGAGCAGCGCGAGCGCGTCGTTCCTGCCGTACGAGGCGAGGTGGCCGAGGACGGCGAGGGCGAGCCCGGTCCTGGAGTCCTCGGTGTCGAGGATGTCCTCGGGGCCGAAGAGGTGGCGCTCGATCTGGTCGAGCCCGCCGTCGAGATCCAGGAAGAGGCGCGCGTAGTACAGCGAGCGGTTCTCGACCTGCCAGTCGTGGCGGGGGTCGCTCAGTACGCAGTGGTTGAGGGCCGCCAGGGCCTCGTCGCGCGGGGCGGCCAGCGCGTGCAGGGTGCCGTCGCCACGGCCCCTCTGCAGCAGACCGAGCAGCGTGCCGCTCGGCGCTATGACTGGATCGAACATGGAAATAGCCTCACATCAAGCTGTCGACGCAACCGGGGATTCGTGCCTTGCCCTAGGCCGCGCAGCAACATGAGGGGTCGCCCGCCGTCTTCTGCTTGGTGTAGACCATCTTCCTGCCTTTCGTCGCGGTCCCCGATGTAGGGACCCTGCCCCCGATGTAGGGGTTCGACGTCATGATGACCCAGCCATTTCGCCATCGCGACCACATTTACGGCGCCCCTCTCAGCGGGCTCTTCGGTGGATCCCCCGTAAACGCTTGGTGGACGCTCAGTTGGCCCCGAACTGGGCGAGCAGGTCCGTCTTGCCGAACATCCTGGCCGTGTCGACCGCGGAGGGCGTCCCGGCGGAAGGATCGGCTCCGCCGGCCAGGAGGGCCTTGATCACGGCGTCCTCGCCCTTGAAGACGGCGCCGGCGAGCGGGGTCTGGCCGCGGTCGTTGGCGCGGTCGGCCTCGGCGCCGCGGGCCAGCAGGGCGGCCACCGCCTCGGCGTGCCCGTGGTAGGCGGCCAGCATCACGAGGGAGTCGCCGCGGTCGTTGGTGAGGTTCGCGGGCACCCCGGCGTCGACGTACGCGGCGAGCGCCTCGGCGTCTCCCCGGCGGGCCAGCTCGAAGATCTTGGCCGCCAGCTCGACCACCTCGGGATCGAGTTCCTCGCTCATCGAAAACTCCTTAGGGGCAACGGAACAAACCCGCACGGCGACAGAGCCGTACGAGTGAATCGACAGGGTACTGCCCGAGGGGGGACATGACGCGGCCCTGCGGCGGCAAAGATCACCGCGAGTGACGGTTTCGCGTCCCTGCGGCCGCACAGTGTGCCGCTCCGGGCCGCTTTTCATATCCGCCGCTCCAGTGAAATTGGCAAGATTTCACCCGTTTGCACCTTTTATCGCATAGATACTTCCTGTGAGCCTGGAAGAACTCATGGTGACCGTCCCCTCGACCAGGAGATCCCCAAATGATCCTCTCCATCTCAGGCGTGGTGCTGCTCGGAGTCGTCTGCTTCCTCTTCTTCAAGAAAGACGGACTCAAGGCGTCGCACGCGCTCGTGTGCGCGCTCTTCGGCTTCTACCTCGCGGGCACCGCCATCGCCCCGAGCATCACCGCCGGGGGCGCGAGCCTGGCCAACATGCTGGGCGGGATCAAGTTCTGACCTCCCGCCGTCCTGCGAACGGCAGCAGACAGGGCCGCGGACACCGCCGCGGACACAACTCCAGGAGAACGATGTGGCCCGGCGACCGCTCCCCCGCATTCTGAGCAGCAGCGCACCCGTCGTTCGCAGCCGCGAGATCGCGCGCACGGCCGCCGACAACGCCACCGACGTTCTCCATCCGCTCATCACGATCAGCCGCGGCCTGCGGCTGATCGTCGCCGCCCTGCACGCCAAATGGGCCGCCACCCCCAAGGAACGGCGTGGTCCCGCACTGTTCCTGACGGCGGCCGTCGTCCTGGTCGTCGCGCTCATCCCGTACGGGCCGCTCCTCGCCCTGATCACGGCGATGGGCGCGGCCGGCTGGATGGGCCGCGAGCGGCCGGTCGTCAAGACCGGCCCCGACGAGGCCGAACTCGCGCGCCTCCAGGCCCTCTACGAGGCGCTCGTGCCGTACTTCTCCGTCCCGGAGGACCCGAGCCCGCTGTTCTCCTACTCGGGCGAGTGGGAGACGGCCTTCAGCGAGTTCGAATTCGACGACGACGGCCGGCTCACCCGGCTCCAGGTGCGCTACCCGGCGTACTTCACCGACAGCGAGGCCGACGCGCGCGCCCGCATCGAACAGCTTCTGCACGCCAAGTCGGGGCGTGGCCGCGAGTACCACTTCGCCTGGGACGAGGAGGGCAGCCAGCTCGTCATGAGCGTGCTCGGCGCGCTGCCGACCTCCATCGCCGCCCAGCGCTTCGTGACGTCGCCGGGCGAGACCGTCCTCGGCTTCACCGACGCGGACGCCGTGCGGCGGACGGTGCCGGTGACCGCGGACGAGGAGCACCAGGACGCCCCGCCGGTGATCTGGCGCACCGGGCCGCGCTCCACCGAGCCCCACCTCCTGGTGGTCGGCCGGCCCGGTACGGGCACCACGACCCTGCTCCGCTCCATCGCGCTCCAGGTCCTCCAGAACGGCGACCTGCTGGTCGTCGAGGGCAGCGGAACCGGTGAGTACGCCTGCCTCGCGGGCCGCTCGGGCGTCCTCGCCGTCGAGTGCGGGCTCACCGGGGCGCTCGCCACCCTGGAATGGGCCTCGCACGAGACGGAGCGTCGCCTGATCGCCGCGAACCGGGCCCGCCAGGCGGGCCACCCGGCGCCCGAGGACACCAAGCGCCCCCTGTGGATCCTGCTCGACCGGCCCAGCGTGCTGGCCGACCTGGCCGCGGCCGACGGCCGGATCGACCCCCAGCACCTGCTCCAGGTCCCGCTGCGGCACGGCCGGGCCGCCGGGGTGACGGTCGTGGTCGCCGAACAGTTCGACACCCTGGACGACCTGTCCGAGCCCGTGCTCTCCCACACCCGGGCCCGGGTGGTCCTGGGCCCGGCCTCGCCGGGCGAGGTCGAGTCGGTGCTCGGCGTCCCCCCGCACACCACCCCGACCCCCGACGTCCCCCCGGGCCGCGGCTACGCCCGCCTGGGCACGGGCCCCGTCCTGCGCCTTCAGGTCCCGGCCACCCCGGACCCTTACGACGACGCGACGACAGAGGCCCACCGGCAGGCGGTCCTGGACCTCCTCCCGGCGCGGGAGGCGGCGGTGGAGGCGGTGGAGGCGGCGGCGGTTCCGGCGGAAGGGTAGGAAGCCCGCGCTCAGGCCACGAACGTCCGAGGCGGCTCCGCGCTCCCCGAGCCTCCGCCCGTCTCCACGAGACGCGCGGCCGCGGCCAGCCGCACCGCGGCCTCCTCGGCGACCGGGCCGCCCACCGTGAACGGCAGGCGCACGTAGCCCTCGAAGGCGCCGTCCACTCCGAAGCGGGGGCCGGACGGCACCCGCACTCCGACGCGTTCGCCGACCTCCGCGAGGCGTGATCCCGACAGGCCGCCCGTACGGACCCACAGCGTGAGGCCGCCGCGCGGCACGTGGAACTCCCAGTCGGGGAGTTCGCGGCGCACCGCCGTGACCAGGGCGTCGCGGTTGTCCCGGGCCTGGGTACGCCGGAGCTCGACCGCCTGCTCCCAACCCCCCGTCGCCATCAGCCAGTTGACGGCGAGCTGCTCAAGGACCGGGGTGCCCAGGTCCGCGTACGCGCGGGCGGCGACCAGCGAGCGGATGATGTCGGGGGCGGCCCGCACCCAGCCGATGCGCATGCCCGCCCAGAACGCCTTGCTCGCCGAGCCGACGGTGAGCACCGTGGCCCCGGCCGGGTCGAAGGTGCACACGGGGCGCGGCATGTCGAGGTCCTCGTCCAGCCACAGCTCGCTCATCGTCTCGTCGACGACGAGCACCGTGCCGGCCGAGCGGGCCGCGTCCACGAGCTGGCGGCGCTGGTCCTCGTCGGCGAGCGCACCCGTGGGGTTGTGGAAGTCGGCGACGACGTACGCCAGCCGGGGCGCGGCGTCCCGCAGCACCTGTCGCCAGCGCGGCAGGTCCCAGCCGGTGAGCCCCTCGGCCATGGCGATCGGCACGAGGCGGGCGCCCGCCTCCCGCATGAGCTGGAGGATGTTGGCGTACGAGGGTGATTCGACGGCGATGCGTTCACCGCGTCCGGCGAACAGATGGCAGATGGCGTCCATCGCCCCCATCGCGCCCGTCGTCACCATGATCTGCTCGGGCATCGTGGGGATGCCGCGCGCGGTGTAGCGGTCGGCGAGCATCTGGCGCAGCGCGGGCAGGCCCGCGGGGTAGTCGCCGTGGGTGTGGGCGTACGGCGGAAGCTCTTCGAGCGCGCCCTGTACGCCCCGGGTCAGCCAGGGCTCGGGGGCGGGCAGGGCCGCGCAGCCCAGGTCGATCATCGAGCCGAGCGACTCGGGCGGGAGCGGTTCGAGGCCGCGGCCGGGCAGCGGATGCCCGGCGGGCACGGCGGTCCAGCTGCCCGCGCCGCGCCTGGATTCGAGGAAGCCCTCGCCCCGCAGCGCCTCGTAGGCGGCGGCGACCGTCGTGCGGCTCACCGACAGGGCGACGGCCAGTTCGCGCTCGGCGGGCAGCCGGGCGGCGGCCGGGACGCGGCCTTCGAGGACGAGCAGCCGGATCCCGTCGGCCAGCGCCCGGTAGGCGGGCGGCTTGCGCAGTCCGGCGCCGACCGGGCGGGGCTGCTGTGCTTGGAGTTGACGGGCGAGCTGGGCGGGCCCGATCGCCGAGGTCCACTGAGCCATGAAGTCAGTCCACCTTCCTCGAATTGGCCATGGTTGGAGTCCATTTCCCCGCCACAGAGTGTCATGAGTCAGTCCACCATCACCACACCGGATCCACCCAAGGGGGAATCACCTTGTCCACGCACCTCACGCGGAGGCTGCTGCAGCTCTACGTCGGCCTCGCGCTGTACGGCGTCAGCTCGGGGCTGCTCGTCCGCGCCGGGCTCGGTCTCGAACCGTGGGGGGTGCTGCACCAGGGTCTCGCCGAGCACACGGGTCTCTCCATCGGCGTGGTGTCGATCATCGTCGGGGCCGCGGTGCTGCTCCTTTGGATACCGATCCGGCAGCGTCCGGGGCTCGGCACCGTGTCCAACGTCTTCGCGATCGGCATCTTCATGGACGCCACGCTCGCCGTCGTCCCCGATGTACACGGTCTGCTGGCACAGGTTCCGCTGACGGCCGCCGCGATCGTCTGCAACGGGGCCGCGACGGGCCTCTACATCTCGGCCCGCTTCGGGCCGGGCCCGCGCGACGGCCTGATGACGGGCCTGCACAAGGTGACGGGCCGCTCAATTCGCCTTGTCCGCACGTCACTTGAGGTGATCGTGGTCGCGACCGGGTTCCTGCTCGGCGGCTCGCTCGGCATCGGCACGGTCCTCTACGCGCTGGCGATCGGACCGCTCGCCCAATTCTTCCTGCGCATCTTCGCGATCCCCGAAGCGGCGCCGCGGGAGAAGGCGGAGCAGGCCCTGGACGTCACGTCCCCGGCACTCGCGCGCGGCACGGCCGTCGCGGAGCCGACGCCCCGGCGCGCGATACTTCCCCGGTGACTCGCGTACGCCACCCCTATCTGGACCATCCGTCGCCGATCCCGTTCGCCCACCGCGGCGGGGCGGCGGACGGCATCGAGAACACCGCGGCCGCCTTCGCGCGGGCCGCCGAGGCCGGGTACCGCTACTTCGAGACCGATGTGCACACCACGGCCGACGGGCGCGTGGTCGCCTTCCACGACGCGACGCTGGACCGCGTCACCGACGCCCGGGGAAGGATCGCCGAGCTGCCCTGGGCCGAGGTCAGTCAGGCCCGGGTGGCCGGGCGCGAGCCGCTGCCGCTGTTCGAGGAGCTCCTCGAAGCCTTCCCCGAGGTCCGCTGGAACGTCGACCTCAAGGCCGAGTCCGCACTCCTCCCGCTGATCGACCTGATCCGCCGCACCGACGCCTGGGACCGGGTCTGCGTCGGCTCGTTCTCGGAGGCCCGGGTGGCGAGGGCGCACCGGCTCGCGGGCCCGCGCCTGGCCACCTCGTACGGCGTGCGGGGAGTCGCCGCGCTGCGGCTTCGCTCGTACGGGATCCCCGTGCCGCTGCGCGCGGGCGCCGTCAGCGCCCAGGTTCCCGAGAGCCAGAGCGGCATCCCGGTTGTGGACCGGCGCTTCGTCCGGACCGCGCACGCCCTTGGCCTGCAGGTCCACGTGTGGACCATCAACGATCCCGCTCGGATGAGGGCTCTCCTGGACCTGGGAGTGGATGGCATCATGACCGATCATCTGGAGACGCTGCGCACGGTACTGACCGACCGGGGAGTCTGGCACTGACCACCCGGCAGCCACCGCTCGCGTACGGGGACGAGCAAGGGGGCGCGGGTTGAGCACTGAGATCGCTGACATCACGGACCGGGCGGAACAGCCGGTGAACACGGCCGACCGCAAGCGGGAGCAACGCGGCTGGTACTTCTACGACTTCGCGTGCTCGGTGTATTCGACGAGCGTGCTCACGGTGTTCCTGGGCCCGTATCTGACGTCGATAGCCAAGTCGGCGGCGGACCCCGACGGGTTCGTGCATCCGCTGGGCATCCCGGTGCGCGCGGGCTCGCTCTTCGCCTACGCGGTCTCCGCCTCGGTGATCCTCGCGGTGGTCCTGATGCCGATCGTGGGCGCCGCGGCCGACCGCAGCGGCCGCAAGAAGCCGCTCCTGGCGGCCGCCGCGTACACGGGCGCGGCCGCGACGGCCGGGATGTTCTTCCTGGACGGGCACCGCTATCTGCTGGGCGCGGTGCTGCTGATCGTCGCGAACGCGTCGCTCTCGGTGTCGATGGTCCTCTACAACGCCTATCTGCCGCAGATCGCGGGCCCCGAGGAACGCGACCGGGTCTCTTCGCGGGGCTGGGCCTTCGGCTACACCTCGGGCGCGGGCGTCCTCGTCCTCGACCTGGTCCTCTATTCGGGCCACGACAGCTTCGGGGTATCGGAGTCGACCGCGGTGCGGATCTGTCTGGCCTCGGCCGGGATCTGGTGGGGCGCGTTCACGCTGGTGCCGCTCAGAAGGCTGCGCGACCGCAAGGCGGCCGCCGTGGCGGCGGCCGAGGGGAGGGTCGGCGCGGGCTGGCGGCAGCTGATCTCCACGCTGCGGGACATGCGGGCCCGCCCGCTGACCCTCGCCTTCCTGGCGGCGTACCTGATCTACAACGACGGCGTGCAGACGGTGATCTCGCAGGCCTCCATCTACGGGTCCGAGGAGCTCGGCCTCAATCAGGACACGCTCATCGTGGCCGTGCTCCTCGTGCAGCTCCTGGCGGTGGCGGGCGCGCTGGGGATGGGGCGCCTGGCCCAGACGTACGGCGCGAAGCGGACGATTCTGGGCTCGCTCGCCGTGTGGGCGGTGATCCTCGGGGTCGGCTTCTTCCTGCCGGCCCGCCAGCCGGTGCTCTTCTTCGTGCTCGCGGGCGCGATCGGGACGGTGCTCGGCGGCAGCCAGGCGCTTTCACGGTCGCTTTTCTCACACATGGTGCCGAGCGGCAAGGAGGCCGAATACTTCTCGGCCTACGAGATGAGCGACCGGGGCCTGAGCTGGCTGGGGCCATTGGTGTTCGGTCTCGCGTATCAGCTGACCGGCAGCTACCGGGATGCGATCATCTCGCTGGTGGTCTTCTTCGCGGTCGGGTTCGTGCTGCTCGCCCGGGTCCCGGTGCGGGCCGCCGTGGCGGCCGCCGGGAACCCGGTTCCGGCGCGGATTTAGACGTTGAAGTGAAAGGCCGGTAGTGTACGCCTTTGGCCTGCCAGGCGGACCGTTACTGCGTGCTCAAGTAGTGAAGACGCTGGGTGACATCTGCTGTCAGATGTGACAAACCGGTCACTGGTGGGTACAACAAGGGGCGGCACGACGGCGACGCATGACCCAGAACGGGAATCTTTACCGCCGACCGGACGTTGACCGGATGACGACGACAGTGACACCTGTCCTGTGGGCGACAAGCCCGGGAGGCACGATTCATGAGTGAGCGAGCTCTTCGCGGCACGCGCCTCGTGGTGACCAGCTACGAGACCGACCGCGGCATCGATCTGGCCCCGCGCCAGGCCGTGGAGTACGCATGCGAGAAGGGACATCGCTTTGAGATGCCCTTCTCGGTGGAGGCGGAGATCCCGCCGGAGTGGGAGTGCAAGGTCTGCGGGGCCCCCGCACTCCTGGTGGACGGCGACGGTCCTGAAGAGAAGAAGGGCAAGCCCGCGCGTACGCACTGGGACATGCTCATGGAGCGGCGCACCCGCGAGGAGCTGGAGGAGGTTCTGGCCGAGAGGCTGGAGGTCCTTCGTTCCGGCACCATGAACATTGCCGTGCATCCGCGCGACAGCCGCAAGTCCGCCTGATCGCACAATTCGGCGATACAGCGCACAACAGCTGAGGGCCGGTCACACCACCTGGTGTGACCGGCCCTCAGCTGTTGTCTGCCGTCTCTGTGTTCAGGGAGTCAGCGGCGGGCGCGGGCCCCGGTCCTCGCGTGGCGGCGGGTACGAGGACGGGCTGTCCTCGCGGATGACCTCGCCCGGCACGACCTTCCCGTCCGGGTAGTGGATGCGGGCCTGCTGGAAGGCGTCGCCGAAGCTGCCGGGAGTGGCCGCCCGCATCCGCCTCTGCAGCGAGCGCTCGGCGAGGCGGGCCGCGGACTTCCGCACCGGCGGGAGCAGACAGAGCAGCCCCAGCGCGTCCGAGAGGAACCCGGGGACGATCAGCAGCAGCCCGCCCAGCATGGTCAGCGCGTTGCCCTCGCTACCGGGCTTGGCGGTGGCGGGGGCGGCTCCCGACTGCTGCTCCTTGAACGTCTCCGTGAGATTGCGGAAGGCGCGGCGCCCGGCCCGCTTGATCACGTAACTGCCGAGCAGTAGGCCGCCGACGAGCAGCAGCACGACCGTGAGCCCGCTGGTGGCGCCGGCCACCACGGTGAGCAGCCAGATCTCCAGGACCAGCCAGGCGGCGATCCCCAGGGGTACGAAGGTGCGGGCGCGCGAGCGCTTGGGAACTGTCGGAGGCGGAGTGCCGGTCGTCATGCTCCCAGTGTGCCTGGGAGCCGATCCGGACGGCGTAAGGAGGTGATCAGTACGCCCTGCTCATGACACCCCGGGTTCCCGCTCAGGAGGGCTTGCGGCCCAGGAGCTTGTTGGCGCGGGAGCCGACGCCCCAGGCGGTGACCCGCCAGAGCGCCTCGACCAGGATGTCGTTGCTCATCTTGGAGTCGCCGCGTTCGCGCTCGACGAACGTGATGGGCACCTCGACCACGTGGAAGCCCGCGCCGACCGCGCGGCGGGCCAGGTCGACCTGGAAGCAGTAGCCGGCCGAGGCGACCTCGTCGAGGCCGAGGCCTTCGAGGGTCTCGCGACGGAAGGCCCGGTAGCCGCCGGTGACGTCGCGGATCGGGACGCCGAGGAGCAGCCGGGAGTAGGTGGAGCCGCCGCGCGAGATGAACTCGCGGTACTTGGGCCAGTTCACGATCCGCCCGCCGGGCACCCAGCGGGAGCCGAGCACCAGGTCGGCGCCCTTGAGGGCGGTGAGCAGCCGGGGCAGCTCCTCGGGCTGGTGGGAGCCGTCGGCGTCCATTTCGACGAGGACGCCGTAGTCGTGCTCGATGCCCCAGCGGAAGCCGGCCAGGTAGGCGGCGCCGAGGCCTTCCTTGCCCTTGCGGTGCAGCACGTGCACCTGGTCGTCCTCGGCCGCGATCTCGTCCGCGAACTTGCCCGTGCCATCGGGGCTGTTGTCGTCGGCGACCAGAACGTGGGCCTGGGGGACCGCCGCTCTGACGCGGGCGACGATCGGCTTGATGTTCTCCGCCTCGTTGTAGGTCGGAATGATCACCAAGGCCTTGCCCAGCGGGCCGTACCGCCTCTGACCGCCGTCGTTCACTGCTGCCCCTTATTGTCCGTACGCAGGGGTCCACCATAGCGAGCGGTCGTGATCAGCCCGTACCGCGAGGGTGTGTGGTGTCGGATGCGCCCGGATGGCGGCGGGGATCGGCCGGAATGCCGGATGTCGGGACGATGTCTCAAAGGGAGGTCGGGTCGGCTTCGTGAAGGGACCTCTGGACGGTGTCGCGCGGGAGCCGTATCGGTACCGGGGCCCGGCGCCCTTCGGGCCGACCTGGGACCCGCTGGCTGCGGGTCGACCGAGAGCCGTTGTCTACTGAGCGTCCGGGCCCCACCCGGGTCGCACCTTCCCCCGGGCCCGACGGGGCAGGGGGGACACCCTCGCGGCTGAAACCTTCCCTCGCCCCCGAGGCGCGGGCGCTGAACCTGGCTCCCAGTGACGGTGTGCCGGTGCGGCACACCGCCCCATGACCCAGCGGCGTTCGACGACTGCGTGGAGGTTTTAACCGGTCGGACGTCCTGTGGTGGACTCGGCCGAACCTACCGGCCCCCGCACGCTTTCTGTCAACAGCCGTTTGAGCTGCGACGTTTTTACGAATCGCCAGGTCAGCGCCGAAGATCCGCAGGTCGTGGCGATGCCGTGACGGCTGCCCGCCGATGGTGCGAAATGCCCCTATGTCACTCGTTCGGGCGCGCGAATACCGTTTGTCCGAACACCACGGTGCGCAGACAGACCGGCAGCGCGGTGCCCGGCGTGAGGTCGGGCAGGCCCGGGGTGCCCGAGCGCGGGTCGGTGGACCAGCGGGCCACCCGATCGTCCGGGGCCTGGACCACGAGGTCCTGGGCGCGCCAGACCGCGTAGTCGGCCGGAGCGCCGGGCACCAGGATGCCCGCGTCGTCCCGGCCGAGGGCGCGCCAGCCGCCCCGGGTGTGGGCGGTGAAGGCGGCTCGGGCGGAAATACGGTGCTCAAGGGTGCGGTGGAAGGCGGCCGCGCGCACGGTCCCCCACGGGTCCAGCGGGGTCACCGGGGAGTCGGAGCCGAAGGCGAGCGGCACTCCGGCCCTCAGCAGGTCGGCGTACGGGTTGAGGGTGCTGGCCCGCTCGGCGCCGAGCCGCTCGGCGTACATGCCCTCCTCGCCGCCCCACAGCGCGTCGAACGCGGGCTGCACGGAAGCGGTGAGGCCGAGCTCGGCGAAGGCGGCGATCGTGCGCGGGGTGAGCATCTCGGCGTGCTCGACGCGGTGCCGGGCGGCGCGGATCCGGGCGAGGCCGACCCGCTCGGCGGCGGCCCGCACGCCCTCGACGACGGCGGTGACGGCGGCGTCGCCGATGGCGTGGAAGCCGGCCTGGAGTCCGGCCTCGGTGCAGGCGGCCACATGGTCGGCGACGTCGGCCGCGTCGAGGTGGCCGGTCCCGGTGTGCGGGGCGTCGGCGTAGGGGGCGTGCAGGCAGGCGGTGTGGGAGCCGAGCGAGCCGTCCACGAAGAGGTCGCCGGCCGCGCCGACCGCGCCGAGTTCGCGGATGCGATCGGCGTCCTTGGCGCCGGCGACGCGCTCGGCCCAGTAGCCGTAGACCCGTGGGCCGGCTTCGTCGCGGGCCAGGGCGAGCAGCGAGGTGAAGTCGTCCTCGTCGGAGATGTCGGGGCCGCCGCACTCGTGGACGGTGCCGATGCCGAGCGAGGCGGCCTCGCGCAGCGCCGCGCGCTGGGCCTCGGCGCGCTGGCGCGGGGTGATCGCGCCGTGGGCCGCGGCCCGCACGGCGTGGTGCGCGGCGCCGGTCAGCGGCTCGCCGTCGCGGAATCCGGCCAGCTCGCGCACGCCGGGGACCAGGTCGAGCAGGGCGGTGGTGACTACGGCCGAGTGGACGTCGATGCGGGGCAGGTAGAGCGGGCGGCCGCCGGTGGCCGCGTCGAGTTCGGCGCGCGAGGGGTGGCGCCGCTCGGGCCAGCGGGCGGCGTCCCAGCCGTTGCCGAGCAGCACCTTGTCGTCGGGGCGGGCGGCGGCGTGGGCGCGTACGGCGTCGAGGGCCTCGGCGAGCGTGCGGGCCGAGGAGAGGTCGAGGCCGGTCAGGGCGAGGCCGGTGGCGGTGGTGTGCACATGTGCGTCGGTGAACGCGGGAGTGACCAGGGCGCCTTCGAGGTCGACGACCTCGTCGACACCACTGGCGAAGGCGTCCGCGGCGCCCTCCGAGCCGACCCAGGCGACGTGTCCGCGTTCGACGACCATCGCGGTGGCGAAGGGGTCGGCGGGGCTGTGCACGTCGCCGCCGCGCAGCAGGACGGTGCGGTGGGCGGTCTCTTGGGGTGCGGAACTCGCGGAACTCATGGAGGACAGCCTAGATATGCGGCGGCCGTGCCTCGTACGGGGTGGACAGGACGACGGTCGTACGGGTGGAGACGCCGGCCAGGGTGCGGATGCGGGTCAGCAGGTGCTCCAGCTCCAGCGGGGTCGCCACGCGCACCTTGAGGATGTAGTTCTCGTCCCCGGCGACGCTGTGGCAGGCCTCCAGCTCGGGTACGCCCGCCAGGCGCTCGGCGATGTCGTCGGGGGCGCTGGGGTCGAAGGGCTTGACCGAGATGAACGCGGTCAGCGGCAGGCCCACCGCCTCCGGGTCCACGACGGCTGCGTATCCGCGGATGACCCCGCGCTGTTCGAGACGGCGTACCCGCTGGTGCACCGCCGAGGTGGACAGGCCGGTGGCCTTGCCCAGGTCGGTGTAGCTCATCCGCCCGTCCTTGACGAGCAGATCCACAATCTGACGGTCCAGCTCCTCCATGGCGATCAACCTATTGCCCCGGGTCGCTTCCGGCACAGTCGGGCGCCACCGGAATGGGCAGTTGCGGGCGGCATGTGACGAACGCCACAGGTTTGCGGACGCCTCGGTGGGGGTCGCGCGGTTATCGCCGGGACTTGGCGGGAAGTGCTTGCTTTGGTCGCGGCCGCGGCGCAATGCCGGCCCACCCGAGGGGGAGTGTCCCAATGCAGAATCCCAAGCGCACCGGACGTACGGAACGTGAACGTGACGAACCGGAGCCTGTCGATAACACCGACCTGATCGACGCGGAGGACTCGCTCGACGCGTACGACACGTTCGAGATGTACCGGGTGATCTGCCCGGACTGTGCCCAGCCGATCGCGCTGCTCGCCGACGAGGACGAGCTGCCCGAGCACGCGCTGTGCCCGAGCAAGTGGAACCCGTTCGTCCTGACGGTGTGTGCCGGGACCGGGCGCTCGGCCTCGGACGCGAAGGCGGCGGACGAGTCGCTCGACGTCCAGGAGCAGGACACCGCGCTGCTGCTCACGCTCCCGCAGGGGCTCGACTGGCGCACCCAGCCGTTCTCGCACGTCGGCGGCCCGGGCTCGCGCCCGCTGCGCGTGCCGGGGATGCGCCGCGCCGCCTGACCCGAGCGCGCAGAGCCTCCGTACGGGCCGGACGCCACAGGGGGGCGTCCGGCCGATGACCGCTCAACTCCAGTACGTGCCGCGCACCATGGCCTCCAGGCTGTCTCGGTGCATGATCAGCGCGTCCGGGTCTGCGGGCGGTTCGACCTCGCCGAAGTGCAGCTGGCGGTAGGCGATCCGGAGCATGACCACCGCGTGCCGCAGTGCCGCGTACAGGGTGTGGAATTCCATGTCGCGCGGGGTGTGGCCGGTGAGTTCGGCGTAGCGGCGCTCGATGTCGTCGCGGCGCAGGAAGCCGGGAAGGCCGGGCTGGCCGAAACCCACCGTCAGGTCCTGGAAGAAGCGGTGCAGATAGACGGTCCAGCCGAGGTCGAGTTCGCGGGGGCCGCAGGCGGCCATCTCCCAGTCGAGGACGGCCGCCGGTTCGAAACCGTCGTAGATGATGTTTCCGATGCGGGCGTCGCCCCAGTTGAGGACCGAGGGGCCCTCGTCGTCGGGCCAGTGCGCGTCGAGCCAGTCGAAGGCCGCCTCTATGAGGGGCGAGCGCGGAACTTTGTCAACCACCCATTCGTAGTAGTCCCGTTGGGCGGCGACATGCCGGCTCAGGGCCGACCCCTTCGGAAAGCGGTCCGGCAGCAGGAACTCGGCTTCCTGGGGCGGGAATTGGTCGTGCAGCCGGGCGACGACGCCGACGGTGGCGTCCTGGAGGCGGGCGCGTTCGGCGTCGGTGGCAGAGTGCAGCCAATTGCCCTCGTACGTATAGGGCATGACGTCCGGCGGTACGCGCCCCTCGGCCCGGTCCATCACGAAGAACGGGGCGCCGAGCGGGGCCGGGTCCTCTTCGAGCCAGCGGACGCGCGGCACGGGGATGTCGGTGTGCTCGGCGACCAGGCGCATGACGCGGTGCTGGCGGCCCATGTCGTACACGGGGAAGACGGTGTAGGCGGCCGGGTCGGCGGCGAGCCGCAGGGCGCAGGCGCGGACGGGAGCTTCGGGGTGCTCGATGTCGAAGAGGAGGGTCTCGCTCGACATGCCGTTGGAGGACGGGACCCGGACGTCGTTGATGCGGACGCCCGGCAGGCGGGCAGCGAGCCAGGCGGTGAGCCGGCGGCCGACGTCCTCGGGGTCACGGGTGGAGGTGCGGGGGCGTGGCGCGGTGGCCATGGCGGTGCTCCCTTCACGAGCGGCTCTCAGGGGGCGACGGAGGTGTAGTCGGCGAAGCCGCTGGGGTCGTGGCGGCCGAAGCTGCCGTGCTCGAAGATCCCGTAGCCGGTCTGCCCGTCGAGCGTGAAGCGGGCGGCGTGGTCGGTGACGCCGTACGCGGCCATGGGGTGGGCGGCCGGGTCGGACAGGTCGTAGACCTGCCGGTCGGTCCAGCCGCGACCCTGCCAGGTGCCGTGCTGCCAGCCGTCGGCGGGCGGGTAGCCGGCACCGACCGCGAGGGGCGAGGAGGCGAGGACCTCGACGCCGAGTTCGAGGGGTTTGCGGGACTGGTCGGTGAGGTGGATGACGGCGCGTTCGGGGTGGCGGGTGCCGGGACGGTAGGTGATGTCGGCCTGCGGCCAGCCGAGTTGGGCGTCGGGGTGGCCGTCGCGCACGAGCACGGCCTCGTTCAGGGTGCGGTAGCCGTGGGCGTCCTCCTGGGCGATGACCATGACGAACCGGTCGTCGAACCGGGCCGGCACCCAGAGCCAGTGGAAACCCTCGGGCCGGTACTCGTCGCCGCGCCCCGCCTCCTCGCCGGGGATCGGCCGCACGCCCCAACTGCGGTCGCGCGTCCCGGTCCACTCCCCCGCCGTGACGGGTATCTCCTCGCCGCCGACGCGGATGAGCCCGGTGCAGTGGCCCGCCTGCACGAACCGGCGCCCCTCCAGCGTGAGCCGGTCGCCCCTGCGCTGCACATGATGGGGTTCCCACAGTGCGGGGAAGTCCGCGTTCCAGACAATGTCGTACGAGAGTGAATTCGGGTCGTCCGGATCGGGAGCGCAGTGCAGTGTGAGGCGGCGCAACGGGGTGTCGACGGTGATCCGCAGCGGACCGACGCCGAGGTTCATACGGTCGTCCGTGAGCGCGTCGGAGGCCCGGACGGCGTGCAGCCGGTCGCCTACGCGCAGGGTGGCGTAGGCGTCGATCACCCCGGTGTTGGGATAGACGCCGAGGCCCGCGATGAGCAGGGCGCGGCCCTGGTGGTCGAAGACGTGGAAGATGCAGCGGTCGTAGGCGTTGCGGTCGCCCGTCGCGACGTGCTTCATCGAGAGCGGGGTCTGGTGGATGGGGTACTCGTCGAGGGGGATGGGGCGGTCCTGCGGCATCGGCAACCTCCGTATGAGCAGCGGAAGTTGACGGTACGTCAGCTCGGCTTGCCTCGCCATACCCCGGGCGGGGGTGGGGGCCCCTGGGGCTCCGCCCCAGACCCCGGGGAGTTGCCCCCCGCCCGTGCAGGGAGTTGAGAAGGTCGAGCCCCGGGGCTGCGCCCCGGACCCCCGGCGGGGGCTCCGCCCCCGAACCCCCGTTCGCGGCTTAATGGCGCTCGTCCTCAAACGCCGGACGGGCTGGGAATGCCTGCTGAGCGGCGTGCGAAGCGCGGGGCGTGACATCGTGCGGCTCCGCCGCGTGGGCGCGATCAGCCACGCACGGTCCGCGGTCGAAGGGCGTCGCAGGCTCGGGGCGCAGCCCGGAATGCCCGCACCGCACCCCGCCAGGGGCGCAGGGAACCGCGGAGCCGACCACCCGGGGCCCGCACCGGCACCCGCGCCCCCTGGGGTCAGCGGGTCTCCGGGCCCGCTAGGTGGCGGGCGATGACCATGCGCTGGATCTGGTTGGTGCCCTCGACGATCTGGAGGACCTTCGCCTCGCGCATGAAGCGCTCGACCGGGAAGTCGGCCGTGTAGCCGTAGCCGCCCAGGACCTGGACCGCGTCCGTGGTCACCTTCATCGCCGCGTCCGTGCAGAACAGCTTGGCCATCGCGGCCTGGCGGGAGAAGGGGCGCCCCGCGTCGCGGAGCCGGGCGGCGGCCAGGTACAGCGCGCGGCCCGCCTCGATCTGGGTCGCCATGTCGGCCAGCATGAAGCGCAGGCCCTGGAAGTCGGCGATGGGCCGGCCGAACTGCTCGCGCCCGGTGGCGTACGCGAGGGCCTCGTCGAGGGCGGCCTGGGCGACGCCGATGGCGCAGGCCGCGATGCCGAGCCGCCCCGAGTCGAGCGCGGACAGCGCGATCGCGAAGCCCTGGCCCTCCTCACCGATGCGGCGCGCGTCGGGGACGCGTACGCCGTCGAAGTGGAGCTGGGCGGTGGGCGAGCCCTTCATGCCCATCTTCTTCTCGGGGGCGGCCGCGCTGAGCCCTTCGGCATCGCCCGGGACGAGGAAGGCCGTGATGCCACGGGCTCCTTCGCCGCCGGTGCGGGCGAGGACGGTGTAGAAGTCGGCGATGCCGCCGTGGGTGATCCAGGCCTTGGTGCCGGTGATGACCCAGTCGGCGCCGTCCCGTACGGCCTTGGTGCGCAGCGAGGCCGCGTCCGATCCCGACGAGGGCTCCGAGAGGCAGTACGCGCCGAGCAGTCCGCCGCCGAGCATGGCGGGCAGGTGCTCGGCCTGCTGCTCCTTGGTGCCGTAGCCCGCGAGCGCGTGGCAGGCGAGCGAGTGGACGCTCACGCCGAGGCCGACCGTGAGGCGGGCCGAGGCGAGCTCTTCGAGCACCTGGAGGTAGACCTCGTAGGGCTGGTCGCCGCCGCCGAACTCGGAGTCGTACGGGAGGCCGAGGAGGCCGGATTCGGAGAGCAGGGTGAAGATCTCGCGCGGGAAGTGCCCGGCGTCCTCCTGCTCGGCGGCGCGAGGCGCGATCTCCCGCTGGACGATGTCGCGCACCAGCGCGACAAGGTCCCGGGCCTCCTCGGTGGGCAGCTGTCGTTCCACCGGCTGTGGGGCACGGTCGGGCATGGCGGCGCTCTCCTCCCTGTCGGGCGCTTCGGCGGACGCACGCGCAGGGTGTGGCGGCGCCGCCGGTGACTCTGCTCTACGGCCGATACCTTCCCTCCCGGGTCACGGAAGTAGCAGGCGGGCGGCCGTGGCGCTGTGAGTATGCCCGATCGGACGCGTCCCGTCACTGGCTCCAAGATCACGATTTACCCGCGCTCCAGGCCCGCTTCGCGCCGGGCGGCGCGCTGGAATTGAGCACTCCGGAATTGGTCCGAACCATTGACCGCACTGGTCTAGTCCTTCTAGCGTTCCCTTCAACGCCTTAGTGCGTTCATGTCAAAGAACACCTCACGGGAGTCGTGCACGGCCCCCACTCTCCCCTCCCCACGAGGAGACCACGATGCTCGGACCCCGCCCCCCACTCCTCAAGTTCAAGGCGCTGATCGCCGCCGCGTGTACCGCCGCGCTCGGCGTCAGCCTGCTCGCCGGCGCGGGCAGCGCCACCGCCTCCCCCGAAAAGGTTCCCCCGGCCCCGCAGGCAGCCGCCGCCGGTTCCAAGGTCGTCGGGTACTTCACCGACTGGGGCGTCTACCAGCGCAATTACCACGTGAAGAACATCGAGACGTCCGGCTCGGCGGCCAAACTGACCCACATCAACTACGCGTTCGGCAACGTCACCGGCGGCAAGTGCGCCATCGGCGACGCGTACGCCGACTACCAGAAGACGTACGACGCCGCCTCCAGTGTGGACGGCACCGCCGACACCTGGGACCAGCCGGTCGCCGGCAGCTTCAATCAGCTGCGCGAGCTCAAGAAGAAGCACCCCGGGCTCAAGGTCCTCTGGTCGTTCGGCGGTTGGACCTGGTCGGGCGGGTTCGGCGAGGCCGCGAAGAACCCCGCCGCGTTCGCCGACTCCTGCTACAGCCTGGTCAAGGACCCGCGCTGGGCGGGCCTCTTCGACGGCATCGACATCGACTGGGAGTACCCCAACGCCTGCGGCCTGTCCTGCGACACCAGCGGGCGCGAGGCCTTCAAGAACGTGCTGGCGGCGCTGCGTTCGAAGTTCGGCGGCTCCAGTCTGGTGACCGCCGCGATCACCGCCGACGCCTCGGCGGGCGGCAAGACGGACGCCACCGACTACGCGGGCGCGGCCCAGTACGTCGACTGGTACAACCCGATGACGTACGACTTCTTCGGCGCCTGGGCAGCTCAGGGCCCGACCGCCCCGCACTCCCCGCTGACCTCCTACAGCGGGATCCCCACGCAGGGCTTCAACACGGATGCGGCCATCCAGAAGCTGAAGGGCCTCGGCATCCCCGCCGGCAAGCTCCTGCTCGGCATCGGGTTCTACGGGCGCGGCTGGACGGGTGTGACGCAGAAGGCGCCCGGCGGCACCGCGACCGGGCCCGCGGCCGGAACGTACGAGCAGGGCATCGAGGACTACAAGGTGCTCAAGAACACCTGCCCCGCCAACGGGACGGTCGCGGGGACGGCGTACGCGTACTGCGGCAACAACTGGTGGAGCTACGACACCCCGGCCACCATCGCCGGGAAGATGGCCTACAAGAACAACCAGGGTCTCGGCGGCACCTTCTTCTGGGAGCTGAGCGGCGACACGAGCAATGGGGAGCTCATCAAGTCGATCCGTTAGCAAGGGAGTTGGAGGGGCGGGTGGCGAGGCCGCCCGCCCCTTCGGCATGTCTAGGCCGGCTCCGGGGAGGGGCAGGACGGCTCGAACTCCTCGATGGTGTCCAGGGTGCGCCGCAGCATCCGCACCAGGAGTTCGCGCACGGTGTCGCGCGGCGGCTCCATGGTGGCCAGCCAGTCCAGCGTGACGCTCTCCACGCTGCCCAGCCAGCCGAGCAGCGCGAGCCGGGCGAGCACCGGTATGCCCCGGGTGCCGTAGGCACCCTCGGCGATGGTGGCGATCAGCTCCTCCCGCACCGCGTCCCGGATGGCCTGCACCTGGGTGTCGAAGCCGACGCCGCCGGTGACGATCGTGCGGTACGCGGCCTGGTGGTGCTGGGCGTACAGGAGGTAGCCGTCGATGGTGCGGTGGACGCGTTCGGCGCGGGGCAGCTCGGTGTCGCTCCCGGCGCGGGACACCAGATCCGCGACGGAGTCCTCGACGATGGCCAGGTAGTAGCCCCGTTTGGACTTGAAGTAGTAGTAGATCAGGCCCTTGGCGACCCCTGCGTGTTTGGCGATGTCGTCCATCGACAGCGCGTCGTACGAGGTGTCGGCGAACAACTTCCGGCCCGTTGCGATGAGTTCGGAGCGGCGGACCTGGGATCTCTCGGTCGCACCGCCCTGTTGACTATTATTCAAATTCGGCCCTAGTCTCCAACTGCCACAGGATGCCCGCAGTATGGCAGACCTGCATTCGCACTCCCCCTGCACCACTGGACGACGTGTCGTACGGGAGGATCAAGTGAGCGCAGCCAAGCGGCCGTTGGCCGAAGGCAGAACCGCCTGGAAGAAGACCGCGGTCGTCGCCCTGCCGGCGGTCGTCGCCGTCGGGGTCATGGCCAATGTGATGGCCGAGGGCGCGCTGGCCGCGTCGTTCGCGGTCTCCGGGACCAGCTTCCAGGTGTCGTCGGGGAAGCTGACCAGTTCGGGGCTCTCCTCCTACGTGCAGACCGACAGGTCCGTCGACGGCAAGGGCCACCCGGTGGCGCTGCTCGGCATCGGCGACGCGAAGCTCAGCGACATCTGCCAGTCGGCCGAGGTCAGCACCCCCGTCGGCACCGTCGTGTTCAAGCTGACGGCGGGCGGCGACGCGGGCGAGGTCACGGCAAGCAATCTGGTCATCGACGGCGAGGACCTGGTCGGCGACGCCCAGTTCGGCACGGCCCAGATCGGCCGGGACGCATCGACTCTGGACGCCGTCAAGGGAGTTCAGGGCGAGCCGGGCAAGTTCGGGCTGCAGGCCGGGAACATCGAGGTCAACGGCGTGAAGTCGCATGCCTGGTCGGCGACCGGCGGCAACTTCCGGCTGAAGGGGATGAAGGTCGATGTGAGCATCGGCGGCAAGAAGTGCTTCTGAGACGCCTGGGGCTGCTCAGGCTCCCCCGCGACGGCGCCGCGGCGCTCGGGCCGCCGGTCCGGGTGCAAGGTGATCCGCGAGCTCCTCGGCCGGGCGACGACGTCGGTCCGCACACCGGGTCCGGTCCCGGCGCGCGGACCGGCCAGGGTGCGGGGCCCCGCACCAGCGAGGGGACGGGGCCCCGTACCGGCGAACCGCGGCGTGCCTCCTGGGGCGAGCCGGAGGAGAGCCGGGTGCGGATCCCGGCCCCCGACGAGCGGCTGCCGCTGCCCGAGGCCCGGCGGGCCTTACGGGGCTGGCGGCGGACGCGGCCGTTCTGGGCGGGGCTCCTCCTCGTCCTCGGCGGTCTCGAACTGCTCGTGGTGCCGCTGTCGCCGCTGACGATCCTGGTCAGCCTCGGGCTCGGCGGGATCGCCGCGATCGGCATCGGACTCGCCCTCGTCGCGGCCGGGCTCTTCCTCTGGTTCCTGCCGCACACCCGGCACTACGTGTCGATCAACGCCCTGATCCTGTCGGTGCTCTCCTTCGCGGCCACCAACCTCGGCGGGTTCCTGGTCGGGATGGCGCTCGGCATCGCGGGCAGCGCGATGGGGTTCGGCTGGACGCCGAAGGAGGAGGCGACGGGGCCGGTGCCGAACGTCCGCACCCAGCGCACGCTCGCCGCGGCCCTGCCGCTCGCCCTCCTCGCCACGCTCGGCGGGCAGCGCGTCGAGCAGGTGCCGCAGCCCGGCTCGGTCACCGCCCCCGCCGTGCCGCCGACCGTCACCACGACGCGCTTCGCACCCAACGGCTTCCTGCTCGCCGGGGTGACGACCGTGCCCACCGCGCACGGCCCCCTCAAGGTGATGGTCCTGAAGATGGACTCGGCCTCGCTCACCGACTACCGCCTTGCCACCCGCGACGGCCACGACGGCCACGACGAACTCGCCCTGGGAGCAAGCTCGTTGGACCTCAGCGGTCATGTGACGCTCTACCTCACCAAGTTCAGCGGCTGCCTCGAAGGGCTGCTCTGCATCACCTTCGACCCCGACACCCTGCCGGTGCCGCCGATCGTCCCGCCGTTCGTCTTCATGACCGACGTGACGGCCGAACAGGCCCTCGTCACCTCGGATTCCATCGTCGCGAACGGACTGACGCTGGGGGCATCGTGATCCAGATCCAGGCCGCGCTCTTCTGGGCCTACGGAACCGGGGCGACCTTCGCGGTCTCTGCGGCCCGCCAGCTCCAGTGGTGGCAGCGCTCGGTGCACGAGGAAGGGGTACGCACCCGCAGCCGCGCCGCCAACCCGTACCTGATGCTGACCGTGCTGTTCGCGGCCGTGCTCCTGGTGCCCACGGGGCTGTTCATGATGTGGCAGAACCCGTCGTGGGCGACCATGCAGGTGGCCGGCGACCACCACGGGATCTGGGCCGGACTCGTGCTGTTCTACGCGGGCGGCACCGTCGTCGCGGCGCTGCTCGGCTTCCTCGTGGCGCAGTCGCTCGTGCTGGTGGGGGCGGGCTACTGGGCGTATCTGCAGAGCGTGGGCGCGCATTTCCTGCTGTTCGCGGTGCTGGTCCACGGCTGGGACGGGACCGGCTACCGGCGGCTGCTCACCACGAGCCGGGGCGCGCTGCGGGACTGGCCGAAGGATAGCGTGATCAACGATCTGCTGCACTTCCTGACGTCGGGGACGTTCCTCGCGCTGCTCGTCCTCGGGGCCGCCGTCATCGGCACGATGCTGATCACGGAGATCGGCTGGCTGATGGAGGGCTGGGAGCTGCCGGGGGCGGACGACGACCGCAGGGTGCCGCGTGTGGTGGCGGTGGCGATTGCGGCGGCGGGGGTCTACGGGCTGCCGTTCGTGGGCGCGGTCGGTGCGAGCGTGCTGGTGCACCTGGTGGGGTGGGCGGTTGGGCTCCCGGTGTTTGCCGTGCTGGCAGGGGTGGTGCTGCTGGCCCGGAGGTCGCCGGTGCGGCTGCTTTACGGGCTGGTCGGCGTTCCGAAGCGGCACTGGAAGGCCGACCTGGAGCTCACGTATGAGTGAGAGCGGATTATGAGTGAGAGCAGATGGTTACAGCAGACCCGTCTGCGTCACCAGCATCGCGATGACCACCACGAGCGTCCAGCCCAGGACGTGCTCCAGGATCTTGGGGCCGGTGTCCTTGGGGCCGCCGGTGCGGGCGCGGAGCTCGGCCAGGGCGCGGGGGTCGTCGACGGTCGTGGCAGGCAGGGTCATGGCGACTCACTCGGTCGTGTGGTGGTGCACGGTCCCCCCGGTGACCGTTCCACGGTGCCATCGGAGCGGGCCCCCGGGGTAGAGACGTTCGTCACTGCCCCGGGGTGCCGGCGGTCCGCTCAGCGGATGCCGACTGCCGCGAGCGCCTTGGCCTGCCTGGCCGTCGGGTACGCGGGCCAGTAGAGGTAGCAGACGCCTCCTGTGCCGGAGACCACTTTCCCGCTCGCGTTGTACCGCTTGGTCCGCAGCCAGATGTTCTCGAACTCCCGCCGCTTGTAGACGCGGCGCACGGCCGCGTCGTCGGGAGCCGCCGGATCGTGGGCGATCACGTCGCCGTCGGCGGTGAAGCCGGTCACCGTCATCAGGTGCCCCGCGGTGCCGTACCCCGCGCCGGTCAGCTCGGTGGCCAGGAAGGACTGGGACGTTATGGCCGGGATGCCCGCGCGGACCAGCGTCTCCACGTCGTTCAGCGACCCCAGCCGGGTCACGACGGAGCTCATGTCCCGGTACGTGGCGGCGTACGCGGCGTTGAAGGGCCAGTTGCCGCAGCCCGCGTACTGGTAGTCGTAGGTCCGCCGGGCGGCCTGGCACACCTGCGGGTCGGTGTAGGACGGGTCGACCCAGGCGAGGTCCGCAGGGTTCGGCTTCCGCCCCCAGTGCTCGATGATCATCTGCGAGGAGGTGGGGCTGCACCAGGCCTCGCCGCCGTTGTCGTACTGCGGGTACTGGCCCTTGTGGATCTCCTGCGAGTAGCTCGGCACCTCCAGCTCGCCCGCGAAGCCGGGGGTCGATGCGTCGACCGTGAACCGGTCCGGGATGTCGGAGGCCATCGCGCCGAGCCGCCACACGGTCGGCGTGAGCCGGCTGCCCGGGAGGCGGAAGAGGGTGATCCGCAGCTGGTAGGAGGCGAGCCGCAGGCCGGTGGCGGGGGTGTCGATCGCGAAGGTGTCCGTCGAGATCGAGCTCTTGCCGTCGCCCTGGCCGTCGAGGGAGGTGCGCCGGATGTCCATGTCGCCGTCGCCCGCCGTCCAGCGACCCATGACGTACGCGGGTGTGGCGGACCCGTCCGTGTAGGTGCCGAGCAGCTCGACCTGGAGCCAGGTGCCGGCCGGGGCGTCCGCGTTCCAGTGGGCGACGGCCTCGGTGGCGGGGACGCCGGAGCGGTGGACCGGGGAGGTCCAGGTCGCGTACTCCCAGGTGGCGGTCCTGTTGGTGTGCGGGTCGGTGTAGGAGGTGGTTCCGGCGGGCCGGTCGATGACGATGCCGGGGCGGCGGCCCCCTTCGACGCGCACGCCGTGCCCGGTGCCCGAGCACCACTGGGCGTGCGAGGTCCAGGCCTGATCGTCCACGAGCTGCTGGCCCTGCTTGGGCCGAGGCACGCCGCCGGACGCGGCCGCGGGCCCCGAGGAGGCGGTCACGACGGCACCGACCGCGGCGGCGACGGCCGCGGCGAGGACGGTTCTGCGCGAGGTTGGGCTGGTCACGGTGAGGACCCCCGGTCGGTTGCGGATGGGACGGCGAGTGCACGACAGCGGGCCAACTATCCCGGGTCCGAGGTCCTTCGGCCAGTGATTCGGCATGCGTCCCGCTCCCAATATTGGTCTCGACCACTTGCGTGACCTGGGCGGGAGCCGAGGCCCGGAGAACCGGCCGTGGCGGCGCCGGCATCGGGCACCTCACCCCGCGCACCGGGTACGGTCGGAACTCCCGCCCCGGGGGACATCAGTCGCAGGCCCCCGGACCACCAGGCAGGACGCATGAACAGCACACCGCGCCCCGGCACCGCCGTGGCCGAACTGGCCGCCCTGGTAAGGGAGTTGCTGCCGTCGTGCGGGCCGGTACGGCTGGTCGGAGTGGACGGGCACGCGGGCTCCGGCAAGTCCACGTTCGCGGCCCGGCTCGCCGAGGCGCTGGGCGGGGCGCCGGTGCTGCACCTGGACGATCTGGCCACGCACGAGGAGTTCTTCGGCTGGACGGACCGGTTCGGCCGCCAGGTGCTCGACCCGTTCGCGCGCGGCGAGGCCGCGAGGTACGACCCGTACGACTGGCACCTGCGGCGCTTCGGGGCCGCGCGCGCCCTGGAGCCCGCGCCCGTGGTGCTGATCGAGGGCGTCGGGGCCGGACGCCGGGCGCTGCGGCCCTCGCTCGCCCTGCTCGTATGGATGGAGCTGGCCGCGGAATCCTCCTGGGAGCGGGGCCGGCGCCGCGACGGAATCGGACTCTCCGCTTTCTGGGACGACTGGACGGCGGCGGAGATGCGCCATTTCGCCGAGGACCCGTCGAGACCCTTCGCCGACACCTTGGTACGCCAGGTGCAGGAGGGGTACGAGTGGCTCCCGGGGCCCGATTCGGCACCTCGCGCGGATCGTTTCCTCACCCACAGTGACGACCTCGCCCCACCGGACTGAACAGTCGCAAAACAGCCCCCCGAGTGCCTCAACTCCGCTTGACCCAGGGGCCATACAGGTCTTACGTTCTCAATGTGCGGCTTTCCGAAGCCGCCGCGGACGCGAAGCCCCCGGTTGTTCCCCCGTGATCGGGGGCTTCGTTCTGCCCCTCGCCCCTCAACCGGGCCGTCACGCAGGGCATTTCACTCACCCTGCGTCACCACCGATGCTCCCCCCGCGCCCCCTTCGGCAGCGGGCCTTCCCGCAGGTACGATGCACATCGGTGCGGTCAACTCCCGTCAATTCCGTTGTGTGAATGGGCGGTTCAGCACGGGGCACGGTGGTGGGGGACGTGATGGACTTCGGCACTACGGGCGCACACGCCCCGGCCGATCTCGCCTGGCTGCGCGGTGTGGATGCGTACACCATGGGCGCGTATCCGCAGGCCGAGGAGGAGTTCCGCACGGCGGTGCGGCTCGATCCCTCGATGGCGGACGGCTGGCTCGGGCTGCACGCGCTGCGCGTGGACACGACGACCGCGCTGCTTCGCATGTACCGGCATCGCGAACGCTTCGGCGAACAGCGGGCAGGACACCGAAGGACGCTCAACTCCTGGTACTGGCTCGGCTGGTGGGTCCAGCCGGTCCTGGAGAGCCCCCGTGACCTGCTGCTCGCCCACGCCTCGCACTGGCTCGACGGGCGCCATGTCCCCGAGCTGGACCGGGCGTTGGCCGGGCTTCCCCCCGTCGACACCGATCCACAGGTGCGCTTCCTGCACGCCTGCCGCGCCTACCTGGTCAAGGACTGGGAGCAACTGGTGTGCCACACCGAGCCGTTGGTCGACGATCCGCTGCTCGGCATCGAGGCGGGCCTGTTCGGCGGGATGGCCCGGGTCCGCCTGGAGATGTTCGGCCAGGCCGAGCCACTGCTCTCGGCCGCCCTGATGCGCTGTCGCAGCGAACAGCCCCAGCGCAAGGAACTGCGCTACTGGCTGGCCCGCGCCCACGAGGGCACCGGCCGCTCCGCCGCGGCCCTCCCGCTGTACCGGGCGGTGCACCGGGTCGACCCGGCGTTCATGGACACCTCGGCGCGGCTCACCGCGATCACCGAGAACGACGGGTTCGACGGCTCGGAGGACTCCCCCGACCTGGCCGCGGTCGCCCTGTCCGGCTTCGGCGACACCGTGGAGGCGGAGGCCGAGGCCGCCCTCGGCGCGGATCAGCCCGAGGGCCGCGAGCTCCGGCTCGGCGGCGAGCCGCAGGCACCCCTGGCCGGTCCCCCGGAGGCCGCGCGCGACGGCGTACGACACAAGCCGGGCATTCCGGCGCAGGCCGGCCCCCCGCCGTTCCCGTCCGGGCCCACCGATCCCGTGTTGCTGGCCGAAGCCCTCGCCGAGCTGGAGCGGATGGTGGGGCTCGAACCGGTCAAGCGTCAGGTCAAGGCGCTGTCCGCGCAGCTCAACATGGCGCGGCTCAGGGCCAGTCAGGGCCTGCCGGTCCAGCCGCCGAAACGTCACTTTGTCTTCTCCGGCCCCAGCGGAACCGGCAAGACCACCGTAGCGCGCATCCTGGGCCGGGTCTTCTACGCGCTCGGACTGCTCGGCGGCGACCACCTCGTGGAGGCCCAACGAGCGGACCTGGTCGGCGAGTTCCTCGGCCAGACCGCCGTCAAGGCCAACGAGCTGATCGACTCGGCACTGGGCGGCGTGCTCTTCGTCGACGAGGCGTACTCGCTCTCCAACTCCGGCTACAGCAAGGGCGACGCGTACGGCGACGAGGCGCTCCAGGTGCTGCTCAAGCGCGCCGAGGACAACCGCGACCACCTGGTGGTGATCCTCGCCGGCTACCCCGAGGGCATGGACCGGCTGCTCGCCACCAATCCGGGGCTGTCCTCGCGGTTCACCACCCGCGTCGACTTCCCCTCCTACCGCCCCCTCGAACTCACCTCGATCGGCGAGGTGCTCGCCGGTGAGAACGGGGACGCCTGGGACGAGGAGGCACTTGAGGAGCTGCGCTCGATCAGCGGGCACGTCGTCGACCAGGGCTGGATCGACGAGCTCGGCAACGGCCGCTTCCTGCGCACCCTGTACGAGAAGAGCTGCGCCTACCGGGACCTGAGGCTGTCGATGTACCCGACGCTTCCGACCCGGGACGACCTGTCCACCCTGCGCCTGCCCGATCTGATGCAGGCGTACGGGGAGGTCCTGTCGGGTCGCGGCCCCGCTCGCCGCGACCCGCAGGATCCCCTCTAGCTATCCGGCCAGCGCCTGCTGGGCCTGTTCGCCGCGGGGCTCGGCCAGCCGGGCCAGCGGGGTGGGCTCCTCGCGGTGGGCGGGGTCGCGGACCTCGCCCACCAGCTTTTCGAGGACGTCCTCCATGGCGACCAGGCCGAGCACCCGGCCGGAGCCGTCGGCGACCTGGGCGAGGTGGGTCGCCGCGCGGCGCATCACGGTGAGGGCGTCGTCCAGGGGCAGTTCGGCCCGCAGGGTGGCGAGCGGCCGCCACAGCTGCTGCGGCACCGCGCGCTCCCGGTCCTCCACGTCGAGCACGTCCTTGACATGGAGGAAGCCCATGAAGGCGCCGCCCTCCGCGCACACCGGGAAGCGGGAGAATCCGGTGCGTACCGTCAGCTCCTCCAGCTCCCTCGGGGTCACCGAGCAGCCGACCGTGACCAGGGACGCCCGGTCGAGCAGGACGTCCGTCACCGGGCGGCTGCCCAGCTCAAGGGCGTCCTCCAGGCGTTCCTGCGCCTCGGGTTCCAGGAGCCCGGCCTGGCCGGAGTCCTCGACGAGGCGGCCGAGCTGGACGCTGGTGAAGACGGCCTCCACCTCGTCCTTCGGCTCGACCCGGAACAGCTTCAGGATGAGCCGCGCGCAGGCCCCGAGCGCGATCGTCACCGGCTTGCAGACCCGGGCGAAGGCGACCAGGCCCGGGCTGAACCAGAGCGCGGTCTTCTCCGGTGCCGCCATCGCCAGGTTCTTCGGGACCATCTCGCCGATGACGAGGTGGAGCGAGACCACCACGGCGAGCGCGATGACATAGCCGAGCGGGTGGACGAGGCCCTCGGGGATCCGGGCCGCCTGGAAGACGGGCTCCAGGAGCCGCGCCACGGTCGGCTCGGCGACCGCGCCGAGCGTCAACGAGCAGATGGTGATGCCGAATTGGGCGGCGGCCATCATCTGGGGCAGGTTCTCCAGGCCGTGCAGCACCTGGCGGGCCCGCGCGGAGGCCGCGGCCAGCGGTTCGATCTGGCTGCGGCGTACGGAGACGAGCGCGAACTCGGCGCCGACGAAGAAGCCGTTGGCCAGCACGAGCAGCAGCGCGAAGAGAAGCTGGAGCAGGCTCATCGGGCCGCCTCCAGGGCCGGCGCGTCGGCCGACCGCACGAAGCGGACCCGCTCGGCGCGGTACCGCTCGACCCGGCGGACCTGGATCCGCCAGCCGGGCAGCTCGACCCGGTCGCCGGGGACCGGGATCCGGCCGAGCAGGTCGGCGACCAGTCCCGCGACGGTCTCGTACGGGCCCTCGGGGGCTTCGAGGCCTATCCGGCCGAGCGAGAGGACGCGGCAGCTGCCGTCGGCCTCCCAGGCGGGCCGGCCGTCCTCGCCCGCCACCACGGCGAGTTCGGGCCGGGCGGCGTCCGCGCCGTCGTGCTCGTCGCGGACCTCGCCGACGAGCTCCTCGATGATGTCCTCAAGGGTGACCACGCCGGCCGTGCCCCCGTACTCGTCGACGACGACGGCTATCGGCTGTTCGCTGCGCAGCCGCTCCAGGAGCTGCTGCACGGGCAGCGTCTGAGGCACGAGCAGCGGCGGCACGGCGATCAGGCCGACCGCGGTGCGCAGCCGCTCCGGCGGCCGGACGGCGAGCGCGTCCTTGAGGTGGACCATGCCGACGACCTCGTCGATCCGCTCCCGGTAGACCGGGAAGCGGGACAGGCCCGTGGCCCGGGTGAGGTTGAGGACGTCGGCGGCGGTGGCCGTGGTCTGCAGGGCGCTGACCTTGACGCGCGGGGTCATCACGTTCTCGGCCGTGAGGTGGCCGAGCGAGAGGGTCCGCACGAAGAGGTCGGCGGTGTCCTGTTCCAGGGCTCCGGCCCGCGCCGAGTGCTTGACCAGGGAGACCAGTTCGCCGGGCGTGCGGGCGGAGGCCAGCTCATCGGCGGGCTCCACGCCGAGCGCCCGCACCAGGCGGTTGGCGACCGTGTTGAGCAGGGCGATGACCGGGCGGAAGAGCCGCGAGAAGCGGTCCTGCGGTCCGGCCACGAAGCGGGCCACCTGGAGCGGCTTGGAGACCGCCCAGTTCTTCGGGACGAGCTCGCCGATCACCATTTGCACGGCGGCGGCGAGCAGCATGCCGAGGACGACGCTGATGCCGGAGACGGCGCCCGCCGGAAGCCCGGTGGCACCGATCGGCCCGTCGAGCAGGTCGGCGAGCGCGGGCTCGGCGAGCATGCCCACGACCAGCGAGGTGATGGTGATGCCGAGCTGGGTGCCGGAGAGCTGGAAGGACAGCTCGCGCAGGGCGCGCACCACGGCGTTGGCCCTGCGGTCGCCGTCGGCGGCGGCGCGCTCGGCGTCCGGCCGGTCGACGGTGACCAGGCCGAACTCGGCCGCCACGAAGAAGCCGTTGGCGAGGATCAGAAGGAATGCCGCGAAGAGCAGCACAAGCGTGATGGTCATGCCGCCGCCTCCTGGGAGGGGGCGGCGCAGGTACTACCGGACGATCCGTCCATTGCTGGAGGGAGTCACTCCTCGGGTCGCTGGTGCCCCGCGGCCGATGACGCTGGCCCGTGTGCGGGGCGGGGCGCACTCGGCGCCGCCGACATCAGGGTAATCAAGATGCTGCCAGGTGGGGCAGGGGGCTCAGCCGTTGTCGCGCGTCGCACCGGGTGAATCGGCACCCGTGCCGTGGGTTTCGGCGAGCGCGCGCAGCGCCTTGGCGTCGCGGATGGCCCGCGCCTTGCCGATGCCGGGCTGGATGCCGAGCACGGGCAGGCTGGTGCCGTCGCTGAGGTCGAGGAAGACCCAGGGGTCGCCGGGGCGCAGGTTCACCCGGAGGATCTCCGCCCAGGCGAGGCGGCGCCTCGCGGTGAGGTTGACGACGGTGACGCCCGTGTCGTCGGCGACGACCTTGGGCCGGCTGAGCAGCACGAGGACCCCGGCGAACAGTGCCGCCATCAGGATGAAGCTGCCCCGCTCGCCCCCGCTCAGGGTCTCCAGGAGCAGCGACATCACCGTCATGGCGACGAACATGGCGGCCGCGCTGGTCAGCAGGACGGCCCGGGTGCGGGTCGGCCTGAAGGTGACCGGCAGGGCAGGAGTGTGGGGCGCGGGGGCGGACACGGTGTCGTTCGCTTTCGTCGCTGTCTTCTTCGGCGCTGTCTTCGGCCGGCCGGTCAGAGGCGGCAGGCGTGGATGGCCGTGGTGAGGATCGCGCGGGCGCCCAGCTCGTACAGGTCGTCCATGACCCGCTGGGAGTCCTTGGCGGGGACCATCGAGCGGACGGCGACCCAGCCCTCGTTGTGCAGCGGGGAGATCGTCGGCGACTCCAGGCCCGGCGTGAGCGCCACGGCCCGCTCCAGGTGCTCGGCGCGGCAGTCGTAGTCCATCATCACGTAGCTGCGGGCGACCAGGACGCCCTGGAGGCGGCGCAGGAACTGCTGCACCTTGGGGTCGTCCGCGTCGGCGCCGGTGCGGCGGATGACGACCGCCTCCGACTTCATGATCGGCTCGCCGATGACTTCGAGGCCCGCGTTGCGCAGCGAGGTGCCGGTCTCGACGACGTCCGCGATGACCTGGGCGACGCCCAGCTCGATGGCGGTCTCGACGGCGCCGTCCAGGTGGACGACGGAGGCGTCGACCCCGTTGTCCGCGAGGTGCTTGGCGACGATGCCCTCGTAGGAGGTGGCGATCGTCATGCCGCCGAAGTCGGCGATGCCGCTCGCGGTGCCGGGCTTGGTGGCGTAGCGGAAGGTGGAGCGGGCGAAGCCAAGCGGCAGGATCGCCTCGGCGTTGGCGCCGGAGTCGACCAGGAGGTCCTGGCCGGTGATGCCGATGTCGAGCTTGCCCGCGGACACGTAGATCGCGATGTCCTTGGGGCGCAGGTAGAAGAACTCGACCTCGTTGACGGGGTCGACGAGGACGAGCTCCTTCGACTCCTTGCGCATCTGGTAGCCGGCCTCATGGAGCATCGCCGACGCAGGTCCGGACAGTGAACCCTTGTTGGGAACGGCGATGCGCAGCATGAGGTCAGCTTCCTTCTTGTGCGGGGTGGTGTGGAATGCGGGCGGGCTCAGAGGTGGGCGTAGACGTCGTCGAGGGAGATCCCGCGCGCGACCATCATCACCTGGACGTGGTACAGCAACTGCGAGATCTCCTCGGCGGCGGCTTCCTTGCCCTCGTACTCGGCGGCCATCCAGACTTCGGCGGCCTCCTCGACGACCTTCTTGCCGATGGCATGCACGCCCTGGTCCACCAGCTCGGCGGTGCGGGAGGTGGAGGGGTCGCCGTTGGCGGCCTTGAGCTGGAGCTCGGTGAAGAGCTCTTCGAAACTCTTGGAGGGTTTGTTCGCCATGATGCTTCTTAGAGTAGAGGGTGGGCCCGGTCGCTCAGCGCCAGGGTTCGCTGACCGTGCGCAGCGTGGCGGCGGTGGCCACGGCGGCGGTGACCGCTTCATGACCCTTGTCCTCGTTCGACCCTTCGAGGCCGGCCCGGTCCAGGGCCTGCTCCTCGGTGTCACAGGTCAGCACGCCGAACCCGATGGGTACGCCGGTGTCGACACTGACCTGGGTGAGGCCGTTGGTGACACCCTGGCACACGTACTCGAAGTGCGGGGTACCGCCCCTGATGACTACGCCAAGTGCGACGACGGCATCGTAGCCGCGACCTGCCAGGACCTTCGCCACGACGGGCAGTTCGAAGCTGCCGGGGACGCGCAGCAGCGTCGGCTCGTCGATGCCGAGTTCGTGCAGGGCGCGCAGGGCGCCGTCGACGAGTCCGTCCATCACCTTCTCGTGCCACTGTGCCGCGACCACGGCGACACGGAGGTCCCCGCAGTTGCGTACGGACAGTTCGGGTGCGCCCTTGCCACTCACGTGCTCTCCTCAGGTGTTTCCGGTGTGCTTACTGGGTTACTGGTTGCCGCAGGCGGACATCGGCGTCGATGCCGCGTCCAGCCACGGAAGGTCGTGCCCCATGCGGTCCCGCTTGGTGCGCAGGTAGCTCAGGTTGTGCTCGCCCGCCTGGACGGGCATGGGCTCGCGCCCCGACACCTTCAGGCCGTGCCGTACCAGCGCGGTGATCTTGTCGGGGTTGTTGGTCATGAGCCGCAGGCTGCGCACGCCGAGATCGGCGAGGATCTGGGCGCCGGCCGCGTAGTCGCGGGCGTCGGCGGGCAGGCCCAGCTCCAGGTTGGCGTCGAGCGTGTCGCGGCCGCGCTCCTGGAGTTCGTACGCGCGCAGCTTGGAAAGGAGGCCGATGCCGCGGCCCTCGTGGCCGCGCAGGTAGACCACGACGCCGCGGCCGGCCTCGGTGATGCGTTCCATGGAGGCCTGGAGCTGGGGGCCGCAGTCGCAGCGCAGCGAGGAGAAGATGTCGCCGGTCAGGCACTCGGAGTGGACCCGGACCAGGACGTCCTCGCCGTCGCCGATGTCGCCGTGGACCAGGGCGACGTGCTCGACGCCGTCGACGGTGGAGCGGTAGCCGTACGCGGTGAACTCACCTGCGGCAGTGGGGAGTTGGACCTCGGCCTCGCGGCGCACGGTCGGCTCGGCGGAGCGCCGGTAGGCGATCAGGTCCTCGATGGAGATGATCGTCAGGCCGTGCTTGCGGGCGAACGGTACGAGCTCCGGGAGGCGCAGCATGACGCCGTCCTCGCCCGCGATCTCGACGATGGCGCCGGCCGGGGCGAGCCCGGCGAGCCGGGCGAGGTCGACCGCGGCCTCGGTGTGGCCGTTGCGCACCAGCACGCCGCCGGGCTTGGCGCGCAGCGGGAAGATGTGGCCGGGGCGTACGAAGTCGCCGGAGGCGGAGCGGCCGTCGGCGAGCAGGCGCAGCGTGGTGGCGCGGTCGGCGGCGGAGATGCCGGTGCTCACGCCGTGCTCGGCGCTCGCGTCGACGGAGACGGTGAAGGCGGTCTTCATCGACTCGGTGTTGTGGTCGACCATCTGCGGCAGGTCGAGCCGGTCGAGGTCCTCGCCCTCCATGGGCGCGCAGATCAGGCCGCGGCACTCGCTCATCATGAACGCGACGATCTCGGGCGTGGCCTTCTCGGCGGCGACGACGAGGTCGCCCTCGTTCTCGCGGTCCTCGTCGTCGACGACGACCACGGGCCGGCCGGCCGCGATGTCGCGGATGGCCTGCTCGACGGGGTCGAGGGAGAGGTCCTCTCGGTTGTCGGTGGAGTACCAGGTGGGTGCGTGCGTGGTCATGCCGTCGCTCCTTCCAGGACGGGCTTGACGCTCGTGCGCGAGCGCAGCCACCAGTCGCGCATGCCCCACAGGACGAGCGCGCCGTATATGACGTAGACGAAGCCGGAGAAGGCGTATCCGTTGGCGAAGTTGAGGGGGACGCCGACGACGTCGACGAGCAGCCAGGCGAACCAGAACTCGACCATGCCGCGGGCCTGGGCGAACATCGCGACGATGGTGCCGACGAAGACGTAGGCGTCGGGCCACGGGTCCCACGAGAGGGCCGGGTAGGCGGTGAACAGGGCCGCTACGGCGACCGTGCCGAGGGCGGCGCCGCCGAGCAGGAAGGCCCGCTCGCGCCAGGTGGCGAACCGTACGGCGATGGAGCCGTCCTGCGCCTGCTGCCGGCCCCGGCTCCAGGCGAGCCAGCCGCCCGCGGCCACGACCATCACGACGACCTGCTTGCCCGCGCTGCCGGAGAGGTGTCCGGCGGCGAAGGCCACGAACAGGATGAGGCCCGACACGAACTGGGCGGGCCAGGTCCATATGGACCGGCGCCAGCCGAGCGCGAGGGCTGCCAGACCGATCGTGTTGCCGATCATGTCCGACCACTTGATGTGCTGCCCGAGGACCGTGAAGGCCTCGCCGTTCAGCCAGTTCACCGCGCTCACTTCTCGTTCCCCCCGTGGCTCGCGCCGAGCAGCCGCTCGACGTACTTGGCGATGACGTCGACCTCCAGGTTGACCGGGTCGCCGGGCTGTTTGATGCCGAGCGTGGTCAGCGCGAGGGTGGTCGGGATGAGACTGATGGTGAAGTAGTCGGCGGCGGCCTCAACGACCGTGAGGCTGACGCCGTCCACGGTGATGGAGCCCTTCTCCACGACGTACTTGGAGAGGTCACCGGGAAGGGCGATCTTGACGATCTCCCAGTTCTCCGAGGGGGTGCGTGAGAGCACCGTGCCGGTGCCGTCGACGTGGCCCTGGACGATGTGCCCGCCGAGGCGGCCGCCGACGGCCATGGGCCGCTCCAGGTTGACCCGGGAGCCGACGTCCAGGGCGCCGAGGCTGGAGCGCTTCAGCGTCTCGTCCATCACGTCGGCGGTGAACTCGCCGTCGCCGAACTCCACGACGGTCAGACACACGCCGTTGACGGCGATCGAGTCGCCGTGTGCGGCGCCCTCGGTGACGACGGGGCCGCGCAGGCGGAAGCGGGAGGCGTCACCGAGGTTCTCGATGGCGGTGACTTCGCCCAGCTCTTCGACGATTCCGGTGAACACGTTCAGCGCTCCTTGGCGAGAGGGGTGGCGGTGATGCGCAGATCGGGGCCGATGCGCACGGTCTCGGTGATGTCGAGCCGCAACGCCTCGGTGATGGTGGAGATTCCTGCTCCGGCGAGCGCGGTGGGCCCGGCGCCGAGCAGGGCGGGTGCGAGGTAGCCGACGACCCTGTCGACGGCGCCCGCGGCGACGAAGGCCCCGGCCAGGGTCGGGCCGCCTTCGAGGAGTACGGAGCGCACGCCGCGCGCGTGGAGGGCGGCGAGCAGTGCCGGGATGTCAAGACCGGTGGCGGCGCGCGGCATGCGCAGGACCGCCGCTTGGGGCAGGTGGGCCGCGTCGGCGTCCTCGGCGACCGCGATCAGGGTGGGCGCGGCGTCGTCGAGGATGCGGGCGCCGGGCTTGACGGCGGTGGCGTTGGTGTCGACTGCCACGCGCAGGGGCTGAGTTGAGCCGTCGATGCCGCGGACCGCGAGGTGCGGGTCGTCGGTGCGGGCGGTGCCGGAGCCCACGACCACGGCGTCGCACTCGGCGCGCAGCCGGTGGACGTCGGCGCGGGCCTCGGCGGAGGTGATCCAGCGGCTGGTGCCGTCCTCGGCGGCGGTCCGGCCGTCGAGGGTCGCCGCGTACTTCCAGGTGACGTGCGGGCGGCCGAGCCGTACGGAGGTGAGCCAGGCGGTGTTGACGGCCTCGGCCTCGTCCGCGAGGAGGCCCTGCTCGGCCCGGACGCCGGCCGCGCGCAGGGTGTCGGCGCCGCCGGTGGCCTGGGGGTTTGGATCGCCGACCGCGTAGAAGACGCGGGTGACGCCGGCCGCGATGAGCGCCTGGGCACAGGGGCCGGTGCGGCCGGTGTGGTTGCAGGGTTCGAGGCTGACGTACGCGGTGCCGCCACGGGCACGCTCGCCTGCGGCTTCGAGGGCGTGGACCTCGGCGTGCGGGCCGCCGGCCCGCTGGTGGAAGCCCTCGCCGACGACCGTGCCGCGGGCATCGGTGATGACGCACCCGACGACCGGGTTGGGGCTGGTGGAGCCGAGTCCGCGCGCGGCGAGCTCAATGGCTCGGCGCATGGCGTCTGCGTCGGCTGCGGTGGCCACCGGGTCCTCCTGCCTCTTCGGGCACGGACTCCGGGGTCTGTCGATGACGACAGAGAGCGGGAAAACAGACCATCGCGCACAGCTCACGCCACGGCCGAAAGAGACCGGTGCCTTGGACGGCGACCGGTAACAGACGGCCGGCGCGACCGTGGAACGGTCCGCCCGCCGCGCACTGCCTCCCATCCGGACTTTCACCGTCGGTCCAGGAATTTCACCTGGTCAACCGGCCGCTGGATGCGGACGGGTCGCGGACTATTACCGCCGGTTCGGAATTACACCGACCCCGGAGTGCGCTGCTGCTGGTACAGGGCCAGTGTGCCACGCCCGATCGGAGGCCATGTGGGTCGATGGATGTGGGCTGGCTCACAGGATGGCCGGATTCGAGCCGCCCTCCAGACGGGAGCCCCTGGCACCCCAGGGGCCGGACCTTCCTTTTGGTCCATACCCATTGACCGTACTGGTCTAGTCCTCTTAATCTCTGCGTCACCTCCGAGGAGAGGCCCGCCGGTCCGCTCCCCGCCCCATACGCCCGGCGGCGGTCTCCAGGCCCTTGGCCGCCGTCGGGCTCCGAAACCTGAGACGCCGTCACGCTTTCGGTGCGAAGAGGTCGTCCTGGGCCGCGTCCCGCGCAGTCAGCAGGGCGCCGCTCAAAACCGCGCCGTCGCCCAGTTCGCTCGGTCTCACCTCGGTGGCGAGGGGGGTCAGGGCGGCCAGGGCGCGCTGTACGCGACTCGCGAGCAACTGGCCGCCCGCGTGGCCCAGTTCGCCGCCAAGGACGATCAGGCCGGGGTCGAGGACCGCGACCACGCCCGCCGCTCCGATCGCGAGCCGCTCGGCCAGCGCGTCGAGGAAGGGCCCGTCGGCGTCCCGTACGGCCTCTTCCGCACTGCCTGCCCTGCCGTGCGCGGCGGCGAGGCGGGACACCGCGCCCGCGTGCACCAGCGCGTGGAAGCCGCCGTCGCAACCGGTCGCGGACGGCAGGCCGCCGGTGCCGGGCACCGGCATGAACCCGATCTCGCCCGCGCCGCCCGAGGCGCCCCTGCGCAGCTTCCCGTCCAGGACGACGGCCGCGCCGATGCCCTGCCCGAGCCACAGCAGCACGAAGGTGTCCTGCCCGCGGGCCGCGCCGAGCCGCTGCTCGGCCACGGCGGCCAGGTTGGTCTCGTTCTCGACGAGCACGGCGGCGGGCAGACGTCCGGCCAGGACGCGGACGAGTTCGCGGTGCCAGGCGGGCAGCCCGCTGGTGTCGCGCAGCTCGCCGCTCGCCGGGTCGACGAGGCCGGGCGCGCCGATCCCGACGCTGTGCAGCCGCTCGGCGCCCGCCTCCTTGGCGGTGCGTTCAAGAAGCGCCACGGCCTGCTCGACGGCGGGCCCCGTCCCGGCCTCCGGTTCGATCGGCAGGGTCGCCTCGGCCAGCGTCACGCCCAGCAGATCGGCGACGGCGAGGGACACACTGTGGGTGCGGACGTCCAGGGCCGCGAGATGGGCCCGGTCGGCGACGATCGCGTACAGGCGCGCGTTGGGGCCGCGCCGCTCGGCACCCGACTCCCCCACCACGTGGACCAGGCCGGAGCCCTGGAGGCGCTCGACGAGGTCGGCGACGGTGGGCCGGGAGAGTCCGGTGAGGTTCTTGAGCTGGCCTGCCGTCAACGGGCCCTCGTCCTGGAGGAGGCGCAGGGCGAGCCGGTCGTTGATGGCCCGGGCGGTGCTCGGGGATGCGGGCATGCCGGGAATCCTTCCAGATCACCGAAGGCGGGTTGCGACCGCTTCTATTTATCAGGCAGGGTTCCTGATAGTTTACGCCGCGGCGGCGGGAGGCCGCCCACGAGGGAGGGAATCCGCTCGATGACAGCCGAACTGGCTCTGGATCCACGGCAGTTGAGGCGGACGCGGCTCGCGATCGCCGCGGTGTTCTGTGTGCACGGCGCGGTGACCGGCAACTTCGCCACCCGGGTCCCCTGGATCCAGGAGCACGCCGGGGTGTCCGCCGGGCAGCTCGGCCTCGCCCTCGCCTTCCCGGCGATCGGCTCGTCCCTGCTGATGCCGCTGTCCGGCGCCGTCACCCACCGGTTCGGAGCGCGGGGTGCGCTGCGCGGGCTGCTCGCGCTGTGGACGCTGGCCCTGGCGCTGCCCGCGCTCGCGCCGAACGTCTACACGCTGTGCGCGGCCCTCTTCGCGTACGGAGCGAGCGCGGGCATGGCGGACGTGGCGATGAACGCGCTCGGCGTGGAGACCGAGAACCGGCTCGGCCGCTCGATCATGTCCTCGCTGCACGGCATGTGGAGCGTGGGCGCGCTGATCGGCTCGGCGGCCGGGACGCTCGCCGCGCACCTCGGGGCCGACGCGCGGCTGCACCACACGGTGGCCGCCGCCGTGCTGACCCTGCTCGGCCTGGCCGCCTGCCAGGGCGTGCTCGATCTGCGCAGCGCCCCTGACGAGGCGCCCCCGCCGCGATTCGCGCTGCCGCCCAAGTCGGCGCTCGTCATCGGCATGGTGGGGTTCTGCGCGGTGTTCGCCGAGGGCGCGAGCCTCGACTGGTCGGCGGTCTATCTGCGTGACGTACTGGACGCTTCGGCGGGCACGGCCGCCGCCTGCACCACCGCGTTCACGCTGACCATGGCGGCGGCCCGGCTCGCGGGCGACAAGGGCGTGGACCGCTTCGGCGCCGTGCGTACGGTGCGCGGCGGAGGCATCCTGGCCACGCTGGGCGGTCTGCTCGTGGTGGTGGCGCCGGGCCCGGCGGTGGCGATGGCCGGGTTCGGCCTGATGGGCCTGGGCGTGGCGGTCGTCGTGCCGCTCGCGTTCGCGGCGGCGGGGCGCAGCGGCCCCAACCCGAGCCAGGCCATCGCGGGGGTCGCGACCATCACGTACACCTCGGGCCTGGTGGCCCCCTCCGCGATCGGCGGGATCGCCGATCTGACCTCGCTGGTGGTGTCGTTCGGCCTGGTGACCGTGCTCGGGCTCGGCCTGGTGGCGGGGGCGCGGGTCCTGCGGGCGGGCGCCCGGCCCCGTGAGGCGGTGGACGCGGCGCCGGTCCGCCAGGTCTGAACCGGCGCCGCGCAGCCGCCCGGGTCAGCCGGCGATGGAGTCGAGCTGTTCGGCGGCGGGACGCAGGGCCCACAGGTCGCCGCCGGGCGGCGCCTGGAGCCGCGGCACGGCCGCCCGCGCGTCCTCGTCCCCGGCGTCGGCCGCGGCGTGGACGACGTCGCTCGCCGCGTACCGGTAGAACTCCAGCTCCGGATGCGGCCAGGCGGCGGCCCCGGTGGCCGCGGGCAACAGGTAGCGCACGGCCTTGAACAGGCCCTGTCCCCGGGGTCCTTGATATGCCCACAGGTCGACGCCGATCTGCTTGCCGATGGCGGCGAGCCGGGTGTAGGCGACGAGGTCGAAGGTCGAGTAGTGCCAGCTCCGGGTCCTGGCCAGCTCCTGCGGCTGACTGCCGTCGGCCGCGATCTGCGGGTCGATGCGCCGCTTCTCGGCGCCGAGGACGGTCCGTCGGGCCAGGTCCCTGTTTCCGGTGGCCAGGGCGAGGGCGGCGATCTGGAGGTCCTGGAAGGTGCCGTGGTTGTTCTGGGCCGCCGACTCCTCCTTGCCGAACGCCGAATTCACCTCCCAGTTCAGGAACTTCTTGTTCCAGTCGAGCATTGAGGCGTGATCGCTCGCCGTCCAGCCGGGCGCCCCGGTTTCCAGGATCGCGACCGCGTCCAGGACGCTGGAGTACTGCTGCGAGAAGTCGATGATGCCGATGGCCCGGCCGTCGTACTTGCAGGGGATGAACTGCCCGTGGTTCAGGTTCGGATTCATCCGCGTCGCCGGGTCGAGGAACCAGGTGCGCAGGATGTCCGAGGCGTGCTCGGCGTACTGCTTCTCACCGGTGTAGTACCAGGCCAGGCTGAGGCTGGTGACCGAGTTGAAGACCTTGCCGAGGTCGGGCCGGTCGGTGCCGGAGTCGACCTCGGGATTGCGCTGGCCGTCCTTCTGGACGTAGGGGCAGCCCCACGGGTTGTCGGCGGTCTTCGGCTGGGAGGGCCACCAGTAGGGGGCCTGGCTGAGGTAGTCGTGCGGATCGCCGCCCGGGGCCGGCTTCGGCTTGTCGACGACCGTCCAGGGGCCCTGGGCGAGCCAGCCGTCGGCGGTTGCCGTCAACTTCCTTACGGCATCGCGCAGTTGGGCGTCCCCGTGGCCGAGCCGCCGCTTGGCGTCCTGGAGGCGCTTGCCGTCCAGGACCACGGTGTGGGGCGCCTCGGCGGCGGCCGGAGCGGCGTACGAGGTGGCGGGTATCAGCGCGGAGGCGACCGCCACCGCGAGGGACAGCAAGGCGACGAGCCCACGGCGGGGTCTTCCGCTCATCGGGCACTCCCATCGAGTCGGATGTCGATTCGGGCCTGCGAGGTGTAGCTACTCGGGCATGTACGTGAATGGCATTCATGAACGAGACCGTGTGAGCGTAGGGCCCGCTGTTCCGGCTGACAATGCCCCAGGCGCGGATTCACGGATGGGACCTTCGGCCCGGCCGCTCTGGTGAGTGGCGCCCGTGATCCGGCATTAATATTTGGCCTGATCTTTTCGAGACTTTTCGCATCACCGACCCCAACAGACGAACTGGAGCGACCCATGCGCCTCGGCGTGCGCTGGACCCTGCACGGCGACGGGCGGACCCCCGCTCCAGGAGCCGTCGTACGCCCCGACGAACGGCTCTCCTGGCCGCGCACGATCGGCCTCGGCGCGCAGCACGTGGTCGCGATGTTCGGCGCCTCGTTCGTCGCGCCCGTGCTGATGGGCCTCGACCCCAACCTCGCGATCATGATGTCCGGCATCGCGACGGTCATCTTCCTGCTCGCCACCAAGGGCCGGGTGCCCAGCTACCTCGGCTGCTCGCTCTCCTTCGTCGGCGTCGCCGCGGCGATCCGGGCCACCGGAGGCACCAGCGCCACCGTCACCGGCGCGGTCTTCGTCGTGGGCGTGGTGCTGTTCTTCGCGGGCCTCGCGGTGCAGCGGTTCGGCGCGCGGATCATCCACGCCGCGATGCCGCCCATCGTCACGGGCGCCGTCGTCATGCTGATCGGCTTCAACCTGGCGCCGGTCACCGCCTCCACGTACTGGCCCCAGGACCAGTGGACGGCGCTCATGGTGATGCTGTTCACCGGTCTGGCCGTGGTCTGCCTGCGCGGTTTCTGGTCCCGGATCGCGATCTTCCTCGGCCTGATCTTCGGGTACGGCATCTCCTGGCTGCTCGACCGCGTCTTCGGGAAGATCCACTCGGTGCACGGCGGCGCGGAGGCCGTGGACCACTGGCGCCTGGACCTCTCGGGCGTGGGCAAGGCCGACTGGATCGGGCTGCCGAGCTTCCACGCGCCGAGCTTCGAGTGGTCGGCGATCCTCGTCGCCCTGCCCGTCGTCATCGCCCTGATCGCCGAGAACGCGGGCCACGTCAAGGCCGTCGGCGAGATGACCGGCACCGACCTCGACGACAAGCTGGGCACCGCGATCGCCGCCGACGGCGCCGCCTCCATGCTGTCGACCGCGGTGGGCGGCCCGCCCAACACCACGTACTCCGAGAACATCGGCGTGATGGCCGCGACCCGCGTCTACTCGACCGCCGCCTACTGGGCCGCCGCCGGATTCGCGCTGCTCTTCGGCGTGTGCCCCAAGTTCGGCGCGGTCGTCGCGGCGATCCCGGGCGGCGTGCTCGGCGGCATCACCGTCATCCTGTACGGCATGATCGGCCTGCTCGGCGCGCAGATCTGGATCAACGCGAAGGTCGATCTGCGCAACCCGCTGAACCTGGTGCCGGCCGCCGCGGGCATCATCATCGGCATCGGCAATGTCAGCCTGAAGTTCACCGACAACTTCCAGCTCAGCGGCATCGCACTCGGCACGATCGTGGTCATCACCGGTTACCACGTGCTGCGCGCGCTCGCCCCGGCCCACCTCAAGCAGCAGGAGCCGCTGCTGGATTCGGGCACGTCGTCGTACGAGAACGACCAGGCGTAGCTCCCGCGCCGTAGGGGCAGCGGGCTCCCGAGCCACGGTTCATCCGTTCCGGTCAAGCCCCCTTACGGCGGTGCTCGGGGCGGCGGCGGGCTGGGACGCTGCCTCCATGACGCAGACCGGATGGACGCCAACGGGATCGCCGCGGACCGGACACCTCGCGCACACTCACCGGTCCGCCGCGCCGCTGGACCCCGTGGTCCGGCGGATGCGCGCGCTGCGGGCCGATCTGCCGGCCCGGGACGGCATCGCGGTCTTCAACCGTGTCTACCTGACGGTGACCGAGGAGATCTCCCGGCTCATCGCGCACGACGGCTTCGCCGACCCGCGGGCCGCGGCCACCCTCGACGTGCTCTTCGCCGAGCGCTATCTCGCGGCCGTGGAGGCGGCTTCGGCGGGCCGGCGTCCACCGGGCTGCTGGCGTCCGCTGTTCCAGTACCGGCGCCATCCGGGCGTGCGGCCGCTGCAGTTCGCGCTGGCCGGGATCAACGCGCACATCGGGCACGACCTGACGCTCGCCGTGGTGGACAGCTGCCGGACCCTCGGCTGTGAACCCGCCCTCCTGGAGCGGGACTTCGACCGGGTCGGCGACACGCTGGCACTCCTGGAGGAGCGGATCCGCGAGGAACTCATGCCGGGGCCCGACCTCTTCGAGGTGGCCGATCCGATGACCCACCTCCTTGCGTCGTGGAGTCTGGACCGGGCGCGGGACGCCTCCTGGTCCGCGGCGAAAGTCCTGTGGCAGTTGCGGGAACTTCCGGGCCTGGCCCAGGAGTTCACTGATCGGTTGGACGCGGGCGTGGGTCTGGTGACCCGATGTCTGCTGACACCGCTTTCGGTTCCCGACTGAGGAGCGCTCCATGGCAATCCGGCTCGGACTCGGCCTTCCGCAGATGAGGCAGTACGACCTCGGCCACGATGTGCCCGCGGTGGCGCGCGCGGCCGAGGAGATCGGTTTCGAGAGCCTGTGGGTCTTCGAGCGGGTGCTGTTCCCCGAGCCCGCCACCCAGGGTCTGTACGGGGTCGAGGGCCTGCCCTGGCCCGACATCTACCGCTCGGTCGCCGACCCGCTGATCACCCTCACGCTGGCGGCCGCCGCGACCGAGCGGGCCCGGCTCGGTACCAGCGTCCTGGTCGCTCCGCTGCACATACCCTTCCAACTGGCGCGCTCGCTGGCCTCGTTGGATGCGGCGAGCGGCGGCCGGGTCGTCGCCGGGCTCGGCACGGGCTGGTCGCACGACGAGTACGCGGCGGCGGGCGTGGCGCCCTTCGAGCAGCGCGGCAAGGTCCTCGACGAGCTGCTCGACGTGTGCGCGGCGGTGTGGGGCCCCGACCCGGTCTCCTACCAGGGCGGGCTGACGACGATCGCCCCCTCCGTCGTCGGCCCCAAGCCGGCCCGCCCGATCCCGGTCTACCTCCCGGCGATGAGCCCGAGGTCGGCGCGCCGCCTGGTGGACCGCGCGGACGGCTGGCTGCCCGCGACCCAGGGCGTCGCCCAGCTCACCGAGGAGTGGACGAGGCTGAAGGACCTGGCCGAGGAGCGCGGCAGGACCCGCCCCATCGAGGTGTGCCTCCGCGTCAACACCCGCTACACGGCGAAGCCGTACGAAGGCGCGGACCGGCCCCCGTTCACGGGCAGCGCGCCGCAAATAGTGGAGGACCTGGCCGCACACGCCATCGAGGGCGTCGGCGAGTTCCTCCTGGACCTGCAGGGCTCGGCGCGGGATGCGGAGGAGCTGAAGGACGTGGCGGCGGAGGTGTACCAGCTGGCTCGGGCGGCGGGGTTGTAACCGCTGAGAGGGTTGCTGAGGGGGTTGCGGCCCAACCCCCTCAGCCCAAGGGCGTGCTCAGTCCTCGGGAAGCTCGACCGGGGCGATCGAGTCGTACAGGTCACCCGGCCCCGGGTTGGTCGAGTCGGTCGTGCCGCCGAAGTGGTGCATCACGCCCCACACCGCGTTCAGCGCGGTCTGCACCGCGCCCTCGGCCCACCCGGCCGTCCAGGAGATGTCGTCGCCCGCGAGGAAGATGCCCCGCTTGTCCTCGGGCAGCGAGTCCTGCATGAAGTGGGTGAAGAGCCGGCGCTGGTAGCGGTAGTGCCCGGGCAGGTTGGCCTTGAACGCGCCCATGAAGTACGGCTCGTTCTCCCAGGAGACCGTCACCGGGTTGCCGATGATGTGGCCCCGGATGTCGACCTTCGGGTAGATCTCGCCGAGCGACTTGAGCATGACCTCCATGCGCTCGCTCGCCGACAGCGGCAGCCACTTCAGGCTGTCGTCGCACCAGGTGTAGGAGAGGCAGATGACGGCGGGCTTGTCCGGCCCGTTGTCCAGGAGGTAGGTGCCGCGCGTCATGCGGTCGGTGAGCGTCATCGACATGACGTCCCGGCCCGTCTCTTCGTCCTTGTCGAGCCAGAACGGCCGGTCGACCGGCACGAACAGCTTGGAGGACTCCATGTAGTGGGTGCGCTCCATCGCCGTCCAGTGGTCGATCGGGAAGAGCGAGTCGTCACAGGCGATCTTGGAGAGCAGCATCCAGGACTGGGCGGTGAAGATCGCCGCACGGTAGGTGCGGATGTCGCCGTCCGCGTCCGTCACCGTGATGCGGTTGCCCGCGGTGCGGTGCAGGCGGGTCACGGCCGGCTTGGGCGTCCCCTCGTGCAGCGAGGAGAGCGAGGTGCCGGGCGCCCAGTGCACGAGCTTCTCCGGCTCGCGCTCCCACAGGCGCAGCGGCAGCTGCTGGGAGCCGCCGACGATGCCGCGGTGGTGGTCGTCGGCCTCGGTGTAGACGACGCGCAGGATCTCCAGGATGGAGTTCGGGAAGTCGGTGTCCCAGCCACCGGTGCCGAAGCCGACCTGGCCGAAGATCTCGCGGTGCCGGAAGGACTTGAAGGCCTCCGACTCGCAGAGGAAGCCGTAGAAGGTCTGGTTGTCGAGCTTGTCGACGAGCTTCGCCCAGATCTCGCGGATGCGCGGGATGTCGCGCTCACGGATCGCCTGGTTCATGTCGGTGAAGTCGGCGCCCTCTTCGAGACAGGCGTTCCACGCGTCCATGACCTCGCGGTACACGGGCGGCAGCTCGTCGACGGACGTCGCGTAGTGGGACTCGCCCTTGAGGTCGACGACCGTCGAGGGGGTGTCCGGCGCGAGCGGGTTCGGGAACGGCTTGGTCTCCAGGCCCACCAGGTCGATGTAGTGCTGGAGCGCGGTCGAGCACGGGGGGAACCGCATGGCGCCCATCTCGGCGGTGAGCTCGGGGTCGCAGCCCGGGAAGCCGACGGTGCGCAGCCGGCCGCCGATCTGGTCGGCCTCGTACACGACGGGCTTGAGGCCCATCTTCATCAGCTCGTACGCGGCGACGATGCCGGAGAGGCCACCGCCGATGACCGCGACCTCCGCGCCGTGCTCGGTCGCGGGTATCTGGCCGAGCCCGGCCGGGTGCGCGAGGAAGTCGTCGTACGCGTAGGGGAAGTCCGGCCCGAACATCGTGACGGGCGGCTGCTCGTCGATGTGCTGGACGGCGGTGGGCACCGTGGACGTCATGGGGTACGGACTCCTTGCACAGTACGGAAGTTGAGGGGCTCGGGGCCTCGGGACCCAGGGCTCGGGGGATCGGAGCTCGGGGCTCAGGACATGTGGCTCAGGGCTCAGACGAGGGAGGCGTAGAGGCCGGGGCGGCGGTCGCGCAGGTACGGGTTGTTCGCGCGCGAGGCGGCCAGGAACTCGGGGTCGACGTCGCCGACGACCAGTTCGGTGCCCCGTCCGGCGCGGGCCCGCGCGGCGCCGTCGGGGCCCGCCAGGCAGCTGAGCCCGACGAACTCGAACTCGCCCTCCGGACCGGTCCGGTTGACGTACGCGACGTACAGCTGGTTCTCGAAGGCGCGGACCGGCACGACGGACTCGGCGACGAACTGGAAGGGGTGCATCTGCGCGGTGGGCACCAGGAGCAGGTCGGTGCCGGCCAGGGCGTGCGCCCGTACGTTCTCCGGGAACTCCACGTCATAGCAGATCATCATGCCGACGCGGAGGCCGTTCAGCTCGGCCTGGACGACCGGCTCGTCACCCGGCGTGAACGCCTCCTGCTCGAAGCAGCCGAAGAGGTGGGTCTTGCGGTAGTTCGCGAGGCGGCTGCCGTCGGGGCCGATGAGCTGGGCCGCGTTGTAGACGGTGTCGCCGTCGCGCTCGGGGTAGCCGTAGACGACGGCCAGGCCGTGGCGGACCGCGATGTCGGCGATGGCCTGCGCGGAGGGGCCGTCGGCGGCCTCGGCGAGCTCCGCCACGTCGTCGCCGATGGCGTACCCGGTGAGGAACAGCTCGGGGCAGACGATCAGCCCGGCGCCGGTCTCCGCCGCCCGTCCGGCCGCCTCGTCCAGCACCTTCAGATTCGCGGCGACGTCGGAGAGACGGCCGGAGCTCTGGAGCAGGGCGGTGCGCAACGGCGGCATGGGCAGTCCTCGGCAGGGGCGGAAGTGCAGGGTGGGGTCACTAGACGGTACGTTCCGCCGTTCGGCCCGGACAAGGCGCCACCGTTGCGCGCCGCCGCATGATTCATTGCGCGTGATCAGCGATCGGCGGCGATTCGTTGCGCCGCGTTGACGCCGCCCTTACGCCTCAGGTCCTGGGTGCGCTTCCCCCGCGCGGGGGAAGCGGTCCACCCCACGGTGTGATGTGCCGGGCCGCCGGGCGCGGAAGGCTGGTCATGCCCGGAACGGCCGGGCCACCGCATCTCACGACCGTACGGAAGGTCCTGCCATGCCCCGCATCGCGTTCGCCCCCACCCGCACCCGTGTCCTCGCCCTCGGCGTGGCCCTGCTCATCGCCGCCGTGGTCACCGGAGGGGCGACGGCCGCCGGGAACGGAGCCGACGGCCATTCGCCCAGGGAAGCCGCGGCGCTGACCGGCACCGCGAAGCTGTACCGGCCGGCCGGGGACGACATCACGTTCAGCTTCGACGCCCATCTGGCGGCCAAGGACACCATGGACCCGGAGGCGGCGTACGGCACGTTCTCCTTCAGGCACGTCTTCCCGAACGGGACGTCCGGCTGGGCGAAGGCGAAGGTGGACTGCCTGGTGACGGGCGGGAAGGTCGCGGTGGTCACCGGCGTCGTGACCGACTCGGACACTCCGTTCAAGGGCAAGCGGGTCGGCGTCACGGTGAACGACGCGGGCACGCACGACCGGCTCGGCTACAGCTGGATAGGCAAGGACTCCGAGACGCAGCGGTTGCCGAAGTGCATGAGCTCGGCGCCCTTCGAGAAGGTCAAGGAAGGGACCGGCGACTTCAAGGTGCTGCCGTGGCAGCCGATATACGAGCAGCCCAAGGGCTAGGCGGTTCTGGCGCACCGCGCCGACCCACGCCCGAAGGGCTACGCGGGCGAGCCGGACGTATAGCGCCGCAGCAGAGGCGAGAGCACCAGCACCGACTTGGTCCGCTCCACGTACGGCTCGCCCGCGATCCGCTCAAGGACCCGCTCGAAGTGCCGCATGTCGGAGGCGAAGACCTGGACGATCGCGTCCGCCTCACCGGTGACGGTGGAGGCGGACGCGACCTCGGGGTACCGCTCAAGCCCGCGCTTGATCGCGTCGGGCGAGGTGTTGCGACGGCAGTAGATCTCGATGAACCCCTCGGTCTCCCAGCCGAGGGCCGCCGGGTCCACGCGGACGGTGAACCCGGTGATGGCGCCCTCGGCCCGCAGCCGGTCCACGCGCCGCTTGACGGCGGGCGCGGACAGGCCGATCAGCGAGCCGATGTCGGCGTAGGAGCGCCGGGCGTCTTCGGCGAGCGCGTGGACGATGCGTTCATCGAGGTCATTCAGTCGCACTGCGGGTGGATCACTTCTGTGAGGCGGTGGCCAGCCTGGAACGGCGGTAGCCGTAAGCGAAGTAGATCACGAGACCGGCGGCCATCCAGTATCCGAAGTACTCCCAGGTGACCCCGGACAGGTTCCACATGAGGTAGCCGCAGGTGGCGAAGCCGAGGATCGGGACGACCCAGCCGAGCGGCACCCGGAAGGTGCGCGGCATGTCGGGGCGGGTCACGCGCAGGATGACGACGGCCACGTTGACCAGCGCGAAGGCGAAGAGCGTGCCGATGCTGGTGGCGTCGGCGAGGTTGCCGAGCGGCACGGCCGCGGCCAGCACGCCGCAGAACAGCGACACGGCGATGGTGTTGGCGACGGGCGTTCCGCTGCGCGGGCTGACCTTGGCGAACACCTTGGGCACCAGACCGTCGCGGGACATCGCGAAGAGGATGCGGGTCTGGCCGTAGAGCACGGTCAGGACGACGCTCGCGATCGCGATCACGGCGCAGGCCGCGAGCAGGGTGGCCCAGAAGGAGTGCCCGGTGACGTCCTTCATGATCCCGGCGAGCGCCGCCTCCGAGCCCTCGAACTGCTTCCAGGGGCGGGCGCCGACGGCGACGAAGGCGACAAGCACGTACAGCGCGGTGACGATGACCAGCGAGAGCATGATCGCGCGCGGCAGGTCCTTCTTGGGGTTCTTCGCCTCTTCACCGGCCGTGGAGGCCGCGTCGAAGCCGATGTAGGAGAAGAACAGCGACGAGGCGGCCCCGCTCACTCCGGCCGTGCCCATCGGCATGAAGTTGGAGTAGTTGCCCGACTTGAAGCCCATGAAGCCGATGACGCAGAACAGCACCAGGGCGGCGATCTTCACTCCGACCATGATCGTGTTGATGCGGGCGGACTCGCGGGCGCCGCCGAGCAGCAGGCCCATCGCGAGGACGACGACGATCAGCGCGGGGAGGTTGAATATCCCGCCCTCGCCGGGCGGCGCGGACAGCGCGTCGGGGATGGTGACGCCGATCGTGCCGTCCAGGAACTCATTGAGGTACTGCCCCCAGCCGACGGCGACCGCCGCCACCGAGACGCCGTATTCCAGGATCAGGCACCAGCCGCAGATCCAGGCGACGAGTTCGCCGAGCGTTGCGTAAGCGTACGAATACGAAGAGCCCGCGACCGGGATGGAGCCCGCGAGCTCCGCGTAGGAAAGCGCGGAGAAGAGTGCCGTGAGGCCAGCGAGTACGAAGGAGATCGTGACGGCGGGTCCGGCCTTGGGGACGGCCTCTCCGAGCACCACGAAAATGCCGGTGCCGAGCGTCGCACCGATGCTGATCATGGTCAGCTGCCACATGCCGAGCGACCGCTTCAGCGAGCCGCCCTCACCCTGGCCGCCTTCCGCGACCAGCGTTTCTACCGGCTTGCGCCGCATCAGACCGCGACCGGGGTGCGGGCCCCCGGCGGCGGGGGCATCGGTCGAGGGTGGCGCTGCGCCGTGATCCAACACTGAGGTGGCTCCTTATCGCTGCCAATCGGCGGCAGGTGACCGCGACGGCCCGGCCTTCCCGCACAAAGGGATATTTCGGGCAGCATGGAGCCTTCCCGTGGCCGGTTCCGCCGAGCAGGCGATCCCCGCCACTCCACGTACGGCGAGAACCTTATGGGTTTCCGCTTCCCGGTCGTAATGCAGCAACCTTGCGCATCGGCGGTTGATCATTGCGCGCAAGAGCGACGGATGGGTGTTTGTTGCACATCAACGTTCGATCCGTGCGCAAGCCCTGCTCAGGGGCCTGTTCACAGCCCTGTCCAGTGGTCCTGGTCACGGGGCTGCCTTGACACTTCGTCAGGCCTGTTGCAGGGTCGCGCCCCATGGAGCTGGACGTGTCGCACGAGAGGGCCATGAGCTGGCTGGATCCGGGCCCTTTTCTGCGTGGGCTGGCCTGGCTGGACGCTGAAGGGCGGCCGGTGCGCGCGGACCCCGACGACACGATGCGGCTGCCGTGGGACACCGGCGAGCGGGCCGCGCTGCCCATCGGGATGCGGGTCGAGTTCACGGCGCGGGGCGCCTCGGCGGTGGAGATCCGCTACCGCGCCCGGGTGCCGGAACCGGACGACGAGCTGGCCGGGCTCGCCCACACCTTCGCACTGTGGGAGGGCGACCACCTGGTCCACGAGACGGCCGCGGAACCGGTCGAGGAGGGGGTGGTCGCGCTCCAACTCCCGCACCACAACGGGCTGTTCACGATCCATCCGCCCGAGAGCTGCTCCCCGGTGGTGCTCGGCGTGCGCGCGATCGGCGGCGCGATCACTCCCGCGCCGCGTGGCCCGCGCTGGCTCGTGCACGGGGACTCGATCACGGAGGGCTGGTGGTCGACCCGGCCCGCACACGCCTGGCCGGCCGTCGCGGGCCGCGCGCTGGGCCTGGACACGGTGAACCTCGGCTACGCGGGCGCGGCGCGCGGCGAACTCCCCACCGCCGAGCAATTGGCACGGCTCCCGGCCGACGTGATCACGCTCGCGTTCGGCACCAACTGCTGGTCGCGCATACCGTTTTCGGCCACCCTGATGCACGAGACGACCCTGGCCTTCATACGCCTCGTACGCCGCGGCCACCCGATGACCCCGCTGCTCGTGCTCTCTCCCCTGCTGCGCCCGGAGGCCGAGCGGACCCCGAACGCGCTGGGCGCGACGCTGGCCGGGCTGCGCGCGGCCATGGAGGACGCGACGCGGCACCTCATCGCGGCAGGCGACCGCACCCTTCAACTACTGCCCGGACAGGGCCTGTTGGCCCCGGGCCACCTAGCGGACGGCCTGCACCCGAACGACGAGGGACATGCGCTCCTCGGCTCGGCGGTGGCGAGGGCACTGGCCCCGTACGTGCCGGAGCCCCAGCGAAAGGAATCGCGGGGGCTCCGGCACGTACGACGGTCGAGCGACTAGCTCCAGCTGGCGTGCAGCGGCTTGCCCTCGGCGTAGCCGGCGGCGGACTGGATGCCGACGACGGCCTTCTCCTCGAACTCGGCGAGCGAGGACGCACCGGCGTAGGTGCAGGAGGAGCGGACGCCCGCGATGATCGAGTCGATCAGGTCCTCGACGCCCGGGCGGGCCGGGTCCAGGAACATGCGCGAGGTGGAGATGCCCTCCTCGAACAGGGCCTTGCGGGCCCGGTCGTAGGCGGACTCGTCGCTCGTGCGGTTCTTGACCGCGCGGGCGGAGGCCATGCCGAAGGACTCCTTGTAGAGGTGGCCTTCGGCGGAGGTGTGCAGGTCGCCCGGGGACTCGTAGGTGCCCGCGAACCAGGAGCCGATCATGACGTTGGAGGCACCGGCGGCGAGCGCCATGGCGACGTCGCGCGGGTGGCGCACTCCACCGTCGGCCCAGACGTGCTTGCCGAACTTCTTGGCCTCGGCGGCGCACTCGAGGACGGCGGAGAACTGCGGCCGGCCGACGCCGGTCATCATGCGGGTCGTGCACATCGCGCCGGGCCCGACGCCCACCTTGATGATGTCGGCGCCGGCCTCGATGAGGTCGCGCACGCCCTCGGCGGCGACGATGTTGCCCGCGACGATCGGGACCTGCGGGTCCAGGCCGCGCACGGCCTTGATCGCGGCGATCATCGACTCCTGGTGGCCGTGCGCGGTGTCCACCACGATGGTGTCCGCGCCGGCGTCCAGGAGCTGCTTGGCCTTGCCGGCCACGTCGCCGTTGATGCCGACGGCGGCGGCGATGCGCAGCTTGCCGTTGGCGTCGGTGGCCGGGGTGTAGAGGGTCGCGCGCAGGGCGCCCTTGCGGGTCAGGATGCCCGCGAGGCGGCCGTCCTTGTCCACGGCGGGGGCGTAGCGGCGGTTGGCGCCGTCGAGCTTGTTGAAGGCCTCGCGCGGGTCGATGTCCGCGTCGAGGAGCAGCAGGTCCTTGGACATGACCTCGGACAGCTGGGTGAAGCGGTCGACGCCCGTCAGGTCGGCGTCGGTGACGACTCCGACCGGCTTCTGGTCGGCGTCGACGACGACGCCCGCGTTGTGGGCCCGCTTCGGCAGCAGGGCCAGCGCGTCGGCGACGGTCTGGGTCGGGGCCAGGACGATCGGGGTGTCGAGCACGTGGTGACGCGTCTTGACCCACGAGATCACGTCGGTGACGACCTCGATCGGAATGTCCTGGGGGATCACCACGATGCCGCCACGGCGGGCCACGGTCTCGGCCATGCGGCGGCCGGCGATCGCGGTCATGTTGGCGACGACGAGCGGGATGGTGGTGCCCGTGCCGTCGGGGGAGGCCAGGTCGACGCCCTGGCGGGAGCCCACCGCGGAGCGGCTCGGCACCATGAACACATCGTCGTACGTCAGGTCGTACGGCGGCTTGATGTCGTTGAGGAAACGCACGTGCTGAACATCCCAGTCGTTCGAGGTGGCCCCAGGCATTTCAGCCAGGGGAAAAGCACGTAGTTCATTGTCCCATGTTCGTACGATTGCGCTGCCCGGGCCGATCGTCCAGGGCCGGCACGTTAGGCCTAGTGCGATCCTCCGAGAGCGAGCACCGCGCACAGGTCCGGGCCCGTCGCCGAGTCCAGGACTTCCCGGGCGACGGCCCACTCCTCGGGGCGTGCCTCGGCGTAGGCCTGCCAGCCGGTGACGATCAGGAGCAGGCCCCGCTCGCCCCTGGGGAGGTCGCCCAGGGAGTCGGCCAGGGCGTCCCAGTTGCGGCCGAACCAGTCGGGGAGGTCCAGGGCCCGGGCGAAGCGGTCCATCAGGGCGGGCTTCGCGGTGACGCCGGTCAGGTCGAGCAGCACCGTGGACCAGCCCTCGGCGCGGGCGCCGGCGAGCAGGCCGGTGAACGGGTCGGCCGTCATCGCAGTACCGCCTTGAACGTCTTGTAGTGGTCGTCGGTGTAGTAGAACTCGCCACCCTGCCCGGTGATGAGGCGCCTCGCGCCGCGGTCCCGGGAGTTCGGGGTGTCGACGGTGTACTCGTGGTAGTAGCCGCGTTTCTGCTGCGGCAGGAGCTTCTCGAAGTTGCCGAACACCACGCCGTCCTTGCTGTACGGGAACGGGCCGCCCTTGTCGATGAGTTTGAGGGTCTGGCGCGCCTCGGGCGGCAGCTGGGCGGCCGGGACCGTGGCCATGCCCTTGCCCCAGGCGGGGGCGGAGACGGCCGCGGAGGGTCCCGAGCCGGCGGGTTTCGCGGCGTCCTTGCCGCCGCAGCCGACGAGCAGCACGGCGAGGCACGCGAGCACCGATGCGAGGGCGATCCGGGCAAACCTGTTGATCATGCTCTGATGCTCCCATCCGATGGCGGTACGAGCGAATGCGTACCCGGATGTCTCCGGGTCACGATGGAGGCATGCTGCTCGCCGACGTGGCCAGAACCTCGGCCGAGATCGCCGCCACCTCCTCGCGCTCGGAGAAGTCCGCGCTGCTCGCCCGGCTGTTCTCGGCCACCGAGCCCGACGAGGCGCCGCTGGTCGTCACCTATCTCGCGGGGCGGCTGCCCCAGCGGCGCACCGGGCTCGGGTGGAGCTCGCTCAAGGACCGGCCGCGGCCCGCCGCCTCCGCCCGTTTGACCGTCCGGGAGGTCGACCGGCGGCTTGATCGGATCTCGGCCGTGGCCGGAAAGGGAGCCCAGGGTGAGCGCAGGCGCCTTGCCGGGGAGCTCATGGCGGCGGCCACCGAGGAGGAGCAACACTTCCTGTTCGCGCTGATCACCGGCGAGGTGCGGCAGGGCGCGCTGGACGCGGCGGCCGTCGAGGGGCTCGCGGCGGCGGCCGGTGCCCCCGTGGCGGACGTGCGGCGCGCGGTGATGCTGGGCGGCTCGCTCGGCACCGTGGCGCGGGCGCTGCTCACGGAGGGCCCGGCCGCGCTCGCCGCCTTCCGGCTCGACGTGGGCCGCCCCGTCCTGCCGATGCTCGCGCAGAGCGCCAAGGACGTCGCCGAGGCGCTCGACCGGCTCGGCCCCTGCGCGGTCGAGGAGAAGCTCGACGGCATCCGCGCCCAGGTGCACAAGGACGGAGATGCGGTACGCGTCTTCACCCGTACCCTTGACGAGATCACCGAGCGCTTGCCCGAAGTGGTGTCCGTGGCAAGGGAGTTGACTGCGAGGCGCGCCGTTCTTGACGGCGAGGTGATCGCGCTCGGTCCCGACGGGCGGCCCCGTTCGTTCCAGGACATCGCGGGACGCGTCGGCTCACGGCTCGATGTCGCCGGCGCCCAGGACCGGCTGCCGCTCTCCCCCGTCTTCTTCGACCTGTTGTCGGTGGACGGCCGGGATCTGCTCGACCTGCCGGTGCGCGAGCGGCATGCCGAGCTCGCCCGCATCGCGCCCGAGCCCCGGCGTGTACGGCGGTTCGTGGTGGGGGATCCGGCCGATCCCCAACTGCGGCTCGGCGCCGAGGAGTTCGCGACCGCGACGCTGGAGCGCGGGCACGAGGGCGTGGTCCTGAAGGCGCTCGACTCGACGTACGCGGCGGGGCGGCGCGGCGCTTCCTGGCTCAAGGTCAAGCCCGTGCACACCCTCGACCTGGTGGTCCTCGCGGCGGAGTGGGGGCACGGCCGGCGCACCGGCACGCTCTCCAACCTGCACCTCGGGGCGCGCCGCGAGGACGGCACGTTCGCGATGCTGGGCAAGACGTTCAAGGGGCTCACCGACGCGCTGCTCGCCTGGCAGACGGAGCGGCTGCGGGTGTTGGCGGTGGCCGAGGAGCCGTGGGGTGTGCGGGTGCGGCCGGAACTCGTCGTCGAGGTGGCCTTCGACGGCGTACAGAGATCATCTCGGTACCCGGAAGGGGTGACACTTCGGTTCGCACGGGTAGTGCGCTATCGCGAGGACAAGAGGGCCTCGGATGCGGACACGGTCGCGACAGTCATCTCACTGCGCGGCGGGAGGGATTGAACCGGTGGAGCAGGGTCACAGCGCGGTACAGCGGGAGCAGGCACGACGGCGGGCGCAGGAGGCGGGGCTCGCCGCCGCCAGGCTGACCGCCGAGGGGGTGCGGACGGTGGCGCTGACCTGGGTGGACGTCGCGGGCCTCACCCGCGTCAAGGTCGTGCCGACCACCCGGCTCGCCCAGGTCGCGGCCCACGGGGTGGGCATGTCGCCGGTCTTCGACGTGTACCTGGTGGACGACTCGGTCACCAGCAGTGCGCACATCGGCGGGCCCGACGGCGACCTCCGCCTGATCCCCGACCTCGACCGGCTCACCGTGCTCGCCGCGCAGCCCGGCTGGGCGTGGGCGCCGATCGACCGCTTCGAGCAGTCGGGGCAGCCCTACGACGCCTGCCAGCGGCAGTTCGCGCGCCGGATGACCGAGCGGGCCGCCGAGCGCGGCATCGAACTGCGGATGGGCTTCGAGACGGAGTGGATCGTCGACCCGCCGCTGGCGGGCCCGGCGTACGGGATGGCGCGGGTCGTCGAGCGCTCGGCGTACGTGGGCGATGTGGTCGGCGCCCTTGAGGCGCAGGGCGTCGAGGTGCTCCAGATCCACCCGGAGTACACGCCGGGCCAGTTCGAGGTGTCGGTCGCCCCGGCGGACCCGGTGGGGGCCGCGGATCTCGTGGTCCTTGTCCGCGAGACGATCCGGGCGGTGTCGCTCCAGCACGGGCTGACCCCGTGGTTCGGGCCGGTCGTCGACCCCGAGGGCGTCGGCAACGGCGGCCATGTCCACCTCAGCCTCTGGCAGGACGGCCGCAATCTGTGCCGGGGCGGCGACGGCCCCTGTGGGATGACGTCGACCAGCGAGTCCTTCCTCGCCGGGATCCTCGACGCGCTGCCCGCGCTGCTCGCCATCGGCGCTCCGACCCCGGCGAGCTACCTCCGCCTGGCGCCGTCGCGCTGGGCCGGGGCCTTCCAGTGCTGGGGCCTTGAGAACCGGGAGGCGGCGCTGCGGTTCGTCGCCGGACCGCCCGGCGCCGAAGAGGCGGCGAACGCCGAGGTCAAGTCGTTCGACCCGGCCGCCAACCCGTACCTCGTGACCGGCGCGCTGATCGCCGCCGGGCTCGCCGGGCTCGACGCGGGCCTGCGCCTGCCCGAGCCGGTGTCGGGCGACCCCGTCAACGCCGGAGGTTCCCGGCGGCTGCCCGCCTCGCTGCCCGAGGCGCTCAGCCGCTTCACGGAGTCGGCGGTGCTGCGCGAGGCACTCGGCGACCGGCTCTTCGAGGCGATCGTCTCGGTGCGCCAGGCCGAGACGAAGCTCTTCGACGGCCACAGTCCGCAGCAGATCGCCGAGGCCACGCGCGGGAGGTACTGAGTGCTGCCGCTCGTCGACCACCACTGTCACGGCGTGCTGCGCTCCGACCCCGACGACGCCGCCTTCGAGGCGTTCCTGACCGAGTCCGACGCCCCGGCCGCGCCTGGCACCAGCTTCTTCGACACCCAGCTCGGCTTCGCGGTGCGCCGCTGGTGCCCGCCGCTGCTCGGCCTCCACGCACACTGCCCGCCGGAGCGCTACCTGGCCCGCCGCCGCGAGCTGGGCGCCCAGGAGGCCAACCGGCTGCTCCTGAGCGCCAGCGGCATCAGCACGTTCCTCGTCGACACGGGGCTGACCGGCGACCTGACGAGCCCGGCCGAGCTGGCCGAGGCGAGCGGGGCCGCGGCGCGCGAGATCGTACGCCTGGAACTCCTCGCGGAGCGCGTCGCCGAGGAGGTGCGGGATCCGGACAAGTTCCTGGCGACCCTCGCCGATGCGATCGCCGCCGCGGCCCGCACCGCGGCGGGCTTCAAATCGGTCGCCGCGTACCGGTACGGCCTGGACCTCGCCCCCGAGCCGCCGGGCCCGGCCGAGCTGCGCGCGGCCACCGCGGGCTGGCTGGCCGCCGGGGCCGGCCGGATCACCTCGCCCGTACTGCTGCGCCATCTGCTGTGGTCGGCGGCGGGGACGGGACTGCCGCTCCAGCTGCACACCGGGTTCGGCGACCCCGACCTCAGGCTGCACCGCTGCGATCCGCTGCTGCTCACCGATTTCATCCGGGCGGTGCGCCCGACGGGCTGCCGGCTGATCCTCCTGCACGGCTATCCGTACCACCGCAACGCGGCCTACCTGGCGCAGGCCTATCCGCATGTGTACGCCGACGTGGGCCTCTCGCTCACGCACACCGGGGCGCGGGCAGGGGCGGTGCTCGCCGAGTTCCTCGAACTGGCCCCGTTCGGCAAGCTGCTGTTCTCGACGGACGCCTACGGCCTCGCGGAGCTGTACGTCGTGGGGGCGCGGCTCTACCGGGAGGCCCTGGACCGGCTCCTGAACGGCTGGACCGGGTCCGGGGCGTGGTCGGCCGCGGACGCGCAGCGGGTGGCGGCGCTGGTGTCGGCGGGCAACGCCGAGCGGGTCTACGGCACGTGAGTCGTACCGGGGGCGCGGGCCCCCGGTACGTCAGATTCCATCCGGGTCCGCGCGGTCGAGCGCGGGCCGCGGCTTGGGCCCGGTCTCGTTGAGCAGGAAGTCGGCCGCGGCCGTGTCCGTGACCAGGCTGGTCACCAGGCCGGAGCGGAGCACCGCGTCGATCGCCGCGGCCTTGCGCTGGCCCCCGGCGATCGCGACGACCTCCGGGATGCGGCGCAGCCGGTCCGCCTCGACCGTGATGCAGCGCTCGCCCAGGTCGCGGCCGACCCGGCGGCCCTCCGCGTCGAAGAGGTGAGCGGACATCTCGGCGGCGACGCCGAGCGAGGCGTAGTGCGCCCGCTCCTCGTCGGTCAGCATGTCGTGGACCGTGGAGATGCCCGGCTCCCACGAGCCGATGGACACCGCGGCGACGGTGACCTTGTCGAAGTACTCGAAGGCGCGGGCGATCCCGGTCTGGTTGCGCAGCGCGGCCGCGGTGGCCGGGTCGGGCAGCAGCATCGGGGCGTAGATGGGGTGGGCCTCGCCGCCGGACACCTGGGCGGCCCTGCGGACGGCCTCGACGGAGCCGCGCTCGGCGGTGCCCGCGTCGTACACACCGGTCAGCTGGACGACCGTGCAGGGCGGCAGCCGGTCGAGGGCGGCGGCCATGTGGATGGTGGAGCGGCCCCAGGCCAGGCCCAGGACGTCGCCCTCGCTGACGAGCTCGCCGAGCAGGTCGGCGGCCGTCTCTCCGAGGTTCTCCGGGTCGGGCGAGGTCTCCTCGCCCTCGGCCGGGGACTCGACGACGACCGCGTGCCGCAGTCCGTACCGGGCGCGCAGGGCGTCGGAGCGCTCCGCGTCCAGTTCGGCGGGGACGCGGATCTCGATCCGTACGAGATCCCGCTCCAGGGCGGTCTCCAGGACCCGGGCCACCTTGAAGCGGCTCACGCCGAACTCCTCGGCGATCTGGATCTTGGACTTCCCCTCCAGGTAGAAGCGGCGGGCCATGGCCGCCGCCTGCACCAGCTCCGCGGGTCCCATCCGCAGGGCTGACCGACCCGCCGACATTGCAGACACCGCGATCTCCTCACTGCTGTTCACAACTGCTGTTCACGCACCGGACTCGCTGTTCATCCTGTCAGATCCAACGGTCCTTGATCAGCCCCGAAGGGTTCCGTTCACTCAGTGGCGGCTCAGTGTGCGCACGCCCAGGGTGCGCTCGCCGTCGCCTGTTCAGCCAGGGAGCGCAGGGTGCGCACCGCTTCGGCCGGGTCGTGGGCTCCGTAGACGGCCGAACCGGCGACGAAGACGTCCGCTCCGGCCTCGGCGCAGCGCTCGATCGTGGAGGCCGAGACGCCGCCGTCGATCTGGAGCCACAGTTCAAGTCCGTGTTTGCTGATCAGCTCACGGGTCCGGCGGATCTTCGGCAGCATGATGTCGAGGAAGGACTGGCCGCCGAAGCCCGGCTCCACCGTCATGATCAGCAGCATGTCGAGCTCGGGGAGCAGGTCCTCGTACGGCTCGATCGGCGTCGCGGGCTTCAGCGCCATCGACGCGCGGGCGCCCTTGGCACGGATCTCCCGGGCGAGCCGGACCGGGGCCGCCGCCGCCTCCACGTGGAAGGTGACCGAGCCGGCCCCCGCCTCCACGTACTGCGGGGCCCAGCGGTCCGGGTCCTCGATCATCAGATGGCAGTCCAGCGGCGTCTTCGTCGCCCGGCTGAGGGATTCCACTACGGGCACCCCCAGCGTGAGGTTGGGCACGAAGTGGTTGTCCATCACATCGACATGCAGCCAGTCGGCGCCTTGGACGGCCTTTGCCTCGTCGGCCAGCCTGGCGAAGTCCGCGGAAAGGATGCTGGGGTTGATCTGAGCCATGCCCCAAGCCTGCCATGCCCTGGGCAACTTGCCTGCCACAGTGCCGGTCGAAGCCTGTCCGGATCCGTGCGGACCGGGCGATCCTGCCGATTCAGCGGGCCTCGTGACGTGATCCTTCGGCTGCCGGCGCGCGTGGCCGGAGCCCTTTCGACACGCCGACAGCCAAACCGTGATCCGCTCAACTCCCGTACAGGAGCGCCGAGTTCGGGCCCGGACGCATCCCGGCCCGGCTCGTCAGGCCGTGCGCCTCAGGAGCGCCAGGTACATCGCGTCCGTGCCGTGCAGATGCGGCCACAGCTGTACGTCGGGGCCCTCTCCCAGGCCCGCGACGCCGGGCATGAGCGGGCGCACGTCGATCCAGTCGGCCTCGACGGGCTCGGCGCCGCCGCGGCCCTTGAGGACGTCCTCGACGACGATCCGCGTCTCCGCCAGGTGCGGCGAGCAGGTGGCGTACCCGACGACGCCGCCGACGCGGACCGCCGACAGGGCCTCGCGCAGCAGCCCGCGCTGGAGCGGAGCGAATCCCTCCAGGTCCTCGGGGCGGCGGCGCCAGCGGGCCTCCGGGCGGCGGCGCAGGGCGCCGAGCCCGGAGCAGGGCACGTCGACCAGGACGCGGTCGAAGGCCCCGGGCAGCCACGGCGGGCGCGTGCCGTCGGCCGCGATGACCTGGTACGGGCCCGGGTTGCCGGCCAGGGCGCGCTCGACGAGGCGGGCCCGGTGCGGCTGCTTCTCGGAGGCGAGCAGGGCGGCGCCGCGGCCGGCGGCCAGGGCGGCGAGCAGCGCGGCCTTGCCGCCGGGGCCCGCGCAGCCGTCCAGCCAGCGCTCGTCGCGGCCCTCCAGGGGGGCGTTGGCGAGAGCGGCGGCCACCAGCTGGCTGCCCTCGTCCTGCACGCCGGCCCGGCCCTCCCGCACGGCGTCCAGGGCTCCGGGCTCGCCGCCCTCGGCCATCCGCACGGCGTACGGCGACCAGCGGCCGGGCAGGCCGCCCTCCTCGCCGAGGGCGTCGAGGAGTTCGTCGGTGGTGGAGCGGCCGGGGCGGGCGACCAGGGTCACCTCGGGGCGCTCGTTGTCGGCCTCCAGGAGGTCCTCGATGCCGGCCCGGCCGCCGCCGAGGGCGTCCCAGAGCGCGGAGACGACCCAGCGCGGATGCGAGTGGACGACCGCGAGGTGGTCCTCGGCGTCGTCCTCATAAGAGGGCGCGACCTTCTCCAACCAGCCGTCGAGGTCGTCCGCCGAGATCTTCCGCAGGACGGCGTTGACGAACTTGGCCCGCCCGTCGCCGAGCACCACGCGGGCCAGCTCGACGCTCGCGGAGACCGCGGCGTGGGTGGGGATCCGGGTGCCGAGCAGCTGGTGCGCGCCGAGCGCGAGCACGTCGAGCACCGGCGGGTCGACCTCGCGCAGCGGCCGGTCGATGCAGGCCGCGATGATCGCGTCGTACGTGCCCTGCCGGCGCAGCGTCCCGTAGACGAGCTCGGTGGCAAGGGCCGCATCCCGGGCGTCGAAGTTCCCGCCCTCGCGCGCCTTGCGGAGCAGCGGGGGCAGGACGAGGTTGGCGTAGGCGTCGCGCTCGTCGACGGCCCGCAACGCCTCGAAAGCGAGGATGCGGACCGGGTCCTTCTTGGGACGGCGGTACGGCTTGCCGGCCTTGCCCGCATTGGGGTTCGGGCTGCGACGTGGCGAATCGTTCACGTGAAAGGTGCTCCGCGGATCAGATGGGGCGAACCCCCTCAGCGTACGTCCGCCGCCCCCAGGCGCTCACCCGGGGCGATGCGGACCCCGCGGGCCCAGTCCGCGCCGCGCATCGGCTTCTTGCCCTGGGGCTGGACCCAGAGCAGTTCCACGGCGTGCGAGCCGGTGCCCACGTACACGTTGTTCTTGGCGACGGAGAGCTCGCCTGGCGCGAGGTCGGTGCGGTCGGTGACCAGCGCCACCTGGATGAGCTTGAGGCGCTCGCCGCGGAACACGGTCCAGGCGCCGGGCGCGGGCGTGCAGCCGCGCACCACGCGGTCGACCCGCAGCGCGGGGGCCGCCCAGTCGACGAGCGCCATCTCGACGGTGATCTTCGGGGCGAGCGAGATGCCGTCGGCGGGCTGCGGGACGGCCTTCAGGGAGCCGTCCTCGATGCCGTCCATGGTCGCGGCGAGCAGCCCGGCGCCCGCGAACGCGAGCCGGGTGAGCAGGTCGCCGCTGGTGTCGGTGGGCCGGATCTCCTCGGTGACCGTGCCGTACACCGGGCCCGAGTCGAGCCCCTCCTCGATGAGGAAGGTGGCGGCGCCGGTGATCTCGTCGCCCGCCATGACGGCGTGCTGGACGGGCGCGGCTCCGCGCCACGCGGGCAGCAGCGAGAAGTGCAGGTTGACCCAGCCGTGCGCCGGGATGTCGAGGGCGACCTTGGGAAGGAGCGCCCCGTACGCGACGACCGGGCAGCAGTCCGGCGCGATCTCGCGCAGCCGGGCCAGGAACTGCTCGTCCCGCGGCTTCACGGGCTTGAGCACCTCGATGCCGGCCTCCGCGGCGCGCTCGGCGACCGGGCTCGCCACCAGACGGCGGCCGCGCCCGGCGGGTGCGTCGGGCCGGGTGACGACCGCGGCGACCTCGTGCCGGCCGGATGCGATCAGGGCGTCCAGGGCGGGGACGGCGACCTCGGGGGTGCCTGCGAAGACGAGCTTCACTGGGGGTTACCTCGCTTTGTCGAGAGCAGCGTCTCAGTCTATGGGCCCCTGGGCGGCGGGCGTACGCGCAGGCGTCAAGGACGGTGCGGCCCTCCCGTCCGCGCTCTTACGGCAGGGGCGTACGGGGACTTGTGCGCCCTGTGCATATGCCCATACGCCCCCGCAGCGTGACCACAACAGCGGGTAGCGCGTTGGTCAAGAGAGATTGACCGAACCGGGCCGCTTCTGCGGCCCGCGCCATTTCAGCACTACCAGCACGTCAACACAGCACGGCAGAACGCAACACAAGCACCGTCTTCACCATCCCTTTCATCGCCGGTTCGAGAGGCTTGCTCATGGCCGACCACGCAACCCACGACGCCCAAGCGCGGGCCAGCCTGCACCTGTTGGTGCGGGACATCGAGCGGGTCCGCCGGCAGGTGGACGCACTGCGCACCCTCACCGCGCAGCTGGGCAACGTCTACCGCCCGCGCCGCTCCGGCCCTTCCACGGGCTTCGTCGTGTACGGACGCGCCCCGGCCCCGACCGTACGACTCGCCCAGGAGCTGCGGGACAGCGTCGAGACGCTGGTGACCGCGGCCGTGGACTTCGACCGCTCCCTCGGCTTCTCCTGGGACGCGGTGGGCTCGGCGCTCGGCGTCACCAAGCAGGCGGTGCACCGCCGTTACGGGTCCCGCCGGGCGACCGCCCCGGCCGCGGGCCAGGTGGACACCGAGCGTCCGGTCGAGGCCGCGCCGACCCGCACGCTGCCGCCGCTGCCCCCCATGCCCGCGGTGCCCGCCGCCCGTTCGATGCCGCCGCAGCCGACGGCGAGCAGCCAGTCCCTGCGCGAGGAGGTCCGCACCAGCGCCTTCCCCGGCCCCCGCAACGGGTGACCCCGCTCCGCCGCTTCGTGCCCTCGCGTTCGTACGTGTCGCGGGGGCACACCCATGTGGCCCCCGAGCACGGGCCTCAGCCGATGTCCGGCGGGTCGATCCTGATGCGCACCGGGTCGCCGCCGCCGCGCGCAAGGCGTGCCGCCTGGGCGGCCTTGAGGGCGGCTGCCAGGGCCGCGCCGCTGCCCGGCGGGACCCGCACCAGCGCCCGCTCCCACCGCTCCCCCGCCGGCGGATCGCCGGGCCGGCGCGGCCGTCCGGGATCGGCGACCGGCAGCGGGACGGGCCCCAACACCTGGGCGTCGGGCGGCAGTTGGGCCGCCATGAGGAAGGCCTCGACCGCCTCCGGGCGCCCGATGGCCTCGGCCATCCGGGAGACCGGCGGGAAGCCGAGCTCGGCCCGCTCGGCCAGTTCGCGCAGGGCGTGCCCGACCGGGTCCCAGCGGACCAGCGCCTGCACGGGCCGCAGCGTGGGCTCGGCCACCACGACCACCGTGCCGCCCTCGTCCTGGCCGCGCACCAGCGAGGCCGCCGAGATCCAGCGGCGCAGCGCCTCCTCGCCCGCCCTGAGGTCGGGCCGGCTGAGCATCGCCCAGCCGTCGAGGAGCAGCGCGGCCGCGTAGCCGCCCTCGGCGACCGGCTCGGCGCCCGGCGTGGACACCACGAGGGAGGGCTGGCCGGGCACGCTGTCCAGGACGTGGTCGCGCCCCGAGGTCCGTACGGGCACCGCGGGGAAGGCCCGGCCGAGCTCCTCGGCGGTCCGCCGGGCGCCGACGATCTGGGCCCGCAGCCGGTTCGCGCCGCACTCCGCGCAGTGCCAGTCGGCCTCCGCCGTCCCGCACCACGTACACCTCAGCTCCCGCTCGTCCGGCGCCTCCAGCGGGCCCGCGCAGCGTCCGCACCGGGCGGGCGTACGGCAGCGCGCGCAGGCGAGCCGGGGCGCGTACCCCCTCCTCGGCACCTGCACGAGGACGGGACCGCTCTTCAGCCCCTCCCGCACGGCCTGCCAGGCCAGGCTCGGCAGCCGGGCCGCCCGCGCCGCCTCGTCCCGCGCCAGCTCCCCGTCCCCCACGGTGCGTACGAGCGGGGCGGCGGCCCGCGCCACGGTGCGGTCGGCGTCCAGCGGCGCGGCCCAGCCGCTCTGCACCAACTGGGCGGCCTCGACCGTGCAGCTCGTACTCCCGAGCAGGAAGCCGCACTTGTCGTGCGCGGCCCGCAGTTCGAGCACCTCGCGGACATGCGGGAACGGGGCGTTGTCGTCGCTGTGGCTGGAGTCCCCGTCCTCCCACACGACGACGAGGCCGAGCTGCTCGACCGGCGCGAACATCGCCGCGCGGGTGCCGACCACGGCCCGCACCGCGCCGCGCCGCACCGCGAGCCACTGCCGGTAGCGCCGCTCGGGGCCCGAATCGGCGGTGAGCAGCGCGTGCCGGCCCTCGCCGAGCAGCGAGGTCAGCGCCGCGTCGACCCGGCCCGCGCTGCGCCCGTCCGGCACGACGACGAGAGCGCCGCGCCCCGAGGCGAGCGTCGCCCCGACGGCGCGGGCGATCTCCTGTGCCCAGTGCGGCCCGGGCAGCGCGGTCCACACCGCGCGGGGAGACCCGCCGGTGGCCAACGCCCTGAGGAACGCGGGCCCTTGCCGATACCGCTCCCACGTCCCGGCGGCCGGCTCGGCCGGGGGCGGGGCCGGCGCGGGCGACGGCTTCGCCTCGGCCCTGGCATTGCGGGGCGGCACGGCGAGCTGCAGCACATCGGCGAGGCTGCCCGCGTACCGGTCCGCGACGGCCCGGGCGAGCGACAGCATGTCCGCGCTGAGCACCCGCTCCGGCGAGACGACGCCGGCCAGGGCGGCCAGCGGGCCCGAGTAGTCCGACTCGGCCCGCCGCTCGACGAGGAACCCATCGATCAGACCGCCGCCCTCCCGACGCCCGTCCCGCACGTTGCGCGCCCCGGCCCCGAACCGCACCCGCACCCGCACCCCGGGCTGCGCCTCGGCATCAAGTTCTTCCGGCACGGCATAGTCGAAGTACTGATCAAGATGCAGCACGCCCTTGTTCACCACGACCCGGGCGACCGGCAGCTCCTTGGCGAGCGCCGCCCCCCGCCAGGTCCGCGGCTTGGCCTTGGGCACCTTGGCCTTGCGCACCGTCTCCCGAATGAGCGCAAGCTGCTCCGGCCCCGCACCCTCGGCGCCCCCACCCTGCCGTTCGTTCTCGCTGCTCACAGCCAAATTCCTACCAGACGGGACTGACAACAGCCTCGGCCGCGGGTAGCTGGCCGGTTCGGGCCGGGCTCCCCTCGACAGCCTGAAAGGGGTGCGATTCCCTCCGGATGAGGAAACGGGAAACGTCCCCATTCGCCTTGTTCCGCTCAGTCGGCTGCCGCACGCTGATTCGCGTCGTCGCCGGCCTCCCGGACGGCAGCGACGGAGGTTCACGTGCAGCAGCACCCGTACGGCTTCGGAGAAGAACTTCGCCGACGACGTCTGGCGGCGGATCTCTCCCTGGAACAGCTCGGCAAGCGTGTGCACTACAGCAAGGCCCAGCTCAGCAAGGTGGAACGTGGTCTCAAGCGTCCGAGTCTTGAGCTCGCCCGCCTGTGCGACACCGAACTCACTGCCGACGGCGCCCTGGCCCGGCTGCTGGAACCGGCAGGTTCACCGATGTCCCTGCCCTCTCCCGGGCGCGACGACGAGGTGTGGTTGATGTATCTCGACAAGGACGGCGACAGCACGCTCCAGCCGGTGAAGCGCCGCAGCCTGATCGCGGTCGGCGCGGCGTCGGCTCTCTCACTCCAACTGGGCGGCGACCCGCTACCGGTGGACACCGGAGCGGGCACGCTCGTCGAAGCATCCCGGATGCTCTTCGACCAGTTCCGCCGAATCGGCCAGGCCGCGACGCCCCGGAGCCTGCTGTCGGCGCTGATCGCCCAGACCCACTCCCTGGAACAGCTGGCCCGGCTCGCCGGACCCCGGACGAGGAACGAGCTGCTGGTCCTCGCCTCGCGGTACGCGGAATACACGGGCTGGATGGCACAGGAGGCCGGTGACGACCGTACGGCCCTGTGGTGGACGGACCGTGCCGTGCAGCTCGCCCATGGGGGCGGCGACGACGCGCTGGCCGCGTACGCCCTGGTCCGGCGGTCGCTGATCTGCCTGTTCGGCGGCGATCCGGCACAGGCCACGCAGCTGGCCGAGCAGGCACTGCACAGTGCGGCGGCTCCGCGGGTCCGCGGACTGGCAGCCCAGCACCGGGCCCAGAGCCTCGCGGTGACAGGTGAGCACAGCGCGGCCATGCGGTCCCTGGACCAAGCGCGAGAACTGCTCGCGGCGGACAATGCCCGCTCCGACACACCCACACTCGGGGCCTCGCACGTGCCCGATGTCGTCGCGATGTACACGGGCTGGTGCCTGTACGAACTGGGCAGGCCGGGGCAGGCCGCCGAACTCCTCGACCGGGAAACGGCCGGGCTCTCCGCCCATGCGCTGCGCGCCCGGGCCCGGCACGGCGCACGCCGCGCCCTCGCACACGCCGCCGCCGGTGACATCGACCAGGCCTGCGTCATCACGTCGGAGCTGCTCTCGTCCGCCGCCGCGGTCGACTCGGCGACCATCGCCACCGATCTGCGGCGACTCGCTCGGCTACTCGCCCGGCACCCGCGCAACGTCGGTGTACGTGAGGTGGCTCCCCGGCTCACCGCGGTTCTGCCGCGCCACTCCTGACGAAGTCCACAGAGAAGGGACCGACCCCGTGCACGAGCTCTTCATCAACTACCGCACCCAGGACGGCAAAGAGACTGCCCACAGGTTCGACGACGAGTTGTCCAAGCGGTTCGGCACGGACAGCGTGTTCCGCGCCCAGAAGTCCATCGCCCCCGGAACCAATTACGTCGACACCCTGGTCAAAGGCGTGCGCCGCTGCCGGGTGTTACTCGCGCTGATCGGAACCGATTGGCTCGATGCCCCGGACCAGAAGCGGCCCGGCCGCCGGGCTCTCACGAACCCGGGCGACTGGGTGCGGCGCGAACTCGAAGAGGCTTTCGCCGCCGGGGTCCTGGTGGTGCCGGTCCTCCTCGGACGCCATGTGGAGCAGCTCGACCCGTTGCGGCTCCCCCGGTCCCTGAAGAGCCTGGCCGAGTGCCAGTACGAGCGGTACGCCATGCGCACCGGCGAAGCCGATCTCGCTCGGCTCGGCGACCGGCTGGTCCGCCAGGTGCCCGACCTCGCCCCGCTGGACCGCCACGGGGCCGAATCCAAGCCCACGAGCGTGGAATCCCCCGGCGCCACGACTATCCGCAATGACCAGCAGAGCGGCGGCATAGGCGGCGTCCACGGTGACGTCGGCTCGTTCATCAACGAGGCGCACGGCCCCCTGCACACCGGATCCGGCAGCCAGGTCAACGGCCCTCAGATCAACGGCGACGGAACCAATTACGTGGCCGGGGACAATCACGGTGGCATCCGCCAGCGGTTCGGCGACGCGAAGCGCCCCGGGGCCGAGAAGTGACCGAGCCGTACAGCGCGTACATCAGCGAGTCCTACGGCGCTGTGCACACCGGCGACGGAACCCAGCTCAACATCTCCCTCGCTCTCGCCTCGGATCGGTTACGGCACGAGGCAGGGCCGAGTCTGCGCAGCATCACGGACCGCGACGGCGACTGGCTGGACCAGAGGTTCGTCGCCCCTGGCGGAATGCAGCGAGCACGCACGCTGCTCCGGACCAACTCCGTCGTACTGCTCTCGGCTCGCCCCGGAGCGGGCAGGCGGGCCGCCGCCCTGATGCTCCTGCACGAACTCGCGGACGGATCAGGCGGGTTGTACGAACTGCCGGACACCGAGGACGACAGCGGGTCGGTCCTCGACGCGAGTGAGGTGAGTGAGGGCGACCGGCTGATGCTCGATCTGTCGGCCGTCGACGAGGCCCGCTATCTCTCCCTCCAGCGCCGACTGCCGGACTTCCGGGCCAGACTCGTCGAGCGGCGGGCCCTGCTCGCCGTCGTGCTGCCGCACCATCACTCCTACCTGCAGAGGGTCGAGCTCAAGCCCTACACCGCGGAGCTCACCAAGCCTTCTTCGCGTGACGTACTCAGTCGGTATCTCCAACTCGACAACATCCGACCGACGGTGGCGGAATTGGGTGTCCAGAGCCTCGTGAACCATCTGGCGAGAGTTCCGATGCGGGAGGTCGCCGAGCTCGCGGACCGCATCCGCAGCCTGCGGGACGACGGCATACCCGGCGGCTTCCCCAGCTGGCGCGACCGGGCCATCAAGCGGGTGGCCGACCGGAGCGCCGAGGTCGCCGCGGACCTGGCCACCCACGACTCGGGCCGTCGACGGGCCCTGCTGCTCGCCCTCGCGATGTTCCACGAATCCCCGCCCGCCACGGTGCTGCGCACCGCCTCCGCACTGCTGTCGGCCCTGTCCCACCCACCCGACGAACGGCCGCGCCTGGAACAGACGGACCTGAACCGCGAGTTGACCGAGCTGGGCGCGGAAACCGGCCCCGACGGGCTCGTCCGGTTCCGAACGCACAACTACGACCGAGGCGTCCGGGAACACTTCTGGACGTACTTTCCGGATCTGACCGAACAGCTCCGCCGCTGGTTCCACGACTGCCTGGCACGGCCCCGGATCGGCGAGGACGAACACGGTCCCGCCATCGTGCGGTTCGCCGAGCAGTGTCTGAGGGCCGGCCGGCCCGACGACCTGCTGTGGCTGGCCGAGGCCTGGACCGGCCGCCACGGCCAGGTCCGGCTCATCCCGGATGCGGCGCAGGCGCTCAACCGCGGTCTGGCCGACGAGCAGTACGGCCAGAGATTCCGGCAGCGGATCTATGACTGGTCGATCACCGGAAGCCTGCCGCAGAACCTCAAACAAGTACTCGTACTGGTCTGCTCGGAGACCATGCGGCGCAGCCACCCGCACCAGGCGCTGGTACGGCTCCACCACCTGGACCGCCGGGCGGACGGGCGGGTGGCGGACACCGCGCGCACTGCCCTGCTCGACCTCGCGCTCGGCAACAGCCGTATGTACCGCCTGTTGCTCCAGCGCGTCCGTCGCAGCCTGGTGGAATCGGCTTGGGCCAGGGACCTCGGTCTGTTCCTCGCGCTCACCCAGTCCGTGCGGCTCACCGCCTCGCAGGAGGTGCGTGCGGGACTCACCGCCGGCTGGGCCGCGGTCTTCCAGAAGCTTCCGCGTGAGGAGTGGCACCCGTATGCGGTCCGCTGGTTCACGGCTGTCGTGGACGGCTCCGGCTCGGAGCGGCTGCTCGACGTGCTCGTGGACGGCTGCCGGAATGAGGCCGCCCTGCTCGGTGGCCTCTATCAGCTCGCCCGCGACTGGGAGCGGTCCCGTCCGCCAAAGCCCGGCGACGAGCCCCGCATCGTGGGCCTGCTCGTCCAGAAGATCAACTTCGCCCAGGGGCTCAGTTTCCTGGTGCCCGCTGTCTGACACTCCTCGGGGGAGAACATGATCGGCTCAGGTCGCAACACCATGACGGTCTTCGTCACCCTTCTGCTCGGGCTGCTGCTCGTCATCGCGGGCGTCGCACTGCAGTGGCCGCGCTGGGCCTGGCCCGTCCTGGCCGCCGTGCTGGTCACGGCCGCCCTGGCGGTCAATCGGCTCATGGCCGGGGACCGTGACCGGTTCCCGCCCCACCTGGCCATGGAACCCGATCTGCCCATACCGCCCGCCCCGCGCCAGGAGATCCGCGTCAGCGGCGTCGCACTGCCGAGTGCGGTCGCGGACTACGACTTCCTGTTCTCGGCCACGGTGCGCTGGAGCCTTCTCGAATCGCCCGACGGGGCCGCCCTCATCAATCCGTCCGGGCTCGCCGTCGATGCCGTCCTGCACCGGGCCCGGGAGATAACCGCGGGCCAGCCCCCGTCCCGGAGCGCGCTGGTACAACACCGGCTCGACGGCGCTCTCGCCACGATGCAGGCCGACTCCAGCGGACGGCTGCTCGCCATGGCCCTGGACGTCTCGCTCTGCCTTCCCGATCCGGATCTGGAACGGCTGGCCAAACTCTCGACCGTACGCAAGGAGCGGGACGTCTGGGAGCACGAGCGCAGCCACGAACGCAACAAGCGCGACTACCTGGGCGGCGACGTCCTCAAGGACACCGGCAGCGCGGTGGTGTGGTGGCTGTCCCGCAACGAGGACCGGATCGAGGAGACCGTGGACCGGATCGGCGTCCTCGCCAGGCTTACCGCCGCGGCCAACAACGACGAGGTGGCACCGGAGTTCCGGCACCTGGTGCCGCCTCCCCCTGTTCCGCCGCAGCAGGACTTCGACGAGGAGAGCCCACTCGGCCCGGAAACCGCCCAGGAGCGGCACGAGGAACCGCCAGAGGCATCGCCGGGCCATCGCCTGGACGACGTGATCGCCTGGTTCGGCTTCGGCCCGCACGACCCCGACCTGGCCCTGTTCGCGGAGCACCTGGTCCAGGTGGCCGAGGCACACGGAAAGAGCGAAGCCGCCGCCCGGATCAAATACCGCTTCGACGGCCGGATGCCCGAGGACCCCGCCGAGACCCCGCCCCCGGGGTCATGACCGGATTCCGGCAGCAAGCACACGAGGGCCCCGGACCGAACCCGGTCCGGGGCCCTCGTGAGGATGCCGTGTCGGCTACAGGCCCGCGGCCTTGCGCAGGGCCTCCACGCGGTCCGTGCGCTCCCACGTGAAGTCGGGGAGCTCGCGGCCGAAGTGGCCGTAGGCGGCGGTCTGGGCGTAGATCGGGCGGAGCAGGTCGAGGTCGCGGATGATCGCGGCGGGGCGCAGGTCGAAGACCTGGTTGATCGCGGTCTCGATCTTGTCGTTGTCGACCGTGTTGGTGCCGAACGTCTCGACGAACAGGCCGACCGGCTCGGCCTTGCCGATGGCGTAGGCGACCTGGACCTCGCAGCGCGCGGCGAGGCCGGCGGCCACGACGTTCTTGGCGACCCAGCGCATGGCGTAGGCGGCCGAGCGGTCGACCTTGGACGGGTCCTTGCCGGAGAAGGCGCCGCCGCCGTGGCGGGCCATGCCGCCGTACGTGTCGATGATGATCTTGCGGCCGGTCAGGCCGGCGTCGCCCATCGGGCCGCCGATCTCGAAGCGGCCGGTCGGGTTCACCAGGAGGCGGTAGGCGTCGGTGTCCAGCTTGATGCCGTCCTCGACGAGCTGCTTGAGGACGTGCTCGACGACGAACTCGCGGATGTCGGGGGCGAGCAGCGACTCCAGGTCGATGTCGCTCGCGTGCTGCGTGGAGACGACGACCGTGTCGAGGCGGACGGCCTTGTCGCCGTCGTACTCGATGGTGACCTGGGTCTTGCCGTCGGGGCGCAGGTACGGGATGGTCCCGTTCTTGCGGACCTCGGTCAGGCGGCGCGCGAGACGGTGCGCGATGTGGATCGGCAGCGGCATCAGTTCGGGCGTCTCGTCCGTGGCGTAGCCGAACATCAGGCCCTGGTCGCCGGCACCCTGCTTGTCGAGCTCGTCCTCATCGCCCTCGACACGCTTCTCGTACGCCGTGTCGACACCCTGCGCGATGTCCGGGGACTGCGCGCCGATGGACACCGAGACGCCGCAGGAGGCGCCGTCGAAGCCCTTCTTCGACGAGTCGTAGCCGATCTCCAGGATCTTGTCGCGGACCAGCTGGGCGATCGGCGCGTAAGCCTTGGTCGTGACCTCTCCGGCCACGTGCACCAGGCCCGTGGTGATGAGGGTCTCCACGGCGACGCGGGAGGTCGGGTCCTCGCGCAGAAGCGCGTCGAGGATCGTGTCGCTGATCTGGTCAGCGATCTTGTCGGGGTGACCCTCGGTCACTGACTCCGAGGTGAAGAGACGACGGGACACAACGCTCCCTGGGGTTGCAGCGGCTGCTGGCTGATCATGGTCGGTCGCGCCGGGAGCTGCGCCCGGCTGCGGTTCCGAGACCAGTTTATCGGTCGGTTCTGCTCGTTGGACCACGTGTCTCGATCCGTGGAGTCCGGAGATCTCCGGATCTGCTCGTACGAACGTCTGTCTCGGCTGTCGACGACACTACGCGCGGGCCCGGGATCATGCCCCCGGGCCCGGGTCCGGGAGGGCTACGGGCGGTCGGCAGGCGCGGCGGCTGTTTGTCCGAAACGCTGGCCCACCAGATCCCACACCGTGTCGGCGAGGGCTTCCTTCGGGCCGTACGGGACCGGCGTCTCCGAGCCGTCGGCCCCCAGGACCACGGCCTCGTTCTCCTCGGAGCCGAACGTCTTGCGCTCGCCGACCTCGTTGACGACGAGCAGGTCGCACCCCTTGCGCCGGAGTTTGAGGCGGCCGTTGGCGAGCACGTCGTCGGTCTCCGCGGCGAAGCCGACGACCAGTTGCTCCGGACGGGCCCGCTCGGCGGAGATCTCGGCCAGGATGTCCGGATTGCGGACCAGGGTGAGCGGCGCGGGCTCCTCGCCGTCCTTCTTCTTGATCTTCCCGGCGGCGTACGACTCGGGCCGGAAGTCGGCGACGGCGGCCGCCATGACCACGGCGTCGGCGTCCGGGGCCGCCTTCAGGACGGCTTCCCGCAGCTGTACGGCGGTGCCGACGCGGACCACATCGGCGCCCGCCGGGTCCGGCAGCCCGGTGTTCGCCTCGATCAGGGTGACCCTGGCCCCCCGCGCGACGGCGGTCCGCGCGAGGGCGTACCCCTGCTTGCCGGAGGAGCGGTTGCCGAGATAGCGGACGGGGTCGAGCGGCTCGCGCGTGCCGCCCGCGCTGATCACCACGTGCCGCCCGGCCAGATCCCGCTCGGCACTCCCCCGCGCGAGCACCCGGCGGCACACCTCGAACAGCTCGCCCGGGTCGGGCAGCCGCCCCTTGCCGGTGTCGACGCCGGTGAGCCGTCCGACGGCGGGCTCGACGACGACCGCGCCCCGGCGGCGCAGCGTCGCCACGTTCTCCTGCGTCGCGGGGTGCTCCCACATCTCGGTGTGCATCGCGGGCGCGAAGACGACCGGGCAGCGGGCGGTGAGCAGGGTGTTGGTCAGCAGGTCGTCGGCGAGCCCGTGCGCGGCCTTGGCCAGCATGTCGGCGGTGGCCGGGGCCACGATCACGAGGTCGGCGTCCTGCCCGATCCGGACGTGCGGCACCTCGTGGACGTCGGACCAGACCTCGGTCGAGACGGGATGGCCGGACAGTGCCGACCAGGTGGCGGCCCCGACGAAGTGCAGCGCCGACTCGGTCGGCACCACCCGTACGTCGTGCCCCGACTCGGTGAGCCGGCGCAGCAGCTCGCACGCCTTGTAGGCGGCGATGCCGCCGCTGACCCCCAGAACGACCTTCGGCTTGGCCATCGGAAAACTCGCCTCTCCCCGCGCGCGCCTGATGCGTGTACGTACCCATGACACACCACAGGCCCGGCAGTCGCGCTGCCGGGCCTGTGGTGGGATGTTCTGTCGCCTACTGGGCGGGGCCCTCGATGGCCTCGGAGGTCAGCAGACCCGCGTTGATCTCGCGCAGCGCGATCGAGAGCGGCTTCTCGTGGACGTGGGTGTCCACCAGCGGGCCGACGTACTCAAGCAGACCCTCACCGAGCTGCGAGTAGTACGCGTTGATCTGGCGGGCACGCTTGGCCGCGTAGATCACCAGGCTGTACTTCGAGTCGGTTGCCTCAAGGAGCTCATCAATCGGAGGGTTGATGATGCCCTCGGGCGCGGTAATGGAAGAGGACACTCTCTGCCTTCCGATGGGGATCGAAGATGTGAGCTGAATCAAATGAGTCGAATCGGCGTCAGACAAATGACGTCGTACGACTCGATCAAACAACTCGCATCAAGGCTAGCAGCTCACGGGCCACGTCCTCGACCGAGGTGTTGACCAGTGTCGTATCGAACTCGGCCTCGGCGGCCAGTTCGACCTTCGCGGCGGCCAGGCGGCGCTCGATGACCTCCGGCGCCTCGGTGCCCCGGCCGGTGAGCCGACGGACCAGTTCGTCCCAGCTCGGCGGCGCGAGGAAGACCAGCTGGGCCTCGGGCATCGACTCGCGTACGAGCCGGGCGCCCTGGAGGTCGATCTCCAGGAGGACGGGCTCGCCCGCTTCGAGGTGTTCGAGCACGGCCTTGCGCGGGGTTCCGTAACGGTTGCCCGCGAACTCGGCCCACTCAAGGAGCTCGCCGTTGGCGACGAGCTTGTCGAACTCCTCGTCGTCGACGAAGAAGTACTGCACGCCGTGCCGCTCGCCGGGGCGCGGCTTGCGGGTCGTCGCCGACACCGAGAGCCAGACCTCGGGGTGGACCTTGCGCATATGAGCGACGACCGTGCTCTTGCCGACCCCGGAGGGGCCGGAGAGCACGGTCAGCCGCGGACGTGCGTCCGGGGGTACGGGGGTGGTCCCCCGGGGTGTTGCTGCCATGCGGCGATTATTCCAGCTTCTCGGGTATGCCCGAGACGTCAGGCCCCGGAGCCGCCGAACTCGCGCTCAAGGGACGCGATCTGGTTGGAGCCGAGCCCCCGCACGCGGCGGCTCTCGGAAATCCCGAGCCGCTCCATGATCTGCTTGGCGCGGACCTTGCCCACGCCGGGCAGGGACTCAAGGAGCGCGGAGACCTTCATCTTCCCGATGACGTCGTTCTCCTGGCCCGACTTGATGACCTCGTGGAGCGAGGCGCCGGAGTGCTTGAGTCGATTCTTGACCTCGGCCCGCTCCCGGCGAGCCGCGGCGGCCTTTTCGAGCGCGGCTGCGCGCTGTTCAGGGGTAAGGGGCGGAAGAGCCACGCCTACGTCACCTCGGATGTCGAACTGTCGGATACGGACCGGTGAGGAACCTAATCGCCCCACACCAGGCGAGCAACGAACAACGCACTCGCGCACGTGCTCGTCTGCTCTCGTCGGAGACTAGCGGCCAAGGCCGCTCCAGTCAGCGAGAACAGACGAAAAGTCCTGGTCAGCCTCAGCCGACCGGGACTTTTCGGACAAAACACCCTGGTTTTGAGTAAGGAAATTGTCAACGTTCGGTGTGCGCGCACCCCACGGCCTCTCCGGACGGGCGGTCCCGCCGTTCCGAGAACCGGTCCGGCGACCGTCCTCGCACGTCCGGGAAGCACGGCGCCCCGGTGCGACGTATGTCACACCGGGGCGCCGTGGTGGATCAGGCCTGCCCGATCGCCGCGCGGACCTCGTCGGCGTAGCGGGCCGCCGCCTCGCGCAGGGCGCTCACGTCCGGGCCGTGGCGCAGGACGCCGCGGCTGACGCTCGGGACGACGTTGCGCACGGCGGAGCCGAAGACGCCGGGGAGGTCGGCCGGGGTCGCGCCCTGGGCGCCGATGCCGGGGGCGAGCAGCGGGCCGTTGATGTCGAGGTTCACCCCGGCGTCGCCCAGCGTCGCGCCGACCACCGCGCCGACCGAGCCCATCGGCGAGGCGCCCGCGTTCTCGGCGGCCATGTGGTCCAGCATCAGCTGGGCAAGGGGACGGCCGTCGGCCGCCGTCGAGCGCTGGACCTCGGCGCCCTCCGGGTTGGAGGTCAGGGCGAGCACGAAGACGCCCGAGCCGGACTTCGCGGCCAGGTCGAGCGCCGGGCGCAGCGAGCCGAAGCCGAGGTAGGGCGAGACGGTCACGGCGTCCGAGAAGAGCGGGGACGCCGGGTCCAGGTAGGTGGCCGCGTACGCCGCCATGGTGGAGCCGATGTCGCCGCGCTTGGCGTCCATCAGGACCAGCGTGCCGGCCGCGCGGGCCTCCTCGACGGCCTTCTCCAGGACGGCGGTGCCGCGCGAGCCGAACCGCTCGAAGAACGCGGACTGCGGCTTGAGGACGGCCACCCGGTCGGCCAGCGCCTCCACCACGATGCGGGTGAAGCGCTCAAGACCGGCGATGTCGTCGTTCAGGCCCCAGTCCGCGAGCAGGGACGCGTGCGGGTCGATGCCCACGCAGAGCGGGCCGCGGGTGTCCATCGCCTCGCGCAGTCGGGTACCGAAGGGGATCATGCGGCGGCCTTCTTCCGGGTCTCGGCGCCGACGGCCTCGGCGAGCGTTGCGTACGGGGAGGTGGCGAGCCGGGCGGCGAGGCCCTTGTGGATCGCGCGGCCCCAGAAGGGACCCTCGTAGATGAAGGCGCTGTAGCCCTGGACCAGGGTGGCGCCGGCCAGGATGCGCTGCCAGGCGTCCTCGGCGTTCTCGATGCCGCCGACGCCGATCAGGACCAGGCGGTCGCCGACGCGGGCGTACAGGCGGCCGAGGACCTCCAGGGAGCGCTCCTTGAGCGGGGCGCCGGACAGGCCGCCGGTCTCCTTGACGAGGTCGGCGGAGGACTTCAGGCCGAGCCCGTCCCGGGCGATCGTGGTGTTCGTGGCGATGATGCCGTCGAGGCCGAGCTCGACGGCGAGGTCGGCGACCGCGTCGATGTCGGCGTCGGCGAGGTCGGGCGCGATCTTGACGAGCAGCGGGACGCGACGGCCCTGGACGCTGCGGTCGGCGGCCTCGCGCACGGCGGTCAGGAGCGGGCGCAGCGACTCGGTGGCCTGGAGGTTGCGCAGGCCGGGCGTGTTCGGCGAGGAGACGTTCACGACGAGGTAGTCGGCGTGCTCGGCCAGGCGCTCGGTCGACTTCACGTAGTCGGCGGCGGCCTCGGCCTCGGGGACGACCTTGGTCTTGCCGATGTTGACGCCCACGGTCGTACGGAACACCGCCTTGCGTGCCGCCAGGCGCTCGGCCACCGCCGCCGAGCCCTCGTTGTTGAAGCCCATGCGGTTGATCAGCGCGCGGTCCGGCACGAGCCGGAACAGGCGCTTCTTCGGGTTGCCGGGCTGGGGCTCGCCGGTGACGGTGCCGATCTCGATGTGGTCGAAGCCGAGCATGGACATGCCGTCGATCGCGACGGCGTTCTTGTCGAAGCCGGCGGCGAGGCCGAAGGGGCCGTGCATGCGCAGGCCGAGCGCCTCGGTGCGCAGCTCCTTGTGGCGGGGCGCGAGCACGGCGGCGACGAAGGTGCGCAGGACGGGGATGCGGGCCGCGAGGCGGATCCAGCGGAAGGCCAGGTAGTGGGCCTGCTCCGGGTCCATGCGCTTGAAGACGAGGTTGAAGAAGAGCTTGTACATGTTTCTCGGTGTCCTCAGGGGCTCATGACGAGGGGGACACCGATTTCCGGTGTCCCCCTCGTCGCCGTCTGCTAGTCGCGGGCCGCGGTCAGGTGTTCCGCGTGTTCCTGGAGCGAACGGACGCCCACGTCACCGTGGTTGAGGGCGTCGATGCCCTGGACCGCGGCCGCGAGCGCCTGGACCGTGGTCAGACAGGGTACGGAGCGGGCGACCGCCGCCGTGCGGATCTCGTAGCCGTCGAGGCGGCCGCCGGTGCCGTACGGCGTGTTGACGATGAGGTCGACCTCGCCGTCGTGGATCAGCTGGACGATCGTCTTCTCGCCGTTCGGGCCCTCGCCCTCGCTGAGCTTGCGGACGACCGTGGCGTTGATGCCGTTGCGGCGCAGGACTTCGGCGGTGCCGGAGGTGGCCATCAACTCGAAGCCGTGGGCGACCAGTTCGCGCGCCGGGAAGATCATCGTGCGCTTGTCCCGGTTGGCGACCGAGATGAACGCGCGGCCCTTCGTCGGCAGCGGACCGTAGGCGCCCGCCTGCGACTTGGCGTACGCGGTGCCGAACACCGAGTCGATGCCCATGACTTCACCCGTGGAGCGCATCTCCGGGCCGAGCACCGTGTCGACGCCGCGCCCGTGGACGTCGCGGAAGCGGCTCCACGGCATCACGGCCTCCTTGACGGAGATCGGCGCGTCCAGCGGCAGGGTGCCGCCGTCGCCCTCCTTCGGGAGCATGCCCTCGGCGCGCAGCTCGGCGACGGTCGCGCCGAGCGAGATGCGGGCGGCGGCCTTCGCGAGCGGCACCGCGGTCGCCTTCGAGGTGAAGGGGACGGTGCGCGAGGCGCGCGGGTTGGCTTCGAGGACGTAGAGGATGTCGCCCGCCATCGCGAACTGGATGTTGATCAGTCCGCGGACGCCAACTCCCTTGGCGATGGCCTCCGTCGAGGCGCGCAGGCGCTTGATGTCGAAGCCGCCGAGCGTGATCGGGGGCAGCGCGCACGCCGAGTCGCCGGAGTGGATGCCGGCCTCCTCGATGTGCTCCATGACGCCGCCGAGGTAGAGCTCGGTGCCGTCGTAGAGGGCGTCCACGTCGATCTCGATGGCGTCGTCCAGGAAGCGGTCGACGAGGACGGGGCGGGACGGCGAGATCTCGGTGGACTCGGCGATGTACGAGGACAGCCGCTCCTCGTCGTACACGATCTCCATGCCGCGACCGCCGAGCACGTACGACGGGCGTACGAGGACGGGGTAGCCGATCTCGTCGGCGATGGCCTTGGCGCCCGCGAAGGTGGTGGCGGTGCCGTGCTTGGGCGCGGGCAGCCCGGCCTCGGCGAGCACGCGGCCGAAGGCGCCGCGGTCCTCGGCGGCGTGGATGGCCTCGGGCGGGGTGCCGACCACCGGGACGCCGTTGTCCTTGAGCGCCTGGGCCAGGCCCAGCGGGGTCTGGCCGCCGAGCTGGACGACGACGCCCGCGACCGGGCCGGCCAGGGTCTCGGCGTGGACGATCTCCAGGACGTCTTCGAGCGTGAGCGGCTCGAAGTAGAGGCGGTCGGAGGTGTCGTAGTCCGTCGAGACGGTCTCCGGGTTGCAGTTGACCATCACGGTCTCGTAGCCCGCGTCGCTCAGCGCGAAGGAGGCGTGGACGCAGGAGTAGTCGAACTCGATGCCCTGGCCGATGCGGTTCGGGCCCGAGCCCAGGATGATCACGGCGGGCTTGGTGCGCGGCGCGACCTCGCTCTCCTCGTCGTACGAGGAGTAGAAGTACGGGGTCTTGGCGGCGAACTCGGCGGCGCAGGTGTCGACCGTCTTGTAGACCGGGCGCACTCCGAGCGCGTGCCGGACCTCGCGGACGACGTCCTCGCGCAGGCCGCGGATCTCGGCGATCTGGGCGTCGGAGAAGCCGTGCCGCTTGGCCTCGGCGAGCAGCTCGGGGTCGAGCTTCTCGGCGGCGGCCAGGTCGTCCGCGATCTCCTTGATCAGGAAGAGCTGGTCGACGAACCACGGGTCGATCTTCGTGGACTCGAAGACCTCCTCGGGGGTGGCGCCCGCCCGGATCGCGTACATGACCGTGTTGATGCGCCCGTCGGTCGGCCGCTTGGCCTCCTCCAGGAGGACGTCCTTGGCGCCGACCGGGCCCGTGAAGTCGAACTGCGAGCCCTTCTTCTCCAGGGAGCGCAGCGCCTTCTGGAGCGCCTCGGTGAAGTTGCGGCCGATCGCCATGGCCTCGCCCACCGACTTCATGGTGGTGGTGAGGGTGGAGTCGGCGGAGGGGAACTTCTCGAAGGCGAACCGGGGGGCCTTCACGACGACGTAGTCGAGCGTCGGCTCGAAGGAGGCCGGCGTCTTCTCGGTGATGTCGTTGGGGACCTCGTCCAGCGTGTAGCCGATGGCGAGCTTGGCGGCGATCTTGGCGATCGGGAAGCCGGTGGCCTTCGACGCGAGCGCGGAGGACCGCGAGACGCGCGGGTTCATCTCGATGACGATGACGCGGCCGTCGGCCGGGTCGATCGCGAACTGGATGTTGCAGCCGCCGGTGTCGACGCCGACCTCGCGGATGATCGCGATGCCGATGTCGCGCAGCCGCTGGTACTCGCGGTCGGTCAGCGTCATCGCCGGGGCGACGGTGATCGAGTCGCCGGTGTGCACGCCCATCGGGTCGAAGTTCTCGATGGAGCAGACGACCACGACGTTGTCGTGCTTGTCGCGCATGAGCTCCAGCTCGTACTCCTTCCAGCCGAGGATGGACTCCTCCAGGAGCACCTCGGTGGTCGGCGAGAGCGTGAGGCCCTGCCCCGCGATGCGGCGCAGCTCCTCCTCGTCGTGCGCGAAGCCGGAGCCGGCGCCGCCCATGGTGAAGGAGGGGCGCACGACGACCGGGTAGCCGCCGAGCTCGTCGACGCCCGCCAGGACGTCGTCCATGGAGTGGCAGATGACCGAGCGGGCGGACTCGCCGTAGCCGATCTTGGCCTTGACGGCCTCGACCACGCCCTTGAACAGGTCGCGGTCCTCGCCCTTGTTGATGGCCTCGACGTTGGCGCCGATGAGCTCGACGCCGTACTTCTCCAGGACGCCCTGCTCGTGCATGGAGATCGCGGTGTTGAGCGCGGTCTGGCCGCCGAGGGTGGGCAGGAGGGCGTCGGGGCGCTCCTTGGCGATGATCTTCTCGACGAACTCGGGGGTGATCGGCTCGACGTACGTGGCGTCGGCGATCTCCGGGTCGGTCATGATCGTCGCGGGGTTGGAGTTGACCAGGATGACCCTCAGGCCCTCGGCCTTGAGGATGCGGCAGGCCTGGGTGCCGGAGTAGTCGAACTCGGCGGCCTGGCCGATGACGATCGGGCCGGAGCCGATGACCAGGACGGACTGGATGTCGGAGCGCTTAGGCACGCTGGCCCTCCATGAGCTCTACGAAGCGGTCGAAGAGGTACGCGGCGTCGTGCGGTCCCGCGGCTGCTTCGGGGTGGTACTGGACGCTGAAGGCCGGCTGGTCGAGCAGCTGGAGGCCTTCGACGACCTGGTCGTTCAGACAGACGTGGGAGACCTCGGCGCGCCCGTAGGGCGTCTCGGAGACCTTGTCGAGCGGCGCGTCGACGGCGAAGCCGTGGTTGTGCGCGGTGACCTCGACCTTGCCGGTCGTACGGTCCTGCACCGGCTGGTTGATGCCGCGGTGGCCGTACTTCAGCTTGTACGTGCCGAAGCCGAGCGCGCGGCCCAGGATCTGGTTGCCGAAGCAGATGCCGAACAGCGGCGTCTTGCGCGCGAGGACGGCCTGCATGACGGCGACGGGGCCGTCGGCGGTGGCCGGGTCGCCCGGGCCGTTGGAGAAGAACACGCCGTCGGGGTTCACGGCGTACACGTCCTCGGCGGTGGCGGTCGCGGGCAGCACGTGCACCTCGATGCCGCGCTCGGCCATGCGGTGCGGGGTCATGCCCTTGATGCCGAGGTCGACGGCGGCGACGGTGAACTTCTTCTCACCGATCGCGGGGACGACGTACGTCTCCTTGGTGGCGACCTCCGCGGAGAGGTTCGCGCCGACCATCTGGGGCGCTTCCTTCACGCGGGCGAGCAGCGCCGCGTCGTCCGCGACCGCCTCGCCGGAGAAGATGCCGACGCGCATGGCGCCGCGCTCGCGCAGGTGGCGGGTGAGCGCGCGGGTGTCGATGCCGGAGATCCCGACGACGCCCTGCTTGACGAGCTCGTCGTCCAGGGAGCGGCGCGAGCGCCAGTTGGACGGGATGCGGGCGGGGTCGCGCACGACGTAGCCGGCCACCCAGATGCGCGAGGACTCGGGGTCCTCGTCGTTCACGCCGGTGTTGCCGACGTGCGGGGCGGTCATCACGACGACCTGGCGGTGGTACGACGGGTCGGTCAGGGTCTCCTGGTAGCCGGTCATGCCGGTGGAGAACACGGCCTCGCCGAAGGTCTCCCCCACGGCCCCGTAGGCGCGGCCGCGGAAGATACGGCCGTCCTCCAGGACGAGTACGGCGGGAGCTTTGGCGGCTCCCCGGGTGGAGGTCGTCATCGTGCGGCGCCTTCCGTCGTGTTGGTGGGTTGTTCAGAGGTCTCGGTCATGGAGTTGATGGCTTCGACCCAGGCCGGGTGCTGCTCGGCCCGGTCGGAGCGGAAGCCCGAGTCGATGAGCTTGTCGCCGTGTTGCCAGGTGACGACGAGCAGGCCGCCCTCGGTGAGGACCTTGCCCGCGATGCCCTTGTCGAGCCGGGCCTCGCGCAGCTGCGCGGCCGGGACGAAGAAGTCGTTCGCCCCGGGGCGTACGACGTCCAGGCCCGCGTCCGTCAGGGTGAGCTCGGCCTTGCTGCGCACGCCCAGGCCGTGCGCCACGATGCGGTCGAGCCACTGCCCGGCGGTGGTGGAGCCGTGGTAGCGGCCGCTCAGCTTCAGTTTCGCCTCGCCCGGCGCTTCGGGCGCGGTGGGGAGAGCGGGCAGGTCGGCCTGGAGGCGGCCGCGCCACTGCCAGCCCTGGCGCATCAGCCAGTAGACGAGCGCCACGAAGAGCGCGAGACCGACGAGCCAGCCGATCCGTCCGCCCCAGTTGGTCACCTCGGCGGACTTCTCCTCGGCGGCCAGATTGATCAGTGATGCGTACGTCACGCCAGCTTCCCGTCCACGACCGTTGCCCGGCCCCGCAGGAAGGTGTGGGTGATGCGTCCGGGCAGCTCGCGGCCCTCGTAGGGGGTGTTGCGGCTGCGGGAGGCGAAGCCCGCGGGGTTCACCTCACCACGGTATGCCGGATCGACGAGCGTCAGGTTGGCGGGTTCGCCTGCCGAGACGGGGCGTCCGTGGCCCGTGGCCTGCCCGATCTGGGCGGGCTTGTGGGACATGCGGTCGGCGACGCCGGCCCAGTCGAGCAGTCCGGTCTCGACCATCGTGTGCTGGACGACGGAGAGCGCGGTCTCCAGGCCGACCATGCCCATGGCGGCCGCGGCCCACTCACAGTCCTTGTCCTCGTGCGGGTGCGGGGCGTGGTCGGTGGCGACGATGTCGATCGTGCCGTCGGCGAGCGCCTCGCGCAGCGCCATGACGTCCTTCTCCGTGCGCAGCGGCGGGTTGACCTTGTAAACCGGGTTGTACGAGCGGACCAGCTCGTCGGTGAGGAGCAGGTGGTGCGGGGTGACCTCGGCGGTCACGTCGATGCCGCGCGACTTGGCCCAGCGGACGATCTCGACCGAGCCGGCGGTCGACAGGTGGCAGATGTGCACGCGGGAGCCGACGTGCTCGGCGAGCAGCACGTCGCGGGCGATGATCGACTCCTCGGCGACGGCGGGCCAGCCGCCGAGACCGAGCTCGGCCGAGACGATGCCCTCGTTCATCTGGGCGCCCTCGGTCAGGCGGGGCTCCTGGGCGTGCTGCGCGACGACGCCGCCGAAGGCCTTCACGTACTCCAGGGCGCGGCGCATGATCACGGCGTCGTCGACGCACTTGCCGTCGTCGGAGAAGACCGTGACGCCGGCGGCGGAGTCGTGCATGGCGCCGAGCTCGGAGAGCTTCTTGCCCTCAAGGCCGACGGTGACGGCGCCGATGGGCTGCACGTCGCAGTAGCCGGACTCCTTGCCGAGCCGCCAGACCTGCTCGACGACGCCCGCGGTGTCGGCGACGGGGAAGGTGTTGGCCATGGCGAAGACCGAGGTGAAGCCGCCGCGTGCGGCCGCCTGGGTGCCGGTGAGGACGGTCTCGGAGTCCTCGCGACCGGGCTCGCGCAGGTGGGTGTGCAGGTCGACGAGGCCGGGCAGCAGGATCTGGCCCTCGGCGTCGACGACGGTCGCGTCCCCCGCCTCCAGGCCGGTGCCGACGGCGGCGATCGTCTCGCCGTCGATCAGGACGTCCTGGACCTCGCCGCCCAGGACCTTCGCACCACGGATAAGGATCTTGCTCATGGTTACTTGTTCTCCGAATCGGTGGGACGGGCGTGGCTGACGGCGGGCTCGTTGCCGCCGAGCAGCAGGTACAGGACCGCCATGCGGGTGTGGACGCCGTTGGCGACCTGCTCGACGACCGTGCAGCGGTCGGAGTCGGCGACCTCGGCGGTGATCTCCATGCCGCGCACCATCGGGCCGGGGTGCATGACGATGCCGTGCTCGGGCATCTTGGCCATGCGCTCGCCGTCGAGCCCGTAGCGCCGCGAGTACTCGCGCTCGGTCGGGAAGAAGGCGGCGTTCATGCGTTCGCGCTGCACACGCAGCATCATCACCGCGTCGGACTTCGGCAGCACGGCGTCCAGGTCGTACGACACGTCGCAGGTCCAGTGCTCGACGCCGACCGGGAGCAGCGTCGGCGGGGCCACCAGGGTGACCTCGGCGCCCAGCGTGTGCAGCAGGTCGACGTTGGAGCGGGCCACCCGGCTGTGCAGCACGTCGCCGACGAGGGTGATGCGCTTGCCGGCCAGGTCCTGGCCGAGCGCGTCCTTGCCGACCAGGCGGCGGCGCATGGTGAACGCGTCGAGCAGCGCCTGGGTGGGGTGCTGGTGGGTGCCGTCACCGGCGTTGATGACCGGGGCGTCGATCCAGCCGGAGGTGGCCAGGCGGTAGGGGGCGCCGGACGCACTGTGCCGGATGACGACGGCGTCGACGCCCATCGCCTCCAGGGTCTGCGCGGTGTCCTTCAGGGACTCGCCCTTGGAGACCGAGGAGCCCTTGGCGGCGAAGTTGATGACATCGGCCGACAGGCGCTTCTCGGCGGCCTCGAAGGAGATCCGGGTGCGGGTGGAGTCCTCGAAGAACAGGTTGCAGATCGTCCGGCCGCGCAGCGCGGGGAGCTTCTTTATCGGCCGGTCGGAGACGCGGGCCATCTCCTCGGCGGTGTCGAGGATGAGGACGGCGTCGTCGCGGGTGAGGTCGGCGGCCGAGATGAGGTGACGCATCATCTGGGGGTTCTCCAGGTGTGGTGGAGGTTTGGGCATGCGGGCGCGCAGAAGCAGGCCGTACGGGTCCGGGTGGGCCGTACGGAGTCGTGTGGGGCCTACTGCTCGCCGGCCGGGGCGGTCTGCTTGACACCGAGCAGCACGGCGTCGCGGCCGTCCTCCTCGGCGAGCTGGACCTTGACCGTCTCCCGCAGCGACGTGGGGAGGTTCTTGCCGACGTAGTCGGCGCGGATCGGGAGTTCGCGGTGGCCGCGGTCGACGAGGACCGCGAGCTGGACGGCGCGGGGGCGGCCGATGTCGCCGAGCGCGTCGAGGGCGGCGCGGATGGTGCGGCCGGAGAAGAGGACGTCGTCGACGAGGACGACCAGGCGGCCGTCGACGTCGCCGGGGATCTCGGTGCGGCCGAGCGCCCGGGCGGGCTTCATCCGCAGATCGTCGCGGTACATGGTGATGTCGAGGGAGCCGACCGGGGTCTTGCGCCCGGTGATTTCCTCCAGCTTCACGGCGAGCCGCTCGGCGAGGAAGACACCGCGGGTCGGGATGCCGAGGAGCACCACGTCGTCGGCGCCCTTGGCGCGTTCGACGATCTCGTGGGCGATACGGGTCAGGACGCGGGCGATGTCGGGGCCTTCGAGAACGGGCCGCGCCGCATCGGAGTGCGCCGGATCCTGCTGGTTCTGCGGGTGCTGCGTGTCCATATGAAACGGACCTCCTTCTCCGCCTCACGGGACGGACCTTAAAGGACGTCGGAATTGCGTCACCAACGGTACCAGGGGCCGGGAGGCACCCAACACCGGGCCATCACTCGAACGGGTGAGTGCGCCCGACGAATCGCCGTGACCTGTATGGCCCGGCCCACGCGGAGCCTGTCACTCCTCCGGGGCGAGGGTGTGGACCATTCGGCTTGACGCGGCCAAGTAACGCTGCGTAACCTCACAGTGAGTTACAGCCGCGCGGCGGAGCCGCACGTTGTCACAGCGTCCGGGGAGCTATATGTCCAGCGAATACGCAAAACAGCTCGGGGCCAAGCTCCGCGCCATCCGCACCCAGCAGGGCCTCTCCCTCCACGGTGTGGAGGAGAAGTCCCAGGGCCGCTGGAAGGCCGTCGTGGTCGGCTCGTACGAGCGCGGCGACCGTGCCGTGACCGTACAGCGCCTTGCCGAGCTGGCGGACTTCTACGGCGTTCCGGTGCAGGAGCTGCTGCCGGGCACCACGCCGGGCGGGGCCGCCGAGCCGCCGCCGAAGCTGGTCCTCGACCTTGAGCGCCTCGCGCACGTCCCGCCGGAGAAGGCGGGCCCGCTGCAGCGTTACGCGGCGACCATCCAGTCGCAGCGCGGCGACTACAACGGCAAGGTCCTCTCGATCCGCCAGGACGACCTGCGCACCCTTGCCGTGATCTACGACCAGTCGCCCTCGGTGCTGACCGAGCAGCTGATCAGCTGGGGCGTCCTGGACGCGGACGCGCGCCGCGCGGTCGCCCACGAAGAGGGCTGACGCCCCTTCAGCAGAAACGTGCCGTCGGGCCCGGTGGGAGCACTCCGCTCCCACCGGGCCCGACGGCGTCTTCGCGTACGGGGCGCCGGGGACGCCGAAGGGCCCGCAGCACACGTGGTGCCGCGGGCCCTTCGTAGGCCTTCGCCCGCCGACGCTAGTCGCGGCGCAGGCTCGGCTTGAGGTCCTTGAAACGGGCGAGCAGCCCGTTCACGAACGCCGGCGAGTCGTCCGTGGAGAACTCCTTCGCCAGCTGGACGGCCTCGTCGATGACGACCGCGTCGGGCGTCTCGTCCTCCCAGACGAGCTCGTACGCCCCGAGCCGCAGGATGTTCCGGTCGACGACCGGCATCCGGTCGAGCGTCCAGCCCACCGCGTACGTGGAGATGAGGTCGTCAATGCGGTCCACGTGGTCCGCGTACCCCTCGACGAGCTGCATCGTGTACTCGGCGACCGGCGGCTGACGGTCGTCGGACCGCGAGTGCCGCACCCAGTCCGCGAGGACCGTCTGCACGGACTCACCGCGCTGGTCGGCCTCGAAGAGGATCTGGAAGGCGCGCTTGCGGGCCTTGTTCCGGGCAGCCACGGTTAGCTGTTCACCCGGCCGAGGTAGTCACCGGTGCGGGTGTCGACCTTGATCTTCTCACCGGTGGTGATGAAGAGCGGGACGCCGATCTCGTAACCGGTCTCCAGGGTGGCCGGCTTGGTGCCGCCGGTGGAGCGGTCGCCCTGGACGCCCGGGTCGGTGTGCTGGATGACCAGCTCGACGGCGGCGGGGAGCTCGACGTAGAGCACCTCGCCCTCGTGCTGCGCGACCGAGGCGGTGAAGCCCTCGATCAGGAAGTTGGCGGCGTCGCCGACAGCCTTGCGGTCGACCATCAGCTGGTCGTACGTGTCCATGTCCATGAAGACGAAGTACTCGCCGTCCATGTACGAGAACTGCATGTCGCGGCGGTCGATGGTGGCCGTCTCGACCTTCACACCGGCGTTGAAGGTCTTGTCGACCACCTTGCCGGAGAGCACGTTCTTGAGCTTGGTGCGCACGAAGGCCGGGCCCTTGCCGGGCTTGACGTGCTGGAACTCGACGACGGACCAGAGCTGGCCTCCGTCGAGCTTGAGCACCAGGCCGTTCTTGAGGTCGTTCGTGGAAGCCACGGTTGCGGAATCTCCTGGACTGAAAGCTGGTGGACGACCGAGGGTACGTACACGGGGCACGTACGCGTGCTAGAGCGCTAGCAGCTCCTTGGTCGTGATGGTGAGTAGCTCGGGGCCGCCGTCCGCCTCGGGGCGTACGACGAGCGTGTCATCGATCCGGACGCCGCCCCGGCCCGGGAGGTGGACCCCCGGTTCGACGGTGACCGGCACGCAAGTGTCCAGTTTACCCATGGCTCCAGGTGCGAGCTGCGGCTCCTCGTCGATTTCGATCCCGACGCCGTGTCCGGTGAGCGGTCCGAAGGCCTCCGCGTGACCCGCCGAGTCCAGCACCTGGCGGGCCGCGCGGTCCACCGCACGGTACTCGGCGCCCGGTACGAGGGCCTCCCGGCCGGCCCGCTGGGCTGCGAAAACGGCGTCGTACAGCTCGATCTGCCAGTCGGCGGGGGTGGTGCCGATCACGAACGTACGGCCGATCTCGCAGCGGTAGCCGCGGTAGGTGGCGCCCAGGCAGACCGAGAGGAAGTCGCCCTCCTCGACCCGTCGGTCGGCCGGACGGTGGCCCGCCCGGCCCGAGTTGGGGCCGGTGCCGACCGAGGTCATGAAGGCGGGCCCGTCCGCGCCGTGGTCGACCAGGCGGCGCTCCAGTTCCAGGGCGAGGTGGCGCTCGGTGCGGCCGACCAGGATCGACTCCAGGAGCTCGCCCAGGGCCTGGTCGGTGATCTCGGCGGCGATGCGCAGGCAGGCGATCTCGTCCTCGTCCTTGACCAGGCGGCGCTGCTCGACCGCGCCCCCCAGGTCGCCCAGGAGCAGCCGGGGCGCCACCGAGCCGAGCGCGCGGTGGCGGGCCACCGACAGGTGGTGCTCCTCCACGGCCAGCGAGTCGGCGCCGCTCGTCTGAGCCAGGTCGGCGGCGGCGACGGCGGGGTCGCCGCCGGGGGCGGGCAGCACGGTGAGCCGGAGCTGCTCGTCGAGGTGCCCCTCGATGAGGTCGCCCGACGGCGTGCGCGGGCACAGCAGCACGTCCTCGGCCGGGCCGACGAGCAGGACCGCGCCGGGCGGGGCGCCGCCCGCGAGGTAGCGGACATTGGCCGGGCGGGAGACCAGCGCGGCCGCGCTGCCCGCGGCCGCGCAGCGGTCCCGCAGCCAGCCGCGGCGCACCGCGAACACCTCTGACATGCCCCGAGCGTATGAGCGGGGCGCCGGGTCGGCCGTTCCAGCGCGTCCGACCGGGGGCCGGGTTACCAGCTCGGCGGGCTCGCGATCGTTCTGGCCAGGACGTCGTCCAGGAGGCGGGCCGTGGTGGGCACGTCGTACTGGGAATTGTCGATGATCGGCAGGCCCGAGCCGTACCAGCCGGCCATCCGGCCGTGGATGCCGGCCACCTCCTCGTCCGAGAGGCGGCGGTTGCCGCTGCGCTCCGCGTTGCGCTCCAGGACCACTTCGAGGCCCGGGAGCAGCACGACCGGCAGCAGGCCCGGGCCCACGTGCCGCTTCCAGCCGCCGAGGCCGACGACCGGCCGGTCGGGGAAGACCGCGTCGTCGAGGATGCAGGAGATGCCGTTGGCCAGGAAGTTGCGCGCGGCGAAGCCGCAGGTGCGGCGGGCCAGGCGGTACTGGGCCTCGGAGTGGTCGTTCCAGCCCGACTGGGGGTCGGCGAACCCCGAGCACACCCATTCGCGCACGTCGTCGAGGCTGATGTGAGCAGTGGGCACGCGGCGGTGCTGCGCCCAGTACCGGGCCACGGTCGTCTTGCCCGCTCCGGCGGGGCCGATGAGGAGCACCGCGAGCGTGGTGGCGCCGGTCCCCTCGGGCGCCTGCGGGATCGGGACCGGGCCGCCGGGCGGCAGCGCGACGTGCCCGGTGGTGTCCCGGGACGGCGGGCGGGTCGAGGCGTGCTGCGGGGCGGGGCCGTGCCAACCCTGGCCGGGCGGCTGCTGGGTGCCCGCCGTCTGCGGGGCTCCTGGGTGATGGGCCGGGGCGGGCGGCGACTGCGGGTGGGCCGGGAGCTGGGCGGTCGCGGGCCCGGAGCCGGGCGGGGGCCCGGGCTGGTAGGGCGGGGCGCCCGGCGCGGGCGGGGGCGCGCCGGGGCGCAGCGGAGCCGTCGCCTCCGGCTCGATCGGCCGGGCCCAGTCGTGCGGGGGCTGCCCCGGGGCGTGGGGCGGCGGCAGTGGAGCCCCCCCTGCGTGCTGCATCCGGTGCCACTCCGTCTCGTACAGGCAACTGGCGCTGGTCGGGCGCCCGTCGGTGTGGGGCGGCCCGGTGCAGAACCGTACCTCTCCCGGCCGCCACAGTGTGAACGGCCGGGGAGCGGCGACAGTGCCCGTCAGCCGAGTTCGTCCGCCAGTTCGTCGGCGAGCGCGCGCAGCGCCAGGCGGTAGGAGCCGATGCCGAAGCCCGCGACGGTGCCGGTGGCGACGGGTGCGATCACCGAGGTGTGGCGGAATTCCTCACGGGCGTACGGGTTCGAGATGTGGACCTCGATGAGCGGCGCGGTCCGCTGGGCGGCCGCGTCGCGCATTCCGTACGAATAGTGAGTGAAGGCGCCCGGGTTGATGACGACCGGAATCCGACCGTCCGCGGCCTCGTGCAGCCAGCGGATGAGCTCGCCCTCGTCGTTGGTCTCGCGGACCGAGACCTCGAAGCCGAGCTCCTTGCCGAGCGCCTCGCAGACCTCGACGAGGCCCGCGTAGGTGGTGGCGCCGTACACGTCGGGCTCGCGCGAGCCGAGGCGGCCCAGGTTGGGGCCGTTGAGGACGAACACCCGCCGGGTCATGCGGAGACCTCGCCGTAGGCGGCGAGCAGCACCGACGGGTCGGGGCCCTCCAGGACGGTCGGCTTGGCGAGGCCGTCCAGGACGATGAAGCGCAGCAGGTTGCCGCGGGACTTCTTGTCCAGCTTCATGTTCTCCAGGAGCTTGGGCCACTGGTCGCCGCGGTAGGTGAGCGGGAGGCCGACGGACTGCAGGATCGCGCTGTGCCGGTCGGCGGTCGCGTCGTCCAACCGCCCTGCCAGACGGCCGAGTTCGGCCGCGAAGACCATGCCGACGGAGACGGCCGCGCCGTGCCGCCACTTGTAGCGCTCGTTCTTCTCGATGGCGTGGGCGAGGGTGTGGCCGTAGTTGAGGATCTCGCGCAGGCCCGATTCCTTGAGGTCGTTGGAGACCACTTCGGCCTTGACCCGGATGGAGCGCTCGATGAGCTCGGCGGTGTGCGGGCCCTCGGGGGTGCGGGCGCCGGCCGGGTCGGACTCGATCAGGTCGAGGATGACCGGGTCGGCGATGAAGCCGGTCTTGATGACCTCGGCCATGCCCGACACGTAGTCGTTGACCGGCAGCGAGTCGAGCGCGGCCAGGTCGCACAGGACGCCGACGGGCGGGTGGAACGAGCCGACGAGGTTCTTGCCCTCGGCGGTGTTGATGCCGGTCTTGCCGCCGACGGCCGCGTCCACCATGCCGAGCACGGTGGTCGGCACCGAGATCCAGCGCACCCCGCGCAGCCAGGTCGCCGCGACGAATCCGGCGAGGTCGGTGGTGGCACCGCCGCCCACGCCGACGACGACGTCGGTGCGGGTGAAGCCGGACTGGCCGAGCGCCTTCCAGCAGTAGGCGGCGACCTCGGCGGTCTTGGCCTCCTCGGCGTTCGGGACCTGGATGGCGATGGCCTCGTAGCCCTCGGCCGCGAGGTCCGCGCGGATCTCGTCACCTGTGCCGGCCAGGGCCTCCGGGTGGATGATCGCGACCCGCTTGGCCCGGTCGCCGATGAGTCCGGCGAGTTCGCCCAGCAGGTTGCGGCCGACGAGCACTTCGTACGGGTCAGTGCCGGCGGCGCCGCCGACCTGGATCCGGGTGGGTGCCTGCTCCGTCATGCGTCCTTCAACTCCAGTGCGTCGAGGACCGCCTGGGCGACCTCTTCGGGGGTGCGCTCGTCGGTCGCGACGACCGCACGGGCGACTTCGGTGTACAGATGGCGCCGCGCGTCCATCAGCTCGCGCCACTGCCGGCGCGGGTTGACGGCGAGCAGCGGGCGGGCGGTGTTCAGGCCGACGCGCTTGACCGCCTCCTCGACGTCCATCGAGAGATAGACGACGGGGTGCGGCGCGAGCAGTGCGCGGGTGTCGGCGTCGAGGATCGCGCCGCCGCCGAGGGCGAGCACGCCCGTGTGCTCGGCGAGCGCGGTGCGTACCGCGTCCCGTTCGAGCGCGCGGAAGTGCGGCTCGCCGTCCTCGATGAAGATGTCCGAGATCGCGCGGCCCTCGGCGGCCACGATGTCGGCGTCGGTGTCCCGGTAGGGCGCGCCGAGCCGCTCGGCGAGCAGCGCGCCCACGGTGGACTTGCCCGAGCCCATCGGCCCGACCAGGACGACCAGCGGTCCGGTGCTCACCGGATCTGCAGGTGGTCGAGGTAGGACTCGACGTTGCGGCGGGTCTCGGGGACGCTGTCGCCGCCGAACTTCTCGGCGACGGCGTCGGCGAGGACGAGCGCGACCATGGCTTCGGCGACGATGCCGGCGGCGGGCACGGCACACACGTCGGAGCGCTGGTGGTGGGCCTTGGCGGCCTCGCCGGTGGCGACGTCGATG
>NZ_LGDD01000037.1 GCF_001279695.1 Streptomyces sp. WM6378
CCCCGGAGGGGTCGGTGCTGGATGCGGCGGGGGGTGAGCCGTCGGCCCCGGCGTGGGGGGCGCTGCCGGGGTTGGTGCGGGTGGTGGCGCCTCCGGCGGACTTTCCCCACCCCGCCCCTTCCCGAAAGCCTCCGGCGGATGGTGATCCGGCTGTCGGCCGGTGGACACGGGGCTCCGCCCCGGACCCCGCTGCTCAAACGCCGCAGGGGCTGGATGTCCGGCCGCCTTCAGCCCCTCCGGCGTTTGAGGAGCGGGGGTCTGGGGGCGGAGCCCCCAGCGCACCCACCGGCTCGCAGCCGACGGACAGCCCGTCGGAATTCCAGCCTCTCCGGCGTTTGAGGAGCGGGGGCCCGGGGGCAGCGCCCCCGGCAACGGACATCAGCCCACTCTCACCCCCGGAGGGTCTCGGGAAGGGGCGGGGTGGGGAAAGTCCACCGAAGGCGCATGCACTCACCGCTACCGACACCCTCGGCGGCACCCACCTCGCCGCCTACGCCCTCGCAGGGCCCCGCGTGCTCGCCCTCGCCACTCCCCACCGCGCCCCCGGCGACCACACCATCGCCGGCGTCGCGGCCGTACTCCTCACCCTGCTCACCGCCGAGCGGCAGGGCGCGGACGAAGCCGCCCGTTCGGCCGCACTGGTGCGACTCCTCCTCGGTGGCGCCCCCGAGGAGGCCGAACCGCTGCTCGGCGAGGGGCCGTGGGTCGTCGTGCACGCCCGGGGGCAAGGGGCCCCGCCCGAGCTCGGGACTCCCCTGGTCGACGCGGGCGAGCAGCACGTACGAGCCCTCGTACCCGCCGACCGCGAGGTCACGACGCACCCCGGCTGGACCCTCGGCGTCAGCGCACCGGCCGGGCTCGACGGGCTGGCCGTCGCCGACACCCAGGCCGCCCGGGCCCTGGAGCGCGCGGAAGCGACCCGCACCCCCCTGACCCGGCACCGCCCCGCCGGATTCGGGGCGCTGATGAACCCGGAGGAGGCCGCCGCGTACGCACACCACATGCTCGCCCCGCTCAGCGACCCCTTGCGCACCACCCTGCGCACCTGGCTCTCGTTGCACGGCAGTTGGGACCGCAGCGCCGTCGCGCTGGGGGTGCACCGCAACACCGTGCGCCAGCGGATCGGCCGCGCGGCGGCGCTGCTCGGCGTCGATCTCGACGACATGGACGTGCGCACCGAGCTCTGGCTGGCGCTCAGAAGTGCTGAGTCTCACTCTGGACAGTGCCGGTGACTGCCGGGTAACTTCGTATTTCAACCTGAGCAAGCGCTTAGCCAAATTTGCGAGCCGAGGAGGGCGTCCGTGCGCCGTACGGTATTCAACGAAGACCACGAGGCGTTCCGGGAGACCCTGCGCGCCTTCATCGAGGCCGAGGTCGTCCCGGTCTACGACGAGTGGTTCGCGCAGGGCATCGTGCCGCGCGAGTTCTACTACAAGCTCGCCGAGCTCGGCATCTTCGGCATCCGCGTGGACGAGGAGTTCGGCGGCGCTGGCATCGACTCGTACAAGTTCGAGGCCGTCATGTACGAGGAGACGGCCCGCGCGGGCGTCCAGTTCGGCGGCTCCGGCGTGCACGTGCTGCTCGGCCTGCCGTACATCAAGATGCTCGCCACCGACGAGCAGAGGAAGCGCTTCCTGCCGAAGTTCGTCTCCGGCGAGGAGATGTGGGCGCTGGCGATGACCGAGCCGGGCACCGGCTCCGACCTCGCGGGCATGAAGACCACCGCCAAGCTGTCCGAGGACGGCTCGCACTACGTCCTCAACGGCTCCAAGACCTTCATCACGGGCGGCGTGCACGCCGACCGCGTGATCGTCTGCGCCCGCACGGACGCCCCCTCCGCCGAGGACCGCCGCCACGGCATCTCGCTCTTCGCGGTGGACACCAAGTCCGAGGGCTACTCGATCGGCCGCAAGCTCGACAAGCTCGGCCTGAAGACCTCCGACACCGCCGAGCTCGCGTTCGTCGACGTGAAGGTGCCCGTCGAGGACCTGCTCGGCGAGGAGAACAAGGGCTTCTACTACCTCGGCCACAACCTCGCCTCCGAGCGCTGGGGCATCGCGTTCGGCGCGTACGCGCAGGCCAAGGCGGCCGTCCGGTTCGCCAAGGAGTACGTGCAGGACCGCACCGTCTTCGGCAAGCCGGTCGCCTCGTTCCAGAACACCAAGTTCGAGCTGGCCGCCTGCCAGGCCGAGGTGGACGCCGCCGAGGCGGTCGCCGACCGCGCGCTCGAAGCCCTGGACGCGGGCGAGCTGACCCCGGCCGAGGCCGCGTCCGCGAAGCTGTTCTGCACCGAGGTCGCGCACCGCGTCATCGACCGCTGCCTCCAGCTGCACGGCGGCTACGGCTTCATGAACGAGTACCCGATCGCCCGTCTGTACGCCGACAACCGGGTGAACCGGATCTACGGCGGCACCAGCGAGATCATGAAGTCGATCATTGCCAAGGACATGGGTCTGTAGGGGCCGGCCACCGACCGACCTGTACAACTACCTTCATGCATCAGGCACTTGAGAGCCTCCTCGATCTGCTCGACCTTGAGCGGATCGAGGAGGACATCTTCCGCGGCCGGTCCCGCTCGGCGGTCGTGCCGCGCGTCTTCGGCGGCCAGGTCGCGGCCCAGGCGCTGGTCGCCGCGGGCCGCACCGTCCCCGCGGACCGGATGGCGCACTCCCTCCACGCGTACTTCCTGCGCATGGGGGACCCCGGCGCGCCGATCGTCTACACCGTCGACCGCATCCGGGACGGCGCCTCCTTCACCACCCGCCGCGTCGTCGCCATCCAGCACGGCCAGCCGATCTTCCACCTCTCCGCGTCGTTCCAGACGTACGAGGAGGGCATGGAGCACCAGGCCGACATGCCGCCGGCGCCGGACCCGGAGTCGCTGCCGACGGCCGCCGAGATGCTGCCGCGCTACGCGGACGCCTTCCTCGACGAGGGCGTGGTGGACCGCATGCTGGAGGCCCGCGCGGCCGTCGACCTGCGGTACGTGGACGTGCCGCCGTGGGGCACCGTCGGCACCCCGCGCGAGCCGCGCTCGCAGGTGTGGTTCCGCACCAACGGCAAGCTGGCCGACGACCCGCTCCTGCACGTGTGCCTGGCGACGTACGTCTCCGACATGACGCTGCTCGACTCGGTGCTGCTCGCCCACGGGCGCGGCGGCTGGGCGGTCGGCGACGTGGTGGGCGCCTCGCTGGACCACGCCATGTGGTTCCACCGCCCCTTCCGCGCCGACGAATGGCTCCTGTACGACCAGGAGTCCCCGTCGGCGTCCGGCGGGCGGGGCCTGGGCCAGGCCCGGATCTACACGCAGGACGGCCGCCTCGCGATCACGGTCATCCAGGAGGGCGTGGTCCGCGTCCCGCGCTGACGCGCCGCACGACCCCGCTCGGAGCCGGGGCCCGGGGGCACAGGCGCAGCACCGGCGGGGTCAGGCCTCCAGGCCCGCCGCGTCCAGGAGATACGCCGTCATCGGCTCGTAGAAGCGCGGGTCCAGGACGTGGTCGTCCAGGGGGACCGTCACCTGGAGCGTCCCCTCCGCCTCCGCCAGGAACAGCGCGGGGTCGTTGGAGTCCGCGTACCCCATCGAGTCCACCCCCCGCTGCCCCGCGCACCCCGCCCACCCGTGGTCCGCGACCACGAGGTCCGGCGGGGTTTCCAGCGCGTCCAGGATCGCCCGCATGGGCTCCGGCGAGTGGGTGTGCCACAAGGACGCACCCCGCTCGAAGACGGCCACGTCCGCGAACTGGACGACGTACCCCTCGTCGGCGGTGAGCCCGCCGGGGATCCGTACGATCTCGCAGCCCGCCGCCCGCAGCCCGGCGGCGGTACGGCTGTGCACGTCGATGAGCGCGCCCGGGTGCCCGGTCGCGAACAGCACCCGCTCCCGCCCGGCCGCGGCCTTGCGCAGCCGCGCCGCCATGCGGTCCAGGGCGTCCACCGTCAGCTCGGGATCGATGGTGTCCTGGCCGGTGCGGTGCCCCGGGTCGTCGAGGACCCCGCAGCGCTCGGCCATGACGGCAAGCACGTCCTGCTCGTCGCTCCAGCGGTCCCCCAGCTCCAGGCCCAGCCAGTAGTGGCGGTCGCCGTTGGCGAGCTTGCGGTAGTGGGAGAGGTTGTTGTCGCGGGGGGTCGCGACGTCACCGGCGATACGGGTGCGGACTAGGTGGTCGACGAGGGCGGCACGGCTGGGTATCGGCATGCGGCCATTCTGCCCCGCCCGCGCCGCCCCCGGCCGGTCCGTCCCGCGCACCGGACGCGGCTTCGGGGAGCGGCGGAAGAGGCTCAGAGCGCGTCCAGGGAGGCGAAGGCCCCGTGCGCCAGGCGGCGCAGCAACGCCTCGGTGGCCGCGCGGCCGGGCAGCCCACTGCCGTAAGTGCCCAGGTGGGGCGTCGAGTTGAGCAGGCCGAACACCGCGTGCACCGCCCCGCGCACCTCCGCCTCGGGCACCGGCGGGTACAGCTCGCGCACGACGCCGACCCACAGCTCGACGTACTGCCGCTGGAGCTGGCGCACCAGCTTGCGGTCGCTGTCGCGGAGCCGGTCGAGCTCGCGGTCGTGCAGGGTGATCAGCGCCCGGTCGTCGAGGGCGAAGTCGATGTGCCCGTCGATGAGCGCGCCGAGCAGGCGCTCGGGGTCGCCCGCGGCCTCGGTGACCCGCTTGCGCCCGCCGTCGTACAGCCGCCCGCTGATGCCGACGAGCAGCTCGGCCAGCATCGCGTCCTTGCCCGCGAAGTGCCGGTACAGACCGGGGCCGCTGATGCCGACGGCGGCCCCTATCTCGTCGACGCCGACGCCGTGGAAACCGCGCTCGGCGAAGAGGCGGGCGGCCTCGCGCAGGATCTGCTCGCGGCGGGTAGGGGCGTCGGTACGGGTGCTCATGGGAATTCATTCTAGACAATGCGGTTAGCGCTCGTTAACCTGAGGGAAACGAGTTAACGGTCATTAACATCCGTTGACGTCGCCGCGTACGGGCAAGGGGGCTCGACACGATGCAGCAGGCACCGGTCCTGGGGAGTGCGGCAGATCCCGCCTCCGAGGCCTGGCGGGCCAACGAGGCGGCGCACCGCGCGCTCGGCGAGGAGCTGCGGGCGAAGCTCGCCGCGGCCCGGCTCGGCGGGGGTGAGCGGTCCCGCGAGCGGCATGTCGCGCGCGGCAAACTGCTGCCGAGGGACCGCGTGGACACCCTCCTCGACCCCGGCTCGCCCTTCCTTGAGCTGGCCCCGCTGGCCGCCGAGGGCATGTACGGCGGGCAGGCGCCGGCCGCCGGGGTGATCGCCGGGATCGGCCGGGTCAGCGGCCGCGAGTGCGTGATCGTCGCCAACGACGCCACGGTCAAGGGCGGCACGTACTACCCGATGACGGTGAAGAAGCACCTGCGGGCCCAGGAGGTGGCGCTCGAAAACCGCCTCCCCTGCCTCTACCTGGTCGACTCGGGCGGCGCGTTCCTGCCGATGCAGGACGAGGTCTTCCCCGACCGCGAGCACTTCGGGCGGATCTTCTACAACCAGGCCCGGATGTCGGGTGCCGGGATTCCGCAGATCGCCGCCGTGCTCGGATCCTGCACGGCCGGCGGGGCGTACGTCCCGGCGATGAGCGACGAGGCCGTGATCGTCCGCAATCAGGGCACGATCTTCCTGGGCGGCCCCCCGCTGGTGAAGGCGGCGACCGGCGAGGTCGTCACGGCCGAGGAGCTCGGCGGCGGCGAGGTGCACTCGCGCGTCTCGGGCGTCACCGACCACCTGGCCGAGGACGACGCGCACGCGCTGAGGATCGTCCGCAACATCGTGGCCACGCTTCCCGACCGCGGCCCGCTGCCCTGGTCGGTGGAGCCGGCCGAGGAGCCGAAGGCCGACCCGTTCGGCCTGTACGGCGCGGTGCCCGTCGACTCGCGCACGCCCTACGACGTACGGGAAGTGATCGCCCGGGTCGTCGACGGTTCGCGCTTCCAGGAGTTCAAGTCGGAGTTCGGGCAGACGCTGGTCACCGGGTTCGCCCGGATCCACGGCCACCCGGTCGGGATCGTCGCCAACAACGGCATCCTGTTCTCCGAATCCGCCCAGAAGGGCGCCCATTTCATCGAGCTGTGCGACCAGCGCGGCATCCCGCTGGTGTTCCTTCAGAACATCTCGGGCTTCATGGTCGGCCGTGACTACGAGGCGGGCGGCATCGCCAAGCACGGCGCGAAGATGGTGACGGCGGTCGCCTGCACGCGCGTGCCGAAGCTGACCGTCGTCGTCGGCGGCTCGTACGGCGCGGGCAACTACTCGATGTGCGGCCGGGCCTACAGCCCCCGCTTCCTGTGGATGTGGCCCAACGCCAAGATCTCGGTGATGGGCGGCGAGCAGGCCGCCTCGGTTCTCGCGACCGTCAAGCGCGACCAGTTGGGCGACGACTGGAGCGCCGAGGACGAGGAGGCCTTCAAGGCTCCCATCCGCGAGCAGTACGAGACGCAGGGCAACGCCTACTACGCGACCGCCCGGCTCTGGGACGACGGGGTGATCGACCCGGTCGACACCCGCCAGGTCCTGGGCCTGGCCCTGACCGCCTGCGCCAACGCCCCGCTCGCCGACCCCGCCTTCGGCGTCTTCCGGATGTGACGGACGTGACGGATATGACGACGTTCATGTCGACTTCTACGGTGAGGGCTCCCATGGCTCCCATGTTCACGACCGTGCTCGTCGCCAACCGGGGCGAGATCGCGGTCCGCGTCATCCGCACGCTGCGCGGGCTCGGCATCCGCGCGGTCGCCGTCTTCTCCGACGCGGACGCCGACGCGCGCCACGTCCGGGAGGCGGACACGGCGGTACGCATCGGCCCCGCGGCGGCGTCCGAGAGCTATCTGCGCCCCGAGCGGATCGTCGAGGCGGCGCTGCGCACCGGCGCCCAGGCCGTCCACCCGGGCTACGGCTTCCTCGCGGAGAACGCGGCGTTCGCCCAGGCCTGCGCCGAGGCCGGCCTGGTCTTCATCGGGCCGCCCGCCGAGGCGATCTCCCTGATGGGCGACAAGATCCGCGCCAAGGAGACCGTGCAGGCGGCCGGGGTTCCGGTCGTGCCGGGCTCCTCGGGCAGCGGCCTGACGGACAGTCAACTGGCCGACGCGGCACGGGAGATCGGCATGCCCGTGCTGCTCAAGCCGAGCGCGGGCGGCGGCGGCAAGGGCATGCGTCTGGTCCGCGACGAGACGCTGCTGGGCGACGAGATCGCGGCCGCCCGCCGCGAGGCCCGCGCCTCCTTCGGCGACGACACCCTGCTCGTGGAGCGGTGGATCGACCGGCCGCGCCACATCGAGATCCAGGTCCTGGCCGACGGCCACGGCAACGTGGTCCACCTCGGCGAGCGCGAGTGCTCGCTCCAGCGCCGCCACCAGAAGATCATCGAGGAGGCGCCCAGCGTCCTGCTCGACGAGGCGACCCGCGCCGCGATGGGCGAGGCGGCCGTCCAGGCGGCCCGCTCGTGCGGCTACTCGGGCGCGGGCACGGTCGAGTTCATCGTCCCGGGCAAAGACCCGTCCTCGTACTACTTCATGGAGATGAACACCCGCCTCCAGGTCGAGCACCCGGTGACCGAACTGGTCGTATCCGCTGGTCCGGCTGCCGCCGGGGGCGGCATCGACCTCGTGGAGTGGCAGCTCAGGGTGGCCGCGGGCGAGCGACTCCCGTACGAGCAGAAGGACATCACCCTCACCGGCCACGCCATCGAGGCCCGCATCTGCGCCGAGGACCCTTCCCGCGGCTTCCTGCCCTCCGGCGGTCGGGTCCTGAGCCTGCGCGAGCCGCAGGGCGACGGAGTCCGTACGGACTCGGGCCTGAGCGAGGGCACCGAGGTCGGCAGCCTGTACGACCCGATGCTGTCCAAGGTCATCGCGTACGGGCCCGACCGGGCGACCGCGCTGCGCAAGCTGCGCGCGGCGCTCGCCGACACGGTGACGCTCGGCGTGCCCACCAACGCGGGGTTCCTGCGCCGCCTGCTGGCCCATCCGGCCGTGGTGGCGGGCGAGTTGGACACCGGCCTGGTGGAGCGCGAGGCGGATTCGCTGGTCCCGGACGGCGTACCGGACGAGGTGTACGCGGCTGCCGCGGCGGTACGGCTCGACGCGCTGCGGCCCGCCCCGGTCGACGGCTGGACCGACCCGTTCTCGGTGCCGAGCGGGTGGCGGATGGGCGGCGAACCCGCACCGCTCGCCCACTGGCTGAAGGTGCCCGGCAACGAGCCGGTGCGGGCCTCGGGGTCCGGCCGGGTCGAGCGGGACCGGGTCACCGTCGAGCTCGACGGCGTCACCCACACCTTCCACCGGGCCGGAAGCTGGCTCGGCCGGGACGGCGACAGCTGGCACGTCACCGACCACGACCCCGTCGAGGCGGCCTTGAGCGGCAAGGTGCACGGCGGCGCCGACACCCTGGCCGCGCCCATGCCGGGCACGGTCACCGTCGTCAAGGTGGCGGTCGGCGACGAAGTCGACGCCGGGCAGAGCCTGTTGGTGGTCGAGGCGATGAAGATGGAGCACGTCATCTCCGCCCCGCACGCGGGCACGGTCACCGAGCTCGACGTCACCCCCGGCTCGACCGTGGCCATGGACCAGGTCCTGGCCGTCGTCACACCCGCCGCGCAGGAGACGGTCCAGGAGATCCCCGAGGAGAAGACCTCATGACCCTCCCCATGGTCGTTCCGGCGCAGGACCTCCCGGCCCACGTCCGCATCCACGAGGTGGGGGCGCGCGACGGGCTGCAGAACGAGAAGTCGGTCGTGCCGACCGAGGTCAAGGCGGAGTTCGTGCACCGCCTGGCCGCGGCGGGCCTGACCACCATCGAGGCGACGAGCTTCGTGCACCCCAAATGGGTGCCCCAACTCGCCGACGCGGAGCAGCTGTTCCCGCTGCTCGGCGATCTGTCGGGCGTCGCCCTCCCCGTCCTCGTGCCGAACGAGCGGGGTCTGGACCGGGCGCTCGCGCTCGGCGCCCACCGGATCGCGGTGTTCGCCAGCGCCACCGAGTCCTTCGCCAAGGCCAATCTGAACCGCACGGTCGACGAGTCGCTCGCCATGTTCGAGCCGGTCGTCGCCCGCGCCAAGGCCGACCGCGCCCATGTGCGGGGCTATCTGTCGATGTGCTTCGGCGACCCGTGGGAAGGCGCGGTGCCGGTCCACCAGGTCGTACGGGTCGCCAAGGCCCTGATGGACATGGGCTGCGACGAGCTGAGCCTGGGCGACACCATCGGCGTGGCCACGCCCGCCCACGTGCAGACGCTGCTCGCCGAGCTCAACGAGGAGGGCGTGCGCACCAGCGCCATCGGGGTGCACTTCCACGACACCTACGGCCAGGCCCTGTCCAACACGCTCGCCGCCCTCCAGCACGGCGTGAGCACCGTGGACGCCTCGGCCGGCGGCCTCGGCGGCTGCCCCTACGCCAAGTCCGCGACCGGAAACCTCGCCACCGAAGACCTCGTGTGGATGCTCCAGGGCCTCGGTATCGACACCGGGGTCGACCTCGGCCGGCTCACCGCCACCAGCGTGTGGATGGCCGACCAGCTGGGCCGCCCCAGCCCCTCCCGCACCGTACGTGCCCTCTCCCACCAGGAGTCGTAGCCATGCCCCTCGACCACCGCCTCACCCCCGAGCACGAGGAACTCCGTCGTACCGTCGAGGAGTTCGCCCACGACGTCGTCGCCCCGAAGATCGGCGACTTCTACGAGCGCCACGAGTTCCCGTACGAGATCATCCGCGAGATGGGCCGCATGGGCCTGTTCGGGCTGCCGTTCCCCGAGGAGTACGGGGGCATGGGCGGCGACTACCTCGCGCTCGGCATCGCCCTGGAGGAGCTGGCCCGCGTCGACTCGTCGGTGGCCATCACCCTGGAGGCGGGCGTCTCGCTGGGCGCGATGCCGGTCTTCCGGTTCGGCACGGAGGAGCAGAAGCGTCAGTGGCTGCCGAAGCTCTGCTCCGGGGAGATGCTGGGCGCGTTCGGCCTGACCGAGCCGGACTGCGGCTCGGACGCGGGCGGCACCCGGACCACGGCGGTGCGCGACGGCGACGAGTGGGTCATCAACGGCTCGAAGTGCTTCATCACCAACTCCGGTACGGACATCACGGGCCTGGTCACCGTCACCGCGGTCACCGGCCGCAAGGAGGACGGCCGCCCGCTGATCTCCTCGATCATCGTCCCGTCGGGCACCCCGGGCTTCACGGTCGCGGCCCCGTACTCGAAGGTCGGCTGGAACGCCTCGGACACCCGCGAGCTGGCCTTCTCGGACGTCCGCGTCCCGGTGGCGAACCTGCTCGGCGAAGAGGGCCGCGGGTACGCCCAGTTCCTGCGCATCCTGGACGAGGGCCGCATCGCGATCTCGGCGCTCGCGACGGGCCTGGCGCAGGGCTGTGTGGACGAGTCGGTGAAGTACGCGAAGGAGCGGCACGCCTTCGGCCGGCCGATCGGCGACAACCAGGCCATCCAGTTCAAGATCGCCGACATGGAGCTGCGGGCCCACATGGCGCGGGTCGGCTGGCGCGACGCCGCGTCCCGCCTGGTGCACGGCGAGCCGTTCAAGAAGGAGGCGGCGCTCGCGAAGCTGTACTCCTCGACGGTGGCGGTCGACAACGCCCGCGAGGGCACGCAGATCTTCGGCGGCTACGGCTTCATGAACGAGTACCCGGTGGCCCGCATGTGGCGCGACTCCAAGATCCTGGAGATCGGCGAGGGCACGAGCGAGGTGCAGCGGATGCTGATCGCGCGTGAACTGGGGCTCTCTTCCTGACCTTTGCGGCCCCAGGTCCCCGAAGGACCTGGCCCCTGCGCCCCGGGTCCCTCGAAGGAGTGGTGACGCTCGCGTCGTCCCCGCCCTCGGGTGCCCGGGGCCGCACCCTGTCAGGGTGAACCCGCCGAACTGCCCCAGCTGCGCGAACCGTCCACCGCTGTGGAAGGACACCTCGGCCACGGCGCCGGGCGCCGCCGACCGCTGGCACTGGCACTGCGCGGCCTGCCTGCGGACGTATGAGCCGAGCCCCTCGCACAAGGTGCGGTTCACGTACGCGCCGCTGGCCCGGCAGGCGTCGCTGCTGGGGCGGTAGCGCGTCGCCTCGGCCAATTCGATCGACAGGGCGGGAGCCGCCCGGCAGAGTCGGCCCATGGAACCCCACGCCTGGTGGCCGCTGCACGGCCTTCGCATACGCACCCCCCGTCTCGAACTGCGCCTGCCCGACACGGAGTTGCTGTCCGAGCTCGCCCAGGTGGCGGCGGACGGCGTCCACGCGCCGGACCGCATGCCGTTCACCTTCCCCTGGACCGACGGCTCCCCCGCCGACCGCGGCCGCGCCGTCTACCAGCACGTGCTCGCCACCATCGCGAACTGGTCCCCCGGCGACTGGCATCTGAGCCTCGCCGTACTGCACGAGGGCAAGGTGGTGGGCCGCCAGGACCTGATGGCGAGCTCCTACGCCGTGACCCGCGAGGCGGAGACGGGCTCCTGGCTGGGTCTGGCCCATCAGGGCCAGGGAATCGGCACCGAAATGCGGGTGGCCGCCCTGCACTTGGCGTTCGCCGGGCTCGGCGCCCACGCCGCGACCTCTGCCGCGATGACCGACAACCCGCGCTCCCTCGGCGTCTCGCGGCGCCTCGGCTACCGGGACAACGGCCTCACGACCGCCGTCGTACGGGACCGCCCGGTCACCCTGCAACGGCTGCGCCTGGAGCGCGCGGAGTGGGAGCGCCGTCGCACGGTGGCCGTACGGATCGCGGGGCTCGACGCGTGCCGCGCCGAGTTCGGCGCGTAGCGCTCCCCGGAGGGTTGTGCGGAGGGCCGCTCGGGGCCGGACGTCAGAACCAGCCACTGGACAGGCAATGAGGTTAGGCTAACCTATCTTCGCAACCAGCCAGTGGCCGGTCCCCGGCACGTACGTATGAAAGCGGACACCGTCATGCCCCTCGCCCGAGCGTCCCTGCCCACCCGTCGCGGCCTGCTGGCCATGGGCGGCGCGATCGGCATCGGCGCCGCGCTGACCGCCTGCGGCGGTGGCGACAAGAAGAGCGGCTCGGCGGACAGCGGCAAGACGGCCAAGTCCGGGCCCTGGTCGTTCAAGGACGACCGCGGGAAGACCGCCGAGACCAAGGCGCTGCCCAAGAACATCGTCGCCTACACCGGCACCGCGGCCGCCCTGTTCGACTACGGGATCCAGGTCAAGGGCGTCTTCGGGCCGACCAGGACGAAGGACGGCAAGGCCGATGTGCAGGCCGGAGACCTCGACATCAGCAAGGTCGAGATCATCGGCAACACCTACGGCGAGTTCAGCGTCGAGAAGTACGCGGCGCTCCAGCCCGACGTGCTGATCACGGACATGTGGCAGAAGGACGTCCTCTGGTACGTGCCGGACAACAGCAAGGACAAGATCCTCACGCTGGCGCCGAGCGTGGCCCTCTGGGCGGCCGACCAGAGCATGCCCGCGGCCCTTCAGCGCCGCGCGGACCTCGCCAAGTCCCTTGGCGCCGACGTCAACGCGAAGAAGGTCACCGACGCGAAGGCCGCCTTCGAGAAGGCCTCCGCCCGGCTGCGCGCCGCCGCGAAGGCGAACCCCGGGATCCGGGTGCTGCTCGGCTCGGCGAGCCCGGACCTGTTCTACGTCTCCGAGGCCAAGCGGAGCTGCGACACCCGGTACTTCCAGGAGCTGGGCGTCCAGTTCGTCACCCCGAAGGTCGACTCGCAGGGCTTCTTCGAATCGCTCAGCTGGGAGAACGTCGCCAAGTACCCGGCGGACCTGATCCTCATGGACAACCGCACCGGCACCCTGCAGCCGGGCGACCTCGGCAACAAGCCGACGTGGGGGCAGCTGCCCGCCGTCAAGGCCAACCAGGTCGTGCCGCGCCTGACCGAGCCGATCTACTCCTATGCGCGCGTCGCGCCCATCGTCGACGCGCTCGCCAAGGCCATCGAGAACGCGAAGAAGGTCGCCTGACGATGCCCGCACCGGCCGAGAACGCCACTGCCCCCTTCCGCCTCTTCGATCTGCGCGTGGTACGGGCCCGGCGGCTCGGCCCGTCACTGATGCGGGTCACCTTCGGCGGCTTCGGCGACGAGGACCTCTCGTCGTTCGCCGCCGGAGGCCGCGACCAGAGCCTGTCCCTCTTCCTGCCACACCCCGGCCAGGAGGCGCCCGTCCTGCCGCCCACCGATGACGCGGAGGGCTGGTGGGGCGCGTACCGCGCGCTGCCCGACGACGTACGGGCCGTCATGCGCTCGTACACGGTCCGCGCGCAGCGCCGCGATCCTGACGGGGCGTGCGAACTCGACATCGACTTCGCACTGCACGACGACGGCGGGCCCGCGTGCCGCTGGGCGGGCTCCGCGCGGCCGGGCGCCCGGGTTACGGTCCTCGGCCCGGCCGTCGCGGACAACACGGCGGTACGTTTCCGACCGCCGGCCGGGACCGACTCCGTCGTCATCTGGGCCGACGAGACGGCGCTGCCGGCCGCGGCGGCCATCCTCGAATGGCTCCCCTCCGGCATGCCGGCCCGGGTCTGGATCACGGTGCCGTCCGCCGGGGACGCGATGCCGTTGCCGACGGCGGCGGACGCGGAGGTGACGTGGCTGCCGGGAGCCTCCGCCTCCGCCCTGGACGCGATCGACTCCGCGCCCCTGCCCGGTGCCTCCCCGTACGTCTGGATCGCGGGCGAGGCCTCCCAAGTCCGTTCGCTGAGACGACACTTCGTGGGGGAGCGCGGGGTGGACCGGGGGCGGGTGACGTTCGTGGGGTATTGGCGCCGGGGCCGGTCGGAGGATGAGCTGCGGGCGGCGGCGTAGGTGTTAGGCGCGGGGGGCTTTCGTGCGCGGGGTTCACTCAATCCACCCGCTGCGCGGGGCCGGTCGATTTGACCCCTGGGGAGGTTCACCCACCCACGTTCCACCCGGGACCGGGATGCCCCCCGAGACCCGGGCACCCCTCGGGGCTGCGCCCCGAACCCCGGGGGTTTCCCACCCACCGCCCGTTACCCAGCGCTGGGCGGGCTGGGCCCCCGGGGCGC
>NZ_LGDD01000038.1 GCF_001279695.1 Streptomyces sp. WM6378
ACGGTCTGGTTCAGCAGCTCCACGTCCCCACCCCACACCACGTCCCGCAACGGACGGTCCAGATGCTCGTCCAAGGAAGCGCACACCGCGTCGAACGCCCCCGCGAAAACCGGATAGCGACCATACAACTCCCGCCCCATACCCAGGCGTTGCGACCCCTGACCCGAGAACAGGAAGGCGTCCCTGCCGGTGTGCGCCGTGCCGGTGTCCAGGGCGGGATCGGCCTCGCCCGCGGCCAGTGCGGACAGGGCCCGCAGCGCGGTGGCGTGGTCGTGGGCACGGACGGCCGCGCGGTGGGCGAGGGCCGTGCGGTGCGTCATCAGCGTGTGGGCGACGTCGGTGAGCCGGGGTGCGGGCTCGTGGTCCAGGTGGGAGCGGAGTCGGGCCGCCTGGGCGCGCAGGGCGTTCTCGCCCTTGGCCGAGAGCAGCAGCGGTACCGTCCCGTCGGGGGCGGTGGTGGACGGTTCGGGTTCGGTGGCCGGGGGCAGTTCCAGGACCACGTGTGCGTTGGTGCCGCTGATGCCGAAGGCGGAGACGGCCGCGCGTCGCGGGCGGCCGGTCTCGGGCCAGTCGGTGTTCTCGGTGAGCAGTTCGACGGCGCCCGCGGTCCAGTCGACGTGTTCGGTGGGTTCGTCGACGTGCAGGGTGCGCGGCAGCATCCCGTGCCGCATCGCCAGCACCATCTTCATCACGCCCGCCACACCGGCGGCGGCCTGGGTGTGCCCGAGGTTGGACTTCACCGCGCCGAGCAGCAACGGCTGCTCCGCCGGCCGCTCCTGGCCGTAGGTGGCCAGCAGTGCCTGGGCCTCGATCGGGTCGCCGAGTGTCGTACCGGTGCCGTGTGCCTCCACGGCGTCGACGTCGCCGGCGGCCAACTGGGCGTTGGCCAGGGCCTGTCGGATCACCCGCTGCTGGGACGGGCCGCTGGGTGCGCTCAAGCCGTTGGACGCGCCGTCCTGGTTGACGGCGGAGCCGCGTACGACGGCGAGTACCTGGTGGCCGTTGCGGCGGGCGTCGCTGAGCCGCTCCACCAGCAGCAGGCCGACGCCTTCGCTCCAGCCGGTGCCGTCGGCGGCGGCCGCGAACGGCTTGCAGCGGCCGTCGGGGGCCAGCCCGCGCTGCCGGGCGAACTCCACGAAGGACGACGGGGTGGACATCACGGTCACACCGCCCGCGACCGCCAGGGAGCACTCACCCTGACGCAGCGCCTGCGCCGCCATGTGCAGAGCCACCAGCGAGGAGGAACACGCGGTGTCCACGGTGACGGCGGGTCCTTCGAAGCCGAAGGTGTAGGAGACCCGGCCGGAGACGACGCTCAGGGCGTTGCCGGTGAGCCGGTGCCCGCTCGCTTCGTCCTGTGCCGTGTCCAGGACGGCGCCGTAGTCCTGGGTGTTGGTGCCCGCGAAGACCCCGGTGCTGCTGCCGCGGAGGGACTCCGGGTCGATGCCCGCCTGTTCGAGCACCTCCCAGGTGGTTTCCAGGAGCAGTCGCTGCTGCGGGTCCATGGCGAGGGCCTCGCGCGGCGAGATGCCGAAGAAGTCGGCGTCGAAGCCGGCCACACCGTCCAGGAAGCCGCCGTCGCGGACGTAGGTGGTGCCCTGGTGGTCGGGGTCGGGGTGGTAGACGCGGTCCAGGTCCCAGCCCCGGTCAGTGGGCATGGGGGCGATGGCGTCGCCGCCCTCGGCCAGCAGCCGCCACAGGGCCGCGGGCGAGTCCACGCCGCCGGGGAAGCGGCAGGCCATGCCGACGATCGCCACCGGTTCGTCGAGGGCGGCGGCCGATGCCTGTACGACCGTGGCGGGCCCCGTGGCGCCCAGGACTTCGGCGCGCAGGTATGCGGCGACCGCGGCGGCGCTGGGGTGGTCGAACAGCAGGGTGGCAGGCAGTCGCAGTGCCGTCGCGGCGGAGAGCCGGTTGCGCAGGTCGACCGCCATGAGCGAGTCGAATCCCTGCTCGCGGAAGGCGCGTTGGGCGTCGATGGTGTCCGGTGTGGGGTGGCCGAGGGACTTGGCGGCCTCTTCCCTGACCATGGTCAGGAACGCCTGTTCCTGTTCGGCGGGCGGCAGTGCGGCGATCCGGTCGCGCAGGGGGGAGCCTTCGCGGCGCGGGCCGTCCGCGGGGCGGACCGCGCGGCGGGCCTCGGGCAGGTCGCCGATGAGGGGGCTGGGGCGGACGGCGGTCAGGGCAGGGGCGTAGGCGCTCCAGTCGATGTCGGCCACGGTCACGTGGGTCATGCCCTGGGCGAGGGCCTGGCGCAGGGCGGCGAGCGCGGGGGCCGCGGCCATGGGCTGCAGTCCGTCGCGGCTCATCCGGTCGGCGACGTCACTGTCGACGGCCATACCGTCGCCCGCCCAGGGGCCCCAGGACACGGAGGTGGCCGGGAGGCCCTGCTGGTGGCGCTGTTCGGCGAGGGCGTCCAAGTAGGCGTTGGCGGCGGCGTAGTTGCCCTGTCCGGCGTTGCCCAGGACGCCGACGACCGAGGAGAACAGCACGAAGTGGTCCAGGTCCAGGTCCTGGGTGAGCTCGTGCAGGTGCTGTGCGGCCTGCGCCTTGGGGCGCAGTACGGTCTCGAAGCGCTCGGGGGTGAGCGCTGCCAGTACGCCGTCGTCCAGCACGCCCGCTGCGTGCACGACGCCGGTCAGCGGCAGGTGCGGCGGGATGTCCGCGAGGACGGCCGCCAGGGCGTCCCGGTCGGCGACGTCGCAGGCGGCGAGGGTCACCTCGACGCCGCGGTCGGTGAGTGCGGCCGCGAGTTCGGGTGCGCCGGGGGCCTGGGAGCCGCGGCGGCTGGTGAGTACGAGGTGTTGGGCTCCGGCGTCAGCCAGCCAGTGGGCGAGGTGTGCGCCGAGGGCGCCGGTGCCGCCGGTGACCAGGACGGTGCCGTGGGTGCTCCACTGGGCGTCGGTGTCGCCGCCGGGTGCGGTCCGTTCCAGGCGGCGGGTGAAGACCCCGGCCGGGCGGATCGCGACCTGGTCCTCGTCGCCGGCGAGGGTGCTCAGCAGCGCGGAGACGGTCCGCCCGTCCAGGTTCTCGGGTAGGTCGACGAGCCCGCCCCAGCTCTGCGGGGACTCCAGCGCGGCTACCCGGCCCAGGCCCCAGGTCTGCGCCTGTACGGGGTTGTTGAGCGCGTCGTGCAGGTCGACGGCGACGGCGCGGCGGGTCACGCTCCATAAGGGTGCCTGGGTGCCTGTGGCCTCCAGGGCGCGCAGCAGCGCGGTGGTGGCGGTCAGGCCGCGCGGCACGGAGGGCAGCTGCGGGTGGGGGCGCTCGTCGAGGGCCAGCAGGGAGAGCACGCCGTCGACCGGGGTGTCGGGCCGGGCGAGGGCGTCGCCGGGATCGTCGGTGTCGGGCAGTTCCCGTACGTCGGTGTGCAGGCCCTGGTCGCGCAGGGCGTCCAGGAGGCGGACGGTCCACGGGTCGTCGGTGGCGCCGTCGGGCAGGACGACGAGCCAGTGGCCCGTGGCGACGGGGTCGTTGGAAGCGGTGCGCGGGGTCCAGTGGGTGCGGTAGCCGAAGCGGTCCGCGGCGGCCTGGATGCGGCGTTGCCGGCGCCAGGAGGAGAGGGTGGGCAGGAGGTTGCCGAGGGAGTCCGCGTCGCTGCCGTCGATGGCGAGGACGGCCGACAGCTCCTGGAGGTCCTCGCGCTCGACGGCGGCCCAGAATCCGGCCTCGCCCGCCTCGGCGGCGGCCGCTTCCGCCGGCTCGTGTTCGGCCGGGTCCAGCCAGTACCACTGGCGCTGGAAGGCGTAGGTGGGCAGTCCCACGTGGGGAGCGCTGCGGGCGCCCAGGCAGGCGGACCAGTCGACGTGGGCGCCGTGCGCGAAGGCGGTGGCGACGCCCGCGGTGAGGGTGGGTGCTTCGGGGCGGCCGGTGCGCAGGAGGGAGACCAGGACAGGGGGGAGGGGCTCGTCGGGGGTGGTCAGACAGTCCTGGACCATGGGGGTGAGGACGGCATCGGGGCCGATCTCCACGAAGGTGGTGATGCCCTCGGCTTCGAGGGTGCGCACGGCGGCGCAGAAACGGACCGCTTCTCGGACCTGCCGGACCCAGTAGTCGGGCGAGCACAGTTCGTCGTCGGTGGCGAGCTCGCCGGTCACCGTGGACACCACGGGGATGCGGGGGGCATGGAAGGTCAGGCCGCCGGCGACGCGCCGGAAGTCCTCCAACATGCCGTCCATGTGCGGGGAGTGGAAGGCGTGACTGACCCTCAGACGTTTGGTACGGCGGCCCTGCGCTGCCCAGTGGGCCGCGATCTCGGTCACGGCCTGTTCGTCGCCCGAAATGACGGTGGAGTCGGGCCCGTTGGCGGCGGCGACGGAGACCTGCCCCTCGTGGCCCGCCAGGCTGTCCCGGATCTCCTTCTCGGTGGCCTGGATCGCCACCATGGCGCCGCCTTCGGGCAGTGCCTGCATCAGGGTGCCCCGCGCGGCGACCAGTCGTGCGGCGTCCTGGAGGGTCAGCACGCCGCTGACGTGGGCGGCGGTGATTTCGCCGATGGAGTGGCCGACGACGGCCTGGGGGGTCACGCCCCAGGATTCGACGAGCCGGAACAGGGCGGTTTCCAACGCGAAGAGGGCGGCCTGGGTGTAGGCGGTCCGGTCGAGGAGGGCGGCGTCGGCGCTGCCTTCGTCGGCGAAGACGACGTCGTGCAGCGGCCGGTCCAGGTGCGGGTCGAGCTCGGCGCACACCGCGTCGAAGGCGGCGGCGAACGCGGGGTACGCAGCGTGCAGTCCGCGTCCCATGCCCAGGCGCTGGGAGCCCTGCCCGGCGAAGAGGAACGCGGTGGCGGTCTTGGCGGCGACGCCGCTGACCAGGCCGGTGGTGGTGCGGCCCGTGGCCAGGGCGTCCAGGCCGTCCAGGAACGCGTCCCGGTCGTCCGCGACGAGTACCGCGCGGTGCTCCATCAGGGCCCGGGTGTCCACGAGGGCGTGGGCGACGGCGGCCGGTTCGAGGTCGGCACGCTCCCGTACGTGGCGGCCGAGGCGTTCGGCCTGGGCGCGCAGGGCCCCTTCGGTGCGGGCGGACAGGATCCAGGGCAGCGTGCCCGACCGGGCGGCCGGCTCGGGGGCGGCTTCGGCCTCGTGGGCGGGCGCCTGTTCCAGGATGACGTGGGCGTTGGTGCCGCTGATGCCGAAGGAGGAGACGGCGGCGCGGCGGGGCCGATCAGTGCTCGGCCAGGGTTCGGCTTCGGCGAGGAGCCTGGCATGGCCGTCGCTCCAGTCGACGTGCCCGGTGGGCTCGTCCAGGTGCAGGGACTTGGGCAGTTGTCCGTGCCGCATCGCCAGGACCATCTTCATCACACCGGCGATACCGGCGGCGGACTGGGTGTGCCCGATGTTGGACTTCATGGAGCCGATCAACACGGGCCGGTCCGCGGGGCGCTGCTGCCCGTACGTGGCCAGCAGGGCATGCGCCTCGATGGGGTCGCCGAGGGTGGTGCCGGTGCCGTGCGCCTCCACGGCGTCGATGTCCGCGGTGGTCAGGCCCGCGGCGGTCAGGGCCTGGCGGATGACGCTCTGCTGCGAGGGGCCGTTGGGGGCGGTCAGGCCGTTCGAGGCGCCGTCCTGGTTGACGGCCGAGCCCTTCACCACGGCCAGTACGGGGTGGCCGTTGCGCACCGCGTCGCTGAGCCGCTCCACCAGCAGCAGGCCGACGCCCTCGCTCCAGCCGGTGCCGTCGGCGGTGTCCGCGAACGGCTTGCAGCGGCCGTCGGGGGCCAGGCCGCGCTGGCGGGAGAACTCCACGAACAGCTGCGGCGTGGACATCACGGTCGCGCCGCCCACCAGGGCCATGCCGCACTCGCCGCGCCGCAGCGCGTGCATCGCCAGGTGCAGGGCGACCAGCGACGAGGAGCAGGCCGTGTCCACGGTCAGTGCGGGGCCTTCCAGACCGAGGACGTAGGAGATCCGGCCGGAGGCGATGCTGATGTGGTTGCCGGTCAGCAGGTGTCCGCCGACCTCGTCGGTGCGTCGGCCCGCCTCGGCGTCGTAGCCGCCGTAGTCGGTGCCGACGAAGACACCGGTGCGGCTGCCGGCGAGGGATTGCGGGTCGATGCCGGCGCGTTCGACGGCTTCCCACGCGGTTTCCAGCAGCAGTCGCTGCTGGGGGTCCATGGCGAGCGCCTCGCGCGGGGAGATCCCGAAGAAGGCGGGATCGAACTCGCCCGCGTCATGGAGGAATCCGCCCTCGCGGGCGTAGGCGGTGCCCTGGTGGGCCGGGTCGGGGTGGTAGAGGCCCTCCAGGTCCCAGCCACGGTTGCGGGGGAACGAGGAGATCGCGTCGACTCCGTCGCGTAGCAGCTCCCAGAGCTCTTCCGGCGTGCGGACGCCGCCGGGGAAGCGGCAGGCCATCGAGACGATCGCGATCGGCTCTCGCTGCTTCGCCTCCGTCTCGTCCAATTGCTGACGAGTCTCGTGAAGGTCTGCGATCGCGCGCTTGAGGTACTCGCGCAGCTTCTCCTCGTTCGACATCAGGACGCCAATCGTTCGGTGGAATGCCGGACTTCGGGAACAGAGCGTCGACACGCACGTCCGACCGGTTCCCCGCCATCTTCCACGCGGTGGACTGCGGGTTTCCGTAGTTGAGTGCCGGAATGCGCCGCGGCGGGCGGCCCGGTGGCCGCCCGCCGTGACGTTCTGTTCCTGTGCGCTGGTCAGGTGTGTGCCGTGGTTACGCCTCGCCGAGGGTGGCGAGCCATTCCTTGACGATCCGCGCGGTCTCCGGAGCGTCGTCGCGCACCATGGAGAAGTGGTCGGCTTCCACGAGGCGCACCTCGGCCGTCGGGAACGCCTTGCTCTTCGCGTCCTCGGCCGCAGCGGCCGCGACGGCCTCCAAGGCGACGGTCTCCTGGGTGGCGCGGACGACCAGCACGGGGGCGGTCGTGTGCGATACCTCAAGTTGGCTGAGCAGGTTCATCCACCGTCCCATGCCGGACAGCCTGGAGTTCGTCATCCGCACCGGCGATTCCTCGTCGACCCGGAAGTTGTGGTGCATCAGCCTGTCGTAGTCGATCTCGTCCTCGTCGTCGTGCCGGATGCTGACCGAGTCCAGCAGCACCACCGCTGCGGGCTTGATGCCCCAGGTGGCCTCCAGCAGACCGGCGGCGGCGTAGGCGTAGGTACCGCCGGAGGAGTGCCCGGTCAGGATGAACGGGTTGCCGTCGCTCGCGCGCAGGGCGCTCTCCGCGATGGTCCTGACCGCGGTCATCACCGTGGCCGGTACCCGTTCCCCGGCGGCGAAGCCGACCAGGGGCAGCGCGCAGACGTGCCGTTCGCCCCGGAAGGGCGCGGCGAACCTGGCGTACTCGTGGACGCCGCCGTTGGCGGTGGGTGTGCTGACGCAGATCATCCGCGGTTCGACGGGGCCTTCGGCGAGCGCGGTCGGCAGCGGCAGTTCCTCCAGTTCTGCTGTGTTCTCGAAGGTCTGGCGCAGGCCGGTCAGGGCCCGCAGCATGAGCCTGGCCTCCGGGAACTTGCCGTTGTCCATGGCATCGAGGAACAGCCGCTCCAGCGAGTCGGGTTCCGGCCCGGCCAGGAGCAGGTTCCCCGCGGACGCGGAGCCGGCGAGTCCGGGCTGTGCGGCGAATTCGCTGCGCAGCCGTGCGCCGAGGTCGGCGGAGGTCTTGGTGTCGAAGACCAGTGTCGCCGGCAGTTGCAGTCCGGTGGCCGTGGCGAGCCGGTTGCGCAGCTCGATCGAGGTCAGCGAGTCGAGACCGAGCTCGTAGAAGTCCCGGCGGGGCTCGATCTCCGCCGGGGACGCGTAGCCGAGGATGAGGGCGGCCTCGCCGCGGACGAGGTCGACGAGGTGGCCGACGCGCTCGCCTTCCGGCAGCTCCAACAGTTGCTGGGCGAAGGTGGCCGGGGTGCCGGACGTGCTCGTGGCGTTCGAGGCGGTCCGCCTGCTGTGGCGGACCAGGCCGCGGAACATCGGGGGAATCTCCCCCTGCGGCACCCGGGCGCCGGGGATCAGGCCCACCGCCATCACGACGGGCTCGACGTAGTCGCGAGCGCTGTCGAACAGTTCCATGCCCTCCTTGATGGAGACGGGCGCCATGCCGTTGAGCCGCATGCGCGCCACGGTGGCCTGGTTCAGCGATTCGGCCATGCCGCCGCCGTCCCAGTGACCCCACACCAGCGACTGGCCCGGCAGGCCCAGGGCGGCGCGGTGCCGGACCAGGCCGTCGAGGAAGGCGTTCGCGGACGCGTAGTTGGCCACGCCCGGGGCTCCCAGCACGCCGGAGACGGAGGAGAACATGATGAACCCGGCCAGGCCGAGGTCCTTGGTGGCCTCGTGCAGATGCCAGGCGGCGTCCACCTTCGGGCGCAGCACCGGCGTCAGGCGCTCCGGAGTCAGCGCGGTCACCACGCCGTCGTCGAGGACACCGGCGAGGTGGACGACCGCGGTCAGCGGGTGCTCCGCCGGGATGGCGGCCAGGAGTCCGGCGAGCGCATCCGGGTCGGCCGTGTCACAGGCCACGATCGTGGGCAACGCGCCCAACTCCCGCAGTTCCTCGGTGAGTTCGCCCGCCCCGGAAGCCTTCGGGCCGCTGCGGCTGACCAGCAGCAGGTGCCGGGTACCGTTCGCGGCGAGCCACCGGGCCAGTTCGATGCCGAGGCCGCCGGTACCACCGGTGATCAGTACGGTCCCCTCGGGGTCCCACTGCGACGGCCGTGTCTCGGCGTCGGTGGGCAGCCACGCCAGCCGCCCCATGAGCACCGCCTTGTCGCGCACGACGAACTGGGTCTCGCCGGAGGGCAGCAGGCCGGGCAGCGCCTCGACGAGCACCGCCAGGTCACCGCCGTCACCGTTCTCGTCCAGCTCCTCGACGTCGGCCAGGACGAAGCGGCCGGGGTGTTCCGCGATCGTCGAGCGCACCAGGCCCCAGAGGGCGGAACCGGCCAGGTCACCGCCGTCCACCGCACCACGCGTCAGGAACACCAGCTGGGAGGTGGTGAAGCGCGCGTCGGCGATCCACTCCTGCGCCAGCAGCAGGGCCTGGGTCGTCAGCTCGTGCACGGCCGCCGGGAAGCCGCCTTGCGCGCGGGGCACGGGAACCACGACCAGGTCCGGGGTGCCCGTGATGTCGGCGAGTGAGGCGGTTCCCAAGGGCGCCAGGACGGTGCTCCGGAGATCGGGTACGTCCTCTGTACGCGGTGCCGGGATCCACTCCAGGCGCAGTAGCCGGTCCCGCTGGCTGCGGACGGCCCGCTTGGGAGCTTCCGCCAGGGCGCGCAGCGTGAGGTGGCGCGCCGACAGGACGGGTTCCCCGGCGGCGTCGACCGCCGTGACGCTGACGGAGTCCGCACCGGTCTTCGTGATCCGTGCCCGTACCGCCGAGGCGCCGGAGGCGTGCAGCGACACGTCCTTCCAGGAGGCGGCGTAGGAGAGGCGCTCCTCGTCGCCCGCGCCGCTGAACGCGGCGCCGTGCAGGACCGCTTCGAGCAGTGCCGGGTGCAGGCCGAAGGACGGGGCGTCGGAGGCGAGGCCGTCCGGGAGTTCGGCTTCGACGAACGTGTCGTCGCCGCGGACCCAGGCCGCTTGCAGCCCGCGGAAGGCGGCGCCGAACCCCGTCCCGTCGTAGTAGTCGTCCACGTCGACGTCGGAGGCGTCGCGAGGCGGCCAGTCGGACGCGTCGAAGTCCGCGGTGTGCTCGCCGGTGGTGAGGGTGCCGGTGGCGTGCCGGGTCCACGGTTCGTCCGGTGTGGCCTGGGGCCGTGAGAAGAACCGGATCTGCCGGTCGCCCTCGTCGTCGGGGGCGCCCAGCCACACCTGGAGCACCAGGGCCGTGCCGTCGGTGAGCGCCAGCGGTGTGTCGAGGGCGAGTTCGGCGACGCGGTCGCAGCCGAACTGGTCGCCGGCCCGGACGGCCAGTTCGACGAAGCCGGAGGCCGGGAAGACGGCCGTGCCGCCCGCCACGTGGTCCTTGAGCCAGGGGTGGGTCTCCATCGACAGGCGGCTGGTGAACAGCATGCCGTCGCCGTCCGCCAGCGGCACCGCCGCGCCGAGCAGCGGGTGCTCGGTGGGCAGCAGACCCGCGGAGGTCACATCGCCCGCCAGTGCCCTGCGCTTCGGCCAGTACCGCTGGCGCTGGAACGGGTAGGTGGGCAGGTCGACGTGGCGGGCGCCGGTGCCGTCGAAGATCCTGGCCCAGTCCGCGTCGACTCCGGCGACGTGCAGCTGCGCCAGGGTGGTGAGCAGGGCCGTCTCCTCGGGGCGGTCCTTGCGCAGGGCGCTGACGGCGACGACGGCGCCGACACTGCCGCCGGTGCCATCCACGTTGTGCGGGACCATCCCGGTCAGTGCCCCGTCGAGGCCCAGCTCCAGGAAGGCCGAGACGTCCTCGGCGGCCAGGGTGCGTACCGCGTCGGCGAAGCGGACGGGCTCGCGGACGTTGCGGACCCAGTAGTCGGCGCAGCGCATCAGGTCGTCCGAGGCCCTCTCGCCGGTCACGGTCGAGACAAGGGGGATGCGCGGTTCCTGGTAGGTGAGGCCCTCGGCCACCTGGCGGAATTCGTCCAGGATCGGGTCCATCAGCGGGCAGTGGCCGGCGACCTGCACCGCCACCTGCCGCGTCTTGCGGCCCTCGGCGGCGAATGCCTCGGCGATGCGCTGTGTGGCGGGTCCGTCGCCGGCGACGACGACGGCCTGCGGTCCGTTGATCGCCGCGATCGAGACGCCGTCGACGAGCCGCGCGGTCGCCTCCTTCTCGCTAGCCTGGATCGCCACCATGATGGCGCCCTGGCCCTCAAGGGTGTTCATCAGCCGCCCGCGGGCGGCCGCCAAGGTGCAGCCGTCCTCCAGCGAGAGGACCCCGGCGACGTGCGCGGCGGCGATCTCTCCGAACGAGTGCCCGCCGACGAAGTCGGGGCGGACGCCCCAGGATTCGACGAGCCGGAACAGCGCCACCTGGATGGCGAACATGGCCGGCTGGGTGAACACGGTCCGGTCCAGCCGCTCGGCGTCGGTGAGCATCACCTCCCGCACCTCGTCGTCGAAGTGGGCCAGTACCGCGTCCAGTGCCTCGGCGAACACCGGGAACCGGTCGTACAGTTCGCGGCCCATCCCGACCCGCTGCCCGCCCTGGCCCGGGAAGAGCATCGCCAGCGAACGGTCCTCGGCCGTACCGCGCGCCACCTCGTCCCCGGTGTCCCCGGCCAGCAGCACCGCGCGGTGCTCGAACAGCGGCCGCCCGGTGGCCAGCGAGAAGCCCACATCGGCCGGCGCGAGTTCCGGCCGCTCACCGACCCAGTCCCGGAGCTGCCCGATCCCGTCGGCCAGCGCCTGGGGCGACCTGCCCGACACCAGCCACGGGACGGCCTGCGGCTCGACGGGCCGGGTGTCCCGGTCCGGCCGCTCGGCGCTCTCCGGTGCCTGTTCGAGGATGGCGTGGGCGTTGGTGCCGCTCATGCCGAACGAGGAGACCGCGCCGCGGCGCGGGCGGCCGGTGTCCGGCCAGTCGGTCTGCTCCGTGAGGAGCTTGACGTCGCCCGCCGTCCAGTCGACGTGCGAGGAGGGCGTGCCGATGTAGAGGGAGCGCGGCAGCACACCGTGCCGCAGCGACAGGACCATCTTGATGACGCCGGAGACGCCGGCCGCCGCCATGGTGTGGCCGATGTTCGACTTGAGCGAGCCCAGCATCAGCGGCTGTCCCTCGGCCCGGTCCTGACCGTAGGTGGCGAGCAGCGCCTGGGCCTCGATCGGGTCGCCGAGCGAGGTGCCGGTGCCGTGCGCCTCGACGGCGTCCACGTCGCCCGTCGAGAGCCCGGCGTTCGTCAGGGCCTGGCGGATGACGTGCTGCTGGGACGGGCCGTTGGGGGCCGTCAGGCCGTTGGAGGCGCCGTCCTGGTTGACGGCCGAGCCGCGGACGACGGCGAGGATCTCGTGTCCGTTGCGGCGGGCGTCGGACAGCCGCTCCAGGACGAGTACGCCCACACCTTCGGCCCAGCTCGTACCGTCGGCGTCGTCGGAGAACGCCTTGCACCGGCCGTCCGACGCCAGCGCACCCTGCCGGCTGAATCCGGCGATGCTCATAGGCGTGGACAGCAGCGTCACGCCGCCGGCCAGTGCCAGCGAGCACTCGCCGCTGCGCAGTGCGTGGGCCGCCAGGTGGAGCGAGACGAGCGAGGAGGAACACGCGGTGTCGACGGTGAGGGCCGGACCCTCCAGGCCGAACGTGTAGGAGAGCCGCCCGGAGAGGACGCTGCCGGCGAGCCCGGTGCTGGCGTGGGCCTCGACGTCCTCGCTGGAGTTCATCAGGATGCTGCCGTAGTCGGAGCCGCTGGTGCCGACGAAGACGCCGGTCTCGGTGCCCCGCAGGGATACCGGGTCGATGCCGGCCCGCTCGATGGCCTCCCAGGAGGTCTCCAGCATCAGCCGCTGCTGCGGGTCCATCGCCATGGCTTCGCGAGGGGAGATGCCGAAGAAGGGGGCGTCGAAGTCGCCGAGGTCGTCCAGGAATCCGCCCCTGGACGAGGAACTGCGGCCCTGGTCGCCCTCCGCCCCGCCGAGCAGGGTCTCCAGGTCCCAGCCGCGGTCCGTCGGGAAGGCGGAGATGCCGTCGCGCCCGTCGACGACGAGCCGCCACAGGTCCTCCGGGGACCGCACACCGCCGGGCAGCCGGCAGGCCATGCCGACGATGGCGACCGGATCGTCGGCGGACACCGTGCTGATCGCGGCGGGGGCGTGGGCCTCGTCGTGCTCGTCGAGGAGGACGGCGATGAGGTGGCCGGCGAGTGCGGTGGGGTTGGGGTAGTCGAAGACGAGGGTGGCGGGCAGCCGCAGGCCGGTGGCCGTGGAGAGCCGGTTGCGGAGTTCGACGGCGGTCAGCGAGTCGAAGCCCAGGTCGTGGAAGTCCCGCCGGATGTCGATCGCCTTGGCCGAGGCGTGCCCGAGCACGGCGGCGGCCTCGGTCCGTACGAGATCGACCGTGAAGGCGCTCCGCTCGTCCGGGGGCAGCTCCGTCAGTCGCCGGGTCAGTCGCAGGACCGCTTCGGTGCCGCCGGCGGAGACCGCTGCCGTACGGCGGGCGCCCTGCTCGCCGGAGTCCGCGAGGGTCAGCGTGGCGCCCAGCAGCGGGTGCTCCGCAGACCGAAGACCCGCACCAGTCACATCCCCGACGAGCGCGGCAGGCCGGGGCCAGTACCGCTCGCGTTGGAAGGGATAGGTCGGCAGGTCCACCCGGTGGGCGCCGGTACCGGCGAACCACGCGGCCCAGTCCACCGCCACACCCGTCACGTGCAACCGCGCCAACGCCGACAGCAGCGCCAACTCCTCGGGACGGTCCTTACGCAGCGCACTGACGAACACCGCAGCCTCGTCCGCGCCATGCTGCGCCATCGCCGTCAACACACCGTCCGGACCCAACTCCAAGAAGACCGAAGCTCCTTCGCCCTCCAGGGCACGCACGCCGTCCGCGAACCGCACCGTCTCCCGCACATGCCGCACCCAGTAATCAGGCGAGCACACCAACTCCTCGGAGGCCAGTTCCCCAGTCACGTTCGAGACCATCGGAATCGCCGGCGCCTTGAACGACAGGCCCTCGGCCACCTTCCGGAAGTCCTCCAGCATCGGCTCAATCAACACCGAATGGAAAGCATGACTCACCGACAGCCGCCGCGACTTGTGCCCCTCACCCGCCAGTTCCTCGGAAATCCGCAGAACCTGGGACTCCTCCCCCGCGATCACCACTGCCTCGGGCCCGTTGACCGCCGCGATCGACACCCCGTCGACCAACCGAGCCGCCACCACCTCCTCGGCCGCCTGCACGACTACCATCGCCCCACCCACC
>NZ_LGDD01000039.1 GCF_001279695.1 Streptomyces sp. WM6378
GCCCCCTGCACCCCCACACCACCCTCCACACCGCCCCCGGCACCGAACCCCTCGCCGGTCTCCTGCGAGGGACGGTCGGGGCCGCGACCGGGCTGTCGTTGCCCGACGGGGCCACCGGGCAGGACCGCATCGTGCTGCGGATCAGCCCGGAGGTCGCGGGGCGGCACGGCTCGGAGGGATACCGGCTCTCCACGGACCGTTCCGTCGACGACGTCGCCGTACTCATCGAGGGCGGCAGCGCGGCCGGCGTGTTCCGGGGGATGCAGACGCTCCGTCAGCTGCTCGGACCGGACGCCTTCCGCCGCGCTCCGCTGGAAGGCGCCCGGCGCTGGGACCTCCCGGAGGCCACCGTCGAGGACGGGCCCCGCTTCGCCTGGCGCGGACTCATGCTCGACGTCTCGCGGCACTTCATGCCGAAGGACGGCGTACTGCGCTACCTCGACCTCATCGCCGCCCACAAGCTCAATGTCTTTCACTTCCATCTCACCGATGACCAGGGGTGGAGGATCGAGATCAAGCGCTATCCGCGCCTCACCGAGGTCGGGGCGTGGCGCTCGCGCACCAAGTGGGGGCATCGCGCATCGCCCCTGTGGGACGAGAAGCCGCACGGGGGTTACTACACCCAGGACGACATCCGCGAGATCGTCGCGTACGCCGCCGAGCGGCATATCCGGGTCGTCCCCGAGATCGACATCCCGGGGCACTCGCAGGCCGCCATCGCCGCGTACCCCGAACTCGGCAACACCGACGTCATCGACACCGCCTCCCTCTCCGTCTGGGACACCTGGGGCGTCAATCCGAACGTACTCGCCCCCACTGACAACACCCTCCGCTTCTACGAAGGGGTGTTGGAGGAGGTGCTTGAGATGTTCCCCGAGGCGACATCCCCGTTCATTCACATCGGCGGGGACGAGTGCCCCAAGGAGCAGTGGCAGAAGTCGGACCTCGTGCAGGAGCGGATCCGTGAGCTCGGGCTCGCCGGCGAGAACGAGCTCCAGTCCTGGCTCATCCGGCACTTCGACAGCTGGCTCGGCGCGCGCGGCCGCCGGCTCATCGGCTGGGACGAGATCCTGGAGGGCGGCCTCGCACCCGGCGCCGCCGTCTCGTCCTGGCGCGGCTACGGCGCCGGGATCGCCGCCGCCGAGGCCGGGCACGACGTCGTGATGTGCCCCGAGCAGCACGTCTACCTGGACCACCGGCAGGCCGGCGGCGAGGACGAGCCGATGCCCATCGGATACGTACGCACCCTGGAGGACGTCTACCGGTTCGAGCCGGTGCCGCCGCAGCTCGGCCCCGAGGCCGCCGCCCACGTCCTGGGCACCCAGGCCAATGTGTGGACCGAGGTGATGGAGAACCAGTCCCGCGTCGACTACCAGGTGTTCCCCCGGCTCGCCGCCTTCGCCGAGGTGGCCTGGAGCGCGCTGCCCGCCCCCGCCGACCGCGACTTCGCCGATTTCGAACGGCGGATGTCCGCCCATTACCGACGACTTGACGCACTCGGCGTCGACTACCGTCCGCCCACCGGCCCGTTGCCGTGGCAGCAGCGCCCAGGTGTGCTCGGACGCCCGATCGAGGGGGCGCCCCCAAACAGGTGAGCCGGGGCCCAAGGAGGTGCTCTGCGGCCGTGTCCCTGGGAGCGTGACCCCAGGTCACGGCCGCCCCGGCCGCGACCAGCTGCGAGGAAGACCGCTGTGACGAACACCCGGCGTGCGGAACCACGCGTACCGCATAAGTCGTACAACGCTTTCCAAACCGGAACATTCCCCAGGTCGGGGACGGAAGTGTGCTTCGTGGACCCTCCCGTCGGCCGGTCCGGAAGATGTGCCAGAGTTGCCACGTCCGCGCTGTGAGCACGTACGGTACGGCCATCAGCAGGTGGCCACAGACGGCACAGTCGTACGGCCGGGACACCGGGAAGGGGCAGCTGGGTTGACCACGCACGCACCGCAGGCGGCGCAGTCCGTGACGCTGCCTGCCTCACTGGACGAGGCCGTGGCGGCGCTCGCGGCCATGCCTGCCGCCGTGCCCGTCGCGGGCGGCACCGATCTGATGGCGGCCGTGAACCGGGGCCTGCTCCGCCCGGCCGGCCTGGTCGGACTCGGCAGGATCAACGAGATCCGCGGCTGGCAGTACCAGGACGGCCACGCCCTGCTCGGCGCCGGTCTCACCCACGCCCGTATGGGGCGCCCGGACTTCGCGGCGCTCATTCCGGCGCTCGCCGCGGCCGCGCGCGCCGCAGGACCCCCGCAGATCCGCAACGCGGGCACCCTGGGCGGCAACATCGCCTCCGCCGCCCCGACCGGCGACGCGCTGCCCGTGCTCGCCGCGCTCGAAGCCACCCTCGTCATCGCGGGCCCGGACGGCGCCCGCCGTGAAATTCCCGTGTCGCACCTGCTGGCCGGCCGGGACATGCTCGCACCGGCCGAGTTGATCGGATATGTCCGGGTGCCGCTGCTGCACGCTCCCCAAGTTTTCCTCAAGGCGACCGGCCGCACCGGCCCCGGCCGGGCCACCGCCTCGGTCGCCGTCGTGCTCGACCCGGCCCGGCGCGGAGTGCGCTGCGCGGTCGGCGCCATCGCGCCCATGCCGCTGCGGCCCCTGGAGGCCGAGCGCTGGATCGCCTCGCTCATCGACTGGGACGGCGAGCGCGCGGCGCTGGCCCCGGAGGCGCTCGGCGCGTTCGGCGAGTACGTGGCCGCCGCCTGCATCCCCGACCCGGCGACACCCGAGGACGGCTCGCCGCCGCCCCTCTCGCCCGCCGTACTGCATCTGCGGCGCACCGTCGCCGCGTTGGCCCGACGAGCACTGGGGAGGGCGCTGTCATGACCGACCGCGACAACGAGCACGAGACCGAGCGCGAACACGAGCACGGCTATGGCCAGGTGCCCCGGCACGGCGGCTGGGAGCCCGTTCCGCACGGCGGCGAGTACGAGCCCGACGCCACGGCCTTCGTCCAGCTGCCCCCGGACATGGACATGATGGGCGCCCCGCTGGCGGCCCCCGGCCACGGCTACGTACCGCCGATGATCGTGCCGCTCACCCCGGCCGCCGCGACGGACCCGGGCGCGACCGGCGTCTGGCGCATCCCGACCGAGCTGACCGGGCAGTCCACGCCCGACGCCACCCCCGCGCCGGGTGCGCAGACCGTGGTGTGGCCGGAGCCCGCCGCGCCCGCCCCCGTGCCCGCCACCCCGACGGAGCCCGCCCACGACCCGGCCGCCACGGCCCAGTGGAACTTCGCCGACGAGCCCTCCCTCGCGGGCACCGGTCAGTGGACCATCCCGGTCGCGGAGGGTGAACTCCCGGAAGAATCCGGCGAGTTCACCACATCGTCGCTGATCGAGCAGTGGGGCTCGACCCCGCCCGCCACCCTCCCCGGCGGCGCGCCCGCCCCCTGGGCGAACCAGCTGCCGGAGGCCCGGCAGCCCGAGCCCCGGCCCGAGATCCGGGAGCCCGCGGGCCAGGAGCCCGCGCCGCCTGCCGCCGGCATTCCGGATGTACGGGACGTATCGGATGCCGCCGGGCCGGCGGGCGGCGCCGCCCAGCAGTCGCATCCGCACCCGGAACCGGAAGCCGTGCGCGCGGCCGAGCCCCAGCCGGAAGCGCCCGCAGCCGAACCCGTCGAACCTGTTGAATCGGTCGAAGCGCCCGGAACGCCCGAAGCGGCGAAGTCGCTCGAAGCACCCGAATCGGCCGAACCGCCCGCGCCCCAGCCCGAAGCCGAGCCCGAGCCGGAGCCGGGTCATCAGCCCGCGCCCGAGGCCACCGCCGACCCCGGGATCGTCACCGACCCCGCCCCCGACCCCGTCGTGGAAGCACCACCCGCCGCCGACCTCGAACACCCCCGGGCCTCCTACGTGCTGCGCGTCAACGGGGCCGACCGGCCCGTCACCGAGGCCTGGGTCGGGGAGTCGCTGCTCTACGTGCTGCGCGAGCGGCTCGGGCTCGCCGGGGCCAAGGACGGGTGCTCGCAGGGCGAGTGCGGGGCCTGCAACGTCCAGGTGGACGGGCGGCTCGTCGCCTCCTGCCTGGTGCCCGCGGCGACCACCGCCGGCAGCGAGGTCCGTACCGTCGAGGGGCTCGCCACCGACGGCGAACCCTCCGACGTCCAGCGGGCCCTCGCCGAGAGCGGCGCCGTGCAGTGCGGCTTCTGCATCCCCGGCATGGCCATGACCGTGCACGACCTGCTCGAAGGCAACCACGCCCCCACCGAACTCGAAACGCGCCAGGCGCTCTGCGGCAACCTGTGCCGCTGCTCCGGCTACCGTGGTGTGCTCGACGCGGTGAAGGACGTCGTGGCGGGCCGCGAGGCGGCAGGCGCGGCCCACGCCGAAGAGGCCCGCATTCCGCACCAGGCACCCCCCGGGGCCGGCAGCGCCAGGCCCCCGCACACGCACGACGGAGGCATGGCGTGAGCAACGACGCAGCCACCGCGACGGTCGACGGCGCCAGCCCGGCGGCGGCGCCGGAGCAGCAGGCACCCGCGCACGGGATCGGTGCGTCCCTCGCGCCGGTCGACGCGCGGGCCAAGGCCGAGGGCACCTTCCCCTACGCGGCCGACCTGTGGGCCGAGGGCCTGCTGTGGGCGGCCGTGCTGCGCGCCCCGCACGCCTCCGCACGCATCGTCTCGATCGACACCTCGGCCGCCGTCGCCATGCCGGGCGTACGGTCCGTGGTGACCCACGCCGACGTGCCGGGCGACCCGGCGTTCGGCCGCCGCATCGCCGACCGGCCCGTCTTCGCCGCCGAGTTCGTACGCCACCAGGGCGAACCCATCGCCGCCGTGGCCGCCGACCACCCGGACACCGCGCGCCTGGCGGCCGCCGCGATCGCCGTCGAGTACGAGGTGCTCGAACCGATCACCGACCCGGAGAAGGCGTTCGCGGCCGAACCGCTGCACCCCGACGGCAACCTGATCCGGCACATCCCGCTCCAGTTCGGCGACCCCGAGGCGACCGGAGAGGTCGTGGTCGAGGGCCTGTACCGGATCGGCCGCCAGGACCCGGCCCCGATCGGCGCCGAGGCGGGCCTCGCGGTGCCCCGGCCCGACGGCGGCGTCGAGCTGTACACCGCGTCCACCGACCCGCACAGCGACCGCGACCTGGCCGCCGCCTGCTTCGGCCTGGAGCCGGACCGGGTGAAGGTCGTCGTCACCGGAGTGCCCGGCGCGACCGGCGACCGCGAGGACCTCGGCTTCCAACTCCCCCTAGGGCTGCTGGCGTTGAAGACGGGCTGCCCGGTCAAGCTGACCGCGACCCGCGAGGAGTCCTTCCTCGGCCACGCCCACCGCCACCCGACGCTGCTCCGCTACCGCCACCACGCGGACGCCGAGGGCCGCCTCGTCAAGGTCGAGGCGCAGATCCTGCTCGACGCGGGCGCCTACGTCGAAGCCTCCTCGGAGTCCCTTGCCGCGGCCGTCGCGTTCGCGTGCGGCCCGTACGTCGTGCCGCACGCCTTCGTCGAGGGTTGGGCGGTGCGCACCAACAACCCCCCGTCCGGGCACGTCCGGGGCGAGGGCGCCATGCAGGTGTGCGCGGCGTACGAGGGTCAAATGGACAAGCTGGCCACGAAGTTGGGGCTCGACCCGGCCGAACTGCGCATGCGCAACGCGCTCGCGACCGGCGACCTGCTGCCCACGGGCCAGACCGTCACCTGCCCGGCCCCCGTGGCCGAACTCCTCGCCGCCGTACGGGACTTCCCGCTGCCGGTGCTGCCCAAGGACGCTCCCGAGGACGACTGGCTGCTGCCGGGCGGCCCCGAGGGCGCGGGCGAGCCGGACGCGGTGCGGCGCGGCGTCGGCTACGCGCTCGGCATGGTCCACATGCTCGGTGCGGAAGGCACCGACGAGGTCTCCACGGCCACCGTCAAGGTCCAGGACGGCGTCGCGACGGTCATCTGCGCGGCCGTCGAGACCGGCCAGGGCTTCACCACCCTGGCCCGCCAGATCGTCCAGGAGACCCTGGGCATCGACGAGGTCCACGTCGCCCCCGTCGACACCGACCAGCCCCCGGCGGGCCCCGCCACCCACGGCCGCCACACCTGGGTCTCGGGCGGCGCGGTCGAACGCGCGGCCAAGATGGTCCGCACCCAGCTGCTCCAGCCCCTGGCGCACAAGTTCGGCATGTCCACGGAGCTGCTCCAGATCGCCGACGGCAAGATCACGTCGTACGACGGTGTCCTGTCCACGACGGTGACCGAGGCGATGGACGGCAAGGAACTCTGGGCCACCGCCCAGTGCCGCCCGCACCCCACCGAGCCGCTCGACGAGGCGGGCCAGGGCGACGCGTTCGTGGGCCTCGCGTTCTGCGCGATCCGCGCGGTGGTGGACGTCGACATCGAGCTCGGCTCCGTCCGGGTCGTCGAACTCGCCGTCGCCCAGGACGTCGGCCGCATCCTCAACCCCCGCCAGCTCGCGGCCCGGATCGAGGCCGGCGTGACCCAGGGCGTGGGCGCGGCCCTGACCGAGAACCTGCGTACGGTACGCGGCCAGATCCGCCACCCCGACCTCACGGGCTACGCCCTGCCGACCGCGCTCGACGCCCCCGACATCCGCATCGTGAAACTGGTCGAGGAGCGGGACGTGGTGGCCCCCTTCGGCGCGAAGGCCGCGAGCGCCGTCCCGGTGGTCACCTCCCCGGCCGCGATTGCCTCCGCGGTCCGCGCCGCGACCGGCCGCCCGGTCAACCGCCTCCCGATCCGGCCGCAGGCGGCGGTGGTTCAGCAGGGTTGACGGGCCGGTCGACGTACGAGCAGGTCGACCACGCCCGTCAGGTCCTCCTCGCCGCCGCCCTCGGCGAGGCGCCGCCGCATCAACGCGAAGTAGGGGACGAGCAGTTCGGGGCTGACGCCCTGCTGCTCGGCGGTGTCGAGGAAGGTCGGGGTTCCGGCCACCTGCATGCCGAGGTTGGAGACGACCCCCTTGGTGTAGTCGCCGCTCTTCAGGTGGTCGGCGGTCTGGTGGACCGACGGGGCCATCGCGACGAGCCAGTCGGCGAGCAGCGGGGCGAGCGAGGCCGGGTCGACGTCCTCCTTGCGGATCAGGGCGAAGGCGTGTGCCACCCCCGCGAACATCCCGTACATGGCGCTGAGCAGGGCCACGTCGTGCAGCGCCGCGAAGCCCGCGTCCGCGCCGACGTAGGTGGTGGCGACCGGGACGGCCAGCGTCGCGCGGTGCCGCTCGAACAGCTCGCGCGAGCCGCTGTAGAAGACGTAACCACCCGCTTCGGGTACGCCGATCATCGGCGGGACGGCCATGATCCCGCCGTCCAGGTAGCGGGCGCCGCGCTCGCGCGCCCACGCGGCGCGGGCCCGGGCCTGGGTCGGGGTGCTGGTGGTCAGATTGACCAGGTCCTTGCCGGCCAGATCGGCGCCGTCGAGCGCCTCACCGACGGAGTCGTCGTCCAACAGGCATGTAATGACAAGGGAGTTGGCTGCCACGGCCTGGGTAGCACTGTCGGCGACCCGCGCGCCTTCGGCGGCGAGCGTGGCGGCGCGGGCGGGGCTGCGGTTCCAGACGGTGAGCGGGTGGCCTGCGGCCAGCCAGGTGCGGGCGAGTGCGGATCCCATGGCGCCGAGGCCGAGGAGGGTGAGGGAGGGCTTTTCAGGGTGCTGTGTCATGCGGTTCAGGCTCGCCGTGACCTGACGCATGATCAAGTACGCACTTGGGAGTGGGTGGTTACTCTGGGGTGAGTGAGCAGGTCAGAGGGCTTGAGCGGGTTCGGTCCGAAGCTTTCAGAGGGTTTCAGAGGATTCAGAGGGCTCAGAGGTTTTCGGAGGGGTGGGGCATGGCGACGCTGAACCGGCCGGGCGCCCGGGACGGGCACATCTGCGGGATCGACACCGCGATGGAGGTGATCGGCGGCAAGTGGAAGGTGCTGATCCTCTGGGCCCTCCACGAACACCCCTGCCGCCGCTTCGGCGAACTGCGCCGACTGCTGCCCGGAATCACCGAGAAGGTCCTCGCCTCGCACCTGCGCGAGATGGAGGCGGACGGCGTGGTGCGCCGCGTCTCGTACGACGAGGTGCCGCCCCGCGTCGAGTACTCGCTGACCGAGGACGGGGTGCGCCTCAACGAGGCGCTTCAGCCGCTGGCGGCATGGGGCCGCGACCGGGCGACCGGGCAGGGTGATCCCGGGGACAAGAGTGCGGCCGCTCATTCACCCCTGAGCGCCGGCTGACACCAAATCCGCTGGGCCTCCCTCCCGTACGCTGACGGCAAAGATTCCGTAATTCACGCGTATGGAACGGGAGTTGGGGATGGCGTCAGGGGCGGCGGCGCAGGATTCAGGCGGCGGGGATCTCATCGCGCACGCCGATGATCTCGGGGTGATCGGCGCGGACGCGTACAAGCTGTACGACGGATTCCGCCGCGACGGGGACCACGCGAGGGCGGCCACCTTCGAGGCGGCGCGGGCGCTCAGCGCGGGCAACTTCACGAGTGGGGCAGCCCTGATGAAGGTCCACGACACCTGGCAGAGCCAGTACACGACGCTCCGCGACGCCTGCGCGCAGATCTCCAACCACCTCGACTACTCGACCGCCCGGCACGCGAAGGACGACGCGCGCGTGCAGGGCGCACTGACGGCAGTCTCGGTGATCAGCGACTACATCCACTAGCGAGTGACTGCATCAACCAGCGCACGGGAAAGGGCAGTTGTTGAAGTTCGCGGACGTGGTGAACGCCCCGGTCGGCAAACTCAGGACGGCGGTGGACGACTGGTCGGACATGGCGCTCAGGCTGAAGAAGCTGTCCGACGAGGCCCACGACGGCATGCGAGCGCATGCCGAGACGGCCAGGTGGGCCGGGGTGAACGCGGGGGTCACCCGTGAGTTCATCCGCAAGACGGTGAAGGAGTTCGCGGACGCGGAGAAGGAGGCCGAGGGTGTGCACCGGCTCCTGCTCGATGCGTACACGGAGTTCAAGAAGGCGAAGGACGGGCTGCAGGCCATTCTCGACGGCGCGCGGGCGAGCGGCATCGCCATCGACGCGAGAGGCCGGGTCGTGGCCCGCCACCCGGTCGCGGACGCCGCCGTGCGGCACGACCCCGAGTACGCCGGGCTGGCGAAGGACCTGAAGGCCGAGCAGGCGAATGTGGCGGCCTGGCAGCGCAAGGTCGACGCGCTGATCGCCGGGTGCGGCGCGGCGGACGAGTCACTGCGGCTCGCCCTGACGGCGAACGTCCCGCACGAACACGACTTCACCGCGCCGCGGTTCGCCTCCCTGGACGACGAGGAGGCCGCACGGGCGGTGGACCTGGCGAAGCGGGTCACCGGCGAGGGCGGCACGGCCCGCAACGTGGCGGAACTCAAGCAGCTCCAGACCCTGCTGGACGCGAACGCCCACGACCCCGAGTTCTCGACGTCCTTCTACCGGCGGCTCGGCGCGCAGGGAACGCTGGAGTTCTACACGCGGCTCTCCCTCGACGCGACGGCCCTCGGCCCGGCGGGCCTGGACCGTGTCGCGATGGTCCGCCACGTCCAGGACGACCTGGGCCCGATGCTGGGCCTCGCCACGAACCCCCACACCGCCGGCCACCTGCCGCCCCACTGGACGACCGACCTGATGCGCGCGGGCCGCCGCCCGATCGACGTGGGGGGCTTCGCGGGCGAGGGGGCGAAGGTGTACGGGTACCAGGCCCTTGCCGCGCTGCTGCGGCACGGCACGTACGACAAGGAGTTCCTGCTGCCCGTCGCCCGCGACATGGTGGGCTTCGAGCACCAGAACCCGCACGTTTTCGAGCGGGGTGTACCGCAGGTCCCGGGCATGGCCCTGAACCTCGACCCATCGGGCGGCCGGGGCTTCGACCCCCTGACAGGCCTGATGTCGGCGATGTCCAACAACCCCGACACGTCCTCGGAGTTCTTCAACGAGCCGGTCCGTGCGGACAGCGACGGCAACGGTCTGGTGACGGCGGACGACGCGGCGGTCCGGGCCCCTGGGGGCGGCCAACTCAGCATGGTCGACCACCTCCTGGACAAGCCCCCCACGGACGATAGCTACGACGCCCTCCCCGGCGACCACACCCCGTACCAGTCAGCCCTGGGCAACGCCCTGGAGGCAGCGGTCACGGGCCGCGTCCCGGGCGACGGGGCGGCAAAGCCGGTGGAGCACACGGCGGCGATGGCGAGCGTGATGGAAAAGGTGGTCGCGAAGATCGGCGCGGATCCGTCCTTGATCCTGGGGGAGGATGACGTTCCGGGGAAGCTGGAGGGGCTTTCGGGGAACTTTGGGAATATGGCGGCGGAGTATATGGCCGACATTCAGGCGAGGGTCGAAAACGGGGCGGACCAGGCCAAGCCCTTCGGAGTGCTGGCGAAGTTCGCCGACACCGGACAGCTGGCCCACTTTCTGGGGGCGGTGGCCCAGGACCCCGATGCGTATGGCGCGATCACGAATGCTCAACAGGCGTATACGACGCTGCTGGTGCGTGACGTGTTCGCCCATCCCGAGAACCATGGGTCAGATGTGGGGGAGGCCATTCGCAACGCGGTCTACCCGGGTGGTGAGATCGCGGGAATCATGACTCAAGCGCGCGTCGAGGCGATTTACGAGAAGCATTCGGCGGCGGATTCCCAGTTCAACACCGCTGTTGAGGACAATGTCGAATGGACGAACCGCATCATCGATGCGGTCGGCGCGAAATACGTGGAGATGCTTCCGGTCGGGGGCGACGCCGTGGAGTGGTTGAAGGAGGAAATCTCCAAGTCCGCTGTCGAGAACGCTCAACAGGACTCTTCGGGGGTGGCGGCTCAGGAGGCGGCGACTGCGTATTCGCAGGCCGAGGAGAAGGTGAAGCGATCCGCGGCGGACGCCGTGTCGACCGCTGGCAGAAGCGCGGGTGGCGCAGCGCATGACGTCCAGGAGTACAGGGGGACGGCTTCCACCGGTGCCGCGGCGGGTCATGTGGCGGGCCGGAGCCTCATGGCCAGTTCGACGGCCCCCGGCGGGGGGAAGTGACCCGCCGTCAGTGGGGCTCGCGTTCTGTGGGCCGCAGCGGCGGGGGCAGGGGGAGTCGGACGGCGACGATATTGCTCGCTGTCGTGCTGATCGCGGTACCTGCGCTCGGCGGATGCTCGGGTAGTTCGAAGGAGGACGAGCACGTCATACCCGCGTTGCCGCCCAAGGTCTGCTGGCGGGCGTTTGACGGAGCCTCGGTTGTCTCCCTGCTGCCGAAGGCCAAGGACCCGAACGCGGAGGTCAAAGGCGACCCGGTCTTCGACCTCTACGGACGCTTCAAATCCGCGGGGTGCCAGATCCACATTGATGGGGAGTCCCGGTTCACCGCCTGGGGAGATCGCTCGTGGTCCGACGGAAGAGATTTGGAGACGCACGTCTTGAACTCGTTGACGCGGCTCGGACCCATGCCCATAGAGGCGGGCGACAAGGCCATCGTCTACCGCGGCGGCGCCAGAGCCTACTTCCGGTGCGAGCGCCCAGATTTGCCGCCGTCACCGCGCAATGTCTCCTCGACCGAAGTCAAGATCGTAGAGCTGGGCTTGAGCGCGAACAGTGCACCCAGTACGCAGCATGCGAAGGACGTACTCACGACCCTGATGAAGCAGTACGTCCAGTTCGCCAAACGGGAGCTCAAGTGTCGGAATTGATCCGGCTGTTGGAGGCCGTGACCGGAATCGAACCGGCGTAACTCGCTTTGCAGGCGAGTCCCTCAACCACTCGGGCACACGGCCGTGTGCTGGTGCGTTGACATGACCGTAGGGGGCGGCGCCGGGGAGGGGAAGGGGGGCCGGTGGGGTGCAATGGGACTGCCATACGGCGTTCATGTTCGGGCTTGGGACTACGACTATTTACGTAGCCGTAGTCCCGTCCTTTGACAGGGGGCGGGGCGTGGTGCGCCTCTTACTGTGGGCGGATGAGCGCCCTTGAATCGTCCGATGCCCGTACGGCCGGCTGCATAGCCGAGCTCCCCGCCGGGGGGATTCTGGGGCGGGAGTTCCGCGCGCTGAGCTTCGGGATCATCGCCGTCGTGCTGCTCATCGCGTTCGAGGCGACCGCCGTGGGTACGGCCATGCCCGTCGCGGCGCGGGAGTTGGACGGGGTGTCGCTGTACGCGTTCGCCTTCTCCGCGTACTTCACGACGAGTCTGTTCGGGATGGTCGTCGCGGGGCAGTGGGCCGACCGGCGCGGGCCGCTCGGGGCGCTCGGGGTCGGGATGACGGGGTTCGCGGCGGGGCTGCTGGTGTCCGGGACCGCGCTGAACATGTGGACGTTCATCGCGGGGCGGGCCGTGCAGGGGCTCGGCGGGGGACTGGTGATCGTCGCGCTGTACGTCGTCATCGGGCGGGCCTACCCCGCGCGGCTCCAGCCGACGATCATGGCGGCGTTCGCGGCGGGCTGGGTGGTGCCCTCCGTGGTCGGGCCGCTCGTGGCGGGGACGGCCACCGAACAGCTGGGCTGGCGCTGGGTGTTCATCGGGATTCCGGTGCTCGTGGTGTTCCCGCTGGCGCTCGCGCTGCCCGCGACGCGGCGGATGGCGTCGGGGCCGGCCGAGCCGTCGGCGCCCGTCGAGCCCTTCGACCGGCGCCGGATCAGGCTGGCGCTGGGCATCTCGGTCGGGGCCGGGCTTCTGCAGTACGCGGGGCAGGAGCTGAGGTGGCTGTCCCTGCTGCCGTTCGTGGCAGGCGTGGCGCTGCTGGCCCCGGCGGTCACGGGACGGCGAGCCCTGCTGCCGCACGGCACCTGGCGGGCGGCGCGCGGGCTGCCCGCGGTGGTGCTGCTGCGCGGGCTTGCGGCGGGGTCGTTCATCGCGGCGGAGTCGTTCGTGCCGCTGATGCTCGTCACCCAGCGCGGGCTCACGCCGACGATGGCCGGTCTTTCGCTGGCCGTCGGCGGGGCGACCTGGGCGCTGGGTTCGTACGTACAGGCCCGACCGCGGATGGAGGCGTACCGGGAGCGGCTGATGGTGGGCGGGATGGTGCTGGTGGCCCTCGCGATAGCGGCCGCGCCGAGCGTGCTCGTCGCGGCGGTGCCGGTGTGGGTGGTCGGCGTCGCATGGGGCGTGGGCTGTTTCGGCATGGGCATGGTGATCGCCTCGACGAGCGTGCTGCTCCTGAAGCTGTCGGCCCGGCAGGAGGCCGGCGCGAACTCGGCCGCCCTCCAGATCTCGGACGGCCTGTCCAACGTGCTGCTGCTCGCGGTGGGCGGGGTGGGGTTCGCGGCGCTCGGGGGCGGCGCGGTCTCGGGGGCGACGGCTTCGCACCCGGGGGCGTTCCTGGTGGTGTTCCTGCCGATGGGGGTGGTGGCGGTGGTTGGGGCGTTTGTCGCGGGACGCGTCCGGGGGAGCTGAGCGATGGGGCTCCGCCCGGGTTGCCCTGGGGCTCCGCCCCAGACCCCGGGAGTTCGCCCCACCCCGCCCCTTCCCGCAACCCTCCGGGGAGTGTGTCGGGTGCGGGGCGTGGTTGCTTTTCGCGCAGTTCCCCGCGCCCCTGAGCGACCCGCTTTCGTCTGCGGGGCGTGGTTGCTTTTCGCGCAGTTCCCCGCGCCCCCGAGCGACCCGCCTTCGTCCGCGGGCCGTGGTCGCTCCTCGCGCAGTTCCCCGCGCCCCTGTAGGTGGACCCGGGTCGTTTGTCGCAGCCCCCGCCGGGGTCTGGGGCG
>NZ_LGDD01000040.1 GCF_001279695.1 Streptomyces sp. WM6378
ATCCAACCCCCTGCACGGGCGGGCGGGTGGGCTGGTTCCCCAGGGGTGCAGGGGGCGGAGCCCCCGCAGGGGGTCTGGGGGCGCAGCCCCCGGAAGCCGAACCTTTCAACCTCCGTCACGGGCGGGCGGGTGGGCGCCCCCCCGGGGTCTGGGGCGGAGCCCCAGGCGGCCCGGGTCAGCTCGTACCCCCGTCCGCGGCGCAGCCCAGCCGCTTCGTCAGCGTGTACTCCGTAACCCCCGGCGGATAGTCGGGGATGGCGCACACCACCTCGTACCCCCGCTTGCGATAGAACCCCGGAGCCTGGAAGTCCCACGTCTCCACCCGCGCGAAGCCGCAACCCCGCTCGGAGCGCGCCAACTCCTCGGCGGAAGTGAGGAGTTGGGAGCCCAAGCCCCCCGAGCGGAGCCCCGCGTCGATCCACAGGAGGTCCACGTGCAGCCACCCCGCCCACGTTCGCCCCACCAGGCCCCCCGCGAGCAGCCCCTCCTCGTTCAACCCCCAGACGTGGAGCGGCACTTCCTTCTCCGACGGAGTCCCCCGCAGCGCGCGCAGCACCGGGGACCGCTCGGTATTCGTGTCCCGCAGCCGCCGATGCAGCTGCACCTGCCGGTCCTTGTCCACTTCTGTCTCGATACGAAACATGGAACTCACCCTAAACATTCGCGCACGCCAAGTAGCCGTACGGGTTCAATCAGTTCTGCAAAGTGCCTTCCGCTCACAGCTCACGGCCCTACGCTGATGCACAACACCGGTGGGGGCCGGTGTTGATCAGGGGGCGAGACAGTCGGGTACGTCGCCCGGGGTGGGGTAGTACTCAGTGCACGGCGGCGGCCGTGCGACTGCGGTGAACCCAGCTCCGGGCGCCGTACCCGTACCGGTCCGTCCCCCGACCCTGGGGGTGTCACTTGGTACGTATCCGAGTTCTGGTGGTGGACGACCATCGCATCTTCGCCGAGTCGCTCGCCGCGGCTCTGGCCGCGGAGCCCGATGTGGACGTCGCCGCGGCCGGCAGCGGCCCCGCGGCGCTGCGCTGCCTGGAGCGGGGCGCCGCCGAAGGGCGCAGATTCGATGTGATGCTCGTCGACGCGGACTTGGGCACGTCGGCGACGGTCCCGGTGGCCCGCGCGGTGCCCGACAGCGGCGCCGACGGCCTGGTGGACGGCATCTCCCTGGTCGCGGGCGTGCGTTCGGGCCAGCCCGCGGTGCGCACCGTCGTACTCGCCGAGAAGGACGACCCGCGCCGGGCCGCCCTCGCCCTTCAGGCCGGCGCCTGCGGCTGGGTCGCCAAGGACTGCTCCCTGCAACGGCTGCTCGCCGTGATCCGGGGCGTACTGCGGGACGAGACGCACCTGCCGCCCGCGCTGCTCACCGGGGTGCTGCGCGAGCTGACGGCCGCGCGCAAGCACCGCACCGAGTCCGAGCGGCTGGTGGAGTCGCTCACCCCGCGCGAGCGCGAGGTGCTGCGCTGCATGGTGGCCGGGCTAGGCCGCAAGGCGGTAGCCGAGCGCCTGTTCCTGTCCCCGCACACGGTGCGCACCCACATGCAGAACGTGCTCGGCAAGCTGGGCGTGCACTCCACGCTCGCGGCCGTCGCACTGGCCCGCCGGGCGGGCGTCGGCCCGGTCGACCTAGCCGGGGATGTTGTCGAACGGGGCGGTCAACTGGCGTAGCAGGGCCGCCAGTTCGCCCCGCTGGTTGCGGCTGAGCTCGCCGAGGATGGCCCGCTCCTGCTCAAGGAGCCCGGCGAGCGCCTGGTCGGCCCGGTCGCGCCCCTCGGGCGTGAGCCGCACCAGGACCCCGCGCCGGTCGCTGGGGTCGGGCAGCCGCTCGACCAGGCCCTTCTTGGCGAGCCGGTCGATCCGGTTGGTCATCGTGCCCGAGGTGACCAGCGTCTGCGTCAGAAGCTGCCCGGGGGAGAGCTGGTAGGGGGCGCCCGCGCGCCGCAGCGACGTCAGCACGTCGAACTCCCAGGGCTCCAGGCTGTGCTCGGCGAACGCGAGCCTGCGGGCCCGGTCGAGATGGCGGGCCAGCCTGCTGACCCGGCTGAGCACCTCGAGTGGTTCCACGTCGAGGTCCGGGCGCTCTCGGCGCCATGCTGCGACCAATCGGTCGACCTCGTCCTCCATGGCGATCAGTGTAGAGGGTCTGTCGACGTGAAGTCTCTTGACGTCAAGATATATATCGAGCCACCATTGGGCATGGAGGGGCCGGGACCCTGTTCCGCTTCGGCCAGCCGTACCTGCAAGGGGGCTCGAACATGCATTCCGATTCATCGACGACCACCACTCAGACCGAGCCACCGGTCTGGGACCCACAGCAGTATCTGCGTCACGCCGGGCACCGCACCCGCCCGTTCCTCGACCTGCTCAGCCACATTCCGGAACTCCCGGCGATCGGCGGCCTCTCGCCCCGGATCGCCGACCTCGGCTGCGGCCCCGGCAACGTCACCGTCCGCCTCGCCGACCGCTGGCCCGACGCCCGCATCACCGGCTTCGACCTGTCACCGCAGATGCTCGCCCAGGCCGACAAGGACCACGCCGGCACCACCGCGGGCGGCGGCTGGCTCGACTTCCAGGTCGCCGACGCCGCGCACTGGATGCCGGACGAACCGTACGACCTGATCGTCTCCAACGCGGCCCTGCAGTGGGTTCCCAACCACCCCGAGTCGTTCCGGGCCTGGATCGACGGCCTGAGCCCCGGTGGCACCTTCGCCTTCCAGGTCCCCGGCAATTTCACCTCACCCAGCCACGCGATCCTCGCCGAACTCTGCGAGTCCCCGCGCTGGCGCCGCCGCCTCGACGACCACGGCCGCCGTTACGTCCATATCCTCGAACCCGCCGACTACCTCACCCGCCTCGTGGATCTCGGCTGCGAGACCGATGTCTGGGAAACCGTCTACTGCCAGCTGCTCACCGGCCCCGACCCCGTCCTCGACTGGGTGAAGGGCACCGCCCTGCGCCCCGTGCTCACCGCGCTCGACGGCGACCAGGAAGCCATTGACGCCCTGCTCACCGAATACCGCGACCGGCTCCGTGAGGCCTACCCGCCGGGCCCGCACGGCACGGTCTTCCCGTTCCGTCGCATTTTCGCCGTAGCCAGGAAGAAGTAGAGGAAGTAGAAGGAGCAGGAGAAGCAGGAGGAACGAGCCGATGCTGGCCGCTGTCGACCATGTGCAGCTCGCCGCCCCGCCGGGCAGCGAGCCGCGGTTGAGGACGTACTACGAAGACATACTCGGCATGACCGAAATCCCCAAGCCCCCGGTGCTCGCGGCCCGGGGCGGCTGCTGGTTCCAGTACGGAACCGTCCAGCTCCACCTCGGCATCGAGGAGGACTTCCGCCCCGCGAAGAAGGCCCACCCGGGGCTGCGCGTCACCTCGATCGAGGCGTACGCGCGCCGCCTGGAGGGGCACGGCGCCAAAGTCGTCTGGGACGACGACCTGCCGGGCCACCGGCGCTTCTACTCCGAGGACCCGGTGGGCAACCGCCTGGAATTCCTGGAGCCGGTCGCCTCCGGATGAACAACGCCGAGTGCCCCGCCCCTTTCTGTTGAGAAGAGGGCGGGGCACTCGGCGCATCGGCCTAGTAGATGCCGTTGTACGTGTTCCAGCCGGCGCCCAGGCTCGCGCGCTCCTTGAACGAGCCCGTGCCGTTGGCGTCGTAGCGCCAGGCCTTGCCGGAGCTGTCGACGCCGATCACGTCGGCGCGGCCGTCACCGGTCATGTCGCCCGGGGTGGCCAGCTTGTTGTAGCCGTTCCAGCCACCGCCGAGGTCGATGCGGTTGCCGAAGCCGGGCGTCGACTTGCCCGGGTACATGAACAGGTGGCCGTTGCCGTCACGGGCCAGCAGGTCCGCGACGCCGTCACCGTTGACGTCACCGGCGCCGATGAGCTTGTTGAACCCGTTCCAGCCCGCACCGAGGTCGACCCGGTTGTAGAACCCGGTCGCCTGGCCGTTGCCGGGGTAGAGGTACATGTGGCCGTTGTTGCCCCGCGCGAGCAGGTCGCCGTTGCCCTCACCGGTCAGGTCACCGACCCCGGCGATCCCGTTGAACGCGTCCCAGCCGGCGCCCATGTCGCGGCCCCCGACGAAGAGGTGACCGCCGCCGAGCTCCAGCAGCGTGCCGTAGCGGTCGTCGGACCGCAGCGAGGAGGCGAAGCCGATGTTGGCACCGGACCAGCCGCCGACGTCGCTGATGAGCTGACGGTCGGCGAGAGTGCCGTCGCCCTTGACCCAGTAGTAGTAGAGCGAACCCTGGCCGTCGAGGGCCATCAGGTCGCCCTTGCCGAAGGTGGGATTGCCGCCGGTGTTGGCCAGCGTGACCGCACTCCAGCCGGTTCCCATCTGCGAGCGCGCGCCGAGGCCGCCCGTGCCGTTGGGGGCGTAGAACCACAAGGTGCCCGCGGCGTCGCGGGCCACGATGTCGCCGTAGCCGGTGGTGTCGTCCATGCCGAGGATCTGGTTGTAGATCCCCCAGCCGCTGCCGATCTTGACCCGGTCCTTCAGCGGGGCCGCGGCGTTTCCGGAACCCGGGTAGAAGAACAGGTCGCCGCCCGGCGTGCGTGCCACGACGTCGGCGTTGCCGTCGGCGTCCATGTCGCTGGCGCCCACGAGCTGGTCGTAAATGCCCCAGCCGCTGCCGACCTTGATCCGGTCGCCGTACGGGCTGCCGGTGACCGAGCCGGTGCCCGGGTACAGGTACAGGTCGCCGGAGGGCGTGCGCGCCAGCAGGTCGGTCTTGCCGTCACCGGTGACGTCGCCGGGGGAGAACAGCTTGTTGTAGGCGTTCCAGCCGTTGCTCGACCAGGACAGCGAGCCGCTGTTGACGGAGAGCTGGTCCTTGCCGGCCGAGTCCGTGTAGTGCGTGGCGGACAGGCCGGTGTACAGCGAGAGCTTGCCGGTCGCGGACAGGACGAGCAGTTCGGGGTTGGTGTCGCCGTCGATGTCGCCGGGCTCGATCAGGTCCTTGAAGGAGCCGTAGCTGTTCGCGACCGTCGGGTTCGGGACGGTCCCGCCGACCTCCAGACGGAGCGAGTCGTCCGGCTCGCGTACGAGGAGGTCGCTCCTGCCGTCCTTGTCCAGGTCGAAGCGGGGCTTGGACGCGACGCCCGTCGTGGCGGCGTACGCCGACTTGCGCTTCGGGATCTGAAGCGAGGGCTGGGTGAACTTCTTCGCCGGCTTCGCCGCGACGTGCGGCCCCGCCGGGTTGGTGTCGGCCGAGGCCGGGCCGGCGAGCAGCATGCCCGCCGACAGAACGATGGCGGTGCAGGCCGCGAGGCGGCTCGCGCGCTTGGTGCGCACAGAGGACAAAATTCCCCCCATGGGAATAAGCGGGTAGATCCGGGGGGAATGGAATCGCTGCGTATTCGTCGTCGCATGGGCGCGCGGAAAAGGGCGCGGCACACACGCCGTGGCGGCAGTACGCAGTCACAGGTGATTGCACGCGAGGAATGGCGAAAATCCCCCCCGGGATTGTGCGTGAAGACTACAGCGGATTCTTGTGTAGTTGAAGTGAAAATTGTGGCCGATGCTGTCCGCTGTTGCCCGACGCTGTTCCCCGAGGGGGAGTGGGATCAGTTTTTGCGGTGGCCTATCAGGCGCGGTTTCGGTTCAAGACCGTCCAAACCGTGCCAGGCCAGATTCACCAGATGTGCCGCGACTTCCGCCTTCTTGGGCTTGCGCACGTCCAGCCACCACTGCCCGGTGAGCGCCACCATGCCGACCAGCGCCTGCGCGTACAGCGGCGCCAGTTTCGCGTCGAAACCGCGGGCCTTGAACTCCAGGCCCAGAATGTCCTCGACCTGGGTCGCGATGTCGGAGATCAGCGAGGCGAACGTTCCCGTCGACTGGGCGACGGGGGAGTCGCGCACCAGAATGCGGAATCCGTCCGTATACGTCTCGATGTAGTCGAGCAGGGCGAATGCGGCCTGCTCCAGGAGTTCCCGCGGGTGCCCCGCGGTCAGCGCGCCCGTCACGCCGTCGAGCAGCGAGCGCATTTCCCGGTCCACGACGACCGCGTACAGGCCTTCCTTGCCGCCGAAGTGCTCGTACACCACCGGCTTGGAGACGCCCGCCTTCGCCGCGATCTCCTCGACCGAGGTGCCCTCGAAGCCCTTCTCCGCGAAGAGTGTGCGACCGATGTCCAGCAGTTGCTCCCGGCGCTCGGCGCCGGTCATCCGGGTCCGGCGGGTGCGCCGGGGCTTCTCTGCGGAGCCTGGGGCCCCGGCCGAGCGGGAGGAACCAGAGGTGCTGGTGGTACGGGTGGTACTGGAGTCGGTCGCCACGTCGTCCATCATGCCGCCTCGGCGGCCTTGCCCTTGCGCCGGGACCGGTCGCCCTCGTTCCGCTTGGAGTCGATACGGGCCGCGCTCGGCCAGCGCACGTCGTAGGCCAGACCCAACTGCTCGCACCAGCGGATGATCCGGGCACTGGAGTCGATCTGCCCGCGCATCACCCCGTGCCGGGCCGACGTCGGGTCCGCGTGGTGCAGGTTGTGCCACGACTCGCCGCAGGACAGGACCGCCAGCCACCACACGTTGCCGCTGCGGTCACGCGACTTGAAGGGCCGCTTGCCCACCGCGTGACAGATCGAGTTGATCGACCACGTCACATGGTGCAGCAGCGCGACCCGCACGAGGGAGCCCCAGAAGAACGCCGTGAACGCGCCCCACCACGACATCGTCACCAGACCGCCCACCAGCGGCGGAATCAAGAGGGAGAGGGTCGTCCAGTACACGAAGTCGCGCGAGATGCGGCGGATCGCCGGGTCGGCGAGCAGATCCGGGGCGTACTTCTCCTGCGAGGTCTGCTCCTCGTCGAACATCCAGGCGATGTGCGCCCACCACAGGCCCTTCAGGAGCGCGGGCAGCGTCTCGCCGAACCGCCACGGCGAATGCGGGTCGCCCTCCGCGTCCGAGAACTTGTGGTGCCTGCGGTGATCGGCCACCCAGCGCACCAGCGGCCCTTCCACCGCCATCGAGCCCGCGACCGCGAGCGCGATCCGCAGCGGCCGCTTCGCCTTGAACGAGCCGTGCGTGAAATAGCGGTGGAAACCGATCGTCACGCCGTGGCAGCCCAGGTAGTACATGAACACGAGGAGGCCGAGATCGAGCCAGCTGACCCCCCAGCCCCAGGCGAGCGGCACCGCGGCGAGCAGCGCCACGAAGGGCACCGTGATGAAGAGCAGCAGAGCGATCTGCTCGATGGAGCGTTTGCTTTCGCCGCCCAGCGTCGCGGACGGCACCGGAGGTTCGTCCGGCGACTTGAGCAGATCGGGACTGGTGGTCATGGGGAGTACCCCCGGCAGGGTGAGGAATTCGAGAGGGATTGCCTGGCTACGGTTGCGTAACCTACGGCAACGTAAGTATGGCAGTGCCGTGGCCCGGGACAAGAGCCGGTGGACGGCGGGGCGGAACGGGACACCTATCCTGGGTGTCGTCGGACAGCGCGGTCCGCAAGCCTCCAGAACCCTCCAGACGTGCTCAAACACTGCAAGGAGCCGCACCTGTGAGCAGTGCCGACCAGACCCCCTCCGCCAGCCACGAGCTGCGCGCCGACATCCGCCGACTGGGTGACCTCCTGGGCGAGACCCTCGTCCGACAGGAGGGCCCCGAGCTCCTTGAGCTCGTCGAGCGGGTCCGCGCGCTGACCCGGAGCGACGGCGAAGCCGCCGCCGAACTGCTCGGCGGCACCGAAGTCGAGACCGCCGCCAAGCTGGTACGCGCGTTCTCCACCTATTTCCACCTCGCGAACGTGACCGAACAGGTCCACCGAGGCCGTGAGCTGCGCGCCCACCGCGCCGCCGAGGGCAGCCTCCTCGCCCGCACCGCCGACATGCTCAAGGACGGCGACCCCGAGCACGTCCGTGAGAGCGTCAAGAACCTCAACGTGCGGCCGGTCTTCACCGCCCACCCCACCGAGGCCGCCCGCCGCTCCGTCCTCAACAAGCTGCGCCGCATCGCCGAGCTCCTGGAAACCCCGGTCATCGACTCCGACCGGCGCCGCCACGACCTGCGCCTGGCCGAGAACATCGACCTGATCTGGCAGACCGACGAGCTCCGCGTCGTACGCCCCGAACCGGCCGACGAAGCCCGCAACGCCATCTACTACCTCGACGAGCTGCACGCCGGCGCCGTCGGGGACGTCCTGGAGGACCTGGCGGCCGAACTGGAGCGCGTCGGCGTCGAGCTGCCCCCGGGCACCCGCCCGCTCACCTTCGGCACCTGGATCGGCGGCGACCGCGACGGCAACCCCAACGTGACCCCCGCGGTCACCTGGGAGGTGCTGATCCTCCAGCACGAGCACGGCATCAACGACGCGCTCGAAATGATCGACTTCCTGCGGGGGCTGCTCTCCAACTCCATCCGCTACGCCGGAGCCACCGAAGAGCTGCTCTCCTCCCTCCAGGCCGACCTCGAAGCCCTCCCCGAGATCAGCCCCCGCTACAAGCGCCTCAACGCCGAGGAGCCCTACCGCCTCAAGGCCACCGCGATCCGGCAGAAGCTCGTCCACACCAAGGACCGGCTCGCCAAGGGCACCCCGCACCAGCCGGGCCGCGACTACCTCGGCACCGCCGAGCTGCTCACCGACCTCACCCTCATCCAGACCTCCCTGCGCGAACACCGCGGCGCCCTGTTCGCCGACGGCCGCATGGACCGTACGATCCGCACGCTCGCGGCGTTCGGCCTCCAGCTCGCCACCATGGACGTACGCGAACACGCGGACGCCCACCACCACGCGCTCGGCCAGCTCTTCGACCGGCTCGGCGAGGAGTCCTGGCGCTACGCCGACATGCCGCGCGACTACCGGCAGAAGCTGCTCGCCAAGGAGCTCCGCTCCCGCCGCCCGCTCGCGCCCACCCCGGCCCCGCTGGACGCCGCAGGACAGAAGACCCTCGGCGTCTTCGGCACCGTCAAGGAGGCCTTCGAGCGGTTCGGGCCCGAGGTCATCGAGTCGTACATCATCTCGATGTGCCAGGGTGCCGACGACGTGTTCGCCGCCGCCGTCCTCGCCCGCGAGGCCGGCCTCATCGATCTGCACGGCGGCTGGGCCAAGATCGGCATCGTGCCGCTCCTCGAGACGACCGACGAGCTGCGCGCCGCCGACGTCATCCTCGACGAAATGCTGGCCGACCCCTCCTACCGGCGCCTCGTCTCGCTCCGCGGCGACGTCCAGGAGGTCATGCTCGGCTACTCGGACTCCTCGAAGTTCGGCGGCATCACCACCTCCCAGTGGGAGATCCACCGCGCCCAGCGCCGGCTGAGGGATGTCGCTCACCGTTACGGAGTCCGGCTGAGGTTGTTCCACGGTCGCGGCGGCACCGTCGGCCGCGGCGGCGGCCCCTCGCACGACGCCATCCTCGCCCAGCCCTGGGGCACCCTGGAGGGCGAGATCAAGGTCACCGAGCAGGGCGAGGTCATCTCCGACAAGTACCTCATCCCGTCGCTGGCCAGGGAGAACCTGGAGCTCACCGTGGCGGCCACGCTCCAGGCATCCGCCCTGCACACCGCGCCCCGCCAGTCCGACGAGGCGCTCGCCCGCTGGGACGCGGCCATGGACACGGTGTCCGACGCGGCCCACTCGGCATACCGCAAGCTCGTCGAGGACCCGGACCTCCCCGCCTACTTCTTCGCCTCCACCCCCGTCGACCAGCTCGCCGAGCTGCACCTCGGCTCGCGGCCCTCGCGCCGCCCCGACTCGGGTGCGGGCCTCGACGGGCTTCGCGCGATCCCGTGGGTCTTCGGCTGGACCCAGTCCCGGCAGATCGTCCCCGGCTGGTACGGCGTCGGCTCGGGCCTCAAGGCGCTGCGCGAGGCCGGGCTCGACACGGTGCTCGACGAGATGAGCGAGCGCTGGCACTTCTTCCGCAACTTCCTCTCCAACGTGGAGATGACGCTCGCGAAGACGGACCTGCGGATCGCCCGGCACTACGTCGACACACTCGTGCCGGACGAACTGAAGCACGTGTTCTCGGCGATCGAGGCGGAGCACGAGCTGACCGTGCGGGAGGTCCTCCGGATCACCGGGCGCGATGAACTGCTGGGCGCCAACCCGGTGTTGCAGCAGACCTTCGCGATCCGGGACGCGTATCTGGACCCGATCTCCTACCTTCAGGTGGCGCTCCTTGCCCGGCAGCGGTCGGCCGCGGAGCGGGGCGAGGCGGCGGACCCGCTGCTGTCCCGGGCCCTCCTCCTCACGGTGAACGGCGTGGCAGCGGGCCTGCGCAACACGGGCTGATTCTCTCCCCACCCCGCCCCTTCCCGAGACCCTCCGGGGGATTGGGAAGGGGCGGGTTCGTCCCTGGGGCTCCGCCCCAGACCCCGTATCGCGCCCCAAGGGCGCTCGTCCTCAATCGCCGGACGGGCTGGGTATGCCTGTACCCGGCGCTGCCAGGGGCACGGGGAACTGCGCGCCCAGCCACGCACGGTCCGCAGGTTGAAGGGCGGCGGAGGTTCGGGCCGCGGTCCGGGGTGCCCGCACTGCACCCTGCCAGGGGCGCGGGGAACTGCGCGAGCAACCACGCACGGTCCGCAGGCGGAAAGGCGGGGGCCGGGGGCGGCGCCCCCGGAAGCTACAGGGCGATGAATGCCGCCGCCATCGTCGCCGCCCCCACCAACCCCGCCACCCACGCCGTCCGCGGCATCCGCAGGCCCCCGCCTATCACCAGCGCGGCGAGCAGCAGCGCCCCCGCCAGCGGCAGCCATGCGTACAGGAGGCCCGCCGCCCCGCTGCGTACCGCCTCCGCCGTGCCCGGTTTCACGACCACCGGTATGTGGTCGCCCCGCCGAACCGCCACCGACTCGGCGATCGTCATGCCCGGGTGCGCCGACGAGCCCGGCGAGGGCCGGTAGGGGCCGGTGCACACGTCGTCCGCGCACTTCGTCACCGTCAGCGTGCCGTGGTCGCGGCCCTTCGCCAGGACCACGTGCTGGGCGGTGCCCCACGACGACCAGAACCCGGCGACCACGAGCAGCGCGGCGACCAGGGCCATCGCGGCCCGGCGCACGTACAGCAGGAAGGTACGGCTCCGTTTCGTCATGGGGCGCGATCCTGACGGCTGTGGATGCGCTCGGTCAACTTCTTCCCAACAAATAGCGCTGCTCTGCCACGCCTTGTCAGGAGTTGTACGTCGACTGCGCCCGCTCCAAGCCCTCGATCACCAGCGCCTCGGCCGCGTCCGCCGCCCGGTCCACGAAGTAGCCCAGCTCCTTGCGCTCCGTGGAGGAGAAGTCCTTCAGGACGAAGTCCGCCACCTGCATCCGCCCCGGCGGCCGCCCGATGCCGAACCGCACCCGGTGATAGTCCGCACCCAGCGACTTCGTGATCGACTTCAGGCCGTTGTGCCCGTTGTCCCCACCGCCCAGCTTCAGCCGCAGCACCCCGTAGTCGATGTCCAGCTCGTCGTGGACCGCGACGATGTTGGCCACCGGCACCTTGTAGAAGTCGCGCAGCGCCGTCACCGGGCCACCCGAAAGGTTCATGTACGACAACGGCTTGGCGAGCACCACCCGGCGGTTCAGCGGACCCGGCGGACCGATCCGCCCCTCCACGACCTGCGCCCGGGCCTTGTGCGCCTTGAACCTGCCGCCCATGCGCTCCGCGAGCAGATCGACGGTCATGAACCCGACGTTGTGCCGGTTCGCGGCGTACTCCGGACCCGGATTGCCCAGGCCCACGATCAGCCAGGGTGCGTTCGCGTCGGTCGTCATGGGGGCTGCGTCTCCTCACCTAAGTGGACAAGAAAAAACGGGGCGGCGGGCCATTGTGGCCCGCCGCCCCGTCGGAGTCCGTGCCCGGCACGGATCTCAGGCAGAGCGTGCGGCTCAGGCCTCGGCGCCTTCGGCGGCCTCGGTCTCGGCGGCCGGCTCCTCGGCCTGCGCGGCCAGGATCTGGATGACGACGGCGTCGGGGTCGGTGGCCAGGGTGGTGCCCGCCGGGAGCTCGATGTCCTTGGCGTGGATGGCCGCGCCGGCCTCAAGGCCCTCGATGGAGACGGTGACCGAGGTCGGGATGTGGGTGGCCTCGGCCTCGACGGAGAGCGTGTTCAGCACGTTCTCGACCAGGAAGCTGCCCGGGGCCAGGTCGCCCTCGGTCAGGACGCCGACCTCGACGGTGACCTTCTCGCCCTTCTTGACGAGCAGCAGGTCGACGTGGACCAGGTAGCCCTTGATGGCGTCACGCTGGACGGCCTTCGGGATGGCGAGCTCGGTCTTGCCGTCGATGTCCAGGGACAGCAGGACGTTCGGCGTACGCAGCGCGAGCAGCAGCTCGTGGCCCGGCAGGGTCACGTGAACCGGCTCGGTGCCGTGACCGTAGATGACACCGGGAACCTTGTTCTCACGGCGGATGCTGCGGGCGGCGCCCTTGCCGAAGCTGGAACGGACGTCGGCGGCGAGCTTGACCTCGGACATGTGCACTCCTCGTAGAAGGTGAACCAAAAAAATGGTGTGGTCACCCGGCCACGACTGGCCTGCTACGAAGAGCGCGTCGATAACGGACCGCCGTACCTCAGGTACGGCCTCCCTCGCCGAGCAACTTCCCCAGACTACCCGGCCACCCCCCACCCGCCCAATTGGATCAGCCGCGAGGGTCCGGGTATCAGATCCCGCCCCATAGGCGTTCGCCTATCCTTGCTGCTCATGGACCTGCTGCTGCACCTCAGGTACTTCCGCACCGTCGCCGAAGAACAACACTTCGGCCGCGCCGCCGAACGCCTGCGCGTCGCCCAGCCCTCCCTCTCCCAGCGCATCCAGCGCCTCGAACGAGAACTCGGCGTCCGCCTCCTCGACCGCGGCCGCACCGGCGCCACCCTCACCCCGGCGGGCCGCCTCGTCCTCGCCGAAGCCGACCCCCTGCTCGACGCCGCCGACCGCCTGCGCACCCTCGTCGGCCGCGTCCAAGGAGGCGCCGCGGGCACCCTGCGCGCCGCCGTCCCGCCCCAGCTCGGCGGCGCCACCATCGCCGCCCTCCTCACCGCCTACCGCGACCGCAGCCCCGGCGGCGAACTCGACCTCCGCGAACTCAGCACCGCCGACCAGAGAGCCGAACTCACCGCGGGCACCCTCGACGCCGGCATCGTCCGCCACCCCTGCCCCGCGACCGGCCTCGGCTTCGGCCCCCAGCTCCACCAGCCACTTGGCGCCCTCCTCGCCGACCAGGACCCCCTCGCCGCCCACACCGAGATCGACGTACGCGAACTCGACGGCCGCGAACTCGTCCTCTTCCCCCGGGCCGACGCCCCCGCCCTCCACGACGAAACCCTCACCGCCTGCGCCCGCCACGGCTGCACCCCCAGCGCCGTCCGCGAAGTCGCCGGCATCGAATTCACCCGCGCCCTCATCCTGTCCGGCACCCACGTCGTCGCCCTCCTGCCCCGGCCCGCCCCCGAACCCGGCACCACCTGGCGCCCCCTGCCCGCCAACCCCCTCACCTGGCGCACCTCCACCGC
>NZ_LGDD01000041.1 GCF_001279695.1 Streptomyces sp. WM6378
GGCGGGCGGCGGGCGGCGGGGGAGCGCGGTCGGGGTGAGGTGCGGCGACAGGTGACCGAACTGCGGGCCCGGTCGCCGTCATCGAGTCCGCCACTGGTGGTCGGGAAGGAAGCGCACGTCGTACTGCTCGGGGACGCTTGCGAACTTGCCGGGCTGCGGGATGACCGGCTCGGTGGGCAGGCCGTGCTGTTCGGCGGGCGCGCCGAGGTTTTCGAAGAACCGCTCGAAGGTGCCGCCGGGACCGGCGGCGACGCCGACGACCTGGCTGTGGTGGCGCTCCATGCGGTAGGCGTGCGGACAGTTCTTGGGCACGAAACCGAAGTCGCCCGGGGTCAGCAGCTTCTCCTGCTGGTTTCCTGCGATGTCCTCGACGAACAGCCGGACCGCGCCGTGGGTGATGTAGAAGACCTCATGGGTGTCGGGGTGGAGGTGGGCGGGGATGAGGTCGCCCTTGGGGCCCTCCACGGTGAAGAAGTTGAAGGTGTTCTCCGTCTGATCGCCGCCCGCGTAGATCGTGATCAGATCGCCGAACAGGTGGGCACGGTCGCCCTCACCCTTTTCGATGAAGTAGGGCGTGCCCGGTTCGGCGGGTATGCGCGAGGCCCGCCGGTAGCGGGTGGCGTACTCGATGGTCATGCGGTGCTCCTCGGATCTGCCCTCGTAAAGAATGTCAGGTAGCCTGACATGGCAGGGTTCGGGCCTGCAAGCCGTGGGGATGGCCCAGTCCCGCTTTTGTCGTAGTGAGGAACAGATGCAATCCACCCGCCGCAATCTCCCCCAACTGCTCGGTGACGCCCGGCGCTGGTTCGAGGTAGGGCTGCTGGCAGCCTTGGAAGCAGGCGGAGCCGCGCCCGTGTCCCCGACGCAAGTGCAGCTCTTCGCCGTGCTGGATGACGAGGGCACCACGGTGTCGGAGCTGGCCCGGCGCATGGGCGTCACCCGGCAGACCGCGCACCAGGCCGTGCACGGTCTGGTCGCCACCGGACTGCTCGAACAAACCATCGACCCCGCCTCCGCCCGCCAGCGGTTGATCCGGCGCACCGAGGAAGGGGAACGTGCGCACCGACAGGCCGGCCTCGTCCTTGAACGGCTGGAAGAGCAGCTCGCTGAGCGGATCGGTCGGGCGAAGGCCGATGCGCTGCGCACGGCGCTGGAGGCGCCATGGGGCCCGCCGTCGGCCCCGAGCTCGGCGTGAGGCGATGTGCTGCCCGTCGCCCATAAGGCGTTCCCGTCGCCGGCTTCAGGCGGCTCACCCTCCATGCCGAGGCTCCGCGACGGCGGACAGATTCCGCAGCAGTGGAAACGGTCAGCGACCTCGGTGGCGTCGGGCGCGGCCTCCCGGATGGCCCGGCCGTTAGGCGCTGTCCCAGTCCCTGCACGCGATCTGGGCACTCGGAAGCGACTCCAGCCAATCGGCCAGCTTGGCACTGTCCCGGTCGGGCTCCCCCCCCGCTCAGTGCGGCCAGGACGAGGTGCAACCGCATCCCCGAGCGCCCGTCGGCCGGGGGGAGTGACAGCCCGCCACCAGACCTTCAGCCTCGGTCCGGCACGGGCATATCTGCTGGTCAGGTCGTCGACCCGAGCAACGAACGTCCGCCGCGAGCAGTTCGACACGTCACAGAGGAACCGCCGCACCGTCAATTTCATCAGCAACCAGCAACCAGCAACCAGCAACCAGCAACCAGCAACCAGCAACCAGCAACCAGCGGCCACCGACCGGCAGTTCGGCGAGGCGCCGCGGGCGGCCGCAAGTATCGGCTGTGCATGTGATGGGAGGCCGTCGAACAGTCCGGATACGTCACCGCCGGCACGGCGCAGTGCGCTACGGCCACCACGAGCCCGTCATCTCGCCGATTTCATTGAGCACCAAGTCGTTGGCCTGAGGCAAGAGGCAACAGGACACTCCTCTTCATCCCGGTTCATCCTGGACAAGTCCCTCATGACCGGGGCATTCCCGCTTTGGGGTGCGATCGCCACAGGCGGAGGCCCCGACCATCCCGGATGTTCATCAGCCGACGGGCTTCGGCAGTGGCAGACGTGCGGCCCCGACCGACCCCCTCCGGGATGGTCAGAGCCGCACCTCAGGCGTCTGTCAGTACAGGCCCCGGTAGATGTTCCAGCCGCGGCCGAGGCTCACACGGGGACGGAAGCCGCCCGTGCCCGTGCCCTTGTAGCTGAACAGCTCGCCCTCGGAGCTGATGGCCAGCAGGTCTCCTTTGCCGTCGCCGTTGATGTCGCCGATGGCCGTCAGGTGGGTGTATTGCTGCCAGCCACTGCCGAGTCCGACCCGGTCTTTGAAGGGCGCGTGGGGATCGCCCGTTCCCGGATACAGATGCAGCGCACCGGCGGGAGTTCGGGCGAGGATGTCGGCTCGGCCGTCGCCGGTGTAGTCGCCCGCGCCGACGATCGTGTCGTACGTGTTCCATCCGGCGCCGAGTTTGATCCTGTCGGCGAAGTGGACGACAGGGTAGGTGCTGACGCCCGGATAGAGATACGTGATTCCGGCGCTGTCACGCGCCAGGAGATCACCCATGCCGTCACCCGTCAGATCCCCGGGGCCGGTGAAGTTCGTGAAGCCGCCCCACCCGAAGCCTTCCAGCCGGATGGCCTGCGGAAATAAGAACGGTCACCGAAGTGGCCAGTGCCGTCCCCCGGATAGATGTACAGGGCGCCGTCCACGGTGCGGCCCACCAGATTGCCGATGCCGTCGCCCGTCATGTCGTCGCCGCCGGCAATCTGGTGGTAGCCGTCCCAGCCGTTCCCGACCTTGACCGGCGGTTTGAACATGTTGGTGGGGATGCCCGTACCGGCGAAGAAGTAGAGGTCACCATCAGGGGTCCGGGCGCTCGCGGAGTTCCGCCTGTCGCCCCGCACACAGCAAACAGCACGGCGCCCGGCGAAGCTCGGGCGCCCTCTATGGTGCGAACGTCCAGGCAATGGCACAAGCGGGCCGAGTGGAACCGAGGGGAAGCCGCACGGGCGTCCTGGCGCAACGCACGCCGCCTGTGAGGCACGGCAGCCACGTCCCGGGCGTCCTGATGCCGTGGTGCTTAAGGCCGCACCTTTGTGTAACCGGCGCCGCCTGGAGGGGCGCAGTGTTTGAAGCGGGGTTCATCTGCTGAAGCGTGAGGTGCCGAGGGTGACTTGGTGGCCGGTGAGGGTGATCTCGATGCCGTCCGGGGTGGAGCGCGCAGCGGTGAAGCCGGTGTTGTCGGGAAGGGTGATCTTCCACGCGGCGGTGGCGCGTGGGGCGCCGGGGACGGTCAGGGAGAGCTCGTTGCCCTGTGCCAGCAGGGTCGCGGTGCTGTCCAGCGCGGTCCCTTCCGCCGTGCCTGTGACCTTGAATTGCGCTGCCTGGCCGTTCGATCCGTCGGCGGGGGAGGCCTGGAGTTTGCCGCCGCGGCCGGCCAGCCGGGTCACCAGGTCGGACAGGTCCTTGTAGGTCAGGGTCAGGGTGCCGGTGGCGAGGTTGGCCTGGGCGCTGCGCGCGGTCAGCGACGTCACCGTCACGTCCTGGAGGTCCAGGTGCAGGCGGTCGATGTCGAGCCAGTCGCCCTGCCGGTTGCCCGTGGTGGAGAGGTAGAACTTCCGGGCTGTCAGGGAGACGTGGTCGAAGGTGCCGTCGGCGGCCTGGGTCAGGAAGGGGAAGCCCTCGATCGACACGTCCATGGCAGCGTTCGTGAAGTCGTACTTGTCCTTGGCGAGCCGGCCGGCTTCCTGGTCCGCGTAGTGCACGGCTATCCGGTCGGCGGCCGTGAACAGCACGGCAAACACCGCGAACGTGATCGCCAGAATCTTCACCCATCGACGTCTCACGCCGAATCCCCCCCCGCTGTTGCGCTGTTTGATGTTGCTGAACGCCACATTCTCTCACCGGAGTTGAACATGTTCAAACCGGTGGGTGGTGGTTGGGTGGTGTGGCGGCGGACGGGCGGCGACGTATCCCGCTGGGACGGTGCTGGAGAAGGGCGTCGCGTGAGCCGGCGGGACATTTGTCCCGTGGCGGTCAGGGTGCTCCGCTCTGTCGCGGGGCTCCGAGTCGCCGTTCGGTCCGGGGTGGGCTTCGGTCCGTCGGTCTGCCAGGCTGGTTTCGGGAGTCGGTCTGTGTGGAAGTCAGCGCACCAAGGCTCGGTGGTTGGCCTCGCGGATGACCTGATCGGCGGTTTGGTCGGCAGTGAGGGCCGCGGTGTCGAACCACCAGCCGACATCGCCGAGTTCGCGCTTCATGTCGGCGTCGAGACCTTCATCGCCATCGAAGTCGAACCGCTCGCGTGGGTCCCTGATCGTGTTGCGGTACCGGCACACCTCGATGCCCGGCGTGAGGACGACGAACAAGACCTGCCGAGCCGGGAGGAGGCTTACGAAGACGTCCAACTGTCTGCGGTCGGGGATCACCCAGTCGATCACGGGCGTGAAACCTGCGTCGGAGACGTTGTTCGCCAGCATGCACAGGTTGCGGTTGCACAGGTCCACTTGCCGAGCCGCTTCGTCGGCCGGCTCGCCAAGGGCCCCGACGCGACCGCCGACAATCAGCCTGCTGATCTGGTCACCGTCGAGCCGCGCGGAGCGTGGCAGCCGCCCGGCCACCAGCCGGGTAACCGTCGACTTCCCCGCCCCGGGCATCCCCGTCACGATCAGACAGCTCGACCCCTCAGCAGCGATCACGTCCGGAAGCCTGTCAAGGTACGTGCTGGCTGGCAACTGCATTTCCAGGTGCGGGCGTCGGCAGTTGGACGGGTCGAGTGAGGAATCGCGGCGAGCGGGTGGGGCGGGAGTGAGCAGGGGGCGGGGACTTTGAGGCTCTGGCCGCAATTCCGCGAACGATCTTGCGAGGGTGGAACGTCGAGATGGGGAAGGCGTGGCTCGGCCAGGTCGGCGAGCGAAGCTCGGGCCGCCGTTGACCTGTTGGGGCGGCTGACCAAGTCGTCGAGCGCAACCTGGCCGACACCGGCTCTGTCCCGTAGGTCAAGCGGTGGGTCGTGGAAGCAGACGAACGGGATCCTGATGTTCTGCCGTCGGCTGGTCCGCGACGACGAACACCGGCTGGCCACGTCGCGTCACGGGTCCTCTGGGAGATGACCTCCGTCATGACGCGTCGGCTCACGGGCACCACGCTGTTCTCCTGGAGGACCGCGTGAGCGACAGCCCGCAGATCGGGGACGTCCTCGCCTACGTCGACGCCCGCGAGCGCGAACTGGGCAAGCAGGCCGGACAGCTCCGCTCGTCCATCGAGGAACTCACCGCGCGCCTTGGCGAACTCGACGCGGAGAGCGAGAACCTGTGCGTCACCCGCAAGACCCTCCTCGCCATCCGCAGACTGGAGCCCGTCGAGGAGACGCCCTGTCTCGACGTGCCGGACCACCCGGCCTACCAGCAGATCCTCACCGACGCCGGCCGTCCGATGCGCGCCCACAGCCTGTGTGAGGCATTCGATCCGCCGATCCTCCCGAAGAACACCGAAGGCATGCACCAGGCCGTGGTTCAGCAGTCCGCGCAGATTGAACATTCCGGGCCGGAACGTGAGTGACAACCTCAGCTGTCATGGAACTCTCGTAGAAGCAGCTGTCATGGAACGGTCATAGACCCGTCATGGGACGCTCATGAAAGGCGGCCAACCGTTCGGTGTGCCCCGTTCATCTTCCCGGCGACACCGATATCCAGGGATTGGTCGGACCGTGGGCAAGAGGCAGCAGCAGGAGAGCCGAGAGAAGCCGGCGAGGCGTCATCCGCGGGGCAGGCGCTTCGTCGACTATCCGCGCCGGGGGAGAAGAGGCCTGCGCCGCTGGCTGCCGTCGTGGCGGCTGGTACTGGGCACGGTCGTGCTCGGTGTGGGCGCTCTGGTCGGCCTGTTCGCCTGGGCGTATACGAGTGTGGACATCCCCGACGAGAACGCCGTCGCCGTCCAGGAGGCCAACACGTACTACTGGGCGGACGGCACCCAGATGGTGAGCCTCGGCAAGGTGAACCGCAATATCGTCCACCTCTCGGACGTGCCGGAATCCGTACAGAACGCGGTGATTGCCGCCGAGAATGAGAGTTTCTACAGCGACCCCGGAGTCTCGCTACAAGGAATTCTACGGGCCGCCGTCAGTACGGTGGAGGGGCAGGAGACGCAGGGTGGTTCCACCATCACTCAGCAATATGTGAAGAACACGTATCTCTCGCAGGAGCAAACTCTCACCCGAAAGGCCAAGGAGTTTATTATTTCGCTTAAGCTCGACCGGACGAAGAGCAAGCAGGAAATCCTCCAGGGCTACCTCAACACGAGCTGGTTCGGCCGCGGGGCGTACGGGATCGAGGCCGCCGCACACGCGTACTACGGCATTCCGGCGAGGCAGCTCGATCCGGGCCAAGGGGCCGCGCTGGCCGCGCTCCTGAAGGGCGCCGAACTCTACGACCCGGCGACGAGCCGCGCCAACCACGAGCGTGCGGAGGACCGCTGGAAGTGGATCCTCGATCGCGAGGTCGAGGCCGGGCTGATGTCGCAGCAGGAGCGCGACAAGCACCGGACCTTCCCGGAGCCGGACAAGCAGTCCATGGCCACGAACCTCGCGGGCCAGACCGGCTATCTCGTCGACGTGGCCAATAAATACATCAAGGCGCACTCCATGATCACCGACCAGGACCTGGCACACGGCGGCTACCGGATCCACACCACGTTCGACAAGAAGCAGGTGGACCGGCTCACCGCGTCCGTCGAATCCGTCCTGGCGAAGAACATCGACCCGAAGAACCGGGAGGCCGACCGGAACATCCAGGTCGGCGCCGCCTCCGTACGCCACTCCGACGGCGCCGTCCTCGCCCTCTACGGCGGGCCCGATGCGACGAAACAGTTCACCAACAACGCCGACACCCTCGGGGTGCCGGTCGGCTCGGCCTTTAAACCGTTCGTCCTCGCGGCGGCTCTTCAGTACGGCACCGAAAGAAGGGACGGCGACCGGACGTCGGTGCACTCCGGGGACTTCTACGGCAACGCCGGCAAGCTCCAGAGCCCGTCCGCGACGGCCGCTCCGGACAGCTCCCACCCGAGCCTGCGCCAAGCCCTGGCGGCGGGCGGAAACGCCACCTATGTCCGCCTGGGCAAGGAGGTGGGACTGGAGGAGGTGAAGGACACCGCGATCCGGTCGGGCCTGCTGGAGAACAGCATGGCTCCGCTGGAGGACACCTTCTCCGTCGGCACGTCCACGCCCAGTGCGATCCGCATGGCGGGCGCGTACGGCACCTTCGCCAACCACGGCCTCCAGAACGACCCCTACTCGGTGACCAAGCTCGTCAAGGACGACGAGTCGGTGGGCGGCTTCGAGAGCCGCACGAAGGCCCGGCGCGCCCTGCCCCGAGAGGTTGCCGACGAGGTGGGCGACGCCCTGCGCGAGGCGGGGAGCAAGATGTTCGCCGGCGACACGGAGTGTGCCGTCGGCGCTCCCGTCGCGGCGGGCCGCACCGGCGACCAGGACCGTCTGAAGTCGGCCTGGTTCGTGGGCTGGGCGAAGAACACCTCAACCGCCGTGACCATGTTCCGTATGCAGCCCACGGACGGCAAGCTGCTGCCGATGTCGGACGTGGGCGGTGACACGGGACAGCGGGGGAACGCCTTTCCCGCGAAGATCTGGCGCGACTACATGGACGCGAACCCGCGCGGCTGTACTCCCGCCAAGGCCGGGTAGCTCTGGTCCACTTCGGGGGATCAGAGCCCACCGCCCAATTGGCACAGCCATGCCCGGCCGGCGTCGCAGCGAAGGCTTCGACATCCTCGGCCCGGTTTGCCTGTGCCAGGGGTTGCTGCAGCCGGATTCCGCCGTGGCCTTGAGCCGCGCGGCCCGCCGGGCGGTGAGATGCAAGGCTCGCACCCGCTCACTCGCCCGGCCCTCGACCGCGACGGCCTCCTGCAGGACAGGGGCGTCGGTCTCGGCGACGGCGATCCGGAATCGGGCGGCGACCAGCCCCTCCAGACCTGTGCTTGATATCGAAGGCCTGGGTTCGGCGGGCGGGGCACCCTCGCCCGCCCGGTCCAGCTCAATGGCCTCACCGTGCCGAACCGGATTGTGATGGCGCCCATGAGCCGTCAGTTCTCCCCTGGCGGTATCCCGAGCGAGGACGTGGGTGTCGTACTACGCCCGCCGAGCGGCCGCCGGCGTCGGTCTGATCGTCACCGAGGGCACCTACGTCGGCCACAACTCGGCGGGCCAGAGCGACGACATCCCACCGCCGACGCCCATGCCGCAGGGATCGCCTGCGGGGGCGGCGCCACCACCGGCCGGGTCGCCGTCAACAGCTGCATCAGCGCCCAGCGCTGGAAGGACGGCAAGGTCTTCTTCCGTGACATCACCGCCTACGCCAAGCTCCGGAACACCGGCCCGCGCGGCGTGAACGTTTCTTACGAGGCGTTCTTCCGGCGCGAGGTGAGATGGTTCTGGCCGCAGTTTCGTGAACACTCATGGTTGGGTGAGGATGCGGATCCGGAGGAGCCGGAAGGATGCCCGGCTGTACATGCTCCTCTTGATCGTTTTCACTCTGTTCACGTTGCCCTCGACGACGCCGGGGCTCTATTCCCGGGTGAGGCCGGCGGTGACGGCAGCGAGGTCTTGGCGGAGGAAGCCGCCGAAGCTCTGAACGGGTGCGGGAGCATCCTGTTCGGCCTGGCGGATCCAGTCCAGGTCGCATAGGGGGCCACGGCCCGGGCGAAGTCGACCAGCGTCCACATCGACCGGCCGTGACCGCGTGCGTCCACCCACGTCGGCGAACTCCCTTACCCGGTACGCGATCTGGTTCAGCGTCCGGTGCAAAGGCTGGGGTACGCCCCGCTGGCTGTCGCCAGGTCCCAGAGATTCTGTCCCGCTGCGCAGTGGCTTCTCAGCCGAAGGCGGAGAACGAGCCTTCTTCTCTCATCTTCTGGGCGCGCCGTACCCCGCTCCAGTCCAGTGCCTGCCGCGCTTCGTTCTGGGTCTGCTCGGCCACCGCCCGGGTTTCGGCCAGGACGTCGCCGCGTTCGCGGACCAGTCGCTGGTAGATCGGTGGATGGGATATCTCTGTAGGGTTCATGGGACTTGATCTTTCCCGTTCGGCGTGAATCTGTCAGCCGGCTGACCCGTCGGCGTTCTGTGACGTCGGACTCGGCCCGCCAGAGGTGGTGACCCACTTGGGTGGGCGGACCCGTGACAGCGGCCGGCTGGAGCTCGCATGTCAGGGCCAGTTGTGGTGTGACTCTCTGCGGCTGATAGGGGCGGCCTCTTGCAGTACGCAGGCCTTCAATGCCCGCTTGCGGGGAGGTAGTTGTGGCTGTGGCGCTGCATAGCCAAGGACGGCCACCTTCCTGCCTACCCGTCGAAGACCTCGCCGCCCAAGAAGTAGTTCGAGCCGCCACGCCCCGAAGGAGCCGTGCTCGTCTCTGAGTTGGTGCGGACCGCGACTGGCCGGCGCGGATCGCGAACGGCTGGGCTGCGTACCAGACGCGGGAGAACGCCCCTGGACACCCAGGCAGGTCGACCGACGGGCGACCGGCAAGCCGCCGGGTGGGGCTGCCGTCGGGACGCAGGCTCCAAGGCCTGCCTACCGCCCTTGGGACGGGCAATGGAGTACAGGTGTGATGTCCCGTCAGCCCCGGCGTGCCAGAGCGCGTTCGAGGAGGGTCTCCGCTGCCGCTCGCGCGTGCCGACCGTAGTCCGCTTCGCCCAACACCATGGCACGACTGGCCGCACCGTCCGCGAGGGTGACGAGCTGTTCGGCGAGCGCGGCAGGTTCGTGGCAGCCCAGCTCCCTCACCAAGGCGGTAACCAGCTGAACCATCCGCAGTTTTTGTTCGCGGGCGTAGGAATGGACCGCGCTCTCAGGGTCGGGGAACTCCGCGGCGGCATCGATGAACGGGCATCCGCGCACCAAAGCGGCGTCTCCGGAGGGTTGGTCGAACAGTCCGAGGATTCGCTCCCGTGGAGGGGTGTCCTCGCAGGTCAGCCCGCTCTCCAGGGTGGCGCCCGACGACGCGAGGTCCTGCAGGTGAGCCATGACCAGATCGCTCTTGGTCCGAAAGTGCGCGTAGAGCGTGCGCTTGGACACCGGAGCATGCTCCGCGACCTGTTCCATGCCGGTCGCATTGATTCCCTGGGCCGCGAACAGCTGTGCGGCGGCAGCCAGAATGCGCTCTCGGCCTCCACGTCCCTGCCGTCGAGGTGCGGTCGTCGTTGTCGTACCCATGAGGCAAGTATACGAACGCGTTTACTTCGGCGGGATCATCTCGCTAGGATCATTTAAAGTAAACGGATGCGTTTACACATGTCCTGAGAGGAGTACGCGATGAAAAGCCGAACCCGCATTGCCTCCACCGCGCTGAGTGGTTGCGCGGAGAAGCTGATACGCGGCCGTCACGCGACGCGCGCGTTCCGTCCGGAGGCCGTGCCTACGGACACGATGCGCGCGGTCTTTTCGCTGGCCGGCGCCGCACCGTCCAACTCCAATACCCAGCCGTGGCAGGTGGAGGTGGTGAGCGGCGCGCCGCGTGTACGCCTGGCGAAAGCCTTACGGGCGGCCCACGCCGGGCAGCGCACCTCGGCGGACCTTCCGTACTCCGAGGACATGTACGCGCAGGTGCACCGTGTGCGCCGGGCCGCGTTCGGAGCCGAGCTGTACGGAGCGCTCGGCATCGGCCCCGACGACCATGCGGCACGTGCGGCCTACGGCGCGGACAGCCTCAGCTTCTACGGCGCCCCACATGTGGCGTTCCTGTTCGTCAACGGCGACGGCGGGCCACGGCTGGCCGCCGACGTCGGCGCCTATATGCAGACCCTGCTCCTGGCGATGACCGCGTATGGCGTGGACAGTTGCCCGCAGGGACTGCTGAGCTTCTACGCCGACACCGTCCGGGGCGAGCTCGGCGTCACCGGAGGAAAGCTGCTCGTGGGCATCTCCTTCGGCTATGCCGATGAGAGCGCACCGGTGAATCGAGTCACGACCGAGCGCGCCGCGCTTGAGGTGACCACGGCCTTCCACGGTTAGGTGTCTCTGACGGCGTTTGCTGGGGCGGGTGGAACAGCTGACGTGTCCCGGCCCGACATCCCGGTATCGACGATGTGCGCACCCAGCTCCCCGCTACCGCTACGGCTTCGGAGACGAGCGGCCGCACTCCCCGCGTGCGTCGCCCTGGACGCACCCGGACGGAGACCGCCAACTGGCCTCCGCTCAGCGCCCGTTGCTCGCCAGCTGGCCCACGCTCGTACGCGAAGATTACAGCGGGCGGAGTTGGAGGTAGGCGTAGGGGCAGAGTCGGCAGGGCGAGTGCCAGCGGCGCGAGCCGTCCGGGTAGAGCGTGATGCCGTGTGCGGCGGCCGGTGGTGCGGCGTCGGAGGCGGCTTGGCAGGGTGGTTACCTCAAGTCGCCGTTGATCCAGGCGATCAAGCGTGGCAGGGTGGTGCATCTTTCCGCCGCGATGTAGTCGCTGTAGCGGCGGCTGGTGTCGATGGTGCACGCGGGGACGTATACGGGCTGGCCGAGGAACCAGCCGGACGCGAAGACGGCACACAGGATCACGGCGGCGCCCAGACGGCGCGGGGTTATCCAGGAAGGCATCCGCGGAGTGTCGCACGATACGGGTGGGCTTGGCCGGTGAGGCGTTCCCGCGGACCCCTAGTCGGATCTGACTCGCCTGCGAACCCCCCGGTGTTCTTGGCTTCGGCAGCACCACCGGTACCGACGGCACAGGTGGCTCCGGAAGGCAGGCGCCCCGGCCCCAGTCGACGGGGGTGTATCTGGTCAAGCTCCCGGGCTGGGTGAACAAGCCCGGGCCCACGCCGACGGTGTCGTACCTGGTCCGATGGGACCGTCGCTGACCGGCCGCACCACAGAAGGCGAGCAGGGCCCGGATTCATCCAGCCTCTGCTCGCGTTCTGTGCGGTGTCACTGCTTGGGGTACTCGTACTCGGACTCGCTGAGTGGGCACGCCCGCCATTTCCAGGAGGAGGCCCCGAAGTTGTGCTCGGCGACGATGACGATGACGACGTGCTCGTCGGGCAGGCCGGGCGCTGGTCTGCTGCGCGAAGAGTTTGAGCAGGTCAAGGTGGAACCCGTCCGGGATCAGCGCGTTGGTGTTGCCGAAGCCGGCCGCGACGGCGACCGGCTCGCTGGGGTGGATGCCGAGCACCTCCACGGTGCTGGACGTCTGCGTGAAGCCGATGATGGACTCGGCCCTCACCAGCGGCGTCCCCAGGGCGCTGGTGCCCTTGTCGGCCGCGAGGACCCACACGATGGCCACGGCCCCTTCCGTTCCTCCTGCTGACAGTGAGCGGCTCCATCATCGGTGCCCTGGGTGCGCGGCGGGGCCGTACAGTCGACTGGGAGTCCGCAGCCAGTTCCAATGGCTGCGGACTCCCTTGTCGTCTGCGGTGATTCAGACGGCCTTCGTGCCGCTGCGGGCCCTGACCCAGCTCGGTGAGCTGTCCGGCGACCGCCGCGCCCTGTACGGCACCGTCCTGTAGCGGGTGTCCCGCCGGGATGGCCGGGCATCGCTGGTGGGTGCGGGCAGTGACGTGGTGTGGCTGGCCCCGCGCCGGGCGGTCACCGCCGTCACTCGTCGGTGCAGAGGACTTGGTCCCGAGTGATTTGTACGGGGCGGGCGCCGGGGTGGCAGTCGCGGGGGATGTACCGGCCTTGGGCGCAGGTATAGAACCCCTGCTCTCCGACGGACATGGCTCCTTCCCGCTGGCAGGACCCGAACGGGGTGGGGTGGGGTGTTGCTGCGCTCGGGGTGGACAGGGGGATGACGGCTGCGCCGGCCAGGAGCAGGGCGGTGACGATCGGGCGGACACGCATCGGGATTCTCCTGTTCTCGTGGGATGGGGTGCCGGTCTAACGCGGGGTGACTGTCAGGGACTTCGTCGGCGTTATCTGAGGCCTCCGAGTGCGGTGACGGTTTGGATGACGTACCCGGCGACGGTGGGGAGGTCGACGGCGGGGGCAGCGGCCGGGGCTCCGTCGGCTGATGCGGTGGTGGTGGCGAGGCCGAGGACGCAGGCGGTTGCGAGGAGGACTGCGGCGGTGCGGCGCATGAGGCATTTCCTCTTGTAGTCGAGGTTTGAGTAGGTGACTGGTCCAAGCTGCCGTATGGCTGCTCAAGTTGGTGGATGGACACGCGCTGGGAACCCGAACGGGGGGCCGGTCTGGCAGCCGCAGAAGGCAAGCGGCGGCTACAGCGACGAGCCCCCATCCTGAGGAGTCACGAACCGCGCGCCCTGCGCCCGGGTATGTGAGTACGAACCTGTCATCGCACCATCGCCGCGACCGTTGCCTGCCGACGGCGATGGTGGCGGGGCCGGGGGCAGGGTTTCCTCGGCGGTGTGTTACTGACCTTTCCGATGGGTTGTCGGGCTGGTGTCATCTGTAGGTGGCGAGAGGCCGGTGCCGTCGAGGCAGCCGTCGATGAGGTCTGGTGTGTGC
>NZ_LGDD01000042.1 GCF_001279695.1 Streptomyces sp. WM6378
CACCAGACCACCTTCCCCGGCTCCCGCTCCCCCACGCCCCACTTGTCGGCCATCGCATCCACGAGCAGAAGCCCCCGCCCACCCTCGTCGGCCACGTCCGCAACCTGGGGCACCCCGCCCCCACTGTCGTGCACCTCGACCCGCAGTACGGCCCCTTCGCACAATCGCACCCTCAGCAGGAACCCCCGTCCCGCAGGCACCCCGTGCAGCAACGCGTTGGTGGCGAGCTCGCTGACGCAGAGCAGCACGTCGTCGATGCGGTGAAAGAACCCCCAGTCGGCGACGGCCCCAGCGGCGAAGTTCCGGGCGGCGGGGACGGATTGGCGGCGGCGGGGGTAGAAGCGCTCGCGCATTTCGTTGCCGGTCGCGCTGACGGTGATGTTGTTGTCGGTCATGGGGGGAGCGTTTCGGAGTGATGCCAGCGAGCCGCAGTGGCTGGACCCGTACACAAATTCTGTACGGGTCCGTGATGCGTAACGTAAGGGCACGTATGGGGAGTTGGCAGGCATGCACCCCAGGAAGCGACCTCGGAAGAACACGTCGGCGATGAGGATGGTCGGCGCCCTCGTGGCGACCTTCCGGGTTGCCGCAGGCCTGACTCAGCGTCAGCTTGGCGAGCGCGTGCTGCTGCACGAGGAGATGATCGCCTCGATCGAGCAGGGCCGCCGCCCCCTGAAACTCGACCTGGCCGCCTTGCTGGACCAACTCCTCGACACCAAGGGGGCGTTGACGACGGCGGTCGAGAACATGCCGGAGATCGACCTGATCCCGGCGTGGGCGGAGGAGTACATGGACCTGGAGCGCGAGGCCATCGCGCTGTCCTGGTTCGAGAACCAGGTACTGCCGGGCCTGCTCCAGACGGAGAACTACGCGCGGGCGGTGTTCCTCAGCAAGGTGCCCGCGATGAGCGAGGACGAGATCAACGCGCAGGTCGCTGCGCGGCTGGAGCGACAGGAAATACTGCATCGGAAGGAGCCGCCGACGATCAGCTTCATCGTTGCGCAGGCCGTGCTGATGGACCGCCTCGGCGGCGACCAAGTACGGCGGGAAGCCCTGCAGCGCCTCCGACAGTGCGCCGACCTCCCGGGCCTCACCCTCCAGATCATGCCGGTAAACCTGAAGCGGCATGCCGCCCTGGACGGCCCGTTCACCTTGTTGGAGACGCCGGACCATCAGCACCTCGGCTACACCGAGACCCAACGTGGAAGCCAAATCATCTCTGACCCCGACGAGGTGAGCATCCTGGCGCAGAGGTATGCGATGCTGCGGACACAGGCCCTCAACGCCGAGGAATCCAAAGGCCTGTTGGACCGTTTGCTAGGAGAGCAATGAGCATCGGCGCACTGAAGTGGTTCAAGTCCAGCTACAGCGGAAGCGACGGCGGCCAGTGCCTCGAAATCGCCTGCACCTGGCGGAAGTCGACGCACAGCGGCGACGAGGGCGGGGCCTGCGTCGAGGTGGCAACCCACCCCTCCGCCATCCACGTCCGTGACTCGAAGGCCCCCGAGGGGCCCACCCTCACCGTGAACCCCACCGCATGGCGGGACTTCGTAGCGGAACTTTGAGCTCCGCGCCCGGAACTCAGAGCGCCGGGTCCTGAGCCAGGGCCGTTGTCAGTGGCGGGATCTACATTCGGGGCATGGCGATGCTTGCGAATCCACTCCCGCAGTTGAATGACGACCCGACCGGTACGGCGCTGGGCCTCGCTCTGCCTCCGGGCAGGCTGATCGGCCCGGCGGCCGATCCGCTGCTCTGGTGCGCGGATGAACCGGCCGGCCCGGAGGACTGGGCACACCTTGCCCCGGCCCGCAAGGCACGTGGCCTCCACCCCGTACTGCTGGGCGGAATAAAGGAGTTGGCGGACTGGGAGCTGGCCCCGGGCGAGGCTTCGTACCCGGGCGACCACGACGCCGAGGACGTGCTGGCCGAGTACTGGGAGACGTACGCCGAGGAGGAGCTGGGCTACGACGCCGAGGAGTGGCCCGGCCTGGCGGAAGCCTCCGCGCTCAAGGAGGACCCGGATCGCAGGGCCGCCGAGATCGCCGGGGCGGCGATAGGCGAGGGCCATCTGAAGGGCGCCCGGATCGCCGTGGTCCCGGCCCGCCGCAGCGCCGACATCCCGGCGGCCATCGGGTGGCGCGGCCCACTGAACCACGAGCAGGACGTGGCACGCCTGTGCGCGGTGCTGCGCTCGTGGGAGGACAGGTTCGGGGCGCGGGTGGTGGGCCTCACGCTCAACAGCCTGACGGTGGCGGTCGCGGCCCCGCCCGCCACCGAGGACGAGGCCCTGGTGCTGGCGGCAGAGCACTTCGCGTTCTGCCCGGACACGATAGAGACGGACCTGCACGAGTACGCCGACTCCCTGCCGGACAAGCAGAGTTGGACCTTCCTGTGGGACTGACTCGGGGCAGCACCCGGGACCCGAGTAGGCACCCAGAGCAGGCGCTTTAACGCACCCTTAGCACAATGATCGATCATCCGAGGAGCATCATGAGCGCATGAACGAAAGACGGGCGAAGGCCGCCCCGACCGCGCCTTCGCTGCCCAAGAACCGCGCGGTGGTCATCAGCACGACGGCCATCGGTACGGCCCTGATCCTGGTCATGATCTGGCTGCTGCTCGTACCAATGCCCGAACGGCTGGACACGGAGCGGGCGTTCCGGGCTGCCAAGGACTGCGCGCCCGGGGCTGTCGCCACCGACTGCCTGCACTCCGTACCGGCGGTGATCGAGCGCACCAGGGAGAAGAACGGCAAGGCGCACGCTCACTGGATGTACGTGAAGACGGCCGAGGGCAACACGCCCACGCTCTACTTCGAGGGGGGCGAGCGGTACACGTTCGACGGGCTGGCCGGGAAGCGGATCGGCGTCACGTACTGGGAGGGCTCGGTCCGGTACATCGACTGGGCGAACGCCCGCTGGCACACGGCCGCCGACCCGCGCGGCGCGTACCGGCTGTTCCTGGCCTGGGGTCTGGCGCTGGGGACGGCCGGCCTGGGGCTGGTACTGATCGGCCTGTGGTGGGTCCGGGGCTACGCCACGACCCGGCTCCGGTACCCGTGGCAGCCGGGGGTCCTGATCATGGGCACGACCGTCCTCGGCCTGGCGGGCGGTCTGCTCCCGTGGTTCACCCACGGCTGGCGGGCGGCGCTGCTGGCGTACGGGGTGGTGGGCGCGGTCGCCGTGACGGCCTGCGCACTCACCGCCATGGGGCTCCACCGTGCGAACGTGCGCAAGGGCACGGACACGATCACGATCACGTCGGTCGTCCCCGACGAGGAGGCCGTCTTCCCGGGGATCGTGCGCGGCGACGTCCCGTACGGGGGCGCTCTGGGCGGCGGCTACCTGATAGCCGACGCCGACGGCCTGTCGATCATCCCCGACCCGAACTACCGGATCCACCCCAAGGTCGTACCGGCCACGCTGGAGCCGCTGAGGGTCCGCCCGCCGTACCGGACGGACCCCAAGGGCCTCGACGTGGACAACACGTGCCTGGTCCTTGAATGCCAGGACGGCGACACACGGGTGTACGTGGCCGCCGCCAGGGAATCCATGCCGCTGGTGCTGGGCGCGCTGGCTGCCGCCCGCCAACTGTCGCAGCCGTAAAGGAAGTTGAAGCCAAGGAGCTTGGAACCCTCGCGGGTTACAGACCCTTGGCCACCTCGGTCGCCCAGTACGTGAGGATCATGTGGGCGCCGGCGCGCTTGATGCCGGTGAGGGTCTCCAGGATCGCCCGGTCGCGGTCGATCCAGCCCTTCTCGGCGGCGGCCTCGATCATCGCGTACTCGCCGCTGATCTGGTACGCCGCGACCGGCACGTCCACGGACTCGGCGACCTTGGCGAGGATGTCGAGGTAGGGACCGGCCGGCTTGACCATCACCATGTCCGCACCCTCGGCCAGGTCCAGCGCCAACTCCCGCATGGATTCACGGGTGTTGGCGGGGTCCTGCTGGTAGGTCTTGCGGTCCCCGCGCAGGGAGGACCCGACGGCCTCGCGGAAGGGCCCGTAGAAGGCGGAGGAGTACTTGGCGGTGTAGGCCAGGATGGACACGTCTTCGTGCCCGGTCTGGTCCAACGCGTCCCGGATGACGCCGACTTGGCCGTCCATCATCCCGGAGGGCCCGACGACGTGGACCCCGGCGTCGGCCTGGACCTGGGCCATCTCGGCGTAGCGCTCAAGGGTGGCGTCGTTGTCGACGCGCCCGTCCTCGTCGAGGACGCCGCAGTGGCCGTGGTCCGTGTACTCGTCGAGGCAGAGGTCGGACATGATCACGAGCTCGTCGCCGACTTCTTCCTTCACGGCGCGGATGGCGACCTGGAGGATCCCGTCGGGGTCGGTCCCGGCGGTCCCAGCGGCGTCCTTCTTCTCGTCCTCCGGCACCCCGAAGAGCATGATCCCGGCGACCCCGGCGGACACGGCCTCGACCGCGGCCTTGCGCAGGGTGTCGAGCGAGTGCTGCACGACGCCAGGCATGGCCTGGATCGGAACGGGCTCGGCGATGCCCTCCCGCACGAACGCGGGGAGGATGAGGTCGGCGGGGTGCAGCCGGGTCTCGGCGACCATGCGGCGCATGGCGGGGGTGGTGCGCAGCCGACGGGGCCGGGCCCCGGGGAAGGATCCGTACACAGTCATGCGGTACACGCTACGCCGCCGGGGAGGGGGGTCTTCCCCACCCCGCCCCTTCCCGAGACCCTCCGGGGGCGAAGGACCCTGGGGCTCCGCCCCAGACCCCGTTCGCGCCTAAAGGGCGCTCGTCCTCACCCCCCCAAGGCCTCAAAAGGGCCAGGGGGGACCCCCATGACAGGCTGAAGATGCCAGTACTGGGCCGACACCAGTCCTGCTAGGGGCGCGGGGAACTGCGCGACCAGCCACGCACGGCCCGCAGCCGATCGACTACACGACCAGTCCCACCCCCGGCGGGTTTCGGGAAGGGGCGGAGCCCCAGGAGCCTGGGCATCCAACCCTGCGCAACGGGTGTGCGGGTGGGCGAACCCCCGGGGGCTGGGGCGGAGCCCCAGGGAGGCTCGCCCCGCCCCGGGTTACGTCGTGCGGCGGCGGCGCGCGCCGGGCCGGCGCTCGCTCGGCCGGGTCACGTGCTCGCCCGCGGAGACCGCCGCATCGCGCCGCGCCGCGCCGAAGTCCGCAAGGGCCTGGGCCAGCTTGTGGACCGACGGCTCCGGAGCCATCACGTCCACCCGCAGCCCGTGCTCCTCCGCCGTCTTGGCAGTGGCGGGGCCGATGCACGCGATCACGGTCACGTTGTGCGGCTTGCCCGCGATGCCGACGAGGTTCCGCACCGTAGAAGAGGACGTGAAGAGGACCGCGTCGAAGCCGCCGCCCTTGATCGCCTCGCGGGTGTCCGCCGGGGGCGGCGAGGCGCGCACGGTCCGGTAGGCCGTGACGTCGTCGACCTCCCAGCCGAGCTCGATCAGGCCCGCCACCAGCGTCTCGGTGGCGATGTCGGCGCGCGGCAGGAAGACGCGGTCGATCGGGTCGAAGACCGGGTCGTAGGGCGGCCAGTCCTCAAGAAGGCCGGCCGCGGACTGCTCGCCGCTCGGTACCAGGTCCGGCTTCACGCCGAACTCCACGAGCGAGGCGGCGGTCTGCTCGCCGACCGCGGCGACCTTGATCCCCGCGAACGCGCGCGCGTCGAGACCGTACTCCTCGAACTTTTCGCGAACGGCCTTCACGGCGTTGACGCTGGTGAACGCGATCCACTCGTAGCGGCCCGTCACCAGGCCCTTGACCGCGCGCTCCATCTGCTGGGGCGTGCGCGGCGGTTCGACGGCGATCGTCGGCACCTCGTGCGGCACGGCTCCGTACGACCTGAGCTGGTCGGAGAGCGAGGCGGCCTGCTCCTTCGTACGCGGTACGAGTACGCGCCAGCCGAACAGCGGCTTGGACTCGAACCACGACAGCTGGTCGCGCTGAGCAGGGGCACTGCGCTCGCCGACCACGGCTATGACGGCCTGGTGCCCGTCCGGCGAGGGCAGCACCTTCGCCTGCTTGAGCACCTGGGCGACCGAGCCGAGCGTCGCGGACCAGGTCCGCTGGCGCGTGGTGGTGCCCGCGATCGTCACGGTCATCGGGGTGTCGGGCTTGCGGCCCGCGGAGACCAGCTCGCCGGCCGCGGCCGCGACGGTCTCAAGCGTCGTCGACACCACCACCGTGCCGTCGCTCGCGCCGACCTCGGTCCAGCACCGCTCGGAGGCGGTACGGGCGTCGACGAAGCGGACGTCGGCGCCGCCGGCCCCGCTCAGCGGAACACCGGCGTACGCGGGCACGCCGACCGCGGCGGCCACGCCCGGCACCACCTCGAAGGGGATGCCTTCGGTGGCGCAGGCCAGCATCTCGCCGGCCGCGTCGCCGTCGAGGCCCGGGTCGCCGGAGACCGCACGGACGACCCGCCTGCCGGAGCGCGCGGCCTCCATGACAAGATTGGCGGCGTCCCTCAACACCGGGATCCCGGCGGTTGTTGACGCCTCGTCCACTACCGTCAGCTGAGGTGTGTCCACACCTGCCCGCGCATGCGCGCGAACAACGTCGAGCACAGCGGGCTCGGCGATCAGGACGTCGGCCGAAGCCAGCGCCTCCACGGCGCGCAGCGTCAGAAGTCCGGGGTCTCCGGGACCGGCACCGAGGAAGGTGACGTTTCCGGCGGCGGTGGGGTTGGTGGTGGGGCTCAAAGTGCTCGCTCCCCCATAAGACCGGCCGCACCCTTGGCGAGCATCTCGTCCGCGAGTTCGCGTCCGAGGGCCATCGCTTCGTCGTGCGACGTGGGTACGGGACCGGTGGTGGACAGCTGCACCAGCGAAGAACCGTCGGTGGTACCGACGACTCCGCGCAGGCGCATCTCATGAACAATCTGCCCGTCGGCCAGCAGGTCGGCCAACGCACCCACAGGTGCGCTGCAGCCGGCCTCCAGGGCGGCGAGCAGGGACCGCTCGGCGGTCACGGCGGCCCGCGTGAACGGGTCGTCGAGCTCGGCGAGCGCGGCGGCGAGGTCGGCGTTGGCCGCCGCGCACTCGATCGCCAGGGCCCCCTGGCCGGGGGCGGGCAAAACGGTGTCGACCGACAGGAACTCGGTCACCACGTCGGAGCGTCCGATGCGGTTGAGTCCGGCGGCGGCCAGGACCACCGCGTCGAGCTCGCCCTTGGTGACGTAACCGACGCGGGTGTCGATATTGCCGCGGATCGGCACGCACTCGATGGTGCGGCCGTGGCTGCGGGCGTACGCGTTGAGCTGCGCCATCCGCCGCGGCGAACCGGTGCCGATGCGCGCGCCGTCCGGAAGCTGGTCGAAGGTCAGGCCGTCGCGGGCGACCAGCACGTCGCGCGGGTCCTCGCGGACCGGGATCGCCGCGAGCACCAGGTCGGGGTGCTCGGCGGTGGGCAGGTCCTTCAGGGAGTGCACCGCGAAGTCGACCTCGCCGCGCAGCAGCGCGTCGCGCAGCGCCACGACGAACACACCGGTGCCGCCGATCTGCGCGAGGTGCTCACGCGAGGTGTCGCCGTACGTGGTGATCTCCACCAGCTCGACGGGGCGCCCGGTCAACTGCCGTACGGCGTCGGCCACATGGCCGGACTGGGCCATGGCGAGCTTGCTGCGCCTGGTCCCGAGTCTCAGTGCTTTCTCGGTCATGACCGCCCTCGGTTCTTGACATCGGCGTCGTTCAGATCGGCCCTGGAGACGGCGGCCACCGTCTCCGGGTCGAGGTCGAAGAGAGTCCGCAGCGCGTCCGCGTACCCGGCGCCACCGGGTTCGGCGGCGAGCTGCTTGATCCGCACGGTCGGCGCGTGCAGAAGCTTGTCGACGACGCGGCGCACGGTCTGGGTGACCTCGGAGCGCTGCTTGTCGTCGAGGTCGGGGAGCCGGCCCTCCAGGCGCGCGACCTCGCCGGCCACGACCTCGGCGGCCATGGCGCGCAGCGCGACGACGGTCGGCGTGATGTGCGCGGCCCGCTGGGCGGCGCCGAACGCGGCCACCTCGTCGGAGACGATCGAGCGGACCTGGTCCACATCGGCGGCCATGGGCGCGTCGGCGGAAGCCTCGGCGAGCGACTCGATGTCGACGAGCCGCACCCCGGGGATGCGGTGCACGGCGGCGTCGATGTCGCGCGGCATGGCGAGGTCGAGCAGCGCCAGCTTCACGGGCCCGGCCGGTACGGGTACGCCGCGCCCGGCGCCGGCCTGCGGCCGCTCCGACCGCTCGGCCCAACTGCCGTGCAGTTCAAGGGAGTTGACGTCTACGGCCGGGGTCGCGTTCAGGGCGTCCACGCCGGGCCCGGCGAAGGTGATGCCCGCGTCGGCAAGCGCGGCCAGGTCCACCGGGCAGCCCGCGGCGTCGGGCGCGGGGGCTTCGGCGCGTACGGCTTCAGCCTGATCCGCAGCGCCGTCCGACTTCGTACCGTCCGCGAGCAGGCCGGCGCGCTCGGCGGCGGCGACCTCGGCGAGAGCGGCGCGGTCGGTGCCCGAGAGGCGGGCGACCGTCGCGGGGTCGGCGGTCGGGGCCAGCGGCGGCAGGCCGAGCGCGTCGGCCACGGCCTCGCCGGTCAGCACCAGACCCGTGGCACCCGTGCAGGACACGGCCACGTCGACTCGTGTCAGTTCCCGTGCGACATCGGCCATCGCGACGGCGCGCGCGGCCGTGCCCGCCTCGCCGAGGATCTCGACGAGCCGCTCGGCGCGGGCGTGCGTCCGGTTGGCGACCACGATCTCGTCGACGCCGGTGCGGGCAAGCGTCGCGGCGGCGAGGGAGGACATGGAACCGGCGCCGATGACCAGCGCCCGCTTGCCCTTGGCCCAGTCCTCGACGGGCGCCCCGGCGGCGAGCTGCTCAAGGCCGAAGGTGACGAGCGACTGCCCGGCCCGGTCGATGCCGGTCTCGCTGTGAGCGCGCTTGCCGACCCTCAGCGCCTGCTGGAACAGGTCGTTCAACAGCCGCCCGGCGGTGTGCAGTTCCTGCCCGAGCGCGAGGGTGTCCTTGATCTGGCCGAGGATCTGGCCCTCGCCGACGACCATCGAGTCGAGCCCGCAGGCCACCGAGAAGAGGTGGTGGACGGCCCGGTCCTCGTAGTGCACGTACAGATAAGGGGTGAGCTCTTCGAGGCCGACGCCGCTGTGCTGGGCGAGCAGCGTGGAGAGCTCGGCGACGCCGGCGTGGAACTTGTCCACGTCCGCGTACAGCTCGATGCGGTTGCAGGTGGCGAGCACCGCGGCCTCGGCGGCGGGCTCGGCCGCGAGGGTGTCGTGGAGCAGCTTGGCCTGCGCGTCCGCGGAGAGGGAGGCCCGCTCCAGGACGCTGACGGGGGCGCTGCGGTGGCTGAGGCCGACGACCAGGAGGCTCATGCCGGCATCACGGCGGGCATGTCCCCGTCCGGTCCCTTCCGGCCATTGCCCGCGGCGCGCACCGGCGGCACCACGGCGGCTGCGGCCTCGGCGACGGCGGCTTCCTCGCCGGCCTTGCGCTGCTCGTGGAAGGCGAGGATCTGGAGCTCGATGGAGAGGTCGACCTTGCGCACGTCGACGCCCTCGGGCACCGACAGGACGGTCGGCGCGAAGTTGAGGATGGAGGTCACTCCGGCGGCGACGAGGCGGTCGCAGACCTGCTGAGCGGCGCCCGCCGGGGTCGCGATGACCCCGATCGAAACACCGTTCTCGCTGATGATCTTCTCCAGGTCGTCGGTGTGCTGCACCGGCATCCCGGCCACCGGCTTCCCGGCCATCGCGGGGTCGGCGTCTATCAGGGCCGCGACCCGGAAACCGCGCGAAGCGAAGCCGCCGTAGTTGGCGAGGGCGGCGCCGAGGTTACCGATACCGACGATGACAACCGGCCAGTCCTGGGTCAGGCCCAGTTCCCGGGAGATCTGGTAGACGAGATACTCGACGTCGTACCCGACACCGCGGGTGCCGTACGAGCCGAGGTACGAGAAGTCCTTGCGCAGCTTGGCGGAGTTGACCCCCGCGGCGGCCGCGAGCTCCTCCGAGGAGACCGTCGGCACGGAGCGCTCCGAGAGTCCGGTGAGCGCACGCAGATACAGCGGAAGCCTGGCGACGGTGGCCTCGGGGATTCCTCGGCTTCGGGTCGCCGGTCGGTGAGTTCGGCCAGTTGCCACGGTGCTCCTGCGGGATGAGCGGGGCTGCAGGCGGCCACATGTCCCAGGGCCGCCCCGTCGGATGCAGGCTATGTCTTTGTGAACGCGTGCACAAAGATGGTGTCCGCTTTGTCCGAGCAAAGTGACCGGGCTCACGCGACCCGAGGAGGGAATCGCGGAACCACAGACGGGTTCAGTCCGTTCAGGACCCGAAGGGGGCAAAGCCGCACACACTCCTCACAGCGATACCCCCGAACCACAGCAAAACGACCATGATGGTAACCGCAACTATCGCGAACCCCATCATTTGGCTGTTCAACCGCCCACGGCCCGGAGCGCGCCAGCGTTCAACCGGTCAGTGCGCCTCTGAGGCGTACGGGATCCACGCGCCAGAAGGTGTGCTGCTCGCCATCGACGAGCACGACCGGAATCTGCTCCCAGTACTCCTTGTACAGCGCCTCGTCCTGGGTGATGTCCTTCTTCTCCCAGGCCGCACCCGTCTCGGCACACACGGCCTCGATCACCTCCTGGGCGTCGTCACAGAGATGGCAACCGGGCTTCCCGATCAGCGTGACCACCCGGTCGGCAGGGTTCCCGCCCGGCTTCTTCGTACGTCGCAGCAAGGGACTCATGCCTCCCATTCTCCAACCCCCGACCCGCCCCGGGGACCCATAAGCCCGGATCGTCCGTTTAACACGACGGCCTCGGAGAGTTCACGCCATCGCTCCCTGGCGAGTCGGGAACTTCCGAACAGACTGGCTATGCTCACGGCATGGCCGCACTGGGATGGCTCACCCCTCGTAGGCGCTCGGCGACAGCACGCAGCGTGCTGGCCGGCGAGGCCGCAGCCGAGGCAGCCCGCAAGTCCTCGCAGGAACTGGCAGAGCTGGCGGAACTGGCGCAGGCCACAGCCGACGAGACTCCGTCGGAGCCCGAGTTCCCCGTCGTCGGGGACGACCTCGCCGCCGCCTTCTTCGACCTCGACAACACCGTGATGCAGGGCGCCGCCCTCTTCCACTTCGGCCGGGGCCTGTACAAGAGGAAGTTCTTCCAGCGCCGCGAGCTCGCGCGGTTCGCCTGGCAGCAGGCCTGGTTCCGGCTCGCCGGCGTCGAGGACCCCGAGCACATGCAGGACGCCCGCGACAGCGCGCTGTCCATCGTCAAGGGCCACCGCGTCTCCGAGCTGATGTCCATCGGCGAGGAGATCTACGACGAGTACATGGCCGACCGCATCTGGCCCGGCACCCGCGCGCTCGCCCAGGCCCACCTGGACGCGGGCCAGAAGGTCTGGCTGGTGACGGCCGCCCCGGTCGAGACCGCCACGATCATCGCCCGCCGCCTCGGCCTGACCGGCGCGCTGGGCACGGTCGCCGAATCCGTGGACGGCGTTTATACGGGACGCCTGGTGGGCGAGCCCCTGCACGGGCCCGCCAAGGCCGAGGCCGTCCGGGCGCTCGCCGCCGCCGAGGGGCTCGACCTGACCCGCTGCGCCGCGTACAGCGATTCGCACAACGACATCCCGATGCTCTCGCTCGTCGGCCACCCCTACGCCATCAACCCGGACGCCAAGCTCCGCAGGCACGCCCGTGACCGCGAGTGGCGGCTGCGCGACTACCGCACCGGGCGCAAGGCCGCGAAGGTCGGCATCCCGGCCGCGGCCGGCGTCGGCGCGCTCGCGGGCGGCACGGCCGCCGCCGTCGCCCTGCACCGCCGCCGCCGCTAGTCGGCGACTGTCCGCAGTCAACGGGCCGCCCCCAGGGGCCGCCCGCAGCGTCAGCCGCCGGAATATTCGATTGTGGGGGTTTCGCCCCCATTCCCCTTGGCCCGCCAGCCCCGTTGCCCACACCCGGGCACAACAGATCCCCAGCGCGGACAGATCCGAAAGCATTCCGATCAACTTCCGCTCACTATGTGCGACTTGAACCGACGCATAGACGTAACAGAAGCGACGGAATCGACGATTTGAGCAACTGGGTGTAGCGCTCCCTGCACGAAGCGTTATTCTCCTCAGACGCAATCCGGAACCCGCACATCGCCACGATGGGTGAACAGTTCCGCACTGCACGTGATGGAAGCTCTGCCTCTGGGAGTCCCGTGTACCCACACGTCGGGGTTGACGCCTCGGGCCTGGCTACGCTGCGCGGGGCGGTCGTCGACCGCCTGCGCGTATTCGTCCCCACCGCGTACGCCGGCGCCCCTGCCTTCGCCACCGCAACACCCGTCGGGCCCTGCTATGCCCTGGCCGACGGTGGTGCCGCAGTCGGTAGACGGAGCGGCGGCCGCAGCACGGGCACGTCCGCGACGCCCACCGCCCGCCGGCCCACCGCCGACAGCGACAGCGCCCGCATGATGGATCTCGTCGAGCGCGCCCAAGCGGGCGAGGCCGACGCCTTCGGACGGCTCTACGACCAGTACAGCGACACCGTCTACCGCTACATCTACTACCGCGTCGGCGGCAAGGCGACGGCCGAGGACCTCACCAGCGAGACGTTCCTGCGCGCCCTGCGCCGGATCTCCACCTTCACCTGGCAGGGCCGCGACTTCGGCGCCTGGCTGGTCACGATCGCGCGCAACCTGGTCGCCGACCACTTCAAGTCGAGCCGTTTCCGGCTCGAAGTGACCACCGGCGAAATGCTCGACGCCAACGAGGTCGAGCGCTCCCCCGAGGACTCCGTCCTGGAGTCGCTCTCCAACGCCGCCCTGCTCGAAGCCGTACGCAAGCTCAATCCGCAGCAGCAGGAGTGCGTCACCCTGCGCTTCCTCCAGGGCCTCTCGGTCGCCGAGACCGCCCGCGTCATGGGCAAGAACGAGGGCGCGATCAAGACCCTTCAGTACCGGGCCGTGCGCACCCTCGCCCGGCTCCTCCCGGACGACGCCCGCTGACCGCCCGGCTCGTCCGGACACCACCCGCCGACCCGCCACAGGCGGGGCCCCCCCCCCCCATCCGTGAGCTACCGATGCCGCTGTGGTCCGATCATCCTTCGTCCGTAACCCAAGTGCCGCGTCCGTCGTTGTGCGGGATGAAGGCTCCCTGTGGTCACGCCATGTCCACAGCCGCTCACTCGATCGTGTGGATGTGCTCAAGGCGTGCAACCTTCCAGGCCCCTTGGGGAGTCGACCGTGATGACGAGAGGAGGTGCCGCCAGTGATCGCGAACGTATCGGCGCACCGGCGGGCGAACGCCTTCGCCCAGGCCCTGGAAGAAGCCTCGGCGGCCGACCAGGAGACACCCGAGACCGGGCCGGCCGAACAGGCCGACACCGGCAGGCTGTTGACCCTGGCGGGTGGGCTCGGCGAACTGCCGAAACCGGAGATGGACCCGCAGGTCAAGGTCGAGCAGCGGGCGCTGCTCATGGCCGAGATGGAGCGGATGTTCGCCGGCGGCGGTGCCGTCGACCCTCAGGTGCCCGAGCAGCGGACCGGCCGCGGCGCCCACCGGGCGACGTCGCTCCGGAAATTGCGACCCCGCTCCCGCTGGTCCAAGGGCATTGCGGCGGGCGGACTCAGCATCGGTGTGGCCGCGGGAGCGTTCAGCGGCGTGGCCGCTGCCAGTTCCGACGCCCTTCCCGGTGATTCCCTGTACGGGCTGAAACGCGGCATGGAGGACCTCAAGCTCAACCTGGCCGACGACGACGCCAGCCGGGGCGAGCTCTACCTCGACCAGGCCTCGACCCGGCTCTCCGAAGCGAGACGCCTGATGGAGCGGGGCCGCGCGGGCGACCTCGACCACGAACAGCTCGGTGAGGTCCGGCGCGCCCTCAGCGGCATGGAGCACGACGCCTCCGAGGGCCACCGCCTGCTGCACCAGGCCTATGCGAAGGACGGTTCCATCGGCCCCATCGCCGCCCTCAACTCCTTCGCCCAGGCCCACCGCGAGAGCTGGAGCAAGCTGCGCGGCAAGCTGCCCGCCCAGCTGACCGACGTCGGCAACAAGGTGAGCTCGGTCTTCGCCGCCATAGACCAGGAGGTCGGGCCGCTGCAGTCGCTGCTGCCCAAGACGTCGTCCACCACCCACGGCCGCCAGGGCTCCTCGCACTCGGGCAGCACCTCGGCCACCGCCCGCCCGTCCACGCCCTCCTCGGCCCCCGGATCCGGTCACAGCGCCCCCGCCACCGGCGGAAAACCACAGCCCTCCGGCTCGCCGTCCAACGAGGGCCTGCTCGGCGGCAACACCGGCGGCCTGTTCGAGCCGGGCACGGGCGGCGGCATCGTCCCCGCCCCGTCCGGCAAGTCCTCCAACAAGCCCCCGGTCCCGGACGTCACCCTGCCCCCGCTCCTGCCGGGCCTGCTGCCGGGCCTGGGCATCGACACGGACAAGGCGGAATAGAGGTCCACGTACGTACGTGTGGGAGGGGCTGGGTTTTCCCAGCCCCTCCCACACGTACGACTCCGGGCGGACCCTGAAGAACGCGAACTCAGAAGAACACGGACCGCCGCTGCACGAGCAGCTTGTACAGCGTGTGCTGGATCTGCTCCCGCACCTGGTCGGTGAGGTTGAACATCAGCATCGGGTCCTCCGCGGCCTCCGGCGGATACCCGTCGGTCGGGATCGGCTCGCCGAACTGGATCGTCCACTTCGTCGGCAGCGGCACCAGACCCGCAGGACCCAGCCACGGGAACGTCGGCGTGATCGGGAAGTACGGGAAGCCGAGCAGGCGGGCCAGCGTCTTGGCGTTCCCGATCATCGGGTAGATCTCCTCGGCCCCCACGATCGAGCACGGCACGATGGGCGTGCCCGCCTTCAGCGCGGTCGACACGAAGCCGCCCCGCCCGAAGCGCTGCAGCTTGTACCGCTCGCCGAACGGCTTGCCGATGCCCTTGAACCCCTCCGGCATCACCCCGACGACCTCGCCCCGCTCAAGCAGCGCCTGGGCGTCCTCCGAACAGGCCAGGGTGTGCCCGGCCTTGCGGGCCAGCTCGTTGACGACCGGCAGCATGAACACCAGGTCGGCCGCGAGCAGCCGCAGATGGCGCCCCGCCGGGTGGTGGTCGTGGACGGCCACCTGCATCATCAGCCCGTCCAGCGGCAGCGTCCCGGAGTGGTTGGCGACGACCAGCGCCCCGCCCTCGGCCGGGATGTTCTCGACGCCCTTCACCTCCACCCGGAAGTACTTGTCGTAGAACGGCCGCAGGATCGACATCAGGACCTGGTCGGTGAGCTCCTTGTCGTAGCCGAACTCGTCGACGTCGTACTCGCCGGTGATCCGCCGCCGCAGGAACGACAGGCCGCCCGCGATGCGCCGGTCCCAGCCGCCGCGCTGCTCCTGCCCGTCCGCCGGGCGGTCCCCGGAGGGCCGCTCCACGGCCTCCTGCGCCCCGGGCAGGGCACTGACCGGGGCGGCGGCTCCCGCGAGCGGCTGTGGCCCGGGCTCGGCCTTGCGGCGGCCCGGGACCGGGCGCCTGCGGCCGGTGCGCTGCGCGCTCTGGCGCGAGCGGTCGTCGTCGAACGGGATGACCTTGGCGTCCGCCATCGTTGGTGCGCTCCTCATTCCGCGTTCGAAGGGGTGGTGGCTCCGGCGAGGGCCCCGCCGGGGAAGGGCGCGAACGGCAGCCCCGCCACCCGGTCCACGGCCCTGGCCAGCGAGTCCGGGGGCAGCAGCCCCGGCCCCCGGCTGCGGGCGAAGTCGGCGAACGTCTCGGCGGTCGTGTACTTGGGTTCGTAGCCCAGTGTCTCGCGCATCTGGGCCGTGCTGACCACCCGGCCGTGCGTGAGCAAACGAATCTGCTCCGGCGAGAAGTCGGTCACCCCGACCGTCCTGAGCGCGGTGCCGACCCAGCGGACTGCCGGCAGGAGCACCGGCACCGTGGGCCGCCCGAGCCGACGCGAACACTGCGAGAGCAGCAGCACGCCCTCCCCCGCCACGTTGAAGGTCCCGCTGTTGAGCGTCCCGCGCCGCGGCTCGCCGGCCGCGATCCGCAGCACGTCGATCACATCGTCCTCGTGGACGAACTGGAGCCGCGGGTCATAGCCGAGCACCGTCGGAAGGACCGGCAGCGAGAAGTACTCGGCGAGCGGCGAGTCGGCGCTCGGCCCCAGGATGTTCGCGAAGCGGAGCACGCAGACCGCCACATCGGGCCGGCGCCGGGCGAAGCCGCGCACGTATCCCTCGACCTCGACGGCGTCCTTCGCGAAGCCCCCGCTGGGCAGCGACTTCGGCGGCGTCGTCTCGGTGAACACCGCGGGATCGCGCGGCGCGGACCCGTACACGCTCGTACTCGATTTCACGACGAGCCGCTTGACCGTCGGCGACTTCTGGCAGGCGCCGAGCAGCTGCATCGTCCCGATGACGTTGGTTTCCTTGACCGTGGTCCGCCCGCCGCCCGAGCTCAGGGGCGTCCCGGTCACATCCATGTGCACGACGGTGTCCACCGCGTGCTCGGCGAGCACCTTCGCGATCGCCGGCTGGCGGATGTCCGCCTGTACGAATTCGGCACCACCCAGACGGTGCCCCGGCCGGACCACATCGACCCCGATCACCCGGTCGACCTCGGGATCCCGCTGGATCCGCCGCACAAGACGGCCGCCCAGCTGCCGGGCCACTCCGGTGACGAGCACGACCTTCCCCAAGATCAGCGCCTTCCTTCGGCCTTCGGTACGTCCCTAACGCCCTGAGCGCCACCGTAGCGGCTGGATGTTGCGCGGCGATGACCCCGTGCGCCCGCATGGCCGAGAAACTGCGCCCGGATACGCCACAGCCCTCCCACCGACGATGCGGCGGGAGGGCTGCGATCTCACGAACAGCGCTCGCTTACTTCTTGTTGCGACGCTGAACGCGCGTGCGCTTGAGCAGCTTGCGGTGCTTCTTCTTGGCCATCCGCTTGCGCCGCTTCTTGATAACAGAGCCCACGACTACCCTCGCTCACTTCTTCTCACTCGGTGCGGGGCGTCTGGGCCCACACGACCTACGTCGGCCTAGCCTACCTGCCGCCGAGTGAGGGACGTAATCCGAGGGGAGCGGGGAGCCCCCTCAGGCCGTCTCCACCCCCACAAAGGACTCGCGGAGGTACTCCTGAACTGCCTGTTCCGGAACCCGGAAGGACCTGCCCACCCGGATCGCGGGCAGATGACCGCTGTGCACCAAGCGGTACACGGTCATCTTTGACACTCGCATCACCGAGGCGACCTCCGCCACGGTAAGGAACACGACCTCGTTGAGAGGCCTCTGGTCTGCAGCCATGACCCACCTGTACCTTCCGCACCCAACGCGCACCGGCTTCCCCTCCGGTGACTCAACGTCGCTGTGCGCTCACTCCCCAGACTAGGGGCGGGTGGTGCGAGTGGGGAAGAGGAGCTGCCATCGGCCGCCTACTGTGACAGACACGCTCGATTGAGTACATAGCGAGTAAGCGGCCGGTAGTAATCAGACCGCACAGCGTCATCAAGCGGAACGGCCACGGCCACCCGCCCCTCGGCCTCGCCGACGAACAGCGCGGGGTCGTCCGTATCGGCGAGCCCGACGGCCTCAATGCCCAGCTGACCTGCCCCGCAGACCCATCCGTGATCTCCGATCACCAGCTCGGGAACCTGTCCGGAACCCCCCGCCGAGGCCCCCAGGGCGACCCGAACCGGGAGCGGCGAATGGGTGTGCGCGCCGGTCTCGCTCCCGGCTCCCCGCGCGCCGGGTTCCCGCACCAACGCGACTCCCCGTACGTAGTCAAGGTTGTACGTACGTACCCCGAACCGGGTCGTTATGTCGACAGAGCTACCCTGCGCGGGGGTGAGAACAGGGCATCCCGCCGCCGACAAAGCGTCCGCCAGGGCGGCGTAGAACCCGAGCAGACGGTGCGGATGCCCGGTCCCGAGCAGCACCGCGCCGCGCCGCGAAGCCACCTCCCCGAGGCGCACCGCGAAGGCGTCGAGCCCCGCCAACGTCCGCTCCGGGTCGATGACATCGGGCCCGCTGACGTGCCGCGGATCGTCGCTCACCCCGCACTTGTCCGCCATCAGCCGCAACAAATCCCGCTCGCCCCACCCCCATTCGGGGTCGAGCCCGAGCGTGACCCGGGGATCCCGCGCCGCGAACAGCCGATAGCTCCGCAGGCTCTCCTCCCGCGAGGTGGCCACAGGCCCGGCCAGCCTGGCCGCCAGAAGATGCGCCCGCAGCGCGCCGATGCTCAACACCCGACGATGCTCCCGCAGGGGGGTGGGGCGCGGGCCAAATTCGAGGCAGAGCCCCACAGTTGGCGTAACGCCGCCTGGCCGCGAAAGAGGGTCTCGCTCCCCACCCCGCCCGTTCCCGGCTGTGACACCCTGCGGCTCCGCCGCGAGGCCTCCGGGGGTGGGGTGCTTCGGCTGCGGACCGTGCGTGGCTGGCCGCGCAGTTCCCCGCGCCCCTAACAGGGTTGACGCTGGCCGGCACCGGCATACCCAGCCCGTCATGGGGGTCCCCCCTGGCCCTTAAGCCCTTGGGGGAGATTGAGGACGAGCGCCCTTAAGGCACGAACGGGGTCTGGGGCAGAGCCCCAGCAGCGACCACCGGGCCGCAAGCCGACCCCATCCACCCCCGGAGGGTCTCGGGAAGGGGCGGGGTGGGGAACTCCCCCTACGCCAACAACCCCCGCAACGGAAACACCGCCCGCCGAGTGGCCAGCACCGCCTGGTCCAGCCGATCCGCAGGGTCGTACCCCGCATCCCAGGACCGCCACGACACGGTCCGCCCGTCCGTCATCCGCGCAGGCCCCAACTGCCGCGTACGCGCGAACACTTCATCCCGCCAGGACGCCGGAATCACCGACTCGGGATCGAGCGGCGCATGCCCCGCGATCCCCACCAGATGTGTCCAGGACCGCGGCACCACATCCACCACCGCATACCCCCCACCCCCGAGCGCGACCCACTTCGCCCCCTCGACGTACTCATGGGCCAGCGAGTGGCACGCGGCCTGCACCGCCCGCTGCGCATCGAGCGAAACGGCCAGGTGGGCCAGCGGATCCTCGAAGTGCGTGTCGGCCCCGTGCTGGGTGACGAGGACCTGTGGCCGGAAATCGGCGATCAGCTCCGGCACCACCGAGTGGAACGCCCGCAGCCACCCCTCGTCCCCCGTCCCCGCCGGCAGCGCGACATTGACCGCGGACCCCTCACCGGCCCCGTCCGCCCCGGTCTCCTCCGGCCACCCGGTCCCGGGAAACAGGAGCCGGGGATGCTCGTGCAGCGAGATCGTCAGGACCCGCGGATCCTCCCAGAACGCCGCCTGAACCCCGTCCCCGTGGTGCACGTCCACATCCACGTACGCGACCCGCTCGGCCCCCAGCTCCAACAGCCGCGCGATGGCCAGCGCCGCATCGTTGTAGATGCAGAACCCGGCCGCCCCGCCCGGCATCGCATGGTGCAGCCCGCCCGCGAAGTTGACCGCGTGCGCGGCCTCCCCCGCCCACACCGCCTCGGCCGCGGCGACCGACTGCCCGGCGATCAGCGCGGAGGCCTCGTGCATCCCGGCGAAGGCGGGATCGTCCATCGTGCCAAGCCCGTACGACGCGTCGGCGGAACCCGGATCCGCCGACGCCGCCCGCACCGCGTCGACGTAGTCCTGCCGGTGCACGAGCCGCAGCGTGGAGTCCCCGGCGGGCGGCGCGGCAACCACGTCCACCTGCTTGTCGAGCCCGTACGCCCGCACCAGACCCATGGTCAGCGCGAGCCGTACCGGGTCCATCGGGTGGCTCGACCCGAAGTCGTAGCGCGTGACAGCTTCATCCCACATCAACAGTGCGCGGCCGCTCATGCCCGCCACCGTATCGGGCGGCCTCGGAGCCGAACGAGCGGGCGTACACCAGCGTCAGCAGCACCAGGACCATCGGCACGAGCATCGCCCCGCGGTAGCTCCAGGCGTCCCCCAGCGCCCCCACGAGCGGCGAGCCAACAAGAAATCCCACGTAGTTGAAGATGTTGAGCCGGGCGACCGCCGCGTCGCTGGCGTCCGGAAACAGCCGCCCGGCCGCGGCGAACGTCTGCGGCACGATCACGCACAGCCCGAACCCGAGCAGCGTGAACCCGGCCATCCCCGCCCAGGCCCCGGGCGCGGCCGCCACCACGGCGAACCCGGCGGCGGCCAGCACCGTCCCGAACCGCACCACGGCCACCGCCCCGAACCGCCGCACCCCGAAGTCCCCCGCAGCCCGCCCGAGCAGCGTGGTGACCATGTAGACGTTGTACGGAACGGTCGCCAGCTGCTCGGAGCTGCCCAGCGTGTCCTGGAGGTACTTGGCACTCCAGTTGGAGACGGTCGAGTCCCCGATGTACGCGAAGCTCATCACCAGGCAGAGCGGCAGCAGCAGCCGGAAGACGACGGGCTTGGCCCCCTCGGCCCGCTCCACCGCGGCGCCGGCCGGCTCACCGTCCACGTACCACCGGCTCGCGACCAGACACACCGGCAGCAGCACGGCCACGACCGGCAGATACGACACGAGCAGCGACAGGTGCCAGTGCGCCCCCACCCAGGCGAGCGAGGCGCCCCCGATCCCCCCGAGGCTGTACGAGGCGTGGAACCCGAGCATGATGCTGCGCCCGTACGTCCGCTGGAGGCTGACCCCCAGCATGTTCATGGACGCGTCGAGCGCGCCCACCGACAGCCCGAACGCGCCGAGCGACAGCGCGGCCTGCCACATCCGGTCGCCCGCGCCGGCCCCGAGCAGCGCCAGGAGCACGACGGGCTGGGCGAACCGCAGCACCACGCTGGGCCGGACCCGCTTGATCAGCTGCTCGGTGCAGACGCTGCCGACCCCCGCGAGGATCGGCACGGCCGCGAGGAAGACGGGCAGCAGCCCGTCCGATATCCCGTACCGGTCCTGGATCGCGGGTATGCGGGTCACCAGGAGGGCAAAGGCCATGCCCTGCGCGAAGAAACTCACCGCCAGGGACGCCCTGCCGTGCCGCAGGCGTGCGTCTGTCATGGCGGCACAGCCTAGGGCCGTTACTTACTCCTGGGTAGAGAGATCACCCGAGCAATCCGAGCAGCTGCCCCATGTTGTCGAAGTACCCGTTGGCGCCGTCGAGCCGCTCGGCGGGCGTCATCGCCGTGAACCCGTACACGTCCATCCCCGCGGCCCGCGCGGCCTGGACCCCGAGCCGGCTGTCCTCGATGACGACGCACCGCTCGGGTGCCACCCCCATCCGCTCGGCCGCGTGCAGGAACAGGTCCGGCGCCGGTTTCCCCCGCCCGACGTCCTCCGAGGAGAACACCCACTCCTCCTCGAACCACTCGTCGAGCCCGGTCCTGCGGTGCCCCACCCGGATCCGCTCGTGCGTCCCGGACGACGCCACGCAGTACGGCACCCCGTCCGCCACGAGCTTCCCGAGTACGTCCGTGACCCCCGCGACGGGCTGCAATTCCCGCTCGAACGCGGCGAAAATCCGAGCGTGCAGCGTCTCGTCGAAGTCGACCGGCAGCGCTTGCCCGGTCCTCTCCTGGATCACGTCGTGCACGCGATGGACTGCGGCCCCCATGTAGTCACGGCGGGATTCCTCGTACGAGGTGGGATGGCCGAGCTCGGTGAGATAGCCGGACAGGATGGTGTTCGAGATCGGCTCACTGTCGACGAGCACGCCGTCGTTGTCGAAGATGATGAGGTCGTAGCGCATGACTCGACCTTAAACGCAGAAAAGCCCCGCACCGTGGTCCCGAAGGACCAAGTGCGGGGCTTTCCCCAAAATTTGTTCGGCGGCGTCCTACTCTCCCACAGGGTCCCCCCTGCAGTACCATCGGCGCTGAAAGGCTTAGCTTCCGGGTTCGGAATGTAACCGGGCGTT
>NZ_LGDD01000043.1 GCF_001279695.1 Streptomyces sp. WM6378
ACACCAACCCCCGCCCCTATGTGTGGCACAAGACCGCCGACCAGATTCTCAACAGCCTCGCCAACTACTGCCGACGCATCAACGACTCAGGTCACTAGAAGTCCGGTGAAGATGTTGGTGAGAGGACGTTCGGTGGCAGGACCGGACAGCGCCCTTTCCGTGGTTATGGGTTGGCCGAGGTCAGGGTCCAGGCGCCATTGTGGTGGTGGAGTCCTAGGTTGATCAGTCGGCGGAGGTTGAGGGCGGCTGCCCGGTGGTGGATCCAGCGTTCGCCTTTGATGGTGCCGCGGCAGGGCAAGCGGCGGTTGCCGTGGGCGACGAGCCAGGCAATGACCCGTTCGACAGGTGGCCGCCAACAGCGGTAGTCGGCCTGCCAGCTGGGATCGGCGCGGGACGGGAAACTCCGGCGAACGGCCCGTGACCGCGGCCCTGGGCTGGGCCGCGGCAGCCGCACGCAGCCCCTTGCCCGCCCCGGAACCGACCCCCACGGAGGCCTCCCTGCGCCGCCTGCTCCAGGGCGCGCTGACCGGAGTCCTCGTCCTGGCCCTGCTGTTCGCCGGCTATGTCCTGCACGAGCACCCCACGGTGATCCCCGTCATCGCGGGCGTCGCCGGGCTGGCCACCATCGGCCGCGCCATCCTCACCACCGTCCTGCTGATCACCCGGCGGCGCCCATCACCCCAGCCCCAACACGAGGTGCTGTACGGCGGTCTGACAGCCGTTCGCCAAGGGCAGCGTCGACATCTCCGCCCAGCGCACGGCACACGTCAGCGAGACCAACCGGGCCACCGGACACGGTGACGACGACGCCGCACCGTTCATACGGGTGTGCCTGGAGAGCCACAGCAGCGGCCAGAAGACGTGGCAACAGATCTCCTGCGGCACCGTGGTCCCCGCGGGCACCGAGGCGCGGGACGTCGCACACATCAAGGCCGCCCGCGAGGGCATCGTGGAATACCGCGCGGTCGTATACGGGCTGACCAGCCCCACCGACCACCACCCCGTCCGCGAGCGCACCTCCGGCCTCGCAACAGTCAGCACCCGCTGAACTCGACTGCTGGACAAGGGGGTTGGGGTGGAGTGGGCATGACCCGGTGGCCCATACCCACAGCCGCTCGGCTCCGTACTGATGGAACCGGGTCACCCCGGCCCGATCGAGCCGCACGCCCTCGGGGGCTCCGCCACGGCGGAGCCCCCGAGTCACCCAGACGGACCAGGCCGACTGTCGTCGCGCCGCCAGGGCGTCCCCGAAGTCGTCTCGTGCCACCTCCAGCAACTGGTCAACCGGGTCCGACCAGGGCAGGCGTAGCAGCAATGTTGACCAGGTAGACGATCAGAGAGGAACTCATGTATCGAACCTACGAGCCCCTGACAACCGAAGGTCAGGCGGAGCCGTCAACAGGGGCGGGAGGGAGCGTGGCGCTGATCCGGTCGGCAACCGGAGAATCGCACCCCTGCGGGCCGAGTACGTATCTCGCCACTACGGCGGTCAGATGCAAGGAGAGGCCGGGCAGTTCGGCTGTCCTCACAACGCTTGGGGACGTCCTCACTTTCACGCACGAATCGCTTGCGGGGGCCAAGTACTCCCCCAGAATGGTCATGGTGGTGTGTGTGCCCCGGTACCGGACCCCTCTCGGTAGTAGAGATAGAGGGGCCGAAGGGTCTCCTTGGCGAAGCCCAGCGTCGGCCCCCACTTGCTGAGGCTGTCCACCATCTCGGAGACCGTCAGCTTCTGTGCCGTCAATTCTCCGAACTCTGCGATCACCGCCCTGCGGTCTACAGTCATCGATTCCAGTCGCGGAACAGACGGCAACTCATGCAACGGCGCTGTCATGTTGTTGGGCGTGGGGGTGTCTGACGTGTGTCGTGGCGTGGTGGGCTCGGATGCTGGCCTATGGTCAGGCTGCGGTGGGCCGGCCGGCGACGCCAGTGACCTGCTCCCAGACGGCGAAGCGGATGCTCATCTCGGCTCGGTGTTCGGCGGCGGTCAGCAGATGCCGCCGGGGCCGGAAGTGGGGTGAGATGCCGCTGAACGCGGCCAGGAACCGCTGCGCCCCGCCGGTGGAGCGGAAGCCTTTCATGGCCCGTTCGCGCTGCCGGGTCGGGTGGTGGCTGTTCTCTGCCCGGTTGTTCAGGCCCTTGTGGGAGCGATGCTCGACCGAGGGCATGCCCCCCGGTAGGCCGCGCCGTAGGAGCGTCGTTGCCGATTCCGGGACGCGGATCCGGGACGGCGGGGTGGAATGGTCAGCAGCCCGGGCCCACGCCGTCGATCCGGCCGCCGAAGTCGGAACCGTAGTCGATCCGGTTGTCGCCGCTGCGCACCACCCGGGTCTCCTTCGGGTCCCAGTTGATGAGGCAGCCGTCGACGCTGGCCACGAACGAGCCGACGTTGTCGTGGAACGCGGCCGGCATGTCGTGGTAGCCGTCCTTGGCGACCCACTCCCAGCTCTGGCCGTCGTAACGGGAGCCGGTGTAGAAGCAGATCGACCCCTGCGTACAAGAGGGTGCAGCCGGCGCGGCAGGGGCCGCCACCGCGTTCGAGACGGGCACGAGCAGGGCGGTCAGGGAAAGAGCGGAGGCCAAGGGCCAGGAACGCAGCTTCATGGAAGTTCTCCTCGATGAACGATGAACCAGTGGAGACCGTTGCTCCCTCATGGGGCTCCTTGCCCCGAGGGCGTCCCGGGTCCGACGTCCGTCCGACCCGGTGCCAGAAGTCTTGTCGCCGGCTCGGCGCCGAGTCGACGGGTTTCCTGTTGACCCGGGGAACAGGAAACAGGGAAACCCTCCGGACGGCGCACCGCCGTCCACCCTCATACGGCCCAACTCGCCGCACCAGCACGGCATTTGTGCTGCACGGCCTTGATCCTTACTGATCTCGGCGCGTCAAGGTGATGTTGGCGTGTCAAGGGAGAGACCGGTTCCGGCTATGAAGCCGTCGAGGATGCCGGAGCGGTACTGGAGGCTCAACACCGCTCGGCCCCCGGGAGGCAAGTGCCCCGGCTCCGCCTCAGCGCCACAACCGCTGCCACTGATAGGCCGACTTCACACTCACCCGCAGTTGCCGGGCGACCTCCGGCGCCTTGAGCCGCTGGGCAAACAGCTCTGCTGCCTGCATACGTACCGACTCCCGGCGCTGCCGAGCCACCGGCGTCAGCCCGCCCCCATCCGCATCTCTCACACACCACTGTCTACCGCCAACGTCCCACCACCATCAGGAAGTTCAACAGCCATCACCCTGACGCACCGAGGTCAGTAATGGTGCTGGCCGCGGCGGCTCTTCAGCATCAGGGCACCCGAGAACGAGTCGATGCTCGTGGTGCCGTTTCCGGGAAGTGCCTCGGTCAGCATGGCGTGGTAGGCATCGGGACGGAACTCGGCGAGAGGAAGGAAGCCGCCGCGGAGGTAGCTGGTGGAGGAGCCGTGGCCCCGGCCGTCCGATCCGTCGACACGACCCGCGTACTTGTGTGGGCTCTTGGTCATCACGTCGACGAGCGTGTTCGCGAGCGGGGCCATCATGGACGCGGTGATGCTGTATCTGCCGGTGAGGTACAGCCGGTAGAGGCCGGCGCAGTCCAGGCTGCCGTGATTGGAGTCCTCACCGGCTCTCTGCGATGGCGAGTAGCCCCAGTCGTAGGCGGATTTGCCCGCGGGATCGGTGTACCTGCGGGCTGCGGAGAAGAACCAGTTCACGCTGGCCTTGACCAGCCGGTCGTAGCGGGCGGCGCGCTGGGCGTCGTCGCCCAGGATCTGGTGTGCGCTCGCCAGGTTGGAGAAGCCGTAGTCGAACATCATCTGCTGGTTCCAGGGCACCGGCTTGCCGCCCTGGTAGGGCGAATCCCCCGCGAAGTACTGGCGGTCACTGCGGGAGACGTCCAGCAGCCGCGCCAGGATGTGCTGATCGACGGCGACGTCGGCTTCCGCAACGAACTTCTTTGCCCGGTCGAGGTAAGTGGCGCCGTATTGGTGCGGGTCGCCGATCGGCACGCGCTTGTGCCAGATGGCGGGAGTCTGCAGGATCTGCCGGGCACAGTTGCCGAGGTGGCCGACCGGGTCGCCTTGCTCGCCGCCGGTGCCGATCGGCTGCGCGGTGACATCGTTCGGCCAGGCGGGGTCGACCTTGCCGGTCCACAGCGGGTGCCGGCCGACCGGGCTGGGGGCGAGGTCGTTGCGCTCGGAGAGCACGGCGTCGCAGAAGCCGATCATCCGGTCGAGTATCGCGGTGTCGTGGGAGATCTCGTAGACCGTCCCCATGGCTTCGGCCGCTTGCCCGCTGCGGCCCTGGGCCCAGTTGTTACCGATGTTGTCGCCGGCCGGGGTGAGGGTCTCGACGTCGGCCTTGAACGACTTGATCTCGCTCGGCGTCACCAGGCCGTCCGGGCCGTCGATACGCAGCACCAGGCTTCCGGCCGGCGGATTATCAGACGATGCGTCGTCGGCCGGGTCCTTCACGGCCGGATCGGTGGCCGTCGACGCGTTCGCGGCGGACTTCTTGCCGCCGCCTGATCCCGTCAGCACACCGCCAAGTGCGATCGCGGTGCCAAGTGCGCAGAGGAGCGCCACACACCCGAGGAATATCTTGACTGGCTTGGTTCTCACGGATCGGTTGACGGTATCCGAGCAGCACCGGTTCCCTGAGGGGCTCAGATATGGGATTCGGCCGCTGATCTGCGGGTTTTCCCGCATCACCTCGCACCAGTCGGTGGCGGCCAGCACCCAGCCTTTGCCGACCAGGTGGGCGCTCCACGCCAGTAGGTCTGCCCGGGTGCGGAGACGAGCGGCGGCGACGCGGTAGTGTATTGCGCCCGCGGGGCCGGGTAGCGCCTGGTGGCACCGGCGTTTGACCAAGCCGTAGCCAGATCAACGCCTACATCCCGAGCAACGGACCTATGGCAGAGAGACCCTGACATGTGGTCAGGATATGGATGCGTCGGCCGCCGGGTCAGGCCGAAGCCGGGGCTCGAGGAAAGTAGCGGGCGGAGCGTCGGCCGCCGAGCGCGGCTCCCGACGCGGACGTACCGGCTCAGGAGAACTGAAGGAAGGCGTGTCGCTGTCCAAGGAACTGCGTGGGTCTGTGGTCACCCGCCCAGTCTCCCCCACCGCACACCCGACCCAACCGGTCGGCCGGACAAACCTCGAACCCCGCCCTTCACACGGCCACCTGCGCCCCGCGACAGACATCGCCCAGGGCGACGGGCAGTTCGCACTCCTGGCAGATCAGCCACGATGGGGGGCGCCGCTTGGACGTGTAGGGCCCAAATGGCCGCCTCGCCCCCAACCGCTCAATCCACCGACAACCAGAAGCACCCCCGCGCCTTGGGCGGGGCGTGGCGTTACGGGTCGACGTGAGGGATCAGAGGGCATGGCTGCCGCGCAGGGCGGCCCGCAGGCGACGGCCCTCGTCCGAGTCCTGGATCTTGACCCGCTCGGGATCCAGGGAGGCAAACCGGGCCACAGCCGCACACTGATCATGGCCGCGCGCGTGCGCGACATGCAGCCAGTACAGGGCTTTGCAGAGCACCTGGGAGACACCGGGCCTGAGCTCACACAACGGACCGGCGACCGGATAGTGCAGGGCCAGCATGCTGCGCTGCTGCGGCGGCAGCTCACGCAACGCCCCCACCCGCGCGGCGCCGGTGGGACCGCTTTCCCCGCTCGGTGATGCGCGCGGCGGGCCCGCGGCGACGCGGGCCCGCCCGCCAGGACGTGCACATCCCAGTGGGAGGTGATCCCGGCCTTCAGCACACCGGCGAAGACGCAACGTGCGCCCTGTCGATGACCCGGCGGAGGTCGGGATCGGCTGCGTGACGGTTCCGGAGATCGTGGAACCAGGCGCGAAGCCCGGTTCTGGGACCGGAAGACTCGGGTGAGGGAGGGACCCGGTGCCGTTCGTGCCGAGCTCTGGCAGGATCCCCCCATGGAGATCCGCCGCATCACTCGGGTCGAGGCTGTCCACGGCGCCGGGCACCTCTTCGATGTGTCCCCTCTGCCGGAGGCGACTGAGAGGTTTCTGGCGGACGAGCGCCACCACCTCCTGATCGCCTATGTCGATGGCGTCCCGGCGGGGATGGTCACCGGCGTCGAGATGACACACCCGGACAAGGGCACCGAGATGTTCCTGTACGAGCTGGGCGTGGACGAGTCGTTCCGCGGACGCGGTGTCGGCCGGTCCCTGACGTCGGCGCTCGCAGACCTGGCGCGCCAACGGAACTGCTACGGCATGTGGACGGTCACGGCCGAGGACAACACGGCGGCCCGGACGACTTACCGTCGTGCCGGAGGCATCCCGGAAGAGGAGCAGGTGGTGCTCGTCTGGGCCTTCGACCAGGCGTAGGTCCACAGAGTGGAGCGACCCGCCGCATGGGGAAGCTCGGGTCTCATGGCGTGACCCGACAACGCAAAAAGCCCCCCGCGCAGCCGACTTGGCCGGGTGGGGGCTTTTTGCGTTTTGGACGAAGAGAAGAGTGCTGACCCGGCAAGCCAATCCGCTGGATTGGGAGGGGCTGATCAGATGGCGCAAGGCTCGGCGACGTTAGTCAAGAATGCCGACATGCGTCAACGCGCCACACAATTCGTGGAGATCCGAGAGTGCCGAGATCTCGTCCTGAGAAAGGACGTTGTTGAGGCCCACGTTGACGAGGCCAACCTGGCTCTGCGTGACCTCGCCGTTGTTGACCTGGGTCTGATCGTTGGCGGCCACCTGTACGCCGGTGTCAACGTCCTCTTCCCACATCGCATAGTACGGGGCCGTCTCTTCCGAGATCTCCTCGATCTCGGCCTGGTCGGCAAGTTTGGCAGCTTGTTGTTCGAGGAGCTGTTCTTCGCCACAGCCACTTACTTGGACCTTGACGAGGCCGTGGCTTACGGCTTGTGCGGGGGCAATGAACGCGATGGTCGGGATGGCCAGCAGGCCGACGGCGGTGACGGCGCGGAGGATGCGGCGCATGACAGTCCCTTTCTGTCCGTTCACGGGCAGCGGACGAACGCACACATGACCGCGCGGTTTGTTGATCAGGGCGCCTTGAGGTCTTCCAGATCTCCCCGGAGGATTCCCTGCCCGCAATATAGGCGAACTGCATGTAGCCCGAAACAGGCTACCCGGCATTCGTAATGCATGCCTCCGCTAACCCATCACCGCCACAGCAAGTGAAGCGTTGCACAGCCGACTTGACGTCGTTGCACCCACGTGTCTCGATCACCGTTCTACTCCTTCTTGGCAATAGCGCGAAAAGGCGCCCGAACAAACTACTGGGAGCCGGGCTCGGCTGGACATTCAACACCTCATACGCCCCCCAACACCGCATAAGCCCCCTGTGGACGTCGGCGCGGTTGCGCTTGCTCATGGCCCTTCTCCCCCGCTCGGGGCACTCCCGCCACGGCGGCGTCGCAGCAACTGGTCATAGGGGGCCACCGAGGGCAGCCGCCGGGTGTCCGGCGGCAGATGCGTCAGCCGCCACCCAGTCAGGAACGTGACAGTGGCCTGTGCCGGGGCAGCCCTCACTGCGACGTGCTGTTCCACTGCCGCCGTCGAGGGGTGCCGGCCCGCCATGGGGGCCGGGCGGAATACCTCCAGGCGATCATCGGCGCCAGGGGGAAACACCGCTCTGGGTCTGCCGAACCTAGCGTCTGGCGTGGCGGCCGCGCCTGACGGCAATTCCCTTCGGCTGCTGGGCCTTGGACTTTCTGCGGGTCCTGAGGACCTCGATGGCCGCCGGGACGACGGAGATCAGCACGATGCCGAGGAGGATGGCTTCGATGTGGTTCTTGATGAAGCCGATCTGGCCGAGCCAGTAGCCCGCGACGGTGAGGCCAGTGCCCCAGGCCGTGCCACCGATGACGTTGTAGGTCAGGAAGGTGCGGTACGTCATCGATCCGGCGCCCGCGATCATGGGCGCGAACGTCCGGATGATCGGTACGAAGCGGGCCAGGACGATGGCCTTGGGGCCGTGCTGGTCCATGAACTCATGTGCACTGTCGAGGTTCTCGCGTTTGAAGAGCCTGGAGCCGGGCCGGTTGAAGAGCTTCGGGCCGGCGAACTTGCCGATGAGATAGCCCGCTTGGTCCCCGAGGATCGCGGCGGTCACGATCAGGGTGCAGACCAGCCACAGGGGTTGGGTGATGCGGGTGCCGTCGGCGACCAGCAGCCCGGCGGTGAACAGGAGCGAGTCGCCGGGCAGGAAGGCGAAGAGCCCGGATTCGGCGAAGACGATGACGAGGATGCCGATCAGGCCGAACTGTGCGATCAGATAGTCCGAGGACAGCCACTCGGGACCGAGCGCAAGCGTGTACAAGGGTCCGACTCTCCTCGATCTGGGACGACAGGTGCGGATCGGCAGACGGATCCCCTGGCGAGCACATCTTACGGGACGTTTGTACAACTAACTTGAAAGCCCACTGGCCCAGCTCCTCGACCTGCACTGAGGCTAGCGGAGCGCCTTGCGAAGCCGCTTGTGGCGCTGGTCGTTCGTGGAGCCGGCCAGAAGGTGACCTCCACATGCCAAACCTGTACAGGCGTACTAGCATGGTGGGTATTCACAAGGGCTTCGCTCAGACCGCGGCGGCGAGACTCTCGCCAGGAGCGCGGAACACCTCGGGACGAAGTGGGACAGAATCTGGCCTATAGCGGCTCCATACTCGCCCCACGATCCATCAGGGCACATGAGGAGTTACTGCCATGAATGCGAAACCGCTGTCCGGGAAGGTCGCGCTGGTCGCCGGGGCGACCCGCGGCGGGGGCCGTGCGATGGCCGTCGAGCTGGGCCGGGCCGGAGCCACCGTGTACGTGACCGGCCGCACCGCCCGTGGCGTGGTCAGCGAGACGGGCCGACCGGCGGAGACCGTCGAGCAGACCGCCGAACTGGTCACCGCGGCCGGCGGCGCGGGCATCGCCACCGTGGTCGACCACCTCCAGGACGACCAGGTGCGGGAGTTGGTGGCCCGGATCGACCGCGACCACGGCCGCCTCGATGTCCTCGTCAACGTGATCTGGGGCGGCGATCATCTCGTCGAGTACGGCAAGAAGGTCAAGATGTGGGAGTACGACCTGGACAAGGGGCGGCGGATGCTGCGGCTCGGTGTCGAGTCCCACTTCGTCACCAGCCACTACGCACTTCCGTTGATGATCCGGAGGCCCGGCGGGCTGGTCGTGGAGATCACCGACGGCACCGAGGAACTCAACCACACCCACTACCGCGAGCCGTTCTTCTTCGACCTGGCCAAGTACGCGCCGTTCCGGATGGTCAAGGCGCTGGCCCAGGAGGGGAAGGAGTACGGCTGCACGGCGCTTGCCCTCGCCCCGGGATTCATGCGCACCGAGGCGGTTCTGGAGAAGTTCGGTGTCGCCGAGGAGAACTGGCGCGACGCCTGCGCGGCGATCCCCGACTTCGCGATGTCCGAGACCCCCGTCTTCGTCGCACGGGCCCTGGCGGCGCTGGCCAGCGACCCCGGCGTGGCCCGCTTCAACGGCTGCTCGGTGTCCGCCGGTGAGCTGTCCAAGGAGTACGGCTTCACCGACGTGGACGGCTCGGCCCCCGACCCGGCCCGGTACTTCGGCGAGGTCATGCGCACCGGGCAGTACCCGGACCCCGCCGGCTACCGCTGACGAAGGCCCCGCCCTCTTTCGCGGCGGGCTCGTACGGCGAAAGGCAATCACTTGACCCCGGACGAGGTCGCGCTGTATGCCCTCTCAATGCCGGAGGCGACGGAGCACGAGCCCGGTCCCGGTATGTGCCTGTACAAGGTCGGCGGCAAGATCTTCGCCGTCCTGACACCGGCGACCGGTGCGCGCCCCGATCAGGTGACCTTGAAGTGCGAGCCTGGCCTCGCCCCGCACCTGCGCGCGCAGCACGCCGCCGTGCGCCCGGGGCTTTACGGGCACCGGCAGCACTGGAACACCGTAGTCCTCGACGGCACAGTGTCAGACGGGGAGTTGGCCGACATGATCGACCACTCCTGGGAGCGTGTGGTGGCGAGGTTGTCCCGCGCCACCCGCGAACAGCTGCTCAGGCTCCGCGCAGGACTGCCTTAGGAGTCGGCCTTCTCGGGCGGTGCGGGAAGGGCCGGGTTGGGGGTGAGGATGCGGCGGAGAATGTCCTCGACCTCGGCGCGGCTGGGCGGCTGGGTGCCAGCGAGGCCGCGCAGGGTCAGCCCTTGCATGGCGTCGGCGGCGGCCCGCGCCGTGGACAGATCGACGTAGGGCAGCAGGGCGTTGAGGGTGGCTTCGGTGTACTGGTCGACGATGGGACGCAGCGCGGGGCGGCGCAGAGCGGCGAGGTAGAGCTCGTATTCGAGGACCTGGTACTCGCGGTTGACGCCGAAGCACTCCATGAGGATGTCAGTCAGCAGCACGACGTGCTGATTGGTGGTGAGGTCGGGGCGCCGGGCCACCCAGTCCTTGAGCAGCGCGGCATAGCGCCCGTACGCCTGCTGGAGGGCGGCCTGGATCAGGTCGTCCTTGGTGGCGAAGTGATAGGTGGTCGCGCCCAGCGGCACACCCGCCTCCTCGGCGACCGCCCGGTGGGTCAGCCCTTCGATGCCCCGCGCGGAAATCACGCGCTCGGTGGCGTCGACGATCTCCGCGATCCGGCGCTCGGGGTCGCGGCGGCGCCGGGGGGAGGGCTGGGCGGGCATACGGGTGGCTCCGTGCGGTCGGCGGGCAATGCGGTACGCATGTACCGTACCGGGCTCAGAGGTGGGGTGGCGCGCCGATCGGAGGTGGCTGCGGCGCTGCGGGCGACTGTCGGCTCGGTCAGGAGGCCAGCTTGCGCTCCAAGGGGGTGCGGTACTGGGGTGTGACACGGGTGGCGCCGAGGAAGGCGGTCAGGCGGGCGATCTCGGTCTCGATGGCGGTCCGGGCCGCGCGTCCGGGGTCGGTGAGCAGTTCCCAGGCGATGCGGCCGTCGCGGCGCTGGGCCCAGCCGCCGATGATCGCGCCGTTCCACCAGATGGTGGGGCCGATGTTGCCGTTGCGATCGAAGAGCGCGGGCTTGTGATCGGGATTGAGGTAGAAGTCGCGGTGGCGCCAGCCCATGGGGGTGGGGTCGAGGCCGGGCAGGAGCGCGGCCCAGGGCTCGGCCTCGGCAGGTGATTCCTCCTCGCCGGGCAGGAGGTAGCCGATGCCTTCGTCGAGTTCGACTGCTTCGGCGCCGGTGGCCGCGAGAGCCCTGCGCGTGTCGGTCATGTTCCAGCCGGTCCACCACTTGAGGTCGTCGGCGGTGACCGGGCCGAAGGCGGATAGATAGCGGCGGGCCAGTTCGGTCCTGGCGTGCCCGGCGGGCAGTTCCGGCAGGGGGTCGGCCGGGGCCCAGCAGAATTGGCTTGAGGTCCACGAACCGCGCGGTCGCGCCCGGCGGATGCGGCCCTCGGCGGCCAGCACACCCAGAATCGGAGCGGAGAGGCTCTTCCGGGACTCGTACGGCTTGCCCGGGAAGGTAACGATCTGCTCGCGCAATTCCGGTATGTCCAGGGCGAGTTCGGCGGCGCTGACCTCGCCGCGCTTGGTGAGGGCCACTATGGCGGCCTGCTCCACGGCGGTGTAGCGGGCGGTGCCCCAGCCGCAGGTCTCGCGCAGGTGACGCATGGTGTGGGCGCGGTTCTTGGCGGCGTCCCCCTGAGCGGTGGCGGCATGCGCGACGGGTGCCAGGCCGGACGGCAGGACGAACATGGTGCGGCGCATGCACCGGATCCGCGCCAGCGTCCGCTCCTCGTACAACGCCCGCTCCACCACGGCGACTTCGGGAACGGCCATCCGGGCCGCCGCGGACAGGAACACGGTGGCCGGGTCGGTGGCGTGCAGAGCGACCAGCGCGTCGACGACCTCGCAGGGAGTCCTGGCCCGCGCGCCGCCCAGGAGATGCCGGGACCCCAGGCGGGCGCGGCGCTCGGCGGGAGTGATGCGGCGAAGGAGAGTGGTGCTCATGGCTCGGCTCCGGTCGGGGGTGCAGGCAAGCGGATCGGGAGGTACAACGTGACCTCCTTCCCTCACCCAGATCCAATAAAGTACATACGTACCGTACCGCGTGCCGATGTGGTCCCATTGCCCGACACGGGACGATCCAGCCCCACCCTTTCCACTGACGGCAGCTTTCCTCAGGTCACATGCGTGATCGCGCACGCTGCCGCAAGCGGTGCCACCCAGCCCCGGCGTGATCACGGATTCATTGCGGCACGAAATTGTCACTATGTCCGTATTGCCTGCTCTGCAGTGATGGTCTACAGTACTTATGTACAAGTCAAGGGGTGGAGAGCGGATCCGAGCGACACATGCCGGCGCCCCGCCTCCCGGCGCACAGCATCGGCTGCGCCCGTACCTCTCCCTTCTCCCTTTGGAGTGATCTTCATGGGCGGTGCTTCCGCGCTCCCCGCTGCCATGGGCCGGGTGGCCTCATATGCCTTCTGGTGCCCCGACGGCAAGGCGCTCGCCGAGTTCTACGCCGCCGCCCTGGACTGGAAGGTCGTCCAGGAGTTCCCGGACGAGAGCGGCGTCCCGACCGCTTTCCTCGTCACCGACGGCTCGACGACGTTCGTGTTCTACACGGCCAAGGGGTTCACGGCCCCCAACTGGCCCGAGGATGAACTCCCCTTCCACCTCGACCTGGCCTTCGACGACGCCGCGGCGGCCGAGCAGCGCCTGCTCGAACTGGGCGCCACCAAGCCCGACCACCAGCCCGGTGGTGAGCACTGGACCGTCCTGCTGGACCCGTCCGGACAGCCGTTCTGCATCAGCGCGGGCTGGCCCCAAGGCGCCTGAGCGCCCCATCGCACACCCAACACCTGCGCCTCACCGCAGATCACCAGGAGGACGGCCATGAATGCCGATCAGTTCGTCAAGGAGTGGGCGAGCGCCTACAACGATCAGGACTTCGACCGGTTCGGGGCGCTGTTCACCGACGACGTCGCCTACACCCTCAAAGCCTTCGGTCTCGCTTTCACGGGCCGGGACGCCTGGGTGGGCCACGTGCGGGAGTACGCGGCCGCCGTGCCCGACCGCAGGCTGACCGTCAAGCGGACCGTCGCGGACGGGGACACCATCGCGGTCGAATACGACTTCGCGGGCACCAGCGCCGGGGTCATGGCGAACCTGCCGCCCAAGGGAGAGCCGGTCACGGTCAGCTTCTGCACCATCCTGCAGCTGCGCGGCGACCGCGCGGCTGCGCAGGTCGACTACCTCGGCGGCTAGCCACCTGCGGCCCCGCCCGCGACAGCACACACCAACACACCCCTACACCCACCCACACATCAAAGGAGTATGACCATGGGTTACGCACCCTGCTTCAGCGTCAAGGACACCGCAGCCAGCATCGCCTTCTACGAGAAGCTCGGCTTCACCGTGGACTCCAGCGGCGCCAAGCCCGGCGACGACATCCACATGCTGCTCCACGGCGGCGAGTTCTGCGGAATGCTCTACAGCAACGCGGACCTGAAGAAGTGGCTGCCCGTCCTCGCGGACACCCCCATCGGCTTCGCCGGCATGCACTACCTGGGCGTCGACGATCTCCAGGCCACGCACGACCTCATCGCCCAGCACGCCGAGATCGTCAAGCCCCTCGCCGAGCACAACGGCATGCGCCTGTTCTACTTCCGCGACCTCGACGGCTACGTCATCGGCGTCAACGAGAAGGCCGCTGCCCCTGCCGTCTAGAGCCTGCCCGGCGGACCCTGTCCGGTGAGCGGGGGCCCGGCACGCCGATCTGCGGCGTTGCTGTCAATCGCCGACGCCCTGCGTCACCTTGGTCCCCGCGGTGCTGCTGAACGCACCAGGCGCCCCCGCTCACCGGCACCTCACAGCCAAGTCACCTCAACTGCCAGCTGCCGCCCGACAGATCCCAGGCCTCCCCTCCGGGCCACCCGGCCCCACAGAGCCGGCACCACCGCGGAACGAAGCCCTGCCATGAACATATCCCCCACTCCCAGCCCCTGCGCCGAAGCACCCGCCGCACCGGCCGACCACGGTCGCTGGATCGCCCTCGCCGTCGTCATGACCGCCACCCTCATGGACCTGGTCGACGTCACCATCGTCAATGTCGCCATCCCCAGCATCCAGCAGGACCTGGGCGCCTCGCTCACCGCCATTCAGTGGATCACCGAGGGGTACGTGCTCGCCTTCGCCGTCGGCCTGATCACCGGCGGGCGCCTCGGCGACATCCACGGCCGCCGCCGGATGTTCCTGATCGGCGTGGCCGGCTTCACCCTCGCCTCGGCGCTGTGCGGCGCCGCACCCAACCCCGACGTCCTCATCACCGCACGGGTCCTGCAAGGCGCCATGGCCGCCCTGATGGTCCCTCAGGTCCTGGCCATCGTGCACGTCACCTTCACACCCCGCGAGCGCGGCAAGGTCTTCGGCCTGTACGGCGCCGTCATCGGCCTGGGCGCCGTCGCCGGGCCCATCCTGGGCGGCATCCTGACCCAATGGAACCTCTTCGGCCTGCAGTGGCGCGCCATCTTCCTCATCAACCTGCCCATCGGCCTGGCCGCCCTGCTCCTGGGCCGCCGCCACATCACCGAGTCCCCCCCCCCCCCCCCCCCCCCCCCCCCCGCCCCCCCTTCACTTGGCCCGCCCCCCCCACCCCCGTCCCCCCCCCCCCCCCCCGCCTCGACGTGACCGGCACACTCCTGCTGACCTCGACACTTGTCCTGCTGCTGTATCCGCTCACCCAGGGGCGCGAACTGGGCTGGCCCGCCTGGGGATTCACCGTCATGGCCGCCTCGGTGCCGGTCCTCGCGCTCTTCGTGGCCCACCAGCGCGCCCGCTCCCGCCGCGGCAAGACGCCGCTGGTGGAGCTCTCCCTCTTCCGCAACAAGAGCTTCTCCGCAGGCACAGCCATCGAACTCCTCAACGGCACCGCCACCGGAATCTTCTTCCTGGCGTGGATGCTCTACCTCCAGTACGGCCTGGGCTACAGTCCGCTGCGCGCCGCCCTCACCGGCATCCCCTTCTCCATCGGCGCCGCAGCGGCCTCCGCCGTGGCCGTCCAGTACCTGCTCCCGCGCTTCGGCCGCAAGGTCCTCCAGGCGGGCGCCGCACTGATGGCCCTCAGCATGCTGGCCTACCTCTGGCAGGCCGACCACTACCGCGCCGCACTGACACCGTGGCAGACGATCCCGACCCTGTGGGTGATGGGCCTGGGCATGGGCCTGATCATGGCGCCGCTGGTCGATCTGGTGCTGGCCGAGGTCCCCCACCGCCATGCCGGTTCCGGCTCCGGCGTCTTCAACACCGTCCAGCAGCTCAGCCAGGCCCTCGGCATCGCCCTGGCCTCCGTGCTCTTCTTCGGCCCGCTCGGCGCCGACCCCACCCCCCGCGCCTACATCGACGCCTTCCCCACCACCCTGGCCTGGCTCGCCGGCATCAACGCGCTGCTCGTGGTCCTGATGTGCGCGCTACCGAAGAAGACCCAACGCCACCAGCCCGACGAGGAACACACCGATGAGAACCAATCCGTCCTGACCCGCTGAAACCAGCACCCACGGGGGCAAGCGCACCACCAGGAAGCGATCACCGGTGCGGCACGGACTCCTCGCCGTCACGGGCTCCCGTGAGAACAACCGGTCGCGTTTTCGGCATCGAGCTGCCCGTGTTCTGTCTGAACGGGCGTGACCGATTTCTGGCATGGTGCCAAATGGCATGCGCATCAGCCTGGTTACGAGTCCTGGCCGTAAGGCGCTGTTGTCGCTCCCAACACCAGGGCGACCGGCTGCACGGCTTGCACCGGCACCATCTTGCCTGTCCGCCGGAGTTTATTCCTGGTCAGGTGTATTTGCCGAGGTCGCTGGCCTGGAGGGCGGCGTTGTCGTTGATGCCGACGACGTAGCCGTCCGGGTCGCGGAAGTAGAACATGCGCTGACCGGTGTGGTCGGTGCCGGTGTCCTTGACGATCTCGGCGTGCTCGGCGATGTGGTCGTGGGCAGCGTCGAAGTTGTCCACGGCAAGGTAGAACATGCCGGCGAACCCGATGGGGACGTCCGCCAGGACGGGCAGCCACTTCTTCAAGTCGGCGTTGCTGTAGAGCATTCCGCAGAATCCGCCCTGGTAGGTCAGCATGTGAATGTCGTCCCCGGGACTGGCGGTGCTGGAATCGACATCGAAGCCGAGCTTCTTGTAGAACGCGATGCTGGCAGCGGTGTCCTGGACACTCAGACAGGGCGCGAACGGCATGGGTCCTCCACGGGCAGGTCCGGCTTTTCAACAGGGCGGCGAGCAGGGGCCGGCATACGCCGGCACCCCCCGGTTCCTTTCTCCTCCTGCCCGGGCGGCTCTGCACTCCGGGGGCCACCGTCCCGGTGAGAGCAGCCCCCTTGGAGCGGTGGTCTCAGCGGGGGCCGCTGATGCAGAAAGGCTGGCTGGAGGGGTCGAGCAGGGCGGTCCAGTGGTCCCCGCCCGGCTGGTGGGCGGGCCTGGTGGCGCCCAGTTCCACGAGCTGCTTCTCTGCCGCCTCGGCGTCGTCGAACGTGGTGTCCCTGGGGAAGGCGAGTTCGTCCTGGCGCCAGGCGGGGGTCTTGAACGCCGTGGCGGACCGGAAGACCATCATGTCGCCCACCCACACCGGGAAGGCCGCAGCGTTGCCGTCCTCGTCCGAATACGGCTCGGAGACCCGCGGGCCGAGGGCTGCGGCGTAGAACCCGCGATGTCGCATCCGTCCTCGGCCCAGGCCGTATGCGACAGGACCCGGCCGGTCACAGCGCCGCCGGCGTTTGTTTCGAGCATGGCTCTTCCCCTGTGGTGTGGGTCGGCCGGGCGGTTTCCGCCCTCTGGAGCCGACCGTAACGAGCAAGCAGGGCGAGGAATGTCCTCCATGGCTCACGGCGGGTGTGCGGGGGCGGGTGCCGGGGTGGGTGGGTAGCGTGAGGCCATGGCCTATGACGAGGTACTGGCGGAACGAGTCCAGGAGCTGCTGGAACAGAGCGACGCGGTCGTGGCGAAGAAGATGTTCGGCGGGCTCGTCTTCACCGTGCAGGGGAACACGGCGGTCGGCGTGGTCGGCGACGACCTGCTGGTACGAGTCGCCCCGGACAGCACCCCACGCGCCCTCGCCCAACCCGGCGCACGGCCCTACGAGTTCCGCGGCCGGATCTCGAAAGGCTGGGTACTGGTCTCAGGAGAAGTCCTCGACGACGACATCCTGGACAACTGGCTGGAGCTGGGCCGGGAAGCCGCCGCCGAGCATCCGCCCAAGTGACCCGGGCCGGAGGCAGGCATCATCTGTCACAGGCCGGGGTGCACGGTGGGCGGCACACCTCGGTGGGCTCCCGCCGACCCCGTAGGCGCTCCACGGCTCGGTCAGAAGCAGTGCGCGAGGGGGCCGGGCCCCACCCGCAGGGACCGTCCACTCGTCGCAGCGCGGCAGCGCCGGGCCCACACAACTCGGCCTCCCCGCAGACTCATCCCGCCGCATGCCGACTGCCCCGGGCGAGTCATCAGGGCCGCGCCGGACTCTTGGACTGCGTGGGTCAGGAAACGAAGTGCACCAGAGTCCCGGGGGAAGTCATGGCGCCCCGGGACTCGGTACATGCAGCGGATCTTGCTCGGGCGGGCCAGGCGGACGGGCCTGCCGCATACCATCACGCGGCCCTGAGAAAGCCCCGCGCCAGGGCAGGTGGCCGGTCGGACCCTGCCGGGGACAGCACACCAGCCCCGCCCGGGCCCAGGGTGAGGCGTGGTCGGCGCTTCAGCGGTCCTTCGTGGTCGGAACGTGGGGCTCGTCCGGCTCGCCGGTGGTGGTGAGCGCGCGGGCCACGTCCTGCAGCAGCCGTGCGAACTCCTCCAGGTGCGGGGCGAGTTCGGGGCTTCCTCGGAAGGTGCTGCCGGGGCCGGGGTCGAGGTCGAAGAGTTGGAGGGCGATGCGGCGGGGGGCGTCGGCGGCCAGTT
>NZ_LGDD01000044.1 GCF_001279695.1 Streptomyces sp. WM6378
GGGGGAAAAATGGGGGGCGGGGGCTTCCCCCCACCCCCCCGGGGGGGGCCGCGGGGCGCGCCCGAAAATTTTTGGGGGGGGGGGGGGAGGGCCCCCCGCCCCGCCCCAGCCCCGGCCCCCTACCCGCTCAGTCTCCGGAACCGCCCCACCGCCAGTGGCAGAAACAACCCCACCAGCACCACCGGCCATCCCACGGCCAACACCCCCGCATGTTCGGCCGCCCAGGACGAACCCCCCGCCCCCGCGCCGCACAGCTCCCGCACCGCCGTAGCCGTCGCGGACAGCGGGTTCCATTCCACGACCGCCCCCAACCACCCCGGCATCGACGCCGGCGCGGCGAACGCGTTGGACAGGAAGCCGACCGGCCACACCAGGATCTGCACCGCCTGCACCAGCTCCGGCCGCCCCGCCACCATCGCCAGGTGAATCCCGACCCACAGCATCGCGAAGCGGAGGAGGAGCAGGAGACCCAGCGCCGCGAGGAAGCCCGCACCCCCGTCCGGCCGCCACCCGATCGCGTACCCCACGCCGATCATCACGACCAGCCCCGCCGCCGACTGCAGCATGTCCGCCACCGCCCGCCCGACCAACACCGTCCCCGACACCATCGGCATCGAGCGGAACCGGTCGACCACCCCCTTGTTGAGGTCCTGCGTCACCGCCAGCATCGTGCCTTCGAGCCCGAACGCCATGGTCAGCGCCAGCATCCCCGGCACCAGGAAGTCGACGTACGGGCCGGACACGCCCCGCCCGCCGCCCACCAGGTAGCCGAACACAAGGAGCAGCATCACGGGGAAGACAAGACCGACCACCACCTGCACCGGCTGCCGCGCCCAGTGCGCGAGCTCGCGCCGCGTCATGGTCCAGGAGTCCGCGACCACCCAGCCGACCGCACTCACACCGCCACCTCCCGCTCGCACTCCGTCAGAGAGAGGAACACCTCGTCCAGCGTCGGTCTGCGCACCGCGATGTCCTCCGCCTCGATACCGGCCGCCGACAGTTCCCGTACGACATCGACCAGCACCCCCATCCGGTCCGCGACCGGCGCGCTCAGCAAGCGACGGTCCCGGTCCACGACCGCCCCGGGCAGCCCCAACACCCGTACCGCGTCCGACAGTTGGGAGTGGTCGGCCACCACCACCTCGATACGGTCCGAACCCACCGTCGCCTTCAGCTCGTCCGCCGTGCCCTCGGCGGCCACCCTGCCGCCGTCGATCAGGGAGATCCGGTCGGCCAGCTGGTCCGCCTCCTCCAGGTACTGCGTGGTCAGCAGGACCGTCGTACCGCCGCCCACCAGCGAGCGCACCGCCTCCCACACCTCCGCCCGGCCGCGCGGATCGAGCCCGGTCGTGGGCTCGTCCAGGAACAGCACCTCCGGGTCGGTGATGAGCGACGCCGCCAGGTCGAGCCGCCTGCGCATGCCCCCGCTGTAGTGCCGCACCGCCTTGCGGCCGGTGTCCGCCAGGCCGAAGCGGACCAGGAGTTCATCGGCCCGCGCACCCGCCCGGCGCGCCCCGAGATGGTGGAGCCGGCCGAACATCTCCAGGTTCTGCCGCCCGCCCAGCTCCTCGTCGACGGCCGCGTGCTGCCCGAGCAGCCCGATCCGCCGCCGCACCTCGCCCGCCTCGCGCCGTACGTCGTGGCCCGCGACCAGCACCCGGCCCGCGTCGGGGCGCAACAGCGTGGTCATGATCCGTACGGCCGTGGTCTTGCCTGCCCCGTTGGGCCCGAGCACCGCGTGCACCGTGCCGCGCCGCACGGCCAGGTCGAGCCCGTCGAGCACCCGCTTCGCCCCGTACCGCTTGCCGACTTCCTCCACGAGGATCGAGTATCCGTTCACGTCCGCGTCGGGCAATCTCTTCTCCTTCAACTGCTCTCGCACCTCGCGGATTCAGCAGCCTCCGCGCAGTAATCAAGCTTGACTACTCGGTCGAAGGTAACCGATCGCCTCTTACTCGTCAAACTTGATTAGTGATCGTCCCCGGGGTCCCGCTCACCCGTCGCGAACGGGTTCTCCTCGCCCTCGGCCAGGACCCCCACGAACGGCTCGCCCTCGCCCGCGAAGACGTACGCCCCGCCTTCGATCCGGGCGATCAGACCGCGGGTCCACTCCGCCTCGGCATCCGCGGAGTGGACCCACATGTTCATGATTTCGCCGATGTGGCCGAGCTGGCCCGGGCCCTCCTCCGGCGTGTAGTACTCCGTCGCCGAGGCGCGCCAGCCCGCCAGCTTGTCCAGCCGGTCACGCAGCAGGGCGACCGCCTCCGCGCGCGGCAGGTCCACCATGAAGCCGAGCGCCGCCGACAGGACGTCCATCTTCTGGTCGTAGGAGGCGAGCGCCTCGCGCAGCAGCCGGAAGAACTCCTCGCGGCCCGCGTCCGTCAGCTCGTACTCCGTGCGCGGCGGCCCGCCGACCGTGCTGGGAGCCACCTCATGGGCGAGGAGGACGCCCTGCTTCGCCATCTGCTTGAGCGCGTGGTAGATCGAACCCGGCTTGGCGTTGGACCACTCGTGGGCGCCCCAGTACTCCAGGTCGTTGCGCACCTGATAGCCGTGTGCCCGGCCGTGCTGACGTACCGCGCCGAGGACGAGGAGACGGATGCTTGACATGGCCGCAAGCCTATGGCCCCACCCGTCGCGGCCGGCTCAGCGGTTCGCGAGATCCACCAGCTCGAACGCCGTCTTGCCGTCGATGGACTCGCGGATGATGTCCGCGTGCCCGGCGTGCCGGGCCGTCTCCTCGACGAGGTGCATCATCAGCCAGCGCATCGAGACCCGGCCCTCCTTCGGGAACCACGGGGCCGGCGGCAGCGGGAAGGTGTCGTCGAGCGAGGGGACCTTGCGGATGAACTCCTCGGTCTCGACGGCCACTTCGGCCCAGAAGGCGAGCATGCCCTCGGTGGTCTCGTCACCGAGGAGCTGGAAGCTCTCGTGCCAGTTCGACTGGTCCCGCTGCTTCTCGTTGGGGCGCTGCTGTGCCATCCGCAGCCAGTTCAGTTCGGTCTCGGCGACGTGCTTGATCAGTCCGCCGAGGGACAGCGCACTGGCGCTCGGGCGGCTGGTGTTCTGCTCCTCGGTGAGGCCGAGGACGGCGCGGCGCAGCCCGCCGCGCTGGGCTTCCACAAAGCTGAGGAGAGCGCCGCGCTCGTCGCCGTGTGCCTCTGCGGGAACGTGAGTGGGCATGATCCGACCGCCTTCGTTCGAGTGCTGCATCCGGTGTCCCGGCCTGCTGACAAGAACCACGCTAGAGACGAAAGAGGTCAGATTCTGTCCTCTGTCAGCTGTCAGTTGTCCTCTGTCAGCGGCTCTCTGATTTCCGTCAGAACGGGAAGGGGCTGCGCTCGTGCTGGACCGAGATCCACTTCTGCGTGGTGAACGCCTCGACCGTGGAGTCGCCGTTCAGCCGCCCGAGCCCCGAGTACTTCTCGCCGCCGAAGGCTACAAGGGGCTCGTCCTGGATCGTCGAGTCGTTGACGTGCATCATCCCGGTGTCGATCCGCTTGGCGAACCGCACCCCGCGCTCCACGTTGGCGGTGTGCACGGCACCGCTGAGTCCGTACGGGCTGTCGTTCGCCATGCGTACGGCCTCCTCCTCCCCGTCGAACGGGATGAGCAGGGCGACCGGTCCGAAGATCTCCTGGCGCAGGACGGGAGAGTCGGCGGGCAGTCCCGTGAGCACGGTGGGCTCCACCAGGTTGCCCCGCGTGCGGCCCCGTACGAGCGCGGTCGCGCCCTCGGCGAGGGCCTGGTCGACCAGTGAAGTCAGCGCCTCCGCCTGGAAGTTGTTGATGACGGGGCCGATGTCGGTGGCGGGGTCGGCCGGGTCGCCGGTCCGGAGCGAGGTCACCTTCGCGAGGAACTTACCGGTGAACTCCTCCAGGATCGAGCGGTCGACCAGGATCCGGTTCGCAGCCATGCAGACCTGGCCCTGATAGACGAAGCGGCTGAAAACCGCCGCGTCCACCGCGTAGTCGAGGTCGGCGTCGTCGAGGACGACCAGGGCGCTGTTGCCGCTCAGCTCCAGGATGACGCGTTTGAAGTGACTGCCGGCGACCGAGGCGACGTGGCGGCCGGTGCGGTCCGAGCCGGCGAACGAAATCACCTTGGGCACGGGGTGCTCTATGAGCGCGTCGCCTATCTCGGCGATGTCGGTGACCAGGACGTTCAGGAGCCCTGCGGGCAGCCCCGCGTCCTTGAAGATCTTCGCTATGAGCCCGCCGCCGACGACCGGCGCGTTCTGGTTCGGCTTGAGGACGACCGCGTTGCCCAACGCCAGTGCCGGGGCTATGGACTTGATGGTGACCAGGAACGGGAAGTTGAACGGGCTGATCACCCCGATCACGCCGACCGGGAGGCGGTAGACCCGGTTCTCCTTGCCGTCGACCGGCGACGGCAGGATCCGGCCCTCGGGGCGCAGCGCCAGCTGGATCGCCTCGCGCAGGAACTCCTTGGCGAGGTGGACCTCGTACACCGCCTTGAGCCGCGTGCCGCCGAGCTCGGTGGTGATCGCCTCGATGATCTCCGCCTCGCGCTCCTCGGTGATGCGCAGGGCGCGCTCGAAGACGAGTCTGCGGGTGTACGGATTGGTCTCGGCCCACTCGCGCTGGGCGCGCTCGGCCGCCCGGTAGGCCTCGTCGACCTCTTCGACGGTGGCGACCGTGATGGCGGCGAGCTTCTCCCCGTTGTACGGATCGAAGTCGATGATGTCCCACGACCCGCTGCCGGTGCGCCACTGGCCGTCTATGAACTGGTGGGCGAGGTCGGTGAAGAAGGACATGCCATCCCCTACTGCTGTGTCCGCCGGCTCCGCGCGGTCAACCGCGTTACTGGCCTGATGTGACGTCATCCTACTGATGAGTCAGCTGAGTTGAAGGAGTCCGCGCAGAAGATCGCGGCTTTCCTCCGGGCCCGGGCTGTCCTGCTGGAGCCGGGCCATCGCCCGTTCGTACTGCGCGACCTCCTCCGCCTTGTCCAAATACAGTGCGGAGGTGAGCTGTTCGAGATACACGATGTCCGACAGGTCCGACTCGGGGAACCGCAGCATCGTGAAGGCACCGCTCTCCCCCGCGTGCCCGCCGAAGCTGAACGGCATTATCTGAAGGTTGATGTTGGGCTGCTCCGACATCTCGATGAGGTGCTTCAACTGCCCCCGCATCACGTCCCGTTCGCCGTACGGGCGGCGCAGCGCGGCCTCGTCGAGGACCGCGTGGAACTGCGGGGCCCGCTCCGACACCAGGGCCTTCTGCCGCTCAAGACGCAGCGCGACGCGCTTGTCGATCTCGGCGGCGGGCGCTCCGTGCATGCCCCGCGAGACCACCGCGTGGGCGTACGCCTCGGTCTGCAACAGGCCGTGCACGAACTGGACTTCGTAGATGCGGATCAGTGAGGCCGCGCCCTCCAGGCCGATGTATGTCTGGAACCAGCCGGGCAGCACATCGCCGAAACTGTGCCACCAGCCCGCGATGTTGGCCTCCTTGGCGAGCCCGAGCAGCGACTGGCGCTCCGCCTCGTCGCCGACGCCGTAGAGCGTGAGCAGGTCCTCGACATCCCTGGCCTTGAAGCTCACCCGCCCCAACTCCATACGACTGATCTTGGACTCGGACGCCCGGATCGAATAGCCGGCTGCTTCCCGCGTGATGCCGCGCGACTCGCGCAGGCGCCTCAGCTGAGAGCCCAGCAGAATGCGCCGGACCACCGAACCTCCGCCGGCCTCGACTGCACTCGGCCGGGGGGATCCCCATGCCTCCCCTGCGGTCACTTCGCCGTCCTCCCCATCCAATGGTGGTGGGCAGTCTGCCATCAAAACGCTTCACCCCGTACCCGCGTGATTACGGAAATGGTCAAGGAGTGAAATCGGCCTGAGGAACTTCTGGGAACTTCTGAGGAAGAAATGAGCAAGAAACGGCACGGTCGGGGACAGGTCGGTCGCGTGCACGTGCATCTGCCCTTGCATCGGGCCGAAGCATTCGGAACCATGGTCCCCGCGCACCTGCGTGCTCAACTGCGTCTAGTCGCTTGCGTCCTGTACCGCCACGGCCGCGAACCACGGGAGTGCCTCGCATGGGGACGAATGGATCGACCATGCTGGAGCCTTTTGAGCCCTTGAGGCAGGCGCTTCCCCCCATCGACCCCTCGACCGTGGCGGGTTCCGCATCCTGTGCGCTGCCCGCCCGTTACGAAGCGGTGCGCGGGGCACGGAAGTTCACCGGGTCCACCCTCACGCAGTGGGGCCTCGGCGAGCGCTTCGACGATGTCGCCCTGGTCGTCTCGGAACTCGTCACCAACGCGCTGCGGCACGCCCTGCCCGCCGACACCCCGCGCGAGACCGAGGTGCCGGTACGGCTCCATCTCATGCGCTGGACAAGCCGGTTGGTGTGCGCGGTGCGCGACCCCAGCAACGAGAGCCCGGTCGAGCGCGAGAGCGACGACTTCGGCGCGGAGTCGGGCCGCGGCCTGTTCCTGGTCGAGTCCTTCGCGGACAGCTGGGGCTGGCACCCGCTGTCGGGCGCGATCAGCGGCAAGGTCGTATGGGCACTGTTCCGGCTGGCGCCGGCGGAGTGAGCTGACACATTTCAGAGTTGGCCGGCTGCCAGCCGTCGTCCGTCATCTGCCATCTGTCGGCCGTCGGCCGGCAGCCGTGCGCTGCCGCCTGTCAGTCGGCTATCAGATGGTCGAACTCGCCGTCCTTGATGCCGAGCAGCATCGCCTCTATCTCCGCCCTGGTGTAGACCAGAGCGGGCCCGTCCGGGTGGCGTGAGTTGCGTACCGCCACCCCTCCGCCGGGCAGTTTGGCGAATTCGACGCAGGATCCCTGCGAGTTGCTGTGCCGGCTCTTCTGCCACGCGGCACCCTGAAGCTCCGCTGCCGCCATGCCGTTGTACGCGTGGTGCAAGGTCGCTCCCGGGATGTGCGGACGTGCAACTGTGAATGGTCAACTGCCCCGGATCATAGCTGTGTTCATGTGCGCCTGCATGGGAAGATGCACGTGCACGCGGGGTGCCCGGGCGGTTACAGCCGTCACGGGTCGCATCCCCGCACCGGAAGAAGAGACGCGTCCCTGGCCCGCAAGGTTCAAACACCCGCACGACCGCGCCCGCGTCCGCATACGGGACCGGCCCCCTCAGCACCTTGAGAGTGCCGACGGGGGCCGGGAGAGCGGGGAGCGGATCCGGGGCTATGTCCGGGCGGTCGAGGAGTACGGCAGCAGGGCCATCTCGCGGGCGTTCTTGATCGCTCGGGCCAGCGCGCGCTGCTGCTGGGCCGAGACCCGGGTGACCCGGCGGCTGCGGATCTTGCCGCGGTCGGAGATGAACTTCCGCAGCAGGTCGGTGTCCTTGTAGTCGATGTACGTGATGCCGTCGCGGTCCAGCGGGTTCGGCCGGGGCTTCGTAGCGGTGCGGGGTCGCTTGGGCACGGGTCAGACCTCCAGGAAGGCGTCGAAGGCGGGCGGCAGGAGCTTCCAGGAGTCGCGGCCCGCGGCGTACTCGGCGTCGGTGAGCAGGCAGGAGTCGAGCAGCGCGGACAGGCCGTCGCGGTCGAGGCCCGGCGAGGTGAAGACCAGGTGCTGGCAGCAGTCGCCGTGCTCGGGGTGCCAGTCGAGGGCGGCCGCCGCTCTGCGTACCGGCGGGACCATCTCCCAGGCCGCGTCGGGAAGGGCGACGAGCCAGGGGCCCGCGCTCTCCACACAGAGCGCGCCGCCCGCGGCGTCCCAGGCGAGCAGCGTGTCGGGCCGGTCGGCGAGCCAGAACCGCCCCCGGCTGCGGGCGGCCGCACAGCACAGGTCCTCCAACGCCTCGTACAGGCGCCCGGGGTGGAAGGGGCGGGTGCGGTGCCAGACGTACGTGCCGACGCCGGCGTCGTCCGCGTCCTGCGGCAGCAGCGCGCACGCCGGATGCTGGCGGGCGGCAGCCGCCTCCACGTCGAATCCGGCGAGGGAGGCTTCCGCCAACTCACCTGATTCGTAAGGGATGTGACGGGCCGTCGGATGCAGCTGGGCCAGCAGCGCGCGGTCCTCGTCGTCGGCCTCCCCCTCATCCACGATCGCGAGGACCGGGGCGTACTCCAGTTGGCGGGCCCAGGTGTCGGCGACCGTGCGCCGGTCGGAGGCCGCCGCGGCGAGCCCGACGTCGGCGAGGTCGTCGCCGTTGCCCAGGCAGGGCAGCAGGAGGGCGGGGTCGACGGCGGTGATGACGGAGGTGATGGTCAGCACCCCACTCTGGGCGTCGATGACTTCGGCCATGGCCTTCGGCTCGACCGAGTCCCACAGTTCGACGATCGCGAGCCGGGTGGAGCCGCCGTCCGCGAGGCGCACGAGTTCGGGGACCAGGTCTTCGCGCAGGGCGCAGCACGCACAGTCGTTGACCAGCGGGGCCTCGCCCTCGTCCCGTACGCCCAGGGTGTCGCGGACCGTGCGGCGGACCGTTCCCTTCGCGGCGGCGCCCGCCAGGTCGTGGTGGAGGGCGATGCTGCCGGGGACGGCGCGCAGCAGCCGCTCCACCACGGCCCGGCGGGCGTCGGCGTGCAGCCCGCCGACGATCGCGACGGGCAGTTTCTGACCGGTCATGCGGCGCCGGACCGCCGCTCGGAGCCGCCCTGGCGCCCGGATCCGTACCGGCGCTCGAAGCGCTCGACTCGGCCCGCCGTGTCCATCACGCGCGCGTTGCCCGTGTAGAAGGGATGGCTCCGGTCGGAGATCTCGACGTCGACGACGGGGTAGACGTTGCCGTCCTCCCACTCGATGCGCTTCGCCGTGCTCGACGCCAGCGTGGAGCGGGTCAGGAAGGCGTGCCCGGCCGCCTTGTCGCGGAAGACGACGGGTCCGTACTCGGGGTGGATCGAAGGCTTCATCGCTGTTCAGCGCTCCTCTCGGAAGTCGACGTGGCGGCCGGCCACGGGGTCGTACTTGCGGATGGTCATGCGGTCGGGGTCGTTCCGCCGGTTCTTGCGGGTCACGTACGTGTACCCGGTGCCCGCCGTGGAGCGGAGCTTGATGACCGGACGGAGTTCGTTGCGAGCCATGCCCCCGAGTATATGGAAATGGTTTTCATTTGCAAGAGGGGTTAGGGTGGCCCTGGCCTCCCTGGCCCATCGCCCCCCGTCCCTGTCTCCGAGAGGAACGACCATGTCCGCCCGCTGCCAGCTGACCGGTGCCGAACCCGGTTTCGGCAACCGCATCTCGCACTCCCACCGGCGCACGTCCCGCCGCTTCGACCCGAACGTCCAGCGCAAGCGGTACTGGCTGCCCAGCGAGGGCCGGTACGTGCGGCTCGCGCTCAGCGCCAGGGCCATCAAGACCGTCGACACCATCGGCATCGAGGCCGCCGTGGCCCGGATCCGTGGCCGTGGGGTGAAGGTCTGATGGCGAAGAAGAGCAAGATCGCCAAGAATGAGAAGCGGAAGATGGTCGTCGCCCGGTACGCCGCACGGCGGGCCGTGCTGACCGCGATCATCCGCAGCACGTCCGCGAGCGAGGACGAACGGGCCGCCGCACGGCTGGAGTTGGACCGCCAGCCGCGGGACGCGAGCGCCACCCGGGTGCGCAATCGCGACGCCGTGGACGGCCGGCCGCGCGGACACTTCCGTAAATTCGGTCTTTCGCGGGTGCGGCTGAGGCAGGAGGCGCATGCCGGATTCCTGCCCGGCGTGCGCAAATCCTCCTGGTAGGCGGCGCCCGTCCGGCTGGTAGCTTGCTGCGGTCCCAAACACCGTTCACAGGGGGAAGACAGCCGTGCACAGGCACATACGTACCGCGGGATTCGCCGCCGCCGGGCTCTCGGTCGCGCTCGTTCTGACCGGCTGCGGCAGCAGCAAGAGCGACGACAAGCCTGCCACCAAGCCGCCGTCCGGCTCGGACAGCTCCTCGTCGGCGCCGGGCGGCGGCGGCACTGCGGCCAAGTCCAGTGAGCTGCAAGGGAGTTGGACCGCGACGAGCGGCGGCAAGGCCGTCACCATGGCCATCGCGGACAAGGGCGTGGCCCTGCTCTCCCCGCACGTGTGCTCCGGCACCGTCGCCGAGACCTCGGGCATGACCATGCTCACCCTGAAGTGCGCGGACGGGAACACCGAGCGCACCCAGGGCATGGCCACGATCAAGGGCGGCGCCCTTGAGGTCAAGTGGCAGGGCGGCGGGACGGACTCCTTCGCCCGGGGCAAGGCGGGCTCGCTCCCGACCGGCCTCCCGACGGCCGGCCTTCCGACCCCGTAACGCCGAAAGTGCCCAACTCCCTTATGGCTTAGGGGTGTTGGGCACAGCCAGGGCGTCGGTCAGGTCGTCGAGGCAGTGCACGATCAGACCGGCTCCCCTGCGCACCACGCGGTCGGGCACGCCCTCGCCGTCCCAGGCGGCCAGGGCCTGCTCGACTTCCTCCCACCGCGGCACCCGCCGCTCGCGCACCGCCTTCGCCCCCTGCTCGGTGGCCTCCCGCAGCGCCTCGGCGAACTTCGCGGCAGCCGGCACCGGGACCGCGTCCCGGTCCGGCAGATGCGCCTCCATCAGCATGGCCGTGCGCCCCAGCTGGCTGAGCGCGTGGGCGGCCTCCTCGGCCGCCGAACGCGAAAGGCCCCGGTGCCGCACCGGCTCGTGGGTGGCCTTGTCGAGCGCCTCCTGCCAGGCGATGCGGGCGGCGCGCGTATCAAGCAGCGCCTGACGGATCTCGCCGGAGCCGCGCCCGGGGTCGGCGTAGTGGGCGACGACGGCCGAGGCGTAACGGCCGTTCGCGGCAAGCCAGTCGGCGAGCCGGGTGCGCAGGCGCGGCGTCTCCCAGGCCGGGTAGACGGCGTAGGAGATCATCGCGAGCGCCCCGCCGAGCAGCGTCAGGAACACCCGGTCGGGCACGGTCTGGGTCCACTGGAGGCCGCCCATGCCGAGCAGGAACACGACGTACGCGGAGACGCAGCCGCTCAGCACCGCATAGCCCGTACGCATCAGCAGATACGCCAGGAACGCGCAGGTCACCGCGATGGCGGCGGACAGGCCGGTGTCGGGGTGGGTGAGCTGGACGATGCCGGTGGCCAGCGCGACGCCGACGAGGGTGCCGCCGAACCGGGCGACCGCGCGGGCGTAGGTGAGCGAGAAGTCGGGGCGCATCACCATCACGGACGCCATCGGCGCCCAGTAGCCGTGGCCGAACGGCAGGACGTGGCCGAGCAGATAGCCCGCCGTCGCCACCGCGCAGACCCGTACCGCGTGCCGGAACACCGGGGAGCGGCGGCGGCCCAGCTCGTCGCGCATGGTGCGCAGGGCGACCGGCACCAGGCGGAGCAGGGTGGGCCGCAGGAGCGGTTCCGCTCCCCCGCCGGTGCCACTGCCCCGGGCGGTTTCGACGACGTCGGCGAGCAGCGCGGTGAGCCGGGCGGCGGCCCGGCGGGCGGGGCCGGTGAGGATGGCACCGGTGTCGGGGGTGGCGAGCGCGGCCTCGGCGGCGGGCGGGACGACGGGGGCCTCGCCGTGCCGGATGGCCCGGGCGGCGGCGTCAAGAACGGTGCCCGCGGCGGCCAGCAACTCCCGTACCCGGTGACGTTCGTCGCCCTCCGCGGGCACGCCGAGCGCGGGGTCGGCGAGCGAGGCGAGCACCGGCCGGATCCGCTCGGCCACGCCCCGGGCGCCGTGCAGCTCGGCGGGCCGGCGGCGGGCCTCGCGCGGGGTGACGGCTGCGGCGAGCCGGGCGGTCATCAGGGGCTCCGGGTCGAAGGGGGCGACCGGGTCGTGCCGCAGCCGCCGCGCGTAATCGGCCTCCGCGGCCAGTGCGTCGGCGAGCGCGTCGCGCTGGGCGCCCCATCTGCGGATCGGGAAGAGAACGACGAGAGCGGCCTGCACGACCCCGCCGAACGCGATCATCCCGGCGTGCCCGGCGGCATCGACGAGCGAGCTCGGCAGGGTGACGGTGACCAGCATGATCGCCACGTTGGACGAGGCGATCACCCCGACGGTCGGCCCGACGGCCCAGGCGAGACCGGCCAGGAAGGTCCACAGCGCGAGCAGGACGAGAAAGAACGGCGAATGGGTACCGACGAGGTATCCGAGGAAGGTGGAGATCGCGAGCGAGAGCCCCGAGGCGAGGGCGAGCACGGGCCTCGGGCGCCAGCTGCGCTGGTACGTGGCGATGGCCCCCTGGAACGCGCCGAACGCGGAGCTCGCGGCGACGGAGGGGCCGAAGAGGCTGAGGCTGATGCCGACGACGATGGCGAGTCCTGCCGCGCCGCGCAGGGCGACGAGCGGTTCGAGCCGCCGCCGCTCGACCTTCAGCCCCGAGCGGGCGGTCTCCCTCAGCGCCCGAAGCCAGCTCATGAGCCCGAGCGTAGCCGGAAGCAGGACGAGCCCGGCATTTTGGCCCCGCCGGGGGCTGTGCGGCGAGGCGGGGTGCACTGGGGCTCCGCCGCGTGGCCTCCGGGGTGGGTGCTTCGGCTCGGGGTGGGGTGCTTCGGCTGCGGACCGTGCGTGGCTGGTCGCGCAGTTCCCCGCGCCCCTGGCGGGGTCGGCATCTTCAGCCTGTCATGGGGGTCCCCCCTGGCCCTTGAGGCCTTGGGGGAGTTTGAGGACGAGCGCCCTTCAGGCGCGAACGGGGGTCCGGGGCGGA
>NZ_LGDD01000045.1 GCF_001279695.1 Streptomyces sp. WM6378
AAGCACGTGGCCACCGTCTCGGCGCACAACGAGTCGGCCGCCCTCAACGACCACTCCCTGTGGTCGAGTGCCGAGTCCCAGGCCGTCCAGTCGATCAGCGTCACGCAGTAGCGACCGGCGCACCTACAGCACATCCGGCGGGCCGCGCGAGGGGAAGTGCACGGCCCGCCCCTGGGGGAGGACGCATCCATGACGGTGCTCGGAGACGGAGCCGCGGCGCGGTACGACCGGGGAACGCCAGTCCCCGGACCGGGGGGACTCCCGGTGATCCACGAGCAGGTCGCCTCGGATGGCCTGCCGCCGGTCGGCATCACGGTCGAGATGCTGCCGGTGCCGCGGCTGAGCACCGGCTTGGAACTCCACGGGGTGTACCAGGGATCGGGATTCACCGAGCCCCGGTACATCGCACGCCGGGGAGACGGCCAGGTGGTCCAGCTGTCGCGGCTGCTCTACCTGGTCGCCTCGTCCATCGACGGCGCATCCGACATCGAGACGGTCTCCCATCGGGTGAGCGCCCGGCACGGGCGCGAGGTCAGCAGTGAGAACGTCCGCTACCTGATCGAGCAGAAGCTCGACCCGCTGGGCGTCACGGTGCCGGACGGGCAACCGGACGACGAGATCCGTGCACCGCGCTCGGACCTGCTGCTCGCCCTCAAGGGCCACCGAGTGCTCTTCAATGAGCACCGGGTGGCGCGCATCGCCCGCGCACTCACCTGGCTGCACCGCCCCGCGGCCATCGCGGTGATGCTGGCAGCGGCCGCCGCCATGGACCTCTGGCTGTTCGCCTTCTTCGGCGCCGTCGAGCCGGTCCTTCAGGTGCTCGACCAGCCGGTGCTGCTCCTGGTGGTCTTCGTCCTCACCGTCGCTTCCCTCGTCTTTCACGAGTTCGGCCACGCATCGGCCTGCAGATACGGAGGCGCCCGGCCTGGGTGCATCGGCTGCGGGCTCTTCCTCATCTGGCCATCGCTCTACGCCGACGTGACGGACGTCTACCGCATCGGCCGCGCGGGCAGGCTCCGCACCGACCTGGGCGGGGTGTACTTCAACGTCGTCTTCATGCTCGCCATGGCCGCGGCCTACTTCGGCACAGGCTGGACGTTCTTCCTCGCCGCGGTCTACCTCGGGCACTTCGAGATCCTGGAACAGCTGATGCCCGCCGTCCGCCTGGACGGCTACTACATCCTCGGTGACCTCGCCGGAGTGCCGGATCTCTACGGAAAGATCAAACCGATCCTGCTCAGCCTGGTCCCGGGGCACCGGGGGCGCGCCGCCCGGGCCGAGGTCGCGGGCCTCAAGCGGTCCGCCCGTGCGGTCGTCGCCACCTGGGTACTCACCATGGTGCCGCTCCTCGCCGCCGAACTGGGATACGCGCTGTGGAACCTGCCCCGGATCAGCACCACCATGGCCCGCTCCCTGATCGACCAACTGGCCGGAACCGGCGCCGCGTTCGTGGACGGACAGATCGCCGCGGGCCTGGTGGGGGTCATCGGCTGCGTCATGCTGCTGTGCCCCATGGCCGGTGTCGTCTACCTGTCCGCGAAACTCGGGGGACGCGTCCTGCGCGCCGCCGTACATGCGACGGCGGGGAAGCCGCGGTTGCGGGCGGCGCTGTGCGCACTGGCCCTGGCCACCCTGGCCGGCCTGAGCTACGCATGGGTGTCCGGCCTGACCCCCGACCCGCTGCCGAAGCAGCCGCCGATTGCGCCGATCCTGCAACCCGGGGTCTCCACGGCCGAGCCGCCGACCAGCCACGCCTCGTCCCCCCGCCCACACCGCCTCCACCCCTCAGCTACCAACAAGCCGTCCGTAAAACCCAGTTCGACGCCCACCGGCCCCGGCGGCCGCGCCACGGCCAGCCCGTCCGTCGGCCCCTCGAGGTCGCGGAGCCCCGCCGCCAAGAAGCCGTCACCGGCGCCCAGTTCCACTGCTTCCCAGGCGCCTCCGGTCAAGCCGTCCGGCGCCCCTGCCACACCGCTACCTTCCGCTTCATCGACTGCTTCCCCCACGCCGGCCAGTCCGGCGCCCTCGCCCAGTACCAGCCCCACGCATGCGCCGAGCCCGTCCATGACGTGAGCTCCGCGCGCTCCAGCCGACGCACGACCCGACCCGTCGCATCAGGAGACCCACGTGACCAACCATGCCGCTCCCGCCAAGAACCCGCTCGCCCAACGCCTCGTCCAGATCGTGGTGTTGGCCGCGGGAGTGGCGAGCGTCGCCGCGGCCGCACCGGCTCAGGCAAGCACTCCCACCACGAGTCCGGCACGAGGCGCCGTCGCCAACGACCACACCTTCACCCATGCCGACAATCTGCACCACACACAAGTGAAGGACTCCTTCACCGTGCGGCAGTTCGGTACGGTGAACTCAGCGGACGTCCGCAACCAGGCCCTCGCCGTTTCCGCGGGCTGCTCGGCCGACGCGCACTGCCGTTCGGTGGCCCTCTCGTTCCAGATCGTGACCCTGGCCGGCCACCCCACCCATCTCAACGCGCTCAATCGCAGCGACGCCGCCAACCAGGACTGCACCAGCTGCCAGACGCTCGCCGGGGCGTACCAGTTCGTCGTCGACACCCCGAAGCCGATCGCCCTGGGGCCGGACACGCAGCGCAAACTGGCCGACGTCCACCGCAGGCTGGACGCCCTCGCGCGGTCGACGCTCCCCGCCGCCGATCTCAAGGAGCAGATCGACGCCTTGGCCGCCGAGTTGAGCGGCATCCTCTCCGACGCGGTCGCGGCCGCCCACGCCCCCGCGGCCGACGGCCACTCCGCCGTGACCGTGCACCGCCGACTCGACGGCTGGCCGGGCCACTGACGGCTGCGCAAGCCGCAGGTGTTCCTGTTCGGTCACGGGCGCGATCAGCAGCGCGACATCTGCGCCGCCCATGCCCTGGGGCAGTTCGGAGAGTCGGCGGAGGACCAGTTGGGCGAGCGCATGGTGGGAGGGCAGCGCGGCGTGGGTCGCCTGCTGGTTGCGCAGCGCGCGGTGCCGGTCCGAGCCGGGCACTCTGCGGCGGCGCACCATGGAGTCGGCGGCGTGCCGCAGCAGGCCGAGCCTTCGCGCGTTGAGGGGGCGCCCGGCAAGGGCCGGATGATCGTGTCGCTGCTGTACCGGGTCACCCGCGCCCTGCTCGCCCTCCCCTTCAGCGCGGCGGGCGGGCACAGGGCGAGACTTGTCTCTGAGTTCCCTCTGAATCGTACCGAAGGCGGCTGGTGGGGCTGTTCCAGAAGGTAGACAGCTAGCTACCCGTCACCGCAGTCCGTCTCATCTGCAGGAGCCTGATGACCACCACGTTCGCCAACCGGCACGTATGCGTGCGGCGGCAGCGCCGCAGTCCGTGGCTTTCCTGGCGAGGCTGGTGATGTGGGGCGACGGAGCCAGAAAGGGGAGTGCACGCGTTCTGGAGGAGCGACACGGGCAGGGCTCTCAGCCCGGTGAGCCAGCTCACTGCTGGGGAGGCATCACCGGGCTCTTGGCCAACTGCCTCTGCGCAGTCTTACTTGCCCGCAGCGCGCGCAAGCCCCTCCGACATCGCCACGCCCGTGGTCCTGAAGACGGAGTTCTTCACCCTGCGCCCAGGCCCCGGGGTGGTGTGTCGGTGTTGCCCGTCCGTTGCGCTCCGCAGGACCGGCTCTTGTTGTTACCGCCGGCCACGGTCTGGCCGTTGCTGCTTCCAGTAGTGCCGCACGCGGTGCTCACGTCCGCACACCGCACTGGGGCAGAGACGTCAACATGTGCGCCTCGCCTACCTGTATTGGCTCCTTCGTCGCGATGGTTGACGGCCGTGCCATGGCAGCCGTGGTCGAAGGCGGCGGCGCACGGCACTGGCTGGGGTGACAGAGCGGTTGCGGAGTTCTCGTGGTTTGGCCCGACGGCCGGGGGTGGCCGAGCACCAGGATTCCCGCGTTATGGACCATGAGACAGTGCGCGGGGTCATTCCCGTCTGGCAACGAGCGCCCCCTCACGACCGCTGGCTGGGCCGCATCCCAACTTGTCCTCCTCCCGCGTCGACCACCAATCTAGAAGGAGCCCCTCTGTGGGACTCGACCTGATCAACGGCATCCCCGCGCACGTCCTGTTCGTGCACGTCGTCGTGGTCCTGGTACCCCTCACCGCTCTCGCGGTGGTCCTGTGTGCCGCTCTTCCCTCGGTCATGCGCCGGTTCGGGCTTGCGCTGCCGGCTCTCGCCCTGGTGTCTTTGGTCAGCGTGCCGCTGACGACCAATGCCGGTGAATGGCTGGAGCGGCACGTGGACCGCAATGCCCTGGTCCGTAAACACACCGAACTCGGCGACGAACTGCTGCCCTGGGCCATCGCGCTCTTCCTGGTGTCCACGGCCGTGTGGTGGTTCTACCGCCGCGCCGCCCACCGCGCAGCCGAGGGGGCGCAGTCCACCGGCACCGAGGTGGCCACACCGTTGCGCATCGCGGCCGCAGTACTGTCCCTGATCATCGGCGTGGGCGCAGGCGCGCAGGTCTACCGGATCGGCGATTCCGGCGCCAAAGCCGCCTGGCACGACGGCTACTCCGCCACCGCCCACCCCGACCGCCACTGACCTTGTGGGGCTCGAAAAATCATCGCTTCAGCTCAAGCCGCGTATCGGTACTCATTGCGGGTACCAGAGCCCGATCGACTACGAACGAGACACCAGGCCGACTCCGCCGTGGAGTTGGCCGCCTGAAAGATCTCCACGATGCGAGGGGATTGACACAGCCATGGTGACCGTCGCCGCACTGACGGCTGGCACAGCAGCCTGCGGTACAGCTGCAGCCTGCCCACGTAGTTCAGCGATCTGATCCCGCGCAGCGGCCTCCCGCTGCACCAGCTCCTCAAGCCACGACACCATCGCCGCCTCCCAGCTCCGAACCCTGGACACGCCGATCCGGCGAACGATCGCCAGCAGCAACAACCCACCACGACGATCTCACGCAGGGAGAGCTACACCCGATTCGAATCGCTGGAGGCGGAGGCGGAGGCGGAGGCGGTCTGTTCCACCTCACTCGGGACGGCCCGGAGTGCCTATCGAGTCAGGGGGGTACTGGGTGGGGTGAGCGGGTCGGTGGCGTTCTGGTCGGTGTGGTGGCCGTCGTGGAACGCGGTGGCGTATGCGTCGTCGCCGAGGGCGTGCCGGGCCTGCTGCTCGCAGGAGTCCCGGGCGGCGGTCCATTCGGTGACCCCGATCTGCGGGTGGCCGAGGTTGTCCCAGAGCTGCTGGGCCAGGCCGAGCAGGTGGGCGGTGTCCCGGGCGCGGCCGTCCGCTGCGGCCGCCACGGCGAGTACGTCCAGGGCCATGGCCATCCCCAGCGGGTCCTGCAGCCGCCGTTTGACGGCCCAGCACGCCCGGGCATGGCCGAGGGCCACCGCAGGGCGGCCGCGCGCCAGCTCGGCGCGTGCGCACATGAAGTCACCGAAGGCGCGCAGCCACTGCTCGCCCTGCCGGTCGCAGTCGGCGCGCATGTGGTCGAGCAGGGCGACGGCCTCGTCGATGTGGCCGTCCGTGATGTGTGCCAGGGCACGGACGAGTGCGGCCGCCAGCGGGGGATGAGCCAGCCGGTCGCACCGGTGCCGTTCGAGGACACCCCGCGCCAGGGGAACGGCGCGGACGACGTCGCCGCACATGACAGCGCAGAGCGCGTCGATGGAACGGGCGCGTTCGGCCCCTTCGGCGTCGCCGAACCGGGCGGCCGTCGCGGCCATTTCGGGGACCCGGGTACCGGCTTCGTGGGGATCGCCGAGGGAGATGAGGACCAGGGCCTCGGCCCATAGCGCCCTGAAGCGTTCCAGGGACGGCTCGCCGTCCGCGGCCAGGGCGCGCTGCAAGTAGTGTCGGCCTTCCTTGTCGAATCCGCACGCGTGCCAGAAGAACCACAGGTTTCCCGACAGCTCCAGCGCGCTGTGCTCCTCGGGCCGGGACAGAGCGAACTCCAGGGCGGCGCGCAGGTTGTCGTGCTCGGCGGTTGCACGGTTGCGCAGCGCCACCTGGCAGGGTCCGAGCCAGGCGGCGTCCGCCCGGCGGGTGAACTCCCGGTAGTACGCGAGGTGCCGGCGCTGCAACTGTTCCTCCTCGCCCAGTTCGCGCAGCCAGTGCGCGCCGTATTCGCGCAGGGTGTCCAGCATCCGGAACCGTTCCGTGCCGTCGGCGGTCGGCTGCCACGTGGCGAGGGAGTTGTCCACCAGCGTGCTGAGGAGCCGGCGGATGTTTTCTTCGGGCAGGTGCTCGTCGGAGCACACCGCCGCGGCCGCCTCGGTATCGAAACTCCCGGCGAAGACCGACAGCCGTGCCCACAGCAGCCGTTCGGCCGGTGTGCACAGTTCATGGCTCCAGCCGATCGCGGTGCGCAGCGCCTGGTGCCAGGGCGGATCCACCTCCCGCGCCCCGTCGGCCGCGTGCAGGACGTCGAACCGGTCTGTCAGACGCCCGACCAGCTCGGCCACGGGGATCTCGGCCAGCCGCGCCGCGGCGAGCTCGATGGCCAGTGGCAGCCCGTCAAGGATCCGGCACAGGTGCACCACATGGGGCGCGTTGGCGGCGGACACGGTGAAGCCGGGCGCGGCGTCGGCGGCTCGCTGGGCCAGCAGCGTCACCGCCGCCGAGCCGGCAGTGTCCTGGTCGCGGCGGGGAACCGGCAACGGGTCGACGGTGAAGGCCTCTTCCACCGTAAGTCCCAGCCGCCGACGGCTGGTGGCCAGGATCCGCAGTCCCGGTGCGGCCCGCAGCAGCACTTCGGCGGCCATCGCGCAGGCATCCGTGAGGTGTTCGCAGGTGTCGAGCACCAGCAGCAGGTCCCGGTCGGCCAGGTATTCCGTGACCACGTCGAGCATGGGGCGGGTGGTCTGGTCGGCCAGCGGCAGCGCCTCCGCGATCGCGTGAGCCACCAGCGCCCCTTCCCGCAGCCCGGCCAGCTCCACCCACCATGCTCCGTCGGCGAATCCGGGCTGTTGCTGAAGTGCCGTCTCCAGGGCCAGCCGAGTCTTGCCCACCCCTCCCACACCGGTCAGCGTCACCAGTCGCGAACGTTGGCACAGCCGTGCCAGCTGAGCCAGCTCCGAGTGGCGTCCGACCAGCGCGGCGGTCTGCGCCGGCAGCCTCCCCAGCTGCTGCCCGGACTGTGTCATGGCCGTGTCTCCTCGGCTCGTACCGGTGCGGAATCGGAAAGGGGAGCGCTTGCGGCTCGTGTACCGAGCGCGGGTACGTCTCCTTTGGGCCCGCGCGCTCCTGCCACCGGGTCCGTGCGCGCCGGGGCGCGCGGTTCGCAGATCACCAGGGCCAGATCGTCCTGGATCGCGCCGCCTGTGTGCGTGGCGACCAGAGAGACCAGGGCATCGAGCGATTCCCCCAGCAGGGGTTGGCACAGCGCCCACCGGACCCGTTCGTCCAAGGTGAACATCGTCCCGTTCACATCCCTCGCCTCGCTCAGCCCGTCGGTGTAGAGCAGCAGCCGTTCACCCGCCCCGAGCCGGACCCGTTGCAGGCGCGGCAGAGGACGCAGCCCCAGAGGGGGCGAACGTCGGCTCGGCGCGAGCACCTCGGCCCGGTGCCCGACCCGCAGCGGGGCAGGGTGTCCGCAGTTCACCAGCCGCACCTCGCCCGGTACGAACTCGGCCAGCACCACCGTGACGAAGTCCTCCGAGCCAAGCTCGGGGTTGATCCGGGTGTCGAGGTAGGCGGCCAGATCCACCAGCGCGGGGGTGATGTAGGCGCCGTCGCGGAAGGCGCTGACCGTGGCCGCGCACAGCAAGGCTGCCTCGGGTCCGTGGCCGCGCACGTCACCGATCACCACGCGCAGCCCGTACGGCGAATGCGCCAGATCGTAGAAGTCGCCGCTGAGACCGCTGTGATCGGCGGCGTGGTGCCGCGAGGTGATGCCCACGCCGCCGACTTCCAGAGCCAGCGGACGCAGCACTGCGTTCTGTGACTGCTGCAGGGCACGGAGCAGTTCGGCCTCCCGCCCGACGCGACGGTCCGCCCCGTACACGGCGGCGCCACCACCGGCGATCACGACGAGGCAGTGGAAGACGGTGACGAGCGGGGAGACTGCGCCGTGGCACACGTCGATCGCCGCGGCGAGCCCGACGGACCAGAGCGCGATGGCTGCGGTGGGGCGCGGACCCAGCCGCGCGCCGGCCAGGACGGGACCGACGAGCAGCATGCCGGGCACCGGCCGCCAGCCCGTCACCACGGCAGCTGCGGTGACCAGGACTCCGCCGGTAAGGATCACCGGTATCCGGCTCGGCGTCCCGAGCCGCCGCAGAGTTGTCAATCGCCCCCACCCCCCTCACTCACGGTGAGCGCGCCACTATGCCGGGCGGTCGTGGGGGACGGGCCGCATTGGCTGAATATGCCGCCTATTGACTAATCGTGGCTGGACGTCGCCGCAATCCGGCGTCGTAATATGCCGCTTGTGCAAGCCGGTGGCCTGGACCACACAGGAGGGGGCACCGGCAGTACACGCCGCCGTGACCTTCCCCTACAGCTCGGGCGTGGCCGACGGCAGAATCACGGACCTGAAAATGATCTGACCTCTGGACGATCAACGGCTACCAAAACTTGTATGAGCCAGGCAGACGGAGTGAGGTTGCCGACGTCATCGGCGTGGTCCCCGGCGTCGGTGACGGCGAGGTCATCCGTCATTGGCGGCGTCCCCGGTGTCGCCTCCGGCGGCGCCGTCGCCGCCACTCTCGAGGCCGCCGTCGCTGCCGGTGCCGTCGGCGGTGCCGGTGTCGGTGGGGGGAGTGGGGTCAATGGTGGTCAGGGTGTGGGGGGGGGTGTGGTGGCGTGGGCGGTGGTGGTGGGCAGGGTCAGGGCGAGGGCTGTGAGTGTGCCGGCGATGATGTTTTTCCATGTGTTCATGTTCCGAGCGTGGTCTGGCTGGGCCGGGTGCGCCTGCTGGGGCCGGATCCTGATGGGCCAGGTGGCGCAGAGGGCGGGCCGGGGCTGCTTCAACGGCTGGCCGCAGTCTCGGTCAGCAGTCTCGGTCTCCGTGCAAGCGCCGGCCTATGCCCAGTCGATGCCGAGGTCGGCGAGTTGGGCGAGCTGTTGTTCGTTGAGTTTGATGCCCCTGTGGATGTCAAGTCGCGTCTCGGGCTGGTCCTGTGGGATCTGCCGCCGGGTTTGCCGGGACAATGAGCCGGTAGATCTCTCGGGCGACGTACCGTTTGAGTCCGCTGAGTCAAGTCACGCCGCTGCGAAGCGTTGCGCGGCGGGATGGTGGTGCGGGTCGTATGGGGTGGCCTCGTGCCAGCAGGCCCAGATGACGCGGATCCAGGCTCGGGCGACGATGCGGGTGGCGTGCGGGTTGCGCTTACCGCGGGCCCGCGCATTCGCGTAGAGCTCGGCGGCCCAGGGAGATTGCAGCCGGGAGTTGTGGGCGAAGGCGGTGATGGCTTTGCGGGCACGGGTGTTGGCGGCCCAGCGGAAGTAGAACCCCCGGCTCTTGCCGGACTCCTTGGTCACGGGTGCGGCCCCGCACTCGGCGGCGGCCTGCTCGGCCGATGTGACGCGGTCGAGGATCGGGCCCACTTCGGCGAGGAGTTGGGCGAGGTTGATGGAGCCGACACCAGGCAGGCCGGCCAGCAGGGCCGCCCGGGAGCAGGTGGTGAGACGGGCTTTGATGGCGGTTTCCAGCTGGGCGATGGTGGCCTGCAGGCCGACCAGCAGCCGGACTTGGGCGGTGACCAGCGTGGTGAGGACCTCGGCGGGCAGGCCGAGGGGGGCCGTGGGCGCGGATCGTAGCCGGGTGAGGAGTTCGGACGGCGGTTTGCCTCCTCGGTAGGCGTGGCGGGTGCAGAAGGCGGCCATGCGGGCCTGACCCAGCCGGGCGGCGGACCGGGGAGTGGGGTAGTCGGTCAGGAAGGCCAGGGCGATGGCCGAGGTGAGCGAGCAGAACAGATGCCGCGGGCCGGGCCAGTGCTGGTCGAGCAGCGCGGCGAACTGGTTGCTGGCGACGGTGCGGGCGCGGACGTGGTCGTCGCGCAGCCGTACCAGGGCCTGCAGTTCTTGCAGTTCCGTGTCGGCGGGAGCCAGACGGTGCAGGCGGTGACCGTCGGTGCGGAGGTAGTCCGCGAGTTTGTAGCTGTCGCCGGGGTCGGACTTGGCGCCGGAGGCACCCCAGCGGGGGCGGGCGGCGTGGAAGGCGGTGGGGTGGACGGGCATGACCGGGCGGCCGGCTTCCAGCAGCCGGGCAACGACCAGTCCCGTGGACCGTTCAATGCAGACCGGGAGGCCGGCCGGGGCGCCGTGGGTGGCCAGCCGTATGAGGGCGGCGGTGAGACCGGCCTCTGTATGCGGGAAGGCCCAGTGGTCGACGACAGTGCCGCCGTCGCTTATCACGGTGACGTCGTGGGTGGTGCTGGCCCAGTCCCATCCGGCAAACATCGTCTTCCGCCCCCTGCCGCAGCCGGTGGACATCTTGGTGGTGGGTCGAGACCCGCTGCCGGTTCCTCATTGTTCGGCCCTTGTCGGGCATGTCCCTGACGCCGGTCCGGGGCCTCGGAGTACCGGGAGCGGCACGACTCAAACTGGCCGTCGGATGCAGCGTGGCAACGAGGCCGTCTCCCGGCACATATCGAGGAAACCACGGCCCGACCCGTCGGCCGAGCCGCAGCATCGATACTTCCCCAATGAGGCAACGGATGATCTCGCGCTTGGTCTTGCCCTCCGTGAGTCGCCGCTGCATGTAGTTCTGGGAAGGGCCCGCTTAGCGCAGTCGGCTGAGGACGATCCGGTGCAAGGCGGCGTTGGCCTGGCGGTCGCCGCCTCGGTTGAGTCTGCGGCGCTGGGTTTTGCCGGAGGACGCCTCGACAGGGCTGGTGCCGCACAAAGCAGCGAAGGATGCCTCGCTGTCGAGGCGTTCGGGGTTGTCGCCAGCCGAGATGAGCAGGGCTGCTGCGGTATCCGGGCCGACGCCGTGGACGTCGAGCAGGCCCGGAGTGCTTGCTCGGATCGCTTCTGCCATCCGTTTGGTGAGGTCGTTGATCTCCTCGGTCAGGTGCTGGATGCGGCGGGCCGGCAGTCTCAAGGTGTGACGCGCAGCCCCTGCCGGCCCGGAGATCTCCGACTCCACGAATAGAGCGCACTGTTGGAACAGTTTGGTGTTGCTCAGCTGGGCCAGACACTCTCGAAGTTCGGCATCGGCGCAGACCAGAATGCTCTTGAGCTGGTTGATGGCTTGGGTGCGGGACTTGATCGCGGATCTCTTCGCCAGCTTGAACAGGCGCAGCATCTCCACCGGGCCGTCGCTCGTCTTCGCCGCGGCGTTGGTACGGCGCGGGCAGCGGCTTCGGCATCGATCGCGTCGGTGTTGCCGTGGCGCCGTCGGGCGGCTTTGTCGGGCTGGTTGACCTCGGTCACCTCGATGCCCTCGGCCCGCAGGTGCCGCGTCAGGCCCACGCCGTAGGACACGGTGCACTCGACCCCGGCTCGCCGGAGCATGCCTAACGAGCGTGTCCAGGAGAGGAGTTGGTGATAGCCCTCGGCGGCGGCCGGGACGTGACATGGGGCCGTGGGCTGCGTGATGCTGGACAAGGTCACCTGTCTCCTGATCGCCTCGGGTGGTGGTGGCCGTCGCCGGGCCGGGGCGGTCAAGACTGTGACGGTGCCTGTCGCGAAGGCCCCTATCGGGACACGTCTCCTGCCCGGCGGCAGCAAGTACCGCTCCAGGCGGTGACCGACAGATCAAACTCAAGGCACAGGGCCAGTCGCGGCGCGAGTCTGGCCACCGCTCGGAGCAGTACCCGAACATCCTCACAGCCGCCCCCCATGGCCGGCGCGACGGGAAACGCGGCCTTCGGTAACTCCTGCCTCAATGCGGCCGCCGCCCCCGCTCGTGGCGTCACGCAGGCGGGGGAGGGCGTGGCGACCGCCCTGCCCGTGAGCGCTCCCGCCAGTATGTGCGGCTACGCCGATCTCATGGATTGAATGGGGTGGCGGGAATCACCGCGGTGTGACTCTGATCGTCGACCGTGGCCTATGTGGTGTGGCGGATATATCGCTCGTAGCAGCAGAGGGCGGCGGCGAGGCCGAGAAGGGCCAGGTAGCTGCAGGGGGTGGCGTTCGTAGCGGGGGCTGAGTCGGCTCGCCGTCCGGCCTGGCGTCCGTGGGGCGTCGCTACTGCGTTCTGATGTTGATGTGGATGCGTTCGGGGGCATTCCGAGTTGGCGGACGATCAGTTCGCGGGCGGTTGCCTCGATTTCGCCGAGGTTCGAGCAGGCGGTTTGCCCGTGCGGGCGGTCCGGCGACCTGCACGTGGTGGGTCAGGGCTTCGCGGACCGCGTCTGGAACACGGAGCTCGGCAGATGGACCGCTACGCTCGTCAGCATATGTTGACACGACCTATCTGTCAGCATATGCTGACGGGCATGGAAAGCACACTCGAGATCGCCGAGGGTGCCGCCAGCAGCGACCCGGATGTCGGGCTCCGCGCGGTGGCCGCCCTGCGAGAGCTCACCGAACGGCTGGAGATCCTCCAAATCGACAACGCGCGGAAACTGGGGTGGTCCTGGCAGGACATCGCCGAGCGGCTCGGCGTCACCAAGCAGACCGTGCACCGCAAGTACGGCCATCTGATCGGGAGGCGATGATGTTCGAACGCTTCGCCCCGGAGGCCCGCACCATCGTGGTCCACGCCCAAGAGCACGCCCGCCGACTCGGACACAACTACATCGGCTGCGAACATCTCCTGCTCGCCCTCGTTGCCGCCGACCAGCCGGCGAGCGCGATTCTGCGTGAGCACGGTGTCACGCCGCAGCACGTCGAGGAGGAGATCGTCCGCCAGGTCGGACTCGGGGTCGGCTCCCCGCTGTTCGGCACCCTCAACCGGGACGCCTTGGCCTCCATCGGGATCGATCTCGACGCCGTGCGCGCCAGGATCGAGGAGTCCTTCGGACCGGAAGCCCTCGCACGAGCCGACCAAGCCGTCCACCGGGGACCCCGCCCTTCCAGGCTCCACCCCCGGCGCGCAATGCCCCCGGGCCTCATGCGCCATTGGCGCCCACGGCACCACGCGCGACGCGCCGCCCGTACGGCACCGACCCCCGCTCCTGCCGGTCTGTACCGGGCCACCGGCGCCCGCCCCACCGGGCATATCCCGTTCACCCCTCGAGCCAAGGAGAGTCTGGCGAACACTGTCCGCGAGGCGCAGGCCCGGCACGACAACTACATCGGCATCGAGCACCTCGCTCTCGGCCTCATCGCCATGAACAGCGGGCTGGTGCGTTCTGTATTGTCGGCGCTCGGTGCGTCAGCCCCGGCGTTGCGCGCCGAGATCGTTGACCGCTACCGGCAGGCGAGCTGATCCCGCCCTCCGCCGGATCGCCGACTTCCACACCCGATCCAGCGGAGCGGGACCGGAAGACCTGAGACCGTGTGGCCCACTCCACCCCCGACTCCGCGAGCGCGCCGGCGCGAGGCCGCGATCCGGGAACGTGTGGCTGAACTCCGTCAGACCCTCGCGGCCGGCTGGCGCATCGCCACGGGAGTCATCGAGGCAGCCTGCTGGCGCCTCATCGCCGACCGCCTCGATATCAGCGGAGCCCGCTGGGGGACTGGACGGCGCCGAACCCGTCCTGAAACTCCGTACCATCACCGCCACCAGTGACCTCAACGCCTGCTGGCGCTTCCATATCGCTTGCGAGCGCCAGCGCGTCCACCCAACCCCTGACCAGCACGAACACACCCTTGCTGCCTGATCAACTCCGGTGCCCGGAAGGAGTCACACCCATGGGGGCAGGGGCCGCCGGTGCCCGAGCACCCGCGCGAGGTTCACCCCGTATCCGACCCCGAAGGCATGCGGGGTGAACAGTGCGTCGTTGTCCGGATCCCAGAACTCGCGTCGAAGCCTGCCTGGGGTCGGCGGACGGAAGTCGTACGGGAGGCCGACGATGCGGCCAGTCCAGGTCCGCTCGGCGGCCGACTTGCTCAACTCCTTGGCCAGAGCAGCCCCCAGGAGGACGAAAGCCAATGCGCCCACTGTCCGGCTCGTGCGTGTGCCCATGACCGCACCCCTTCCGACAAGGCTGTCGTCGCAGACAGCCTAGCCCCGCGGACTCGGCCGGGCACGACTCTCACTCGAGGAGAGCCACCCCCGTCGTGAACCGCCCCCACCTTCGTGGTCACACAGGAGTCGCCCACCACTGAGACGGGGTCTTCCGGGCCGTCTATTAGGCGCCGCCCCTAATAGACGGCCCCCGCTCGCTCGTTCGCGATGCGATGGTGCCGGGACGATCCGAACAAGTACTTCCCGGGTCGCTCCGGTGCAGTACCTTCATCGTTTGCTTCTCCTGCCAGGAGGCAGATATGTGGTTCAAACTCGGACGTCGCACGGCGACGGTCGCTGCGCTCACCGCAGGCGGGTTGGCACTCGCCGTCGGGAGCGCGTCGGCGACGGTGCCGTACACGAACGTGCCCCTGAACCAGGGGCACACTGTGGGCGTCTACGAGGAGCCCACCAGCGCCAGCTGGAAGACGGCTGACGACGTTACCAACCCCGGTTACGTCACCGCGGACTGCTGGAAGCGGGGCCAGACCATCAACAACATGGGCAATGTCTGGTACCACGTGTTCCAGGAGCACTACACCAACGGCACTACTCAATTGCAGTATGGCTACGTGTACGGAGCCTACGCGGACGGGATCAGGACGTTCTATGACGGAACGATCGTGGAGTGCCCCTGGTAGGGCCCAAAGCTCAGGTGGCGGCCCAAAGGGCAGCTGATGCTTCGGGCTGTAGTTGCCCCGCCGCCTTCGCTGTACAGCGTCGGGGCCTCGCGGCCGGATGTCCGCGGGGCCCTGATCGCAGGGCCTGAAATCAGGGAGGATCAGGGGTCGTTGACGTGGTCTTCCCGGCGCCCTGTGGGGACGGAGAGCGGAGACGTCGTTGTGTTGGGTGCGCCGTTTGAAACCTCTGCCGCCGCTGGCCTCGCGCTGGCGCGGGAGATGTCGGCCGCAGTTCCTGACCCCCGGGCCATCATGGGCAGTGCGGCGCATTGACCGGAGGCCATCGGCTCCGTCACCGGGCCAGCCGGTCTGTCAGCGATGGAGTCGAGCTGCCGAGGAGCAGGGAGTGCCCGAGTGGCGTCAGAGCATGTTGGACCTGGCGTCCTTGGCGTTGTGTGGTGATGGCTCCAACTGCGCGTAGAGCGGCGGCATGTGCGCTCGCGGACGGGGGCGTGATGCCTAGACGCCGGGCCAGTTCGGCGGTGCTGCACGGTTCCTGTCCCACAGCCCGAAGGGCGCGGGCACGACCTCGCCTGATCAGGCCCGCCAGCGGGTCTGATGCGCTGGGTGCGGGGCCGGCCACCAAGTCGCCGGCCGGGTACAGAAAGAGCGACGGTCGGTGCTCGGAAAGGAGAAGGGCGCTCTCCTGGAGGAAGTAGTTCGGGTGGAGTTCCAGGCCTCGCCCGGCCAGGTCGAAGTTGCCGTCCCAGCCGGTCACCACGCACTGGAGATGGCCGTCCTCGCCCCAGGCAGTCCCAGGGTGGAGACCCGTGAGCACGGATCCAAGGCCCGTCAGCCCCGCGGTGTGCGCCCGGTGAGCAACGTCCGCCTGAAGCTGGCGCTGGATGTCTGGCCAGTCAGGGGCGAGGCACGCCTGGAACAGCGCCCAGGCTCCGTTGGTGATCCGTCGCAGCTGGCGGCTGTCGCCGTCTCGGAGCTGAGCGATGATACGTGGGGTCTCCGGCTGCTCTTTGTAGCCCACAAGGCACTGCTGTATGTCAGCTTCACTGGTGACGAGGATGGAGTCGAGTTCGTCGGCAAGCTGTCTGCGCCCGGTAGCGACATCAGCCATCAGGAAGTCCGGCACGTCCGTGGAACTGGCGTTGATCAGTTCCAGCAGAGGGCCGGCGGCATGCGGTACATGCCGGCGCATGCGTCGCCACCAGCGCGCACGGCGGGCACCGACGCAGTTGTGCCCATTGGCCAAGGCTGCGATGAGATGCCCCATCGGTGAGATGGAAAACCGCGTGCGGGCGAAATCTGGCACGCCGAACTTGATGGTCAGCACAATCCCCCCAGGGCCCCGTCGAGGCCGTCCCGACGGTAATCGCGCGTGGAAGGCAGTCCGAGGGTGCTTCACAGCTATCTGGCCTAATTCCCGGCGGGCACATCCTGGCTTTGAGCGGGTGCCAGTAGCGGCTGGAGACCACGGGACAGCCGAACATTCACATCCGGCAGCGAGGCCGTCGCGTCGCCTGCGGGCGTCGAGCGAGGACGTCGGCGCCGCGGGAGGACGCTGCCACCCGGGCGGAGACGACGGGGCCGATTGACGGTGGACAGCGCGAACGGCTCTGCACAACAAGGGCCGTTGACATCAGCAGAGCGTGCCTGCTTCTGCTGCGCGACGTTCGCGCTCCACCGCTCAGGAGTGGTCGCTTCGCCGTCGAACCATCGAGGCCGCGAGCCGGGTCTGGGCATGGGGTTGCCGGCCATGAAGTGGGCGATGTCGACGGAGTAGGCGTCGTCGCCGTTCTGGGTGAGTCCGTGCAGGCGGGGGAGCGACGCGGTGATGCTGGCGACGGCGCAGCGGATGGTGTGGTGGAAGGTCATGGCGAGTTCGAGGGGGCGGTGTGGATGTCGGCGCGCAGCGTACGTGACCGCTCGCCAAGATCAGCGCTGATGTCGGAGTCGCGGATGGGGGCGGGGATATGGAGGGTGAGGCGGGTGGCGCGGAGGCAGCGAGCGACGCTGCAGGAGCGGGAAGGCCGGTCTCGTTGACCTGATCTATCGTTCAACTATTCGGCCTCTGGCCTAACAGCTGGTCCGGTTCCCCGTCCCGTGCTGCACTGTCCGGCGTCCGGAAATCCCGGCACCCGCAAGGGACCGAGTCACGTCGGAGTCCACATGCGAAAGCGCACATTAGGCCGCACCGCCATGGGTCTGCTCGCCGCGGCGGGAATGCTCATGGGCACGGCCGGAGTCAGCTCGGCCGCCGCCTCGGGCTCCTCCGCGAAAGCGGAATCCGCCAGCACCTCGAAGGCGCTCGCCCCCGCCTACCCGATGGTCTGGTTGAACACCGTCATTGACCAGTGGAGCCACTGGACTCCGGACGCCAACGAGTCCAGCCACGCGGGCTGGCTCTACAAGGGGAACCGCTACTTCTACTGCTGGACCTGGGGAGCGCAGTACTACGCCCCCGAAACCAACCGCACCAGCTCGGTCTGGCTCCGGACCAACGACAGCAACGGCAACTCCAACATCTACGTCACCGACACCTACCTGGACGCCTACGGCTACGGCAACGACCAGAACCTCCTGCCGTACTGCTGAGCACCCTGATCCTGAACCCGTCCCAGGCTGGCCGCGGTCAGCCTGGGACGGGGACGCGGGCCGACGACCGGGGCGTCAGGCTGCTCGCCGAAGTGTCCGAGAGTGGGCACCCCGCCCGCGGCGAAAGTCATCCGCACCGCCCGAACCGCGTCGGCCTTCAGCCGGAGGCGGGGGAGTGGGCGCCGGAGCTGTCGTACACACCGTCAACCGGCCGCCACCGGGGGGTTCGTAGCAGACGAATACCGCTCTGCCCGTGCTCGTGCACCGGCACCGGCTGGGTGCTCTGCACCCTGCGTGGCCGTGGCGCGGGTCCGCCCGCGCAGGGTCACGGCCCATGGTTGGTGTCAGACGGCGCCCAGCGCATGAACTGCGCCAGCCACGGCCGGGATGTACCCGACCACCTCCCAGGGCGTCATTCAGGCTCCCGACGGTCTGGTCCCGGCAGTGCCTCGTGCTCCGCACTCCTCCTCTTACGGGGTGAGCCCCCAAGAATTTCCTGCAGACCGGAACTGACCGATGAATCACCGCACCTGGTCGAAAGTGCACGTCGGTGCTCGCAGGCTCTGGCCGGGCCGAGGTCAGAGGCGTCCGCGAGGATCTCGGCCATGACTGCGACTGCCGCCGACTGTTTGTGGTTCGACAAGAACTTCCCCGACCTCGCGGAGGCTTACTGCTTCACGCTGGTCCACCACCTGCCACCCGCAGAGGTCCTTGCCCGTCTCACAGGCCAGGCAGAGCCCAGCCCGCCCGGACGGGGGCGGCGGCGATCGTCGAGGCGACCTTCGACTTCCTGGACCAGTCGGACAACACCCGGCAGTTCATCGCCATGACCACCGTCGGGGACTGGACCAGGTGATCGAGCCCGTTGGCTACCTCGGCGTCACCGAGGAGTGAGCCCTGCATGCCTCCGCGGGAACACGCTGGGTCTCGCACTTCCGCAATATCAACGGCCTCGCCTCATTCCTTATGAGCCCAGGACATGACGGAGCGCCTGACGTTCGAGCCTGGAGTACCCGACCGCCGCTGGGGAGCGACCCCGGACGAGCTCCTGAAGCCCATGCACCACAGTGGATTCCAGTTCTGGGACGAGATCTCCGAGACCGCGCAATACCTGGGCGGAGAAGCAGCGTTCGCCCTGGCCGAGCACCTGACGGGAGTCCGCATCACGGCAGAGCTGCTTGAGACCACCACCTTCATCTGCGGCAGCGCGGAGATCGGGTAAGTCACCGCCAAGGCCATGAATGAGTGGTGTGTATCGTGAAGTTGCAGGTCACCGGTGTGGTGTGAGGGGCGCTAGGGGGACTCGTGCTGGTCGGTGGCCGGTGTCTACGGCGAAGATCGTCCGATCGGTCAGCTGGAGTGGGTCTCGGGTTCTGCTGTACTTGCCGCAGGGGTCTGGCGAGCACTACGGATCATTCCCCGCGCCAGGCGGCTGACCGTCCGCAGCACACCACAGCGAGTGGCGCCGATATATGCAGGAGGGAGCGGATGCCATGGTCCTCCCGAAGGTCCGGGACGCTCGCTTCGTGACGATCCGCCGTGGTGGGACTCTCACTGATGCGGATCACCGTCTCCTTGCTCTGTGGGCGGCCTCCTGTGCAGAGCACGTCCTTGGCCTGTTCGAGTCGGCCCAGCCTGGGGACCCGCGACCGCCCCAGGCGATCGAGCATGCTCGGGCCTGGGTGCGTGGCGAGATCAAGATGATGCAGGCTCGCACGGTGGGCGGCCATGCGATGGGGGCAGCCAGAGACCTGCGTGGGGCAGCACGGCATGCCGCGTACGCCGCCGGCCAGGCCGGGGCCGTCGCCCACGTCGCCGCGCACGAGCTCGGCGCGGCCGCCTACGCGATCAAGGCCGCACGTGTAGCGGCACCGGAAGGCGAGAGCGAGACCGCGGGACGGCTCGAGTGCCAGTGGCAGCGCAATCAGCTCCCGGAGGCGATCCGCGAGCTCGTACTTGATGACCAGCGGCTGCGCAATGACATCTGCTGGTCGGTATTCGACTGCGGAAGCCGAACCGTGCACGGCCTCTCATGGTTGGCCCAGCGGGGATCACCGGGCACCTACTGACCCACTGTCCGAGGAACGCAGGGCGGCTCACTGGGCCAGCCAGGATGCGAAGTGGTCCGGCGGTTTCGGCTCGCCGATGGCCTGGATCGGGTCGGTCGCGGTCGTGTCGGACGCCATCTGGTCGGCACCTGAGCTTTTCGTCTCGGGGTGATGGTGAGCCATTGCTGGTGGGGGTTGGGCGATTGCGGCCGGTCTGTGGCGTCCGGGGCGGCATCTGGTGATGCCCGGGGACGAGGGGTGTTGACTTGCTGCCGGGTTTGGATCATTGGGGGATCTTCATCTCTGGTGAGGCGGTTTCGGCCTTCTCGTCCTGGTGTGGTTGCGGGGCAGGGTGGGGTGCGGAAGGCTCTGCGGCACGGCCGCCGGGCCGCCGTGGGCATGCCACAGCCATGGGTAGCCGGTGGCTGATGCCGCCCGGGAGGTTTCCCCCAGGCCGCTCCCGGCCCTGGACCCCGGCCGGAATCTTCCACGTGCACGGTACGAACGGCGATATCGCGCCCTGGTGTCGCCGCCCCGTCAGGGGCTGCCCGCACGGCGCCCCTTCAGAGCGAAGGACCCTTCCACATGTCTGTGATCACACGCCCGGGCCGCACAGCGGGGCATCGGCGCAGATGGCGCGCGAGGATCGCTGGGTTAGCCGTCGCGCCGCTGCTGGCCGGGCTCGGCCTGGCCGCCGCCGGCCCCGCGCAGGCTGCGACGACTGCCACCCTGGCCTTCGTCACCGAACCGGGTGCGGGCCGGGTCCAGGTGGTGGACACCACCACCAGCACGGTGACCGCCACCATTCCGGTCGGATCCGGGCCGGAGGAGATCGCGCTCAACCCGGCCCACACCCGCGCCTATGTCACCAACACCGGCGCTGGGACGGTGTCGGTGATCGACACCTCCAGCAACACCGTCACCGCCACCGTGGCGGTCGGCTCCGCCCCCTATGGGGTGCAGGTCACCCCGGACGGCAACCATGCCTACGTCGCGAACCGGGGCGCCGGCACGGTGTCGGTGATCGACACCGCCACCAACACCGTGACCGCCACGATCACGACTGGCGCGGGCGCCTCCGGGCTCGCGCTCGCCCCGGACGGCACCCGGGCCTACGTCTCCAACGCGGGCGCGGCCAGCGTGTCCGTCATCGACACCGCCACGAACACGGTGACCGGCACCATCACCGTCGGCGTCGGCCCGTTCAATGTGCGGATCAACCCGGCCGGCACCCAGGCATACGTGCCCAACGACTTCGCCAACACCGTCTCGGTGATCGACCTGGCCACCAACACCGTGACGGCCACGATCACCGCCCCGCCCAGTCCGTGGAATGTGGCGTTCACCCCGGACGGCGCCACCGCTTTCCTGACCCATGACGGCGGCTCGGGCACGGTGTCGGTGATCGACACGGCCAGCGCCACCATCACCGACACGGTCACCGGCCCGAGCCAAGGAGGCGACGTCCAGGTCAACGCCACCGGCACCGCCGCCTTCGTCGGCGACCCCGCCGCGAGCACGCTGTGGCGGATCGACACCGCCACCCACACCCTCACCTCCGTGGCCACCGGCCTCACCACCGCCTTCGGTATCGCCCTGACCGGCGGCACCTACCAGTTCACCGGCTTTCAGCCGCCGGTCAGCAACCCGCCCGCCGTCAACGTCCGCAACGCCGGGTCCACCGTCCCGGTCAAGTTCAGCCTCACCGGCGACCAGGGCCTGGGCATCCTCGCCGCCGGCTCCCCCTCCTCCCAGCCGATCGACTGCACCACCCTCACCCCGACCGGCCCCGCAACCCCCACCACCCCCACCGGTGCCGGCCTGACCTACGACCCGGCCACCGACACCTACACCTACACCTGGGGAACCGACCCGGCCTGGGCCGGCACCTGCCGCCAGCTCGACGTCACCCTCAACGACGGCACCCACCACACCGCCAACTTCCGCTTCCACTAAGCATCACCAGGCTGCCCGGGCGCCCGCGCCCCGCCCGCCCCCTTGCGGGCGCCGGCACCGGCGGGGGCGTATCCCGGTGGGATGCGCCATCTCACCGGGAGGTGTGTGGGCCCATGCGGCACTCCACAGCGTGGCTGGGATGACGACCCGGCACACCGCACGCACTCCGGTGCGCACCCGGTGACGACGCACGGCGCTCTCGTGAGCACCAACAGGCATCGGTGGTGTGTCTGTACGCACCTGCCTTGCCCCCACCGCACCGGCGTATCCGTGGCTCCGCTGACGTACCACGTTGATCTGGCCTCGCCCGGTAGCGTTTACGACAACATGGGGCCGTAGCCGGTGGGGTGGCGCGTTTCTGGGTCCTGGTTGGCAGCAGCGGGTGGGGGAGCGGCTCGAACTCGAGACCACGCGGGGAGCGTGAACGAGACATGGCTGACGAAGCGAAGATCCTCCTGGTCGACGACCACGACGACAGCCTGTTCGCCGTCGCGAGCGCCCTCGCCCCGCTCGGCTGCCCGCTGGAGCGGGCCGCGAGCGGTGAGCGGGCCCTCAAAACCCTCTTGCACGGCAATGTCGCGCTCGTGCTGCTGGACGTGCTGATGCCGGATGTCGGCGGGCTGGAAGTCGTCCGCTATATGCGCCGTCTGGAGCAGACGGCGCACATTCCCGTCGTGCTGATGACCGGGGCCGCGCACAGCGGCGCCTGGGCGGCCGAGGCCGAAGAACTCGGCGTGGCGGACATCGTCTTCAAACCCGTCGAGCCCTGGATCCTGCGGACCAAGGTCCACTACCTCTATCTCCTGTCCCAGCGGCTGCAGACACTGGAGCACCAATCCCGTGCCAGCTTCTGACGCCGGGCAGCTCTGCGGTCGGCGGAACCACCGATCGGCGTGGGGCCAAAACAAGGGTCTGGCCCAAGAGAAGTGCGTATAGACATCCGGCCGACACCGCGCCGCTGGACCTCGATCAGCCTCTGCCCCTGGAGGCCGCGCGCGGCACGTCGTACGGCAGCGCGCTGGGCGTCGCTCGGCTCGGTCACCCCGCAGACGACGCAGGCGAGTTGGCTGATCGAGGTCAGATTCGGGGCGCCATCCATGGTACTGCGCCCGGCGGGTGCGCGCCGACACCTCTCATTCGATAGCAATGAGAGGTTCTGGATCTGTGATGGGCCCGGCGGACAGTGTCTGCCAGGGCAGGACGCGTGTGGTCCCGGACACGCCCCCGGTATCCCGGAGCGGACGGGGCTGGGCCCCGCGGCCAGGCACTTCCCCGGCCTCGCACCACGGTCGTCCGCCAGGAGCTGCGCGCCCGCCTCGGTTTCGCCGGCGTCACCGTCATCGACGCCCTGAACACCGGCCGGCTCGATCCCGCCCGATTCAACGTCGCCGTCAACCGCACCACCGTCCCAGGCGCCACCTTGCACTGACACCGGAGACGGCCGACAGTCGGCACCCGGATTGGCTGCCATTCCACAACCGGCCGGCTCTCGGGAACAGGCCAACCGGCCCACCAGCCGGCCCGCTCGGCCCCTGCCCAACCGGGGGTACGGCGAGGAGGGTTGAGGCAGGCTCGAAGAATATGGCGGCCGTACCCCTCTCCCGCGCCGACCATCGGCCAAGTCTTCGTGCCGGAAGGGGCGTTGTCTCGAAC
>NZ_LGDD01000046.1 GCF_001279695.1 Streptomyces sp. WM6378
CGGGTGGGCCGGGCGGGGCGCTGAGCCGGCTGCCGGGTTCGCGTTGAGGCAGGCGGGGGCCGCGCGTTAAGGAAGCTCTCAGCGGGCTCTCAGAAACGGCACCTAGCGTGCCCGGCATGAACGCCACCCCCGCCACGACGAAGACCGACGCCGAGACCGAGCCCAAGACGGACGCCGAGGCCGAGACAGAGGCCACGTCCACCACCGGGGGAGCGACCGCCGAAACGGCCCCTGAGGCCCCCGACGCCCAGGACCCCGAGAAGGCCGAGCTCGAAGACGGCCTCGACGAAGCAGGCGAAGCGGACGAGGCCGACGAGCTCGACGACGAGCCGGCCCCCCGGCCGGCCTTCGGCACGGGCGCCGCGGCCGTCGTCGCCAGTGCGCTCGGCGCGGTGTCGCTCAGCGGCACCTGGATGGGCAAGACGCTCTCCGAGCGGGCCACCCTGATCGGCCAGATCAAGACCTCCCAGACCGGCACCGCCGCCCAGCAGATCCAGGAGATCTACGGCAACTCCTGGCACACCACCGCCGTGGTCAACGGCGTCTTCGCGCTGCTCGCCCTGGTCGTCGGCGCCGTCGTGCTCGCCCGGCCCGCCTTCGGGACGCCCGGTCGCGCCGAGCAGCCGGTGTGGGTCAAGGCCGTCGCCCTCGCCGGAGTCGTCCTCGGCGTGATCGGCCTGCTGATCTCGGCGGGCATGTACCTCGACCTGTTCGCGGCGCTGCCCAGCACCAAGGGCTGAGGTTTCGAAGGGCGCGCCTAAGGCACCCGCCACCCCGCCTTAGACGGATCGGGTCCGGCATCCGAGACGTCTAAGGCAGCACCTCCTTACAGATGCGGCAGTCGCCCGATGTGGGAGAGGCCCCTGGGAGACGAGAGTTGAGGCATCGCAAGGGACCGGAACGACACCGGAACCGAGCGGAGCGACCTCAACCGCGTCAACCCAGGAGTGCCGAGATGTTCGACTACGAGATGCACAAGGTCCACGAGGCCGAGCTGCTGCGCCGCGCCGACCAGGAGCGCCTGGTGGGCCTGGCCCGCCGGGCCGGGCGCCGCTTCGGCCGCCGCGATGGCGACAACGGGCCGGAGGGGCGGGTGAGTTCACCGCGGAACCGGTTCGTACGGGCCGCCTGAGCCCCGGCCGGCTGCGATGACGACCACCCCGACCCGCCCCGCCACCACCGCCCGGACGCCGTCCCCGGCCGTGGCCCCGACCTCCTCCGGGGCCGCCTCCCCAGCCGGGGACGGACCGTCCGAGGCCGCGTTGTCAGACTCCTGTGCGATGCTCGGCAGCGTGGAGACCAGGTCAGTCAGCCCCGTGTTCGTCGGCCGAGCCGACGAACTGGCGGTATTGAACGAAGCACTCGCCCGCGCCGCGGCCGGGGGAGAGCCGCAGGCGCTGCTCGTCGGCGGCGAGGCGGGCGTCGGCAAGAGCCGGCTCGTCGAGGAGTTCACCGACGCCGCCCGCGCGGCCGGCGCGGTGATCGCCATCGGCGGCTGCGTCGAGGTCGGCGCGGACGGGCTGCCCTTCGCCCCCTTCTCGGCCGCGCTGCGCGCCCTGCGCCGCCGGCTGCCCGACGAGCTCGCCGCCGCGGCCGACGGCCAGGAGGAGGAGCTGGCCCTGCTCCTGCCCGAGCTCGCCAGGACTGGCCGCCCCACCTCGCGCGAGGACGGCACCGCCCGCCTCTTCGAGCTCACCGTACGGATGCTGGAACGGATCGCCGCCGAGCGCACCGTCGTCCTCGTCCTCGAAGACCTGCACTGGGCGGACGCCTCCACCCGCCATCTGCTCGCCTACCTCTTCCGCACCCTGCGGCGCGGCCGGCTCGTCGTCGTCGCCACCTACCGCGCCGACGACATCCACCGCCGCCACCCACTGCGCCCGCTGCTCGCCGAGCTCGACCGGCTGCGCAGCGTGCGGCGCATCGAACTGCCCCGCTTCACCCGGGCCGAGGTCCACCGCCAGCTCACCGGAATCCTCGCCGCCGAACCCGAACAGCGCCTGGTGGACGAGGTGTTCGAGCGCTCCGACGGCAACGCCTTCTTCGTCGAGGAGCTCGTCGTCGGCCGCGACCCCGACGGCACCTGCCCCGACCTCAGCGACTCGCTGCGCGACCTCCTGCTCGTCCGCGTCGAGGGCCTGCCCGAGGACGCCCAGCGGGTGGTGCGGATCGCCGCCGAGGGTGGCTCCACCGTCGAGTACCCACTGCTCGCCGCGGTCGCCCGGCTCCCCGAGGACAAGCTCATCGAGGCCCTGCGCGCCGCCGTCGGCGCGAACATCCTGCTGCCCGCGTGGGACGGCGACGGCTACCGCTTCCGCCACTCCCTGGTCCGCGAGGCCGTCAGTGACGACCTGCTGCCCGGCGAGTGCTCGCGCCTCAACCGCCGGTACGCCGAAGCCCTGGAGGCCGATCCCTCGCTGGTGCGGCCCGACGAGCGGACCACCCGGCTCGCCACCTACTGGTACCACGCGCACGACGCCGCCAAGGCGCTGCCCGTGGTCCTTGACGCAGCGGTCGAGGCCCGCCGCCGGCACGCCTATGCGGAGCAACTGAAGCTCCTGTCAAGGGCGATGGAGCTGTGGGACGCCGTCCCCCAGGAGATCCGCGCCGGGCTCCGGCCCCTGGACCACGCGGGCTCCTACCCGGCCTGCGGCTGCGCCCCCGAGACCCCGGCGTCGCTGCGCTACCTCGACCTGCTCGCCGAGTCCGTCGAGGCGGCCCGGCTGTGCGGCGAGCGCGAACGCGCCCTGAAGCTCGCCAAGAAGGCGCTGCGGCTCATCGAGGCCGAGAGCGACCAGCCCTCCGGAGGCGACCCGCTGCGCGCCGCCTGGTTCTGGATCCAGCTCTCCCGCCTGATGCAGAACCTGGGGCGCGGCGACGGCTGGGCCGAGATCGCCACCGCCCAGGAGCTGGTGCGCGGGCTCGCGCCGTCCGCCGTGCACGCCGAGGTCCTCGCCACCGCGGCGGGCTGGCGCATGCTGCACAAGCCCGGCGCCGAATCCCTGGCCGCGGCCGAACAGGCCGTGGAATACGCCCGGTTGGTGAAGACCGAGGAGATCGAGCTCAACGTCAAGCTCACCCTCGGCAGCCTGATGCTGGACTCCGGCTCGGTCGAGGGGGGCCTCGCCCTGATGCGTACGGTCATCGACCGCTCGCTGGAGCTTGGCCTGATCGGCGAGGCCACCCGCGGCCATGTGAACCTCTGCTCGGGCCTTGAGGCCGTCGGCCGCTCGGCGGACGCCGTGCGCCTGGCCGACGACGGGGTGCGCCTCGCCCAGAAGTACGGCCTCCTCGACAACGAGGCCTGGGTGCAGGCCAACCGTGCCGAGTCCCTGTTCAACCTCGGCCGCTGGGCGGAGGCCGCCGACTGCGTCGAGCGGGTCCAGCGGATCGCGGTGAGCACCAAGCCGCTCGGCAACGCCCTCATGCGCCGCGCCGATCTCGCCCTGCTCCGGGGCGAGTTGGACGCCGCGACGGCCTCCCTCGCCGAGGCCCACGCGGCCTTCGGCAAGTACGACCCGATGGCCCAGCACGCCATCCCGCTCGCCCGGATCGCGCTCGGCATCGCGGCCGCCCAGGGGCGCATCGACGAGGCCCGCGACGAGCTGGTCCGCGCCGTCGAACCGGGCTTCCCGCCCGGCACCCAGCGCTATGCCTGGCCGCTGCTCGCCGCGGCCGCCTCCATGGAGGCCGACCTACGAGGCCTCCCGTCGGCCGGGCCCGGCCGCGCCGCCGGCCTCGACCTGATCCGTACCGCGGCCAAACGGCTCCCGACCGGCGTCCCCGCGTGCGAGGCGCTCGCCCTGGTCGTGGCCGCCGAGCTGGACCGCGCCGAGGACCGCGACCGGGCCGCCGGTTGGGAAGCGGCCGCCCGCGCCCTGAGACCCGTCGAACGCCCCCACGACCTGGCCCTGGTCTGCCACCGCTGGGCCACGGCCCTCCTCGCCGAGGGCGGCGACCGCGAGACCATCGCCTCGCTGCTCCGCCAGGCCCACGCCGAATCCGTACGCCTGGGCGCCCGCCCCCTGCGCGAACAACTGGAGCTCCTGGCCCGCCGGGCCCGCCTCCCGCTGACCGCCCCGGACCCCGTGGAGGCCGATGGCCGGGCCGAGCCGGTGGAGGCGCTCGGCCTCACCAGCCGCGAACAGGACGTCCTGCGCCTGGTCGCGGCCGGTCACAGCAACCGCCAGATCGCCGAGGAGCTCTACATATCCCCGAAGACGGCGAGCGTGCACGTCTCCAACATCCTCGCCAAGCTGGGGGTTTCGGGCCGGGGTGAGGCGGCGGCCCTGGCCCACCGCCTCAACCTGTTCCCGGAGGCGATCAGCCCCGCTCCTTGACACCGACGCGACGCCGAGCCTTTGCGCAACGCCGAGCCTCACGTGACGTCGACGCCTATGTGTCGACGCCTATGTGACGTCCAACTCCAGGATGCGGTCGTCCTCCGGCTTCGGCTTGCCGCGCGAGTCGGTGTTGTTGGTGAGCAGCCAGAGCTTGCCGTCGCTCCCGGCCGGCAGGACGGTGCGCAGCCGCCCGTACTGGCCGGTCAGGAAGGCCTCGGGGTCGGCGCGCGGCTTGGTGCCGTCCAGCGGGACGCGCCACAGCCGCTCGCCCTTCAGCGAGGCGATCCACACGGAGCCGGCCGCGAACGCGATCCCGCTGGGCGAGGCCTCCGACGTCTTCCACTGGGCGACGGGATCGACGTACCCCGGCTTGTTCCCCTCGCCCTCCACCACGGGCCAGCCGTAGTTCTTCCCGGGCTCGATGAGGTTGAGCTCGTCCCAGGTGTCCTGCCCGAACTCCGAGGCCCACAACCGGTTCTCGCCGTCCCAGGCGAGGCCCTGCACGTTGCGGTGCCCGTAGGAGTAGACGACGGAGTCCGCCTCCGGATTGCCGTACGCGGGCTGCCCGTCGGGCGTCATCCGCAGGATCTTCCCGCCGAGCGACTTCTTGTCCTGGGCGAGCCCCCGCTCGCCCGTCTCGCCGGTCCCCGCGTACAGCATCCGGTCGGGCCCGAACGCGATCCGCCCGCCGTTGTGGTTGTTGCCCTTGGGGATCCCGCGCAGGATGGTGTCCGGCGCCCCCAGCTGCTGGCCCTCCGGCCGCTGCGGGTCGTAGATCATCCGGGCGATGCGGTTGTCGGATTCGGTGGTGAAGTACGCGTAGACGAGATGGTCCGAGGCGTACGAGGGCGACAGGGCGAGCCCGAGCAGTCCCCCCTCGCCCTGGTGGGCGACGCCGGGCACGCTGCCCACGGCGGTCTTCTTGCCGGTCTGCGCGTCGACGAGCACGACCGAGCCGTCGTCACGGGAGCCGACGAGGAGCCCTCCCTCGGGGAGCGGTGCGATGCCCCAGGGCGACTTCAGATCCTCGGTGACGGTCCTGGCCACCTTCACCGAGCCCTTGGCGGGCGGGAGCTGGGCGTGCGGGGTCGCCGTCGAGGACGCTTGGGGACCGGAGGGGGCGCCCTTGCCCTGCGGCCGCGCGTCCGTGGAGGAGCAGCCGGCCGCGAGCACGAGCGCGGCTGCGGCCAGGGCGGTGGCCACGGTGGTTCGTCGCACGGTTGGGGTTCCCTTCGACGGGGTCGATGCGCTGGGTTCATTCTGCGGGCAGCGGCCTTGGCCGGGCGCCCCCAACTCCCGCCGCGGGCAGGGTCCGCCGAGCCCGGCGCTCAGTCCCGCGCCGGTGGCAGCGCGGCCAGTTCCGCCAGGTCCCGCGGGGTCAGGGCCAGGCCCGCCGCGAGGGCGTTCTCGCGCACCCACTCCTCGCGCTTGGCGCCCGGGACGGGTATCACCTGGTGCCCGAGGCGCAGCAGCCAGGCCAGCGCCACCTGGCCCGGGGTCGCCCCGTGCCGCGCGGCGACCCGGCGCAGGCCCGCCACCACGGGCTGGTTCGCCGCCATCATCTCCGCCGTGAAGCGGGGGTGGCGGGCCCGGATGTCGTCCGGCTCGAACCCCTGGCCCGGGGTGAGCGTGCCCGTCAGGAACCCGTTGCCCAGGGGCATCGCGGCGAGGAAGCCGACGCCCCGGGTCGTGCACCACGGCAGCAGCGCGTCCAGCGCCTCCCGCGACCAGAGGGACAGCTCCGCCTGCACGGCCGCGACCGGGAACACCTGCTGGACCCGGTCGAGCAGCCGCACCGTCTCCTCGTACCGGCCCACGTGCAGCCCGTGCACCCCGGCCACCGGCGCGGTCCGGCGCACCGCCCGCGCACCCATGGCGCTGAGCCCCAGCGCCCGCACCTTCCCAGCCGTCACCAGCTCCGCCAGCGCCCCCCAGGTCTCCTCGACCGGGACCTCCGGGTCGGCGCGGTGCAGCAGATAGAGATCGATGACGTCCGTCTGGAGGCGGCGCAGCGAGGCGTCACAGGCCCGGCGCACGTACCCGGGGCGGCCGTTGGCGACCACGTGCTGGTCGACGCCCACGAGCAGCCCGCACTTGGTGGCGACGAACGCCTCGTCCCGCCGCTCCTTGAGGACCCGCCCGAGCAGCAGCTCGTTGGTGAACGGGCCGTACATGTCGGCGGTGTCAAGGAGGTTCGAGCCGATGTCGAGGGCCGCGTGAACGGCCCGCAGCGAGCGCTCCAGGTCCTGCTGCGAGCGGGTGTAGCCCCAGCTCATCGGCATGCAGCCGAGTCCGATCGCACCCGCCCGCAGGGCCCCCGCCCCGATTGTCCTGCGCTCCACCTGGCCGGATCCCTCCCTCGTCCCTCCCCAAACTAACCTCTGGCCGCCGGGGCCCTTCGCATAGCCTCCTGACCATGACCGCAGACGTATGGATCCCCTTCGACCCGGCCGACGTCCCGGGCCTGCCCGCCTCCCTCGACTACCGGTTCTGGGACGGCGGCCCCGACTTTCCGGCCGACCCCGCCGACTGCGCCTTCTACGTGGTCCCGTACATGAAGCCGTCCGAGATCGCGCTCCGCCCGCTCGCCGCCATGACCGGCATCCGGGTCGTGCAGACGCTGACCGCCGGCATCGACCACGTACAACCCGGCATCGGCCTGCTGCCGCCGGGTGTACGCCTGTGCAACGCCCGCGGTGTCCACGAGGCGTCCACGGCCGAGCTGACCCTCGCCCTCGTCCTCGCCTCGCTGCGCGGGATCCCCGGCTTCGTCCAGGGACAGGAGAGGCAGGAGTGGCGGTCCGGGTTCTATCCGGCGCTCGCCGACAAGTCCGTCCTGATCGTGGGCTACGGGTCGATCGGGGCCGCCATCGAGGACCGGCTCGCGCCCTTTGAGTGCGCGCGGGTGGCGCGCGTCGCGCGCTCATGGCGCACAACGGAGCGCGGTGAAGTGCACGCATTGACAGATCTGCCCGCACTGCTCCCTGAAGCGGACGTCGTCATCGTCTCCACGCCGCTGACCGAGCGGACGAAGGGCCTGGTCGATGCCGAGTTCCTGGCCCGCCTGAAGGACGGGGCGCTCTTGGTGAACGTCGCGCGCGGGCCCGTGGTGGACACCAAGGCGCTGCTCGCCGAATTGGAGTCGGGGCGCATCCACGCGGCACTCGATGTCACCGACCCCGAACCGTTGCCCAAGGGACACCCGCTGTGGCATGCACCGAATGTCCTCATCAGTCCGCATGTGGGCGGTTCCAGTTCCGCGTTCCTGCCCCGCGCCAAGCGCCTGCTGGCCGCTCAGCTCACCCGCTTCGTTGCTCAAGAACCCCTCGCCAACGTCGTTCTGACGACGGATCAGTAACGCTCCGCAGCGATTCAGGTGCACCCGGTGCCCACGCAACTCCGGACTGTCACTGAGCGTATAAGGGCTATGTCCCTGAGTGACGAGACTGGTGTATCGTCCCGACCGGGGGCCGGCGCCGTGCGTCTACGGCGCGGGGAGCGATCACTGCGAGGGGGGCGACGGGCGATGCACGGCCAATGGACGAACGATCCGACGCGGTGGAGCCGCCTGCGGAAACCCCGCCGCGCGCATCGCGCGACAATGCACCGCGGTGGAGCGGCGAGGGCCGGGGCGACAACCGGCACAACGAGGAACGGCGCCCAGGAGCACGGCCGATGGGGCGGCGGCACGGACACCCGGCCGGCCGGTACCCCGAGGCGGGCCCGCTGGCGAGGAGCCGTCCGGTGAGCGCCCCCGGAGCGGTTCTGACCCGGCCGCCCCTGAGCGGAGGCGGCGGGACCGGCATGGTCTCCCAACTGGCGCTCGCACTGATCTGTGCCGGATATGCCACCGGCGCATTCCTGGGCTGGGGCTCCGAGGAACTCGCCCTGATCATGGGCGACTTCGGCCTCTCCGGCGCGGCCCTGATCGCCGCGGTCTCCTGCTTCCGCTACGCGCGGAGCGGCGCGACCGAGAGCGAGAACAGCTTTCGGCCGGCGTGGTTGCTCTTCTCGTTCTCCTCCGCCATGGCCGCCTGCGGCAACGGCGTCTGGGGCTGGTACGAGGTGGTGCTCCAGCGCGGCGTGCCCACCCCCTCGACCGCCGACTTCTTCTTCCTCTGCTTCGCGCCGCCCGCCATCGTGGGCCTGCTCGTGCTCGCCAAACGCCCCGTCACCAAGGCGGGCTGGGTCTGCCTGGCACTGGACTCCTGGCTCATCGGCGGCTCCCTGCTCACCCTGTCCTGGAGCCTCGCGCTGGCGCGCACGGCCCACGAGGGCGAAGGTGAGGGCGTCGCCCACGCCACCCTCACGCTCGCCTACCCGCTGCTGGACATCGTGCTGGTCAGCATGGTGCTCGCGCTGCACTTCCGGCGCTCGTCGGCCAACCGGTCCGCGGTGAACACCGCGATCGCGGCGCTCGCCCTGACCGTGCTGTGCGACGCCCTGTTCACCTCGCCGCTGCTGCGCGAGCACTACCGTTCGGGCCAGCTCCTCGACGCCGGCTGGTTCGCCGGCTCCCTGCTGCTCGCGTACGCGCCCTGGGGCGCCCGCAGGACACCGGCCGCGCCGCCCCGGCCGCCGGTGGCCGCCCCGCGCGACGCCCGCCCGGCGGCCGGCCGGGTGCGCTCGCACGCGCTGCCGGTGACGCGGCCGCTCGCCAGCTCGCTGGCCGCGCTCACGCCGTACCTCGCGGCCGCCGTGTGCACCCTGGGGATCCTCTACAACGTCATCGAAGGGCACCGGGTCGACCGGATGGTCGTCTTCACCGGCTGCACGGTCGTGCTGGCCCTGGTGGTCCGCCAGGGGATCATGCTGCTCGACAACATCGCGCTCACCCATGAACTGGCCCAGAAGGAGAACCACTTCCGCTCCCTGGTGCAGGGCTCAAGCGACGTCATCATGATCGCCGCCCCCACCGGAATGCTGCGGTACGTCAGCCCCGCCGCCGCCGGCGTCTACGGACGGGACGCGGAGGAACTGGTGGGCTCCGAACTGGCCTCGCTCATCCACCCCGAGGACCTCGGCCGGGTGGTGCACGAGGTGCGCCGGTTTCTGGCGGCCCCGCCCGCCGAGGAGCCCACGACGCGGATCGAATGCCGCTTCAAGTCGGGGACCGGCGAGTGGCTCAACGTGGAGTCGACGGTCAACCGCCACCAGGGCGGGCTCATTCTCAACAGCCGTGACGTGACCGAACGGGTGCGCCTTCAGGCGCAGTTGGAGCACAACGCCGAGCACGACCCGCTCACCGACCTGCCCAACCGTGCCCTGTTCACCAAGCGGGTGCGCAAGGCGCTCGGCGGGCGGCGCAGCTCCGACCCCGGTACCGCCGTGCTCTTCATCGACCTCGACGGCTTCAAGCAGGTCAACGACACCATCGGCCACCAGGCCGGCGACGAACTGCTCATTCAGGCCGCCCGCAGGCTCCAGGACTCGGTACGGGCCGGCGACACCGCGGCCCGGCTCGGCGGCGACGAGTTCGCCGCGCTCATCCTGGGCGACGGCACCCGCGACCGCTCGGCCCGCGAGTACCACGTCAGGGAGATCGCCGACAGACTGCGCCTCACCCTGTCGCAGCCCTACCAGATCGACGGCAACGATGTCCGGGTCGCCGCGTCCATCGGCGTCGCCTTCGCCGAGCCGGGCGTCGGCGCGGGCGAGCTGCTGCGCAACGCCGACCTCGCGATGTACCGGGCCAAGAAGGGAGGCAAGAACCGGGTCGAGCTGTACGCCCCGCAGATGCAGGCCGAGGTCGTCCGCAAGTCGGAGCTCGCGGCCCGGCTGCGTACCGCGCTGAACGAGGGCGAATTCGCGGTCCTGCACCAGCCCGTCGTCGACCTCACCACCGGTGAGGTCTCCGCGGTCGCCGCCCAGGCCCGCTGGAGATCAGCCCAGGGCATCCTGTTCACACCGGCCGAATTCCTCCGGGTGGCCGACGAGAGCGAGCGCGCCGCCGAGCTCGGCCGCTGGCTGCTCGAAGAGGCCGTGGAGCTCGCCGCCGAACGGATGAGGGCCGGCCACCACGCACCCGTCTCAGTACGCCTCTCGGCCCGCCGCCTCCTCGACAAGTCGATGCCGCTCGGCTCGGTGGAAGCCCTCCTGACCAGGAACGGGCTGCCCTCGGGCGCCCTGATCATCGAGCTCGCCGACAGCGACCCCAGGATCTCCTTCGACGAGCTGGAGCGGCGGCTGGTGGGCCTGCGCAGACTCGGCGTGCGGGTCGCGCTCGACGGCTTCGGCAGCGGCTACGCGGCGATCAACGCCCTGCGCCGGCTCCCCATCGACCTGCTGAAACTGGACAGAGGGCTGGTCGAGGGCGTCGTCGAATCGGCCCGCCTCCACAAGATCACCGCGGGGCTGCTCCGGATCGCCTGCGATCTCGGCATGCAGTCGGTGGCCGACGGGGTGGACGTCCCGGAGCAGGTCCTGGCGCTGCGCGCCATGGGGTGTACGCATGGGCAGGGCATGGCGTTCTCCGGTCCGCTCGACGAGTACCGGCTGCGGCGGGCCCTGGTGCGCGGCGAATACCCGGTGCCGGGCGGGGCCGCGCTCCCCGTGCTCAGTGGCCGGAGCCGGCCCATGCTGAGCTCAAATAATGAGACGCCCGTCCCACCTACTTGACACCACCTGCGCGCCGGGGGGAGGGTCAATGCCATGCGCACCCGAATTCTCGTACTTGGAAAGCGCGTCGGCTGAAGCGGAGCCCCAAGCAGGCTCCGCAGACCGCACCCGACGCGCTCCCCTCGCTTGCCTCACGGCACGAGGGGTTTTTTGTTGCACTGGCACCCCTCAAGCACTACCGCGATCTCGACTAAACCACCGCAAAAACCCTCAGCTTCGAGAAGAGAATGCCGATGACCGAGCAGGCCACCGGGGCCCACCATCCGCAGCCGCGGCCCCGTAACGGCGGACACCAGTCCGCGACCGTTGAGCACGTCACGGGCGCGAAGTCCCTCATCCGTTC
>NZ_LGDD01000047.1 GCF_001279695.1 Streptomyces sp. WM6378
TACCGCACCCCCATCGAGTACGAAGTACGCTCCGAGAACGACACCATCCCGGCTGCCGGTTAGCCACCGAGCCTGGAACCCAAATGGTGGGTCAGGTCACATAGCGTCGTCAAGCGGCACCGCGAAGAGCTGTCCAGCAACGGAATGATCACCCTCAGCGCCGATGACCTGCGTGGCGATGTCATGGCCAAAACGGCCACGACATCCGATGCGTCCGACGGCGACCCCGAAAGTTATCCACAGAGGCGCCCTCGCCTCCGGGTTTTCACCCGCCGAGCCGTCCTCAACATAGCCATGCTTCTTCGCGACAGCGAAGTGGCGCGGTGCGTGCGTACCTACCTCCTCGACACTGAGGAAACCCCCAGGACCGTCATCGCGAGCGATCCCCGCCACGACGGTCTGGACCTCCGGGTCACCAACCTGGAGGGCTCCATGGCCCAGATCGGGCCCGCGCTCCAGGAGCTCGGTCCGGTGCTGCGGCGGATGTCGGTGCGGCTGGAGGCGATGGACCATCGGATGGCGGCGATGGATCACCGCATGGAAGCGATGGACCGGCGGCTCGAAGTCGTGGACGGTCGCCTGGAGAGCGTGGACCGACGGCTGGCCGCTGTGGACCACCGCCTCGAATCCACGGGCCGACGAGTGGAATCCGTGGACCGCCGGCTCGACGCCACCAACCATGTGGTCGGCGCCATGAGCGTCCGGCTCACCGATCTCTCCGAGGACGTCGCCGACATCCAGCGGCGGCTCCCCCATCCCCCTCATCCGCCTCATCCGCGTCGCAAGCGCCGGAGGTAGGTGGCCGGAGGTAGGTAGCCCGAGGTATCCGACCCCCGGCCGCACAACAGGCGGTGCCCGGCGACCAGTTGATGTCGCCGGGCACCGCCCCCGTCCGGGGAACCCCCGTCACTCCTCCCCGGCCAGCTTGAGGGTGCGCAGCTTCTGGCCCGCGTACCAGGTGGCCGCCGCGGTCACGCCCACCAGGAGGACGATCGCCAGCGGCAGGCCCACGTCGGAGGAGATCATGCCGTTCTCGCCGATCCTCTGGGCCAGGGCGAGCGACCACTGCTGGACGCTCAGGGTGCGTGCACCCGGCACCAGGTTGCCGAACAGCGACTCCCAGACCAGCGCGTACACCAGGCCGAAGACCACGGCGTGCCGGGTGACGGTGCCGAGCAGCAGGAAGACCGCAGCGTACGCGATGGAGGCGACCAGGGCCGCCACCGTGTAGGCGATCGCGATCTGCTGGCCGTTGCCGTTCAGGATGAACCCGGCGATCAGCGTGGGGATCGCGGAGAACGCCATCGTCACGGCGATCGCGACGATCAGCTTGGTGAAGATGATCGTCGAGCGCTTCACCGGCTTGGCCAGCAGGTAGACGATCGAGCCGTCGTCGATCTCGGGGCCGATCGCGCCGGTGCCGGCGATGACGCCGATCAGCGGCACCATCGTGGCCAGCGCGAAGCTGCCGAGGAGGTCGGCGGTGACCTGGTCGTCGGCTCCGCTGAAGGAACGCACGGCCACCGAGATCACGATCAGCAGGGCGGGCAGGACGAAGAGAATGGCGGCCCGGCGGCGGCCGAGCAGAGCCCGGTAGGTGAGCCGGGCGACGGTCGGGTTGTACATGGGAACGTCACCGCTCCTTTCAGGCGCTCAGGCCGCTACGAGGTAGGAGAAGACGGATTCGAGGGACTCGTCGGACGGCGAGACCGTCAGCAGACGGATGCCGTTCGCCTTGGCCACCTGGGGGAGCAGCGTGGTGAACCGGCCGAAGTCGACGGCCTGGATGCGCAGCGCGCCCTCCTTGAGGTCCACCTCGATCCCGGCGGTCGAGGGGTCGGCGATCAGGGCGGCGGCCAGCGCGCGGTCGTCGCTGGAGCGGATCAGATAGCGGTGCGGGCGGTCCGTCATGAGACGGCGGATCTTGCGGAAGTCGCCGCTGGCCGCGTGCCGTCCGGCAACGATGACCTCGATGTGCGAGGCGAGCTGCTCGACCTCTTCGAGGATGTGCGAGGAGAACAGGACCGTGCGGCCCTCGGCGCCCATCCGCCGCAGCAGGTCCATCAGTTGCATGCGCTGGCGCGGGTCCATGCCGTTGAACGGCTCGTCGAGCAGCAGCACCGACGGATTGTGGACGAGGGCGGAGGCCATCTTGACGCGCTGGCGCATGCCCTTGCTATAGGTCTGGATCTTGCGGTCCTGGGCGTACTCCATCTCGACCGTGGCCAGGGCCCGGCCGGCCTCGCGGGCGCCGAGGCCGTGCAACTCGGCGTTGGCGACGACGAATTCGCGGCCCGTGAGGAAGTCGTACATGGCCTCCCGCTCGGGGACGATGCCGATCTTCTTGTAGACGGACTCGTTGCGCCAGATCTGCTCGCCGTCGAGCGTGACCGTTCCCGTGGAGGGGGCGAGGAAACCGCCCATCATGTTGATGAGGGTGGACTTTCCGGCACCGTTGGGGCCGAGCAGTCCGGTCACGCCGGGGCCGACCGTCATGGTGACGTCGTTGACCGCCACCACGTTGCCGAACCAACGTGAGGTGTGGTCGATGTCGATGGTGGTCACAGCCCGACCTTCCGGTAGCGGCGCATCAGGACGGCGTACGAGCCGTAGATCAGCGCGAGGACGACGAGCAGATAGAGCGCTCCGACTCCCGACCCCGGGCCGTTGCCGCCGGGGAAGTTGGAGCTCGCGCCGAGGAACGCGCTCTGCACGCCGTCGATGAGCGTGATGGGGGAGAACAGGCCGAGCCACTTGACCGCTCCGGGGGAGCCCTGGTTGAAGGCGATGGCCTGGACCGCGGAGACCGCTCCGTAGGAGACGGTCAGGACGGCGATCACGGCGGCCACTCCGAAGCCGCGGCGCGGCGTCAGCGCGGCGATGACCAGGCCGAGGCCCGCGAAGAGGAGCGAGAGCAGTGCCACCGAGACCAGCCCCTGGGCGAACCCCTTGGTCTGGTCCGCGAAGTCGAGTTTGGCGAGCAGGGAGCCGATGTACAGGATCACCAGGGGTGCGCCGGTGATGATGAACAGGGCCGAGGCCATGGCCGCGAACTTGGCCAGGACGTAGTCGAGGCGCTCGATCGGCCGCGAGAAGTACAGCGGCACCGTCTTGAAGCGCAGGTCGCGCGAGACGGTCTGGGGCGCCTGGGCCGCGATGAACAGGCCGATGACGGCCTGGAGGAAGATCGCGTACCGCGTGTACTGCACCGGCAGGTCGTTGGCCTTGGTGGCGACGGCGACCGCGACCATGATGGCCGCGGGCACGCACATCACCGCGAACAGCAGCATCGGAAGCACCTTGGACTTGGCGCTGCGGCCCAGGCCGTACGCGCCGCGCAGGGACTGCGAGAAGAGCGAGCGGCGGGCGTAGGCCCGGCCGAGCCGCGGCCCGTCGTAGTTGCGGTAGCCGATGTTGTGGATCTGGGTCTGGGCGCTGTCAGTTGCCATCGCGGCCGCCTCTCTTCTGCTCGGCGCCGGCCGCGGTGGCTGCCCATGCGGCGGCGCGTTCGGAGACCGGCTCCTGCGCCGGGGTCTGGAACACCTCGGCGATGTGGTGACGGCGCTGTTCCATCCGTACGAGCCCGAGGCCCAGGTGGGCCACGGTGTCGCGGACCGTGTCGTAGGTGTCCTCGCCGGTGGCCTCGATGAGGAGGATGTGGCCGGCGCCCGGCAGTCCGTCCTCGACGCCCGCGTGCAGCGTGAGCCCCGCCGCGGTGAGCGCCTTGCGCACCGCCTCCGTGCCGTCGGGGTGGGTGTCGGAGTCGGTGACCTCGACCGCGAGGGTGGTGGTGATCTGGGTGAAGTCGCTGGTGGAGCTGGAGCGGAGCAGTTGCCCGCCGTCGATGACCACCACGTGGTCGCAGGTGCGCTCCAGCTCGCCCAGGAGGTGCGAGGTGACCAGGACCGAGATGCCGAAGTCGGTGTGGATGCGGCGGATCAGGCCGAGCATCTCGTCGCGGCCGACCGGGTCGAGGCCGTTGGTCGGCTCGTCGAGCAGGACCAGCTGGGGGTCGTGGACGAGCGCCTGGGCGAGCTTGACCCGCTGCTTCATGCCGGTCGAATAGCCGCCGATGGGCCGGTAGCGCTCCTCGTAGAGCCCCACGTGGCGCAGCGTGTCGGCGGTTCGCTCGCGGGCCGCGGTGGCCGGCAGGCCCGACATGCGCGCCATGTGCACGACGAACTCGGTGGCCGAGACGTCGGGTGGCAGGCAGTCGTGCTCCGGCATGTAGCCCACCCGCTCGCGGATGGCGCTGCCGCTGGTGGCCACGTCCAGGCCGAGCACGGCGGCGGTGCCCTCCGTGGCGGGCGAGAGACCCAGCAGGATCTTGATCAACGTGGACTTGCCGGCTCCGTTGGCGCCCACCAGCCCGGTCACGCCGGGGCCGATGTCCAACGAGAGCCGGTCAAGCGCGGTCACCTTGGGGAACCGCTTGCTCAGGCTTTCGGTCGCGATCACAGTCACGTCATCGACGGTAGTGGCGCAGGCCACATGAATCGTCAGCCCAGACGGCTGGATCCATGTCCGACTCCAGAGGTACGAGCCCGTAGGGGAACCCGTACGTGAGGCTGACGGGGTCACCGGCCCGGGGCACGGAGTTGTCCACAACCGGCCCGTTGTCCACAGGCTGGTGCAGGACCCTTGACGCAGCCGCCGGGCATTGTCACATTCATCAGTGTCAAGTTACGCACGCGTAGGGCGACAGGGGTGGACGAATGCCATCGGCACTGAAGGCTGAACCCGACGCGCGGCTGCGCGGGTTCAGGGAAGTACAGAGCCTCGCGTACGAGTGCGCGGAGGCGGTGGCCGCGCAGCTCAAGCCCGGGGTGACCGAGCGGGAAGCCGCGCGGATGCAGCGGGACTGGTTGCGCGAGCGGGGCGTGCGGGACTGGTTCCACCTGCCGTTCGCCTGGTTCGGCGACCGCACGGCGTTCGTGAACTTCCACCTCCCGTTGCAGTTCTTCCCCACCAACCGGCGTCTGGAGGCGGGGATGCCCTTCATCCTCGACATGGCTCCGGTCTACAAGGGCTTCACCGCGGACATCGGCTACTCGGGCTGCCTCGGGCTCAACCCGGTGCACGACCGGCTGCTCGCCGACCTGGAGGCGCACCGCGAGCTGATCCTGCGCGAGGTGCGCGAGAAGCGGCCGCTGCGCGAGATCTACGAGGACGTGGACCGGCTCATGGTCCGCCAGGGCTATGCCAACCGGCACCGCGCCTACCCGTTCGGCGTGATCGCCCACAAGATCGACCAGGTGAAGGAGCGCCGCTGGTCGCCGAACGTCTTCGGGTTCGGCACCCAGGCGCTGAAGGGTCTGGCGAGCGATGCGGTGCACGGCCACCGCGACGGCTGGTCGCCGCTGTGGTCCCCGTACAAGTTCTCCGACCACCCGCCGCAGCCGGGGCTGTGGGCGGTCGAGCCGCACCTCGGGTTCCGGGGTACGGGCGCGAAGTTCGAGGAGATCCTGGTCGTCACCGACTCCAAGGACCCCGAGCAGAGCGCGTTCTGGCTGGACGACGACCTGCCGCATGTGCGGCGCTGGGCCGAGGAGAAGGCGGCGTGAGCGTGACGAGCGTGGACATCGAGGGAGCGCGCGAGCGCTGGGTGCGGACCGGCGGCGTGGAGCTGTGCGTCGCCGAACTGGGCGACGAATCCCAGCCGACCGTGCTCCTGGTGCACGGCTACCCGGACAGCAAGGAGGTGTGGTCCGAGGTCGCCGAGCGGCTTGCCGAGCGCTTCCACGTGGTCCTTTACGACGTCCGCGGGCACGGCCGCTCCACCGCGCCGGCCCCGCTGCGCGGCGGGTTCACGCTGGAGAAGCTGACGGACGACTTCCTGGCGGTCGCGGACGCGGTCAGCCCGGACCGGCCGGTCCATCTGGTCGGCCACGACTGGGGTTCGGTGCAGGGCTGGGAGTTCGCGACCGTCGAGCGCACCGAAGGCCGCATAGCGTCCTTCACCTCGATGTCCGGCCCGTCGCTCGATCACTTCGGGCACTGGATCAAGAGCCGGATGAGCCGCCCGACCCCGCGCAAGGTGGGTCAGCTCCTCGGCCAGGGCGCCAAGTCCTGGTACGTGTACATGCTGCACACCCCGGTCCTGCCCGAGCTGGCCTGGCGCGGCCCGCTCGGCAAGCGGTGGCCGAAGATGCTCCAGCGCCTGGAGAACGTGCCCGCAGACGGCTACCCCACGGCCTCCCTTCCGCAGGACGCGGCGCACGGCGCCTGGCTCTACCGGGACAACGTCCGCGCCCGGCTGCGCCGCCCGCGCCCCGACGCGTACGCCCACGTGCCCGTCCAGCTGATCACGCCGCTCGACGACGTGTTCCTCTCGCCGAAGCTGTACGCCGAACTGGAGCACTGGGCGCCCCAGTTGATCCGCCGCACGCTGCCCGCCAAGCACTGGATACCGCGCACCAGGCCGGACCAACTGGCCGCCTGGATCGGCGAATTCGTCCGTTCCAATGAGGACGGCATCCCGGCCAAGGACACCGTCGCGACGGGCCGGTACGCCGACCGGTTCGGGGGACAGCTGGTCCTGGTGACGGGGGCGGCGAGCGGCATCGGCCGGGCCACGGCCTTCGCGTTCGCCGAGGCCGGGGCGCGGATCGTGGCCGTGGACCGGGACGCCGAGGGGGCGACGCGGACCGCGGAGATGTCCCGGCTGATCGGCTCGCCCGAGGCCTGGGGCGAGGCCGTCGACGTCAGCGACGAGCAGGCGATGGAGAAGCTCGCCGAGAAGGTCGCCACCGAGTACGGCGTCGTCGACGTCCTGGTCAACAACGCGGGAATCGGGCTCTCGGGCTCCTTCTTCGACACCACGGCCGAGGACTGGAAGAAGGTCCTCGACGTCAATCTGTGGGGCGTCATCCACGGCTGCCGCATCTTCGGCAAGCAGATGGCCGAGCGAGGCCAGGGCGGCCACATCGTCAACACCGCGTCCGCCGCCGCCTATCAGCCCTCCCGGGCGCTGCCCGCGTACAGCACGTCGAAGGCCGCGGTGCTGATGCTCAGCGAGTGCCTGCGCGCCGAACTGGCAGGTCAGGGCATCGGCGTCTCGGCGATCTGCCCCGGCCTCGTCAACACCAACATCACCTCGACGACGCACTTCGCGGGCACCGACGCCAAGGAGGAGAAGCGCCTCCAGAAGAAGACCTCGCGCCTGTACGGGCTGCGCAACTTCCCGCCGGAGAAGGTCGCTTCGGCGATCCTGCGCGCCGTGGTGAAGAACCAGGCCGTGGTGCCGGTGACGCCCGAGGCCCGCGGCGCCCACCTCATGTCCCGCTTCGCGCCGAGGACGCTGCGCGCGATCGCCCGATTGGAGCCGCCGCTGTGAGCACGGAGCGCCGGGAAGGCACGAAGAGCGAGGAGCACTACCGAATAACCCCGCGCCGGGTCTCGTTCGACTGGGACGGGACGCCGCTGCACTGGATTCCGGACGAGCCCACCGCCACCCATGTGATCAATGTGCTGCACCTGCTGCTTCCGGCGGGCGAGCGCTGGTTCGTGAAGGTGTTCAAGGAGGCCCTGCCGCTGGTCGCCGACCCGGTGCTGCTCAAGGACGTCAAGGGGTTCATGGGCCAGGAGGCCACCCACAGCGTCCAACACGCCCATGTCCTGGACCACTTGGCGCACCAGCGGCTCGACACCACCGCCTACACCCGGCACGTCGACTTCCTCTTCGAGAAGCTCCTCGGCGAGGCGCCGCCGTTCGGGGCGCCGATTCCGACCCAGGAGTGGCTGCGCTTCCGGCTCTCGCTGATCGCCGCGATCGAGCAGTTCACGGCGGTCCTCGGCAACTGGGTGCTGCACGCCGAGGGCCTGGACCGGGCCGGCTCGGACCCGGTCATGCTCGATCTGCTGCGCTGGCACGGCGCGGAGGAGGTCGAACACCGGGCGGTGGCCTTCGACATGTACCAGCACTGCGGCGGTACGGGCCTGCCCCGCTACGCCCGCCGTGTCGAGGGCATGGCCGTCGTCGCCCCGGTGCTGCTGTGGCTGTGGGTGTGGGGCGCCTCCTATCTGATCCGGCACGACCCCGGGCTCGCGGGCCGGGCGCGCTACTCGCTGCGTGAGCACAACCGGGCCGTACGCCGCGGCCTGCTGCCCACCTGGACGGAACTGGGCTCGGCCATACCCCGCTACTTCCGCCGGTCGTACCATCCCTCGCAGGAGGGCTCCCTGCGCAAGGCCGTCGAATACCTCGCGACCTCGCCGGCGGCCCGAGCGGCGGCGGGCGCGGTGGGCCGCGCCGCCCTGGGGTAGAGGGAGTGGGCTTGTCCGGGCAGTCAGCAGTTCAGCAGGTGGTGCCGCCGACGGCACCGGCCGAGTACCGGATCGAGGACCTGGCGCACGCCAGCGGCGCCACGGTCCGCACGATCCGCGCCTACCAGGACCGGGGCCTGCTGCCCCGGCCCGAGCGGCGCGGCCGCTCCAACGTGTACGGCGACACCCACCTGGCCCGGCTGCACCAGATCGCCGACCTGCTCGACCGCGGCTACACCCTGGCCTCCATCAAGGAGCTTCTGGAGGCCTGGGACGCCGGCCGGGGGCTCGGCGGCGTGCTCGGCCTGGTCGCCGAGGTCAGCGGGCCCTGGACGGACGAGGAGGCCGCCCGCATATCGCGCGCCGACCTCGACGAGACGTTCGGCGGCAACCCCGACGACAAGGCGGTCGCCGAAGCAGTGGAGCTCGGCATCCTGGTGCGCATCCCGGACAACGACGGCGAGTTCCTCGTCCCCAGCCCCCAAGAGCTGGCGGTGGCTGCCGAGTTGCATGCCGCCGGGGTGCCGCTCGACGCCATCTCGGGGCATCTGCGCGAGCTGCGCGGGCAGGTCGAACACATCGCGGCCCGCTTCCTCGACTTCACCACGGAGCACGTCTTCGCCCGCTATCTGGGCCACCACCCCCCGACCGACACCGAGGCCGCGGAGGCAGCCGACCTGGTGCGCCGACTGCGCCCGCTGGCCCAGCAGACGGTGGACGCCGAACTGGCCCGCGCGATGCGCCTGTTCGCGACCCGCCACCTCCAGAAACACCTGGGCGCCCCGGCCGCGACGCCCGCCGCCCCGGACCTCGGCCCGGTGCCGCTCCCCGCCGCGACGGTGCGGGCCGTTCAGGACCTGGTGGGCCCCGACAACGTCACCGCGTTCATCACGGCGGCCACGGAACGCGAGGTCCAGGCGCGCACCTTGGACGCCTTGACTCCCTCAACACCGGACAGCAACTGACTGCCCAGAACCCCAAATCCCCCATACGTGAATTTACTTGACCAAAGCTCGCTTACCGGGCATCAGTTGTCCACAGTGGCGTCAAATTACCTGTGGATAACGTGACTTCACTGTGGAACAAACCCAACTCGGGCCCTCAATAAGGTGATTGCTGTCACGCCATTTCGTTCTGGCTTTGTTCCCTCACTGATCGGCGAGCCAGTTGCCGTGGAAGCCGAACGGCACGCGCTGGGGAAGACGGACCGTCGCGACCGGCGGCGCCGCGAGGTTCTCCGCGTCCAGGATGACGAGATCGCTCGCGTCCCTGGCGGCGTCGTACACATAGCTGAGCAGCCACCCCGGGCCGCCCGGCCGGTCGTCCGCCGGGGCGAACGCCGCCTCCGCCGGGACCCGCCCCGCCGCGAAGTCGTGCCGTGCCACCGCCCCCGTCCGCAGGTCGTACCGGAGCAGCGCCCCCGACACCGGCCCCGAGGACGGCGTCCGCGCCGCCGTGACGTGCCCGAACCCGGCCGCAAGACCGGCCAGCCGGTCGTCGACCCGGGGGAACTCGCAGGCCTGGTCGTCGAGCTGTTCCTCCCGGACCACGCCCGTCGCCAGGTCCAGCGTCCACTTCCACAGGGTGGCCCCGCGTGCCCCCAGCCGCTCGTACCGCACGACGTGCAGCACGATCCGCGCCCCGCGCCCGTCGCCGTCCCCCGCCTCGTCGTACGCGTTCAGCGCGTGGAAGACGTAGCAGGGGTCGACCGTCAGCCACCGCACCTCGCCGTACGGATCGTCCCTGCGCAGCACGCCGAGCCGTGCCCCGTACTCCGCGTCCCAGCGGTAGGGCAGCCCACCGCCGGGACGCATCGCGATCTCCCGGTCGAAGACGGCCGGCAGGTCCATGAACACCACGTGGGAGGCGGTGAGGTGGAAGTCGTGCATCATCGTCGCGCCCGGCACCTCCACCGGCCGGCTCACCACCAACTCGCCCTTGGCGTCGGCCCGGTGATAGGTGAGATACGGCGGCGTGGCCGTCCCGTACCCGAAGAAGTGCAGCTCTCCGGTGACCAAGCAGGTCTTGGGGTGGGCGGTCATCGACGTGGTGAGGCGGCCGCCGAAGTCGTAGGCGCCCAGCGTCTCCAGCTCGTGCCCCGGCCGGCAGTCCAGCTCGTACGGGAAGGACGACTCGACCAGGGCCAGGGTGCGGCCGGCGTGCCGGATCACGTGGGTGTTGGCGACCCCGGCGGTGAGGTCGGTGTTGCCCTGCCGGTCGTGGACCCGCGCTCCGTCGGTGAACGTCGACGTGCGCACCCAGCGGTTGCGGTAGGCGCGGGCCCTGCCGCCTTCGAGCCGGACGCCGTGGGCCATTCCGTCCCCGAAGAACCAGTGCGGGGAAGCGGCGTCCTGCGGGTTGGGCCCGTTGCGTACGTACCAGCCGGTCAGCTCGGGCGGTATGGAGCCGGTCACCGCCAACCGGTGGGTGGTCAGTTCCGCGGCGACCGGGGCGAAGTTGCCCGCGAGGTGCGGGGCGGGCGGGGTCGCCGGGGCGGTGGGCGTCGCGGTCATCGTCAGGCGCCCTTCTGGACGGCGGCGCGGCGGGCGCGCTCCGGGTACTGGGCGGTGATGACGGCCGGGATGGCGAAGCCCGCGACCTGGGCGGCTATCGAGGCGGTGCCGCCCAGCGACTCGGCGTCGATGACGGAGAGGGCGACGGCGGTCAGGGTGAAGGCGAGGGCCCAGACGGAGGTCAGCACCACGTTGATCCGGATGAACACCGGGTTGGTCCACACCTCGCGCGGCGCCTGCCGCTTGGCGATCCCGGTGGTGAAGGGCTTGCGGACGGCCAGCGTGGCCCAGGCCGTCAGGGCCAGCCAGCCGGTGGCCAGCGCGCCGCCGTACTCGCGCAGCCCGCTGTCGGGAGCGGCGAACGCGATGACGCTCAGCACGGCGAAGAAGGCGATCGTGGACTGCTCCAGGATGAGGGAGTCGGCGGACAGCCCGCGCTTGCGGTCCATCGAGAAGAGGTAGGCGGCTGCGGCGAAGGCGGCGAGCGCGCCCCACTGCCAGTGCGCGCTGCCGACAGCGGCGAAGACGATCCACGGGATGAAACCGCGCAGGTAGTTCATGGGAGTCCCCCTTTGTTCCGAGCCCTTCGGCTCAGCTCCACATTCCAACTTCGACATGTCGAATGTAGAGGTTCTCCTTTTGACGTGTCAAGACTGGAAGGTAGAGTGGGACGCATGAGCCTCCGCCATGCAGTCCTGGGCCTGCTGACCAACCGCCCGGCCAGCGGTTACGACCTGATGAAGCTGTTCGAGACCTCGCTCGCCCACGTCTGGTCAGCGACGCAGAGCCAGGTCTACGGAGAGCTGGGCAAACTCGCCGACGGCGGTCTGGTCGAGGTGTCCGCCGAGGGGCCGCGCGGGCGAAAGGAGTACGCGATCACCGAGTCCGGACGATCCGAACTGCGCCGCTGGCTCACCGAGGTCGAGCCCGTCCGCACCCGCCGCAGCGATTCCCTGCTCCGCGTCTTCTTCCTCGGCGAGCTCACCCGCGTCGAGGCGAAGGCGTACCTCCTTGGCGAGGCCGAGCGTTCGGCCCGGCAGCTCGCGGGCCTCAAGGAGGCGGAGGCGGTCATCGACTGGGGCGAGGACCCGATCTCGGTGCACGGCCGGCTCGCCATGGAGTACGGCAAGCGGCTCAACGCGATGCACGAGGAGTGGGCCCGGTGGGCGGCGGAGCGGCTGGCTCCCTGACGAAGCCCGCCGCCAGGATGAATCGGGATGCCGGGGAATTGGGATGCCGGGGCCCCGTCCGGCCCGGCACCCTGGCGGCATGACGGAAAACCCGCCGGAGCCACCGCACGAGAGCGGGCGGCCGCTCCCCGACGACAAACGCACCGTCAAGGTGTCCAAATACCTCTCGAAGCACTTGCGCCATCAGCCCGAGCGGATCGGTCTCGTCCTCGACCCGAACGGCTGGGTGGAGATCGACGTGCTGCTGCGGGCCGCCACCGCGCACCGCTTCCCCATCACCCGCGCCGAGCTCGACCACGTCGTCGCCACCAACGACAAGCGGCGCTTCGCCGTCGAGGGCGGCCGGATCCGGGCCAGCCAGGGCCACACCGTGGCCGTGGACCTCGGCCTGCCGCCCGCCGAACCGCCCGCGTCCCTCTACCACGGCACCGTGGCCCGCAATCTGGACGCGATCCGCGCCGAGGGCCTGCGCCCCATGGACCGGCAGCACGTGCACCTCTCGCCCGACCGGGAGACCGCCACCCGGGTCGGCGCCCGCCGCGGCCGGCCCGTGATCCTGAGCGTCGACGCCGGGGCCATGCACCGGGCCGGCCACGTCTTCCACGTCAGCGCCAACGGGGTCTGGCTGACGGACTCCGTACCGCCGGAGTATCTGCGGCTGCGTGGCTGAGCCGGCACTTGGCATGATCGGTCCCGTGCCCCATCCCCACCTGCCCACCACCGAGTCCGTGGTCGCCGCGATCCGCGCGATCGCCGATGAGCAGCGGCTGGAGGTCGAGGTCACCGACGACATCGGCGCCGACCGCACCTCCCGCCGCACCTCGTCCGGGGTGTTCGCGGTCGTCGATCCGGACGGTTCGCTGCCGCACGAGGCGTACGTCGAACTCGGCGGCTCGCCTTCCCTGACCGTTCGGGTCTATCCCGAGGACGACGCCCAAGTCACCGTCGACGGCGTGCAGTTCGACGACGTGCCGCGCGATGCTGTGCCCGCCTTCCTGCGCTCCGTCTACGGCGGACTCGCCCATGTCAAGGGCCGGTTCTTCCCGCCGGGATGGTGGCTGGTCGTGCCACTGCCCGGCGACGAGACGTACAAGGAACTGGTCCTCGTCGGGCTCAGCCCTTGGATGAGCGCGCGCGTCCGCAGCAAGAAGGGTTAACGGCCGAGCTGCGCGAGCCCCTCGGTCGCGATCTGCTCGAAGACCTTCGGATCGGCCGCGAACTCGGAGTCCGGAATCGGCGCGTGCAGAACGATCTCGGTGAAGCCGAGCTCGAAGTGCCGGCCCGCGAAGTCCACGAACGCGTCCAGGGATTCCAGCGGACGGCCGGGCTGCGGGGTGAAGCCGGTGAGCAGGATCTTGTCCAGCTCGTCCACGTCGCGCCCGATCTGGTCGCAGGCGGCGCCCAGCTTCTTGACCTGCTCGCGAATCGCCTCGACGGACTGCTCGGGCGTGCCGGTCTCGAACAGCTTCGGGTCGCCTGTGGTCACCCACGCCTGCCCGTGCTTCGCCGCCAGCTTCAGCCCGCGCGGGCCGGTCGCGGCCACCGCGAAGGGAATCCTGGGCCGCTGGAGGCAGCCCGGGATGGTGCGCGCCTCGACCGCCGAGTAATAGGTGCCGTCGTACGTCACCGAGTCCTCAGTAAGCAGCCGGTCGAGCAGCGGCACGAACTCGCCGAACCGGTCGGCCCGTTCACGCGGCGTCCACGCCTCCTGGCCCAGCGCGGTGGCGTCGAAGCCGTTGCCGCCCGCGCCGATCCCGAGGGTGATCCGGCCGTTCGACACGTCGTCGAGGGTGATCAGGTCCTTGGCGAGGGTCACCGGGTGCCGGAAGTTCGGCGAGGTGACCAGGGTGCCGAGCCGCAGCCGGGTGGTGGCGGCAGCGGCGGCCGTGAGCGTCGGGACCGCCCCGAACCACGGGCCGTCCCGGAACGTCCGCCAGGACAGATGGTCGTACGTGTACGCGGTGTGGAAGCCCAGCTCCTCGGCGCGCAGCCACTCGTCGCGACCGCCGTCGTGCCAGCGGCGTACCGGAAGAATCACAGTGCTCAGACGCATACCCCGACCCTACGTCGGATAAGTGCGCCCCCGCAGACACCCATGTCCGCCAAGGGGCACCGCGCGCCGTCCTGCCCGGAACTGCACCGGTGTCGCGAACCCCCTCATGCCCCCCGGCGCACCGGTCCGCGCTCTCAGATGTGCGCCCTCTCGCACGCCCGTGCACCTGTATACGGGACAATGGCCCGGTGACCTCTGCTACGGATCCCGCCCCGGCCACCCGTCCCGTACCGACCGCACCACGGCTCATCGCGACCGACCTGGACGGCACCCTGCTGCGGGACGACAAGACCGTGTCGGACCGTACGATCGCCGCCCTGGCCGCCGCCGAGGAGGCGGGCATCGAGGTCTTCTTCGTCACCGGCCGCCCGGCCCGCTGGATGGACGTCGTCAGCGCCCATGTGCACGGGCACGGCCTGGCCATCTGCGGCAACGGCGCGGCCGTCGTCGACCTGCACGGCGACAGCGACGGCCACCGCTTCGTGAAGGTGCGGCCGCTGGAGCGGGCCGCCGCCCTCGACGTCGTCACCCTGCTGCGGGCGGCCGTGCCCGGCACGTCGTTCGCGGTCGAGCGCACCGGTGGCTTCCACCACGAACTCGCCTATCCGCCCATGCACCTGGACCCGGCGGCGAGCATCGCGCCCGCCGAGAAACTGCTGGCCGAGGACGCCGACACGGCACACCAGCCGGTGCTCAAGGTGCTCGCGTTCCACCCCGAGCTGGCCCCGGACGACTTCCTCGCGCTGGCCCGCACGGCGGTCGGGGCGCGCGCCGAGATCACCCGGTCCAGCCCGACCGCGCTCCTGGAAATCAGCGGCGCGGGCGTCTCGAAGGCCTCCACGCTGGCCCTTTGCTGCGCCGAGCGCGGCATCTCGCCCGCCGAGGTGGTGGCCTTCGGCGACATGCCGAACGACATGGAAATGCTGAGCTGGGCCGGCACGTCGTACGCGATGGGCAACGCCCACCCCGATGTCCTGGCCGCCGCCTCCGGCCGCACCGTCGCCAACAACGAGGACGGCGTGGCGGTCGTGATCGAGCAGATCCTCAAGGCGCTCTGAGAGGCGTCTCCGGTGCTGCTGGTGGCCTGCGGCGTGCTTCACGGGATCAACCGGTGGTCGCCGCGGGCCTGTGGTCGCTAGGGCCGGTGGTCGCGCGGCAGGGAGTGTTTCACGTGAAACGCGCTTCCCTGCACCGGCCCTGGCCCGCCCGACCGCGTACCACGGCTGATCAGAGCGGCGCCTCCCACAGGACGGTCGTGCCGCCCCCGGCGTCCCCGAGCCCGGGGCCGTACGAGCTCGATCCGCCCAGCGCCTCCGCACGCCGCTGAAGGTTGCGCAGTCCGCTGCGGCGGCCGCCCGGGGGGATCCCGACGCCGTTGTCCGCGACGGTCAGGCGCACGCCCGCGCTGCCGTCCGGCAGTTGTGCCGTGGCGTCCACGACGACTTCGATCCGGGACGCCTCGGCGTGCCGGAAGGCGTTCGAGAGCGCCTCGCGCAGCGCCGCGATCAGGTTCTTGCCGGTCAGCTCGCCGACCAGGGTGTCGACCGCGCCGAGGAAACGGTGGGCCGGCTTGAAGCCGAGCGGTACGGCGGCCATGTTGATCTCGCGCAGGACGCGGGTGCGCAGCCCCGAGGGCGCCTCGGCCGGGCCCTGCTGGAGCGCGAAGATCGCGGTGCGGATCTCCTGGATGGTGACGTCGAGTTCGTCGACCGCCTTGCCGATGCCGCCCTGCACTTCGGGCACGACAGACTTGCGCTGGGCGCCCTCCAGCATCATCCCGGTGGCGAAGAGGCGCTGGATGACCAGGTCGTGCAGGTCGCGGGCGATCCGGTCGCGGTCCTCGTACACCGCGAGCCGCTCCCGGTCCCGCTGAGCCTCGGCCATCATCAGGGCGAGCGCGGCCTGCGAGGCGAACTGGCTGGCCAGCGTCCGCTCCGCCTCGGTGAACGGGCGTCCGCCGCGCAGCCGGGGCGTGGCGAGAGCGCCGAGGACCCGGCCGCCGCTCTGCAACGGCAGCAGCATGCTCGGCCCGTACCGCTCCGACAGCTTGGTGATCATGCGGAAGTCGGTGGCGGCGTCCTCCACGAAGACAGCCTCGCCCTCAAGCAGGGTCGAGACGACCGGGCTCTCCGGTGGGATCACCACGCCGAGCGAGATGCGCGGGTTGTCGGCGGAGACCGCGACGATCTCCAGGCCGCCCTCCTCCGCGGGCAGCAGCACTATTCCGGCGTCGGAGACGGCGAGATGGCGGGCCTGTTCGGCGACGACCTCCAGGGCGTCGTCCGCGTCGCCGCCGGACAGGAGAGCCGTGGTGACGGCGACCGAGCCGTCGATCCACCGCTCGCGCTGGCGCGCCGCCTCGTAGAGCCGCGCGTTGCCGATGGCGATCCCGGCCTCGGTGGCGAGCACCCGCACCATGTGCAGGTCGTAGTCGTTGAACTCGCCCCCGTTGTGCTTCTCCGTCAGATAGAGATTGCCGAAGATCTGGCCCTGGACGCGGATGGGGACGCCGAGGAAGGTCCGCATCGGGGGGTGGTTCGGGGGGAGCCCGGCCGAACGCGGATCGGCCGAGATCTCCGCGAGCCGCAGCGGCTCGGGGTGGTGGATCAGCCAGCCGAGCAGCCCGCGGTGGCCGTCGGGCCGGTGCCCGATCGCCCGGGCCTCCTCGTCGCTGACCCCGTACGTCACGAAGTCGGAGAGCCCCCGGCCCTCTTCGTTGACGACCCCGATCGCCGCGTACCGGGCGTCGGCGAGCTCGGCCGCCGTCTCGCAGATCCGGTCCAGCGTGGAGTGCAGCTCAAGGCCCGTCCCCACCGAGCGCATCGCCTCAAGCAGCTGCGGCACCCGCGCGGTGAGCTCGGTGGACAGGCCCTGCAGGCTGCGGGTGGCCCGGGTCGCCGCTTCGAGCGGATCCTGGTCCTGGCGGTCGAGATCCGTGACGTCCTGCTGGCCCGTCGGTCTCTTCGGCACTGGCGGCACTGGCATGCCTTGAGACTAGTTAGTCCTATTTGGCGAGGAAAGTCGGGTACTGCGTGGCCTCGGTCTCGCGCTCCCTCTCCAGCATGCGCCGCAGGGGTCCCTCGACCAGCGCCAGATCTTCGTAGGCGCCGCGCTGCACGGTGCGCCCCTCGTCGAGCACGACCACTTCGTCGATGGCTTCCAGCCCCCGCAGCCGGTGCGTGATCAGCACGGTCGTACGGCCTTCGGTGGCATCGAGCAGGTCCTCGGTGAGCGCGTCGGCGGTCGCCAGGTCCAGGTGCTCGGCCGGTTCGTCCAGGACGAGGACGGGGAAGTCGGCGAGCAGGGCCCGGGCCAGCGCGAGCCGCTGGCGCTGGCCGCCGGACAGCCGGGCGCCGTGCTCACCGACGAGGGTGTCGAGGCCGTCGGGCAGAGCGTCGACCCAGTCCAGGAGCCGGGCCCGCGCCAGGGCGGCCCGCAGTTCGTCGTCGGTGGCGTCGGTGCGGGCGAGCCGCAGGTTCTCCCGCACGGAGCTGTCGAAGAGGTGCGCGTCCTGGGCGCACAGCCCGACGAGCCTGCGCACGTCGTCGCCGCCGTGCCGGGTCGCGTCGCTCCCCGCGATCTCGTACGCGCCCTCCTGGGCGTCCAGGAAGCGGAGCAGCACCTGGGCGAGGGTGGTCTTGCCGGATCCGGAGGTGCCGACCACGGCGACCCGCATGCCCTGGGTGAGGCGCAGCCCGAAGTCGTGCAGCGCGTCCCGCTCCTGCCCGGCGTACCGAGCGCTGAGCCCGCGCAGCTCCAGCGGGAACGGCGAGGCGGGCGCGGCGACGGGTACATCCGGCTCCTGTACGGGGGCGGGTGCGTCGAGCACCTCGTAGACGCGCTCGGCGCTGTGCCGGACCCGCTGGCGGGACTGCACGGCGAGCGGCAGGCCGGTCACGGCCTCGAAGGCGGCGAGCGGCACCAGCACGACCACCGCGAGCTCGACCCCGTCGAGGCGACCGGCCACGACCGCCTGCACGCCGACCAGCGCGGCGGCGGCCACGGTGAGTCCGCAGGTCAGAGTGGAGAGACCGGCTCCGAGCGCGGTGGCGGCCGCGCCCCGCGAGGCGATGCGGGTCAGTACCGAGTCGGCGTCCTTCACGTCACGGGTGCGGCGGCCGAGGGCCCCCGCCACGGTGAGTTCGCCGGTTCCGGTGAGCAGATCGGCCACCCGGGTGGCGAGCATCCCGCGGGCCGGGGCGAGCCGGCGCTCGGCCCGCCGTGCCAGGGCGCCGCTGACGAACGGGACCACGACCCCGGCGACGAGGAGTCCGGCGGCGAGCACGGCACCGGCCTCGGGCAGCAGCCAGGCGGTGAACCCGGCGCTCAGCACGGACACCACGACGGCGACGCCGGCGGGGAGGGCCCAGCGCAGCCAGTAGTCCTGGAGTTCGTCCACATCGGCGACCAGGCGGGACAGCAGGTCGCCGCGCCGGGTCTCACGCAGCCCGGCGGGCGCGATCCGCTCCAACTGCCGGTACACCGCGACCCGCAGTTCGGCGAGCATCCGCAGCACGGCGTCGTGCGAAACGAGGCGCTCGGCGTAGCGGAACACGGCGCGGCCGATCCCGAAGGCGCGGGTCGCGGTGACGGCCACCATCAGGTAGAGCACCGGCGGCTGCTGCGAGGCCCGCGAGATGAGCCAGCCGGAGGTGGCCATGAGGCCCACGGCCGAGCCGAGCGCCAGCGCGCCGAGGAGCAGCGCGAGCGCGATGCGGCCGCGCAGCCCGCGGGACGCGGCACGGACCCGGGCGAGCGGGTTCCGGGCGGCGACGGGGCCGCCTGTCGTGACGGCCTCTGTGGTGACGGCCTCAACAGGCGCCGCTGTCTTGCCAGTTGGGGTCGCGGCAGACGCTCCCGGCACCTGGAGCGAGGGCTGCGCTTTCGCGGGCCGCAGCTCCACCACCCGGTCCGCGACCGCGAGCAGCGCCGGACGGTGCACGACGAGCAGGACCGTACGGCCGACCGCCAGCCTGCGCACCGCGTCCACGATGCCGGCCTCGGTCTCGCCGTCGAGAGCGGCCGTCGGCTCGTCGAGCAGCAGCACCGGCCGGTCGGCGAGGAAGGCACGGGCCAGCGCGAGGCGTTGGCGCTGGCCGGCCGAGAGGCCCGCGCCGCCCTCGCCCAGGACCGTGGCCACGCCGTCCGGCAGCGCGGCCACGAAGTCGTACGCGCCCGCGTCGCGCAGGGCCTTCAGCACGGCCGCGTCGTCCGCGGCCGGCCGGGCGAGGCGGACGTTCTCGGCGATCGTCCCGGCGAAGAGGTGCGGCCGCTGCGGCACCCAGGCGATCCGCTCGCGCCAGTCGGCCAAAGACAGCGTGGCGAGATCGGCGCCACAGACCAGGACCCGGCCGCCTTCCTGCGGGGCCACGAAGCCGAGCACCGCGTTGAGAAGCGTGGACTTCCCGACGCCGCTCGGCCCGGTCAGCGCCACCGTCTCGCCCAGCTCCACCACCAGGGAGGCGGCCGCCAAGGACGGTTCCGTGCGCCCGGGGTGACGCACCGTCACGCCGTCGAGCTCGATGCGGACCGGGCCGGCGGGCACGTTGTCCTGGCCGCCCTCGGGCAGCGGAGTCTCCAGGACCTCGAAGATCTCCTCCGCGGCCGAGAGCCCCTCCGCCGCCGCGTGGTACTGGGCGCCGACCTGGCGCAGCGGCAGATAGGCCTCGGGAGCCAGGACCAGGACGACCAGGCCGGTGTAGAGATCGAGGTCGCCGTGGACCAGGCGCATGCCGATGCCGACCGCGACCAGCGCCACCGAGATCGTCGCGAGCAGTTCGAGCGCGAAGGACGAGATGAAGGCGATCCGCAGGGTCTTCAGCGTCGCCCTGCGGTAGTCCGAGGTGATCGCCCTGATCGACTCGGCCTGTGCCTTGGCCCGCCCGAACACCTTCAGCGTCGGCAGTCCCGCGACCACGTCGAGGAAGTGCCCCGAAAGCCGGGACAGCAGCCGCCACTGACGGTCCATCTGCGACTGGGTGGCCCAGCCGATGAGCACCATGAACAGCGGGATGAGCGGCAGGGTGACGACGATGGTCGCCGCCGACACCCAGTCCTCGGTGACGATCCGCGCGAGCACCGCCACCGGCACCACGACGGCGAGGCCGAGTTGTGGCAGGTAACGCGCGAAGTAGTCGTCGAGCGCGTCGACCCCGCGGGTGGCGAGGGCGACCAGCGACCCGGTGCGCTGACCGCCCAGCCACTCGGGGCCGAGCCCGGCCGCCCGGTCCAGGAGCCGGCCCCGCAGCTCCGACTTGACCGCCGCGCTCGCCCTGTTGGCGGCGAGCTCGGTGAGCCAGGAGACCAGACCCCGCCCGACCGCGACCGCGGCGAGAAACAGCAGCGGTGTCCGCAGCCCGGCCGCGTCGTGGCCGTGCTGGAACGCCCCCACGACGACATCGGCGATGAGCATCGCCTGGGCGACGATGAGCCCCGCCCCAACCAGACCGAGGGCCACCACCGCGGCCAGGAAGAAGCGGGTGGCACGGGCGTACCGGAGCAGACGCGGGTCGATCGGTTTCACGTGAAACATCCCCCAACCGGAAGGATCAGAGCGGGGCCGGAGGGGTGTGTTTCACGTGAAACACCCCCCCGTTGAACCATGAGGACCTCGGGATCAGTGCGCGTCGGCGATGTTCTTCGTGCCGATCCGCTTGCGGAACACCCAGTAGGTCCAGCCCTGGTAGAGCAGCACGATCGGGGTCGCGACCCCCGCGCACCAGGTCATGATCTTCAGCGTGTACGGGCTGGACGAGGCGTTGGAGACCGTGAGGTTCCAGGCGTCGTTCAGCGAGGACGGCATGACGTTCGGGAAGAGCGTCAGGAAGAGCATCGCCACCGCGGCCGCGATCGTGATGCCCGACAGCGCGAACGACCAGCCCTCGCGACCGATCTTGATGGCCGCGATCGCCCCGACCAGCGCGAGTACCGCGACGGCCATCGCGACCAGGCTCTTCGTGTCACCACGCGAAACCTGGGTCCAGATCAGGAAGCCGAGCGCGAGCACGGCCGTCGCCAGACCCAGCTTGAGCGCCAGCGCCCGGGCCCGCTCGCGGATGTCGCCGAGCGTCTTGAGCGAGGCGAACACCGCGCCGTGGAAGGTGAAGAGGAAGAGCGTGACCAGGCCACCCAGGATCGCGTACGGGTTGAGCAGGTCCCAGAAGGTGCCCACGTACTCCATGTGCGCGTCGATCTTCACGCCGTGCACGATGTTGGCGAAGGCCACGCCCCAGAGGAACGCCGGGATGAGCGAGGTCCAGAAGATGGCCTGCTCCCAGTTGCGCTGCCACTTCTCCTCGGGCCGCTTCGCCCGGTACTCGAAGGCGACACCGCGCACGATGAGGCAGACCAGGATGATCAGCAGCGGCAGGTAGAAGCCGGAGAAGAGCGTCGCGTACCACTCGGGGAAGGCGGCGAACGTCGCGCCGCCGGCCGTGAGCAGCCATACCTCGTTGCCGTCCCAGACGGGCCCGATGGTGTTGATCAGGACGCGCTTCTCGGTGCGGTTCCTGGCCAGCAGCTTCGTCAGGATGCCGATCCCGAAGTCGAATCCCTCCAGGAAGAAGTAGCCGGTCCACAGGACGGCGATGAGCACGAACCAGACGTCGTGGAGTTGCATGCCTCGATCTCCTCAGCCTCAGTACGAGAAGGCCATCGGCCGGTCGGGGTCACGGTCGTCCCCGCCGATCTTGGTGGGCGGGTTGAGGTCGGCCTCGGTGAGCTCGGGCGGCCCGGCCTTGACGTACTTGACCAGCAGCTTGACCTCGACCACCGCGAGCACGGCGTACAGCAGCGTGAAGACGATCATCGAGGTGAGGACCTCGCCCTGCGAGACGCTGGGGGAGACCGCGTCCTTGGTGCGCAGCACGCCGTACACGACCCAGGGCTGGCGGCCCATCTCGGTGAAGATCCAGCCCCACGAGTTGGCGATCAGCGGGAAGCCGAGCGTCCAGACGGCGGCGAACCAGTACCACTTGGTCAGTCGGCTGCCGAGCGCCCTGCTCTTGAAGAGCACCAGGTTCGGCACCTCGTCCTCACCGGTCCGCATCGCCGGCGCCAGCATGAACTTCTTGCGGGTGAGCCAGAGTCCGACCAGGCCGATGGCGAAGGACGTCATGCCGAAGCCGATCATCCAGCGGAAGCCCCAGAAGGTGACCGGGATGTTGGGCCGGTAGTCGCCGGGGCCGAACTTCTGCTGCTCCGACTTGTTCACGTCGTTGATGCCGGGGACGTACGAGGAGAAGTTGCTGTCGGCGAGGAAGGACAGTATTCCGGGCACCGAGATCTCGACGTCGTTGTGGCCCTTGGCCACGTCGCCGACGGCGAAGATCGAGAAGGGTGCGGAGTTCTGGCCGTCCCACAGGGCCTCGGCGGCGGCCATCTTCATCGGCTGCTGCTTGAACATGACCTTGCCGAGCGAGTCTCCGCTGACGGCCGTGAGCAGCCCTCCTATCACCAGCGTGACCAGGCCGAGCCGCAGCGAGGTGCGCATCACCGGGATGTGCTTCTTGCGGCGCAGGTGGATGGCGGCGACGCCGACCATGAACGCGCCACCGGTGAGGAAGGCCGCGGTCAGCGTGTGGAAGACGACGACGAGGGTGGTGTCCTGGGTCAGGACGTGCCAGAAGTCGGTGAGCTCCGCGCGCCCGGTGGCCTTGTTGAGCTTGTAGCCGACCGGGTGCTGCATCCAGGAGTTGGCCGCCAGGATGAAGTAGGCGGACAGGATGGTGCCGATGGAGACCATCCAGATGCAGGCGCAGTGGATCTTCTTCGGCAGCTTGTCCCAGCCGAAGATCCACAGCCCGATGAAGGTCGACTCGAAGAAGAAGGCGATGAGCGCCTCGAAGGCCAGTGGGGCGCCGAAGACGTCGCCGACGAACCGCGAGTAGTCGGACCAGTTCATGCCGAACTGGAATTCCTGGACGATGCCCGTGACCACACCCATCGCGATGTTGATCAGGAAGAGCTTGCCCCAGAACTTCGTCGCCTTGAGGTACTTGTCCTTGCCCGTTCGCACCCAGGCGGTCTCCAGGCCCGCGACAAGCGCCGCGAGCGAGATCGTCAGGGGGACGAAAAGGAAGTGGTAGACGGTGGTGATACCGAACTGCCATCGCGCCAGGGTTTCCGGCGCCAGAGCCAGGTCCACGTCGGCACTCTCCTTACATCGCCGTGGTCATAGCCGCAGCTTGCCCCTTTAATCCCACCGATCTCGGGACGAAGCGGGACACGCTTGTGAACGCGTTCACATTCACAAGCATTATGTCGCACTGACTGTCGACGTCCCTCAGGGGGGTCCCCTTAAAGCGGGGGCGGTAGCCGGCGGGCAGGGTCCCGGGGCCTGGACACCCCCTTCCCAAGACTTTCAACATATTGTTGAATTCGGCGCCATGGAGAACCAGCTGCGCATTCGCATCTCATGGCCCGCGGGCAGCCTCACCGCGACGCTCGAAGAAACCCCCACGAGCAAGGCGCTCGCGGGGGCACTCCCGATCGCCTCCACCGCCCACACCTGGGGCGAGGAGGTCTACTTCGACACCCCCCTCTCCCCCGCCCGGGAGCCGGACGCCCGCCAGGTGGTGGAGCCGGGGACGGTGGCGTTCTGGACCGACGGCGACGCGCTCGCGCTGCCGTACGGCCCCACGCCGATCTCGCGCGGCGACGAATGCCGGCTGGCGAGCCCCTGCAATGTCCTCGGCCTGATCGACGGCGACCCCCGGCAGCTCGCCACGGTCCGCTCCGGCGACCCGATCCGGGTCGACGCCATCTGAGACGTCCGCCCGGGACGTCGGAGCGCCCGCCTTCCCAGCCGCCTCAGGCCTGCTTGCGGAAGCCCTCCGCGACCTTGAGGAACAGGTCGTTGGCCTCGCTCTCGCCGATCGTGACGCGCACGCCCTCGCCCGCGAACGGCCGGACCACGACGCCCGCCGCCTCGCACGCCGCGGCGAAGTCGACCGTGCGCTCCCCGAGGCGCAGCCAGACGAAGTTCGCCTGCGTCTCGGGCACCGTCCAACCCTGCTGCACCAGGCCCTCGTACACGCGCTCCCGCTCGCAGACCAACGAGCCGACGCGGCCCATCAGTTCGTCCTCGGCACGCAGCGAGGCGACCGCCGCGTCCTGGGCCAGCTGGCTGACGCCGAAGGGCACGGCCGTCTTGCGCAGCGCCGCCGCGACCGGCTCGTGGGCCACCGCGAAGCCGACCCGCAGCCCGGCGAGCCCGTACGCCTTGGAGAAGGTGCGCAGCACCGCCACGTTCGGCCGGTCGCGGTAGATCTCGATGCCGTCCGGCACCTCGACGTCGCGGATGAACTCCCGGTACGCCTCGTCGAGCACCACCAGGACGTCGGAGGGCACTCGGTCCAAGAACCGCTCCAGCTCGGCCCGGCGCACCACGGTGCCGGTCGGGTTGTTCGGGTTGCAGACGAAGATCAGCCGGGTCCGGTCGGTGATCGCCTCGGCCATCGCGTCGAGGTCGTGCACGTCGCCGGAGGTCAGCGGCACCCGGACGGACGTCGCTCCACTGATCTGGGTGATGATCGGGTACGCCTCGAAGGAGCGCCACGCGTACATGACCTCGTCACCGGGGCCGGAGGTGGACTGGATCAGCGACTGGGCCACGCCCACCGAGCCCGTGCCGGTGGCCAGGTGCGTGACGGGAACCCCGAAACGCTCGGCCAGCTCGTTCATCAATCCGGTGCACGCCATGTCCGGGTAGCGGTTGAAGTTCCCCGCGGCCGCGACCGCGCTCTCCATCACGCCGGGCAGCGGCGGGTACGGGTTCTCGTTCGAGGAGAGCTTGTAGGCGACCGGGCCGTCGGACGCCGCGGGCTTGCCGGGCTTGTAGGTGGGGATGCCGTCCAGCTCGGCGCGCAGCTTGGGGCTCGTCTCGCTCACCGCAGGTCCTCCTCGACCGTTCCGTGCAGGTGCCGTTCCCGCCGCGGCGGGCAGCCCCGTACACATCCAATACTCCTCACCTTATGAGGATTCGGCTCGCCTGCGAATAGTGGACGGGGACCGATTCCCGGCGGGCGTACGGGAAGGGGGGAGCGCTCCTGTTCTGTCCGCGCGCCGGTGGCTCGCGCCGTGGCGCGCATCACCCGTGAAGGTGAGTTGAGACCTCTTCGAAACATCGGACAGTTGTCAGCCGCCCACGGGTCGACAAGCGCCACCACAACGCCAGATCGCCCAACTTCCTTGCATAGAAAGGCCATTGATAGCTAACGATCATGCAGAAACGTGCCTGTCAACGCGTGCATATGCACCCGGGCCAACCGCCCGTCATCGCCCTACTATCGGCTCGCCATGACAGCAGCAGGGAAGCACCAGGTGAGCCGGTCGACCGGTCGCCGGCTGGGGCGGGCGGGCATTCGGGACGTGGCCGCCGCCGCCGGTGTCTCCATCACGACCGTCTCCGACGCGCTCAACGGCAAGGGCCGGCTCCCCGACGCCACCCGCCGCCACGTCCGCGAGGTCGCAGACCGGCTGGGCTACCGCCCATCCGCAGCGGCCCGCACGCTCCGTACCGGAAAGTCGGGCCTCATCGGCCTGACCGTGACGACCTACGGGGATGAACCTTTCACCTTCACCGAATTCGCGTACTTCGCCGAGATGGCCAGAGCCGCGACATCGGCCGCGCTGGCCCGCGGCTACGCACTCGTCATCCTGCCCGCCACCTCACGCCGCAGCCCGGCGGACGTCTGGTCGAACGTCGCCCTCGACGGCACCGTCGTCATCGACCCCTCCGACCAGGACCCCGTCGTCACCGAACTCGTACGCCAGGGCCTTCCGGTCGTCTCCGACGGCCGCCCGGCGGGCTCGCTGCCCGTCACGGCCTGGGTGGACAACGACCACGAGGCCGCCGTACTCAACCTGCTCGACCATCTCGCCGCCGCCGGCGCCCGCCGGATCGGCCTGCTCACCGGAACCACCACCGACACCTACACCCGGCTGTCCACCGAGGCCTATCTGAGCTGGTGCGCACGCGTCGGCCAGGACCCGGTGTACGAGTCCTACCCGGCCCACGACCCCTGTGCGGGCGCCGTCGCGGCCGACCGGCTGCTCGCCCGCCCGGACCGGCCCGATGCCGTGTACGGACTCTTCGACCCCAACGGCACCGACCTGCTCGCGGCCGCGCGGCGCTACGGACTGCGGGTACCCGAGGACCTGCTCCTCGTGTGCTGCAGCGAGTCCACCGTGTACGCCACCACCGAACCGCCCATCACCACCCTCTCGCTCAAACCGCGGCGCATCGGCACGGCCGTCGTCCAGCTGCTCATCGACGCGATCGAAGGGATCGACAACGGTCACCCGATCGAGCAGGTAATACCGACCGAACTGATCGTGCGGACGTCGTCCCAGCGGCGCCCGCCGCGCACCACGGTCAGCCCGCCCCGCTCGCCGGCCAAGGACCAGACCGGCCCCAACAAGGAGTGAACTCCCGGCCGGGCGAGGACCCCCGGCCGGCTCACGTCGGACTCAAGATCGTCCGAAGGGCAGGAACCGGCCCGGACCGGATCACCACATTGAGGACATAACCACCCGCGAACGCCGCTCGCACCCGGATTGACCACCCCTGGTGCGTCACACAGCATGAGGCGCATTCCTATGATGGGCGCACGACACCACGGATCCCCGCCCGACCTGGCGGCTCCCACGGTGTACGGCGGCGCGACGGTGGTGGAGGGGTCGATGACTCAGGGGGCCGGTCAGGGACCCGTGCGGACGGAGACGTTGCGTGATTTCCGGGTGCCGCCGTACGCGCAACAGACCCCCGTGCCACCGCCGGAGGAACCTCTGGAGCGGCCGGAGCCGGGCGTGCACGTCTTCCGCCAGGAGCCGCCGACCGGTCACCCGGAAGCACCCGCGCCCTTCGCGTCCGCTCCGGAGCCCGGCGTGACCACCTATTCGGATGACGAGCCCCCCGAGGGCTACACGCCGACCGCGCGCGACCTCCCGGTGATCCACCGGGGGGACACCGTCAAGCTGCCGACGGTCGAACCCGTCGCCCCCGAGGCGTCCGAGGGCCCCGGCCCGCTGTACGTCGTCGGCGACGTGCACGGCTACCTCGACGAACTCCTGGCCGCCCTGCGCGAGCAGGGCCTCATCGACGAGTCCGGCAACTGGGCCGCGGGCACCGCCCGCCTCTGGTTCCTCGGCGACTTCACCGACCGGGGCCCCGACGGCATCGGCGTCATCGACCTGGTCATGCGGCTGTCCGCCGAGGCCGCGGCCGCCGGCGGCTACTGCAAGGCCCTCATGGGCAACCACGAACTGCTGCTCATCGGCGCCAAGCGGTTCGCGGACACCCCGGTCAACTCCGGTGCGGGCACCGCCACCTTCCAGGCCGCCTGGCTGCTCAACGGCGGCCAGAAGGCCGACATGGACCGGCTCCAGGACGTACACCTGCAGTGGATGTCCCGGCTCGACGCCATCGAGCAGGAGGACGACCACCTGCTCATGCACTCCGACACAACCGCCTATCTGGATTACGGCGACTCCATCGAGGCGGTCAACGACACCGTCCACGCCATCCTCAACCGGGGCGACGCCGACGAGTGCTGGGACCTGTTCCGCAAGTTCACCAAGCGCTTCGCCTTCCGTGACGAATCGGGCCCGCAGGCCGCCCGCGAGCTGCTCTCGGCGTACGGCGGGCAGCGGGTCGTGCACGGCCACAGTCCCATTCCGTATCTGCTCGGCGAGGTCGGCACGGAGGACGGCGAGGAGGACTCGCGCCCGGTGGTCGACGGTCCGCACGTGTACGCCGACGGTCTTGCCATCGCCATGGACGGCGGCGTGACCATGGCCGGAAAACTGCTGGTCCAGCAACTTCCGCTGCATGACTGACGGTTGACCGGGAAGGCGTTCTGCAAAGCGCCGGGTATGCCATTTCCGGAAACACCCTGTCACCCCGTGCCGTAGCGGCTCTACCATCGGGTTATCCGTAGCAGGCTCTCCTCCGTTTCCGCCCAACTGCCCGTTCATCAGGCGGGCTTCCCGGCCCTACGGAGCATCGGGGGATGCACATGAACAGCGCTCCACACCTGCTCGCCGAGGACCGCCCGGAGTTCGAGCGGATTCTCGACGAGGCACTGCGCACCGCGCATGAACGGCCCGAGCTGTCCGGTATCGGCGACCGCCTCAACGCCGTGCAACTGCGCACCATGGTGCTCGCCGCCGGTACGTTCGTCACCGAGCGGGCCGCCGCCGAGTACGAGAACTACGTCAAGGCGCGCGAAGAACTGCGCTCGCCCTCCGGGGCCGCCGCGCGCGACACCGTCCTCGCCTCCACCGACGGCGTGGGCCTGGAGCCCTCGGGCGCGGGCATCGGCGCGGTCGTCGCCGTGCTCGCCCCGGTGCTCGCCGGGACCGCCGCCGCGATCTTCCTGCTGGTCGGCTACATCCTGAAGATGCTCAACCCGGTGCCGGCCTTCGCCGACACCATGCTGACGGCGGGCTGGTTCTTCGGCGCGCTGACCGCCGCCGCGATACTCGCCGCCGCCGTCGGACTGCTGATCACCGCGGTGCGCAACGGCGCGACACAGGTCGTGGCCATCGACGAGGAGAGCGAGGCGGACGCCCCCGACGAGCGCACCCAGGAGTTCGCCCGCGCCCGCGAGGCCTGGCGCCATGCCCTGCTCGAACGCGGCATCTACCCGTTCCTGCGCGACGCGCTGGCCGACCCGAGCGTCGATCCCGGCGCCCCGGCCCCGCGCCGCCCGATCGGCCGCATCCCCACCCTCGGCTACGACCGCCCGGGCTTCGACAGCCCCGACGAGGGCGGCTCCCCCACCAGCCACCCCAGCTTCACCAGCCCGGACTTCACCAGCCCCGACTTCGGGGGCCCCGAGCACCAGCCGGACTAGGCCGTGGGGCGGCGCCGCTCCGGGAGCCGGTCGCTCCCGGGGCAGCGCGAAGACCGCATCGCCTCAGTCGGCGATCGGCAGATAGACCCGGTTGCCCGCGTCCGCGAACTCCTTGGACTTCTCCGCCATCCCGGCCTCGATCTCCTCGGACTTCAGGTCGCCGCCGTGCTCACGCCGGATGTCCTGGGAGATCTTCATCGAGCAGAACTTCGGGCCGCACATCGAGCAGAAGTGCGCGGTCTTGGCCGGCTCCGCGGGCAGCGTCTCGTCGTGGAACTCCCGGGCGGTGTCCGGGTCGAGGGCCAGGTTGAACTGGTCCTCCCAGCGGAACTCGAACCGGGCGTCCGAGAGCGCGTCGTCCCACTCCTGCGCGCCCGGGTGCCCCTTGGCCAGGTCCGCCGCGTGTGCGGCGATCTTGTACGTGATGACGCCGGTCTTCACGTCATCGCGGTTGGGCAGGCCGAGGTGCTCCTTGGGCGTGACGTAGCAGAGCATCGCGGTGCCCCACCAGGCGATCATCGCCGCACCGATGCCGGAGGTGATGTGGTCGTAGGCGGGCGCCACATCGGTGGTCAGCGGCCCCAGGGTGTAGAACGGGGCCTCCTCGCAGATCTCCTGCTGGAGGTCGATGTTCTCCTTGATCTTGTGCATCGGGACGTGTCCCGGGCCCTCGATCATCGTCTGTACGTTGTGACGCTTGGCGATCGTGTTGAGTTCCCCGAGCGTGCGCAGCTCCGCGAACTGGGCCTCGTCGTTGGCGTCCGCGATGGAGCCGGGGCGCAGGCCGTCGCCGAGCGAGTACGTGACGTCGTACGCCGCGAGGATCTCGCAGAGCTCCTCGAAGTTCTCGTACAGGAACGATTCCTTGTGGTGCGCCAGGCACCAGGCGGCCATGATCGAACCACCGCGCGAGACGATGCCGGTCTTGCGGCGGGCGGTCAGCGGCACGTACCGCAGCAGCACGCCGGCGTGGACCGTCATGTAGTCGACGCCCTGCTCGGCCTGTTCGATGACCGTGTCCTTGTAGATGTCCCAGGTCAGCTCCTCGGCGCGGCCGTCGACCTTCTCCAGGGCCTGGTACAGCGGCACCGTGCCGATGGGGACGGGGGAGTTGCGCAGGACCCACTCACGGGTGGTGTGGATGTTGCGGCCCGTGGAGAGGTCCATGACCGTGTCCGCGCCCCACTTGGTGGCCCACGTCATCTTGTCGACCTCCTCCTCGATGGAGGAGGTGACCGCGGAGTTGCCGATGTTGGCGTTGACCTTCACCAGGAATCGCTTGCCGATGATCATCGGCTCGATCTCGGGGTGGTTGATGTTGGCGGGCAGCACGGCGCGGCCCGCCGCGATCTCCTCGCGGACGACCTCGGGGGAGACGTTCTCGCGGATCGCGACGTACTCCATCTCCGGGGTGATCTCGCCGCGGCGCGCGTACGCGAGCTGGGTGACGGCCTGGCCGCCGCGGCCCCGGCGGGGCTGGCGCGGGCGGCCCGGGAAGACTGCGTCGAGGTTCTTGAGGCCCCCGCGCGGCGAGGTGTGCTTGATGCCGTCGTCTTCGGGGCGGACCGGCCGGCCCGCGTACTCCTCGGTGTCGCCGCGCCCGATGATCCAGTTCTCCCGGAGCGGGGCGAGACCGCGGCGGACGTCGGTCTCGACGTTCGGGTCGGTGTACGGCCCCGACGTGTCGTACAGCGTCACGGCCTTGCCGTTGGTGAGGTGCACCTGGCGGACCGGCACCCGGAGGTCGGGGCGCGAACCCTCCACGTACCCCTTGTGCCAGCCGATGGACTTCCCGCTCTCCTCAGTGCTGGAGGCAGGCGTGCGTGCATCCTGAATGGTCATGAGACCTACTCCCTACGCCGGCATTACCCGGTAACAGGTTCGGCGGTCGGCGCAGCGATTCCCGTACGGTTCGTACGGATTTCAGCGCCCTCTCAGCCCGGTGCTCCGAGCTCCCGCGTGTGCAAAGGTGTCACCACGCTAGCGTCATCACTGGCGCGCTGAACAGAGGGCCCCCTCGGTTCTTGCGATGATCGGGCGGTGACCTCACCAGAACCGCACCTTCCGCGACAGCACGGCGGACACGGCCACGGGCACGGCCACTCGCACAGCCACGGCCCCGCGGCCCCCGTCTCCAAGCACCTGCGCAAAGTCATCGCCGCGGTGCTGATTCCTTTCTCCACAGCGGTACTTGTGGGGCTCGTGGTGCTCTGGCCGGGCGGCGCCCCCTCGCACCAGCGCACCGGCGTCGGCTTCGACCGCCAGACCCAGCAGGCCAAGGTCATCAAAGTGGACAAGGTGGACTGCAAGTCGGTCAACGCCGGTCAGACTCCGTCGAACGGAGACACCTCCACCGCCGAGGGGCAGCAGGCCAGGAACGCTCAGCAGGGGCTGTGCGGAAAGGCCACGGTCGAGGTCACCTCGGGCAAGGAGAAGGGCCGCACCTTCACCGAGATCGTCCAGCCCGACTCGCCCCGCCAGCTGCACACGGGCCAGGGCGTGATCGTCGCGTACGCCCCCGACGCACCCCATGACCTGCAGTATTCGGTGACCGACGTGAACCGCAAGGTCCCCATGGCGCTGCTCGCCGGGATCTTCGCGCTCGCCGTCGTGGTCGTCGGCCGGCTGCGCGGGGTGATGGCGCTGGTCGCCCTGGTGGTCTCGTTCGCCATCCTGACGCTGTTCATCCTCCCGGCGGTGCTGCAGGGCTCCAATCCGCTGCTCGTGGCGGTGGTCGGGGCGAGCGCCATCATGCTGATCGCGCTCTACATGTGCCACGGCCTGTCCGCACGCACCTCCGTCGCCGTCCTCGGCACCCTCGTCTCGCTGATGCTGATCGGGCTGCTCGGCTCGCTCTTCATCGGCTGGGCCTCGCTCACCGGCAACACCGACGACAACACCGGCCTGATCCACGGCCTCTACCCGAACATCGACATGTCCGGCCTGCTGCTCGCCGGCGTCATCATCGGCTCGCTCGGCGTGCTCGACGATGTGACGGTCACTCAGACATCGGCGGTGTGGGAACTGCACGAGGCGAACCCGACGATGGGCCCGCGCGGCCTGTACCGGGCGGGCATCCGGATCGGCCGCGACCACATCGCCTCGGTGGTCAACACCCTGGTGCTCGCCTACGCGGGCGCCGCGCTGCCCCTGTTGCTGCTGTTCTCGATCGCGCAGAGCAGCGTGGGCACGGTGGCCAACAGCGAGCTGGTCGCCGAGGAGATCGTCCGCACGCTGGTCGGGTCGATCGGCCTGGTCGCCTCGGTGCCGTTGACCACGGCACTCGCCGCCCTGGTGGTGTCCGCGGACCGGCCGGCCGCCGAGGCCCGCCCGTCCCAACGCCTCAGTCCGGTGCGCGGCGGAGGCGGCCACCGCCGCAAGAAGTAGCCGGTCAGCCTGCGTTCTCCTCGGCGAGGATCCGCCCGAGCGCGTCCTCCAGGTGCTCGTCGAACTCTCCGAGCGTCCATTCCTGGCCCAGCGGTACGAGCTTGTCGGTGCGGTCGAGGAAGGCCACCAGGGGCGCGGCGCCGGCCCGGAAGACGGCGCGGTCGTCGCCCACCCGGAGCCGGATGTGCACATCGGAAAGCTCCTCGGGCTCGCTGGGCTCTACCCGCACATCACCGTCCCCGGCAGGCCCGTTGATGCCGTCGAGCAGCAGCTCACGGCCGAATGCCCAGGTGACGGGCGCGTCGCCGGGAAGGTGGAAGGTCATGCGCACCGCGTAAGGATCGATCGCCTCGTACGTCAGCTCCACCGGGATCCGGAAGGAAAGCTCCTCGGAGACGAGGAAGCTCATCATCACTTCTGCCTGAACCGATTCACGCATCTCATGAACCCCGCTTTAGCCGGAACTGGCCAGGAATGATCCCCCATGGCCCTCTTGACGCAATCGTGCTGGAAGCAGTAGCAGATCACAAGGAGTGAGTTTTCAGATACTGATAGAGAACACGCCCGAACGAAGGAGGCTTCCCACTTCGCCGCGCAGCCGCTCAATGGCGGGCAGTAGGCGTTCTTGCTGGTCAAGGGGTACGGAAATGGCCATGGTCGCGGCGCCGGAGCCGACCGTGACGGGGATGGCCGCGCAGACCGTACCCAGGGCGTACTCCTGCCGTTCGACGACGGGTTGCATACGCTCCGTAGCCGCCAGCCGGTCCGAAAGGGCGCGCCGGTCCCGCACGGTGTAGGGCGTGATCGCCTCGACCGGGTGCCGGTCCAGGTAGTCCTCGCGGGTGCGTTCGTCGAGCTGGCCGAGCAGGCACTGGCCGATCGCGTGGGCGTGCCCGGTCTCGCGGAAGTCGGCCCACTCCTCGACGGCGGGCACGGCAGGGGTGTCGGCAACACCGGCGACCTCGATCTCACCCTCGCGATAAACGGCGAAGTAGACGGGCACCCCAATGGAGTCCCGCCAGCGGGCCAGCGATTTGATGATCTTGCTGCGACGATTCTGCAGGGCTCCGCCGCTCGCCAGCCGCTCGGCCGCCGGGCCGAAGACGAAGACCCCGTTCTCGCGCTGCAGATAGCCCTCGTGGGTCAGGGTCCGCAGCAGGTGGTACGCGGTGGGCAGGGGCAGTCCGGCCTCGCGCGCCAGCTGTTTGGCGGGGGCGCCGTCCGCGTGGGAGCCCACTGCTTCCAGTAGGCGCAGGGCCCGCTGGACCGAGCCGATCAGGGTAGGAACGGCGGCATTCGAAGCCGTTGCCACAGGTCACCCCCAGGCGTGCCGACGGGCAGCACGCCCGCCCGCGGGGGCCACCCCCGCGCGCCCGCCGCGGTCCCCGGGGGCGTCGGCACGGGCCGGTCGGACCGGCACTCGGATGCGGTCAGGACCCGTGGCTCCCAAGGGGCGGCAGAGGCTTGCCACTCTAATGGCCGACCTCGTGACGGAAGGGGGTTTGGCCAGGTCCGTTCCCCCGGCCGGGCTAATCCCCCCACGCCCCGGACACGGCTCGCCGCATCCGTCCGGGCCTTGGTCCCGCCCGGTGCGGGTCCGGGCGGAATGATGTGTTCCGCCCGGGCCCGGCTACCAGTCGCTGTGCGAGGAGGACGAGGACGACATGAACCTGCGCACCAGGTAGATCAGTCCGCCGACCAGGGCCACGAAGACCAGGACCTTGAAGAGCAGCCCGAACAGGAAGCCCACCACGCTCGCGATCAAGCCGCCGAACACGACCAGGGCGATGACAGGCACGGCGACCCACTTCACCCACCAGGGCATCCCCGCGAATATCTGCCGTGCGGCCATCGTCCTTACCTCTTTCTGTCGGCATTTCTGTCAGTTCACGAGTTCTGTGCTTTCGACACTCTCGATGCTAGGGGCGAGAGAGTGCCGAGCGGGGCCGTCGCAGCCCTTGAACTCCCCTGACCGAACCCCTAGGGAGAATCGGGGGCGACCCTCACCTCTCGGGCGGAGAGAAGACGACCAGAACCCTCAAATCCTCGGTGATGTGATGGAACTTGTGCGCCACCCCGGCCGGCACATAGACCACGCTGCCCCGCGCGACCTGCGTCGTCTCCAGGCCCACGGTGATCGAGGCGCGGCCGCTGACCACGAAGTAGATCTCGTCCTGGGCGTGCGGGGACTGAGGGTCGTGCGCGCCGGCGTCCAGGGCGTAGAGCCCCGCCGACATGTTCCGCTCGCGCAGAAACTGCAGATACGCCCCGTCGTTGGCGGCCCGCTCCGCCTCCAACTCGTCGAGCCGGAAATCTTTCATCGCTTCTGCCCCTGCGCTTGTGCCGATCAGGTCTGCCACGATCAGACCCATGAAGAATTTCGTAGTCAAGACGATCGCCAACGCGGCCGCTCTGGCGGTCGCCATCTGGCTGGTGAAGAACATCACTCTGACCGGTGACAACACCGGCAAGAAGGCGCTGACGCTGGTTCTGGTCGCGCTGGTCTTCGGCGTGGTGAATTTCGTCGTGAAGCCCGTCGTGAAGTTCCTGTCGTTCCCCCTGTTCATCCTCACGCTCGGCCTGATCACGTTGGTGATCAACGCGTTGATGCTGCTCCTCACCTCGTGGCTCGCCGACAAGCTGAACCTCAGCTTCCACGTCGAGGGCTTCTGGACCGCCGTGGTCGGCGCCCTGATCATCTCGGTCGTGTCCTGGGCGATGCACGTCGTCCTGCCCGACGGCAAGGACTGAGCGTTGGCCACCCCCTATTCCGTCTGCTTCGTCTGCACGGGCAACATCTGCCGCTCGCCGATCGCCGAATCCGTCTTCCGGGCCCAGGTGGCGCGGGCCGGGCTCACGGGCCTGGTCTCGGTGGAGAGCGCGGGCACCGGAGGCTGGCACGAGGGCGACCCCGCCGACCCGCGCACCGTCTCGGTTCTCGACGAGCACGGTTATGAAACGTCCCACACGGCACGGCAGTTCCACGCCTCCTGGTTCTCCCGGCTCGATCTCGTGATCGCGCTCGACGAGGGCCACCTGCGGGAGCTGCGCCGCCTCGCACCGACCCGGGCCGAGGCCACCAAGGTGAGGCTGCTGCGCTCGTACGACCCCAATGCGGCCGGGGACCTGGAAGTTCCCGATCCGTACTACGGCGGCCGTGAAGGTTTCGAGGACTGTCTGGAGATGGCGGAGGCAGCGAGCGAGGGCCTGCTCGACGCCGTCCGCAATGAAATGGAGCGTGCGGCATGACAGGTGAGGGCACTCGATCGGTACGCGCCGGTCTTCCCGAGCCGGTGGCCTTTGAGCCCACCCTGCCCGGGCCGGTGTTCGCCGCCCACTTCCATCTGCCCGGCGAGGCGACCGGACCGTACAGCTACGGCCGCGACACCAATCCGACGTGGACCCATCTGGAGCGGGCCATAGCCGAGTTGGAGTCGCCCGACGAGAGCGCCGAGGCGATCGTCTTCGCCTCCGGGATGGCGGCGATCTCGGCCGTGCTGCTCTCCCAGGCGCGCTCCGGCGACACGGTGGTCCTGCCGGACGACGGCTATCAGGCCCTGCCGCTGGTCCGCGAGCAGTTGGAGGCGTACGGCATCGAGGTGCGCACCGCGCCGACGGCCGGCGATGCCCAACTGGCCCACCTGGACGGCGCGAAGCTGCTCTGGATCGAGACCCCCTCCAATCCGGGGCTCGATGTGTGCGACGTACGCCGTCTCGCACGGGCCGCGCACGACGCGGGCGCGCTGGTGGCGGTCGACAACACGCTGGCCACGCCGCTCGGGCAGCGTCCCCTCGAACTCGGCGCGGACTTCGCGGTCGCCAGCGGCACCAAGGGCCTGACCGGGCACGGCGATCTTCTGCTCGGCTATGTGGTGTGCCGCGATCCAAACCTCGCCGCACGGGTACGCACGTGGCGCAAGGTCGTCGGAGCGATCCCCGGCCCGATGGAGGCATGGCTGGCCCACCGCTCCCTCGCGACACTGCACCTGCGCGCCGAGCGGCAGGCCGCGAACGCCCTGGCCCTGGCCGAGGCACTGGCCAAGCGCGGCGAGGTGACGGGCCTGCGCTACCCGGGCCTGCTTTCGGACCCCTCCCACCGCCTGGCCTCGGCACAGATGCGGCGCTTCGGCTGCGTGGTCTCCTTCGACCTCCCCGACCGCGCCTTCGCTGAACGCTTCCTTGCGTCACTGAGCCTGGTCGACGACGCCACGAGTTTCGGCAGCGTCCGCTCCACGGCCGAACGCCGCGGCCGCTGGGGCGGCGACGCGGTGTCCGAGGGCTTCATCCGCTTCTCGGTCGGCGCGGAGGACGCCCCGGATCTGATCGCGGACGTGGAACGCGCGCTGGACGAGGCGGGGGCGGCGGGGTGAGACCGCCCGGGTCTGCCCAAAGGCGTTCCGTGAAGCCCTCTGCAAGGAACCCGCAGCCAGATCCCCTACGCAAGACGGACGGTCCGAGCCTCCCCCCTCATGGCTCGGACCGCCCCGGTTCTCGCGCGCCAAGAACCGCTCGGACAAGGCTAGTTGACTCTGCGTCAGTGTCCAATCACGGTAGCGACAGAGACCTATCGACATATTTATAGTTGTGTCCGGCCGGGGACGTCGTGAGGCAGTTCAGGACGGAGGGCACAGCATGGATCTTGCCCTGCTGCGTACGTTCGTCACCGTGCACCGGGCCGGCTCCTTCACCCGCGCCGCGGCGCTGCTCGGGCTCTCGCAGCCCGCGGTGACCAGCCAGATACGCACCCTGGAGCGGCAGTTGGGCCGCCCGCTCTTCCTGCGTCAGGCGCGCGGGGTGACTCCGACGACCATCGGTGACGAGCTGGCCCAGCGGGCCGCGCCGCACCTGGACGCGCTCGTCGAGATCGCCGAGGCCGGCCTCAGCGAGGAGCCGGGCCTGCGCACCCTGCACGTGGCCGGTCCGCCGGAGTTCACCTCGCTGCGCGCGCTGCCCGCGCTCACCCGGCTCCTCCCGCAGGGCCTCGCGCTGCGGGCCTCCTTCGGCAATGCCGAGGAGACCCTGGAGGGCCTGGCCGCCGGACATCACGATCTGGCCATCACCACCGCCCGTCCGCGCGGCCGGCTGCTGTCCTCGACTCCGCTGTGCGACGAGGAACACGTGCTGGTCGCCGGGGTGCGCTGGGCGGCACGGCTCGCCCCGGGCGCGCTGCGCCACGGCGGGGCCGAGATCCTGGAGCCCATACCGGTCGTGGAGGTCCACGAGTCGCTGCCGCTGGTGACGCGCTACTGGGCGTCGGTGTTCGACGCCAAACCGGCCGCCGCGGGCGCGGTCGTCGCCCCCGACCTACGGGCGGTCCTGGCTGCCGTCGCGGCCGGAGCGGGCCTCGCGGTGCTGCCGCGCTACCTGTGCGAGACGGCCCTGGAGGAGGGCCAGGTGGTGGCACTCCTCGACCCTCCGGTGCCGCCGCTGCGCACCTATTTCCTCGCGGTGCGCACCGGCACACTCGGCTTCGCGCACATCGCGCGGGCGCAGGAATGGCTGCTGCGCGCTGCGGTCGACTGGGCCTGAGAAGCGGCGGGGGAGGCGCGGGGAGTTTCGCAGGGGCCCCTTCGGGCCACATTTCTCCCATGACCGTACGTCCAGTGGTCAAGCGCACCGCACGAGCCGTTCTGCTCGACGGCGACGACCTGATTCTGATCAAGCGCACCAAACCCGGCATGGATCCGTACTGGCTCACCCCAGGGGGCGGCGTCGAACCCGAGGACTCCACCGTCGTCGAGGCCCTGCACCGCGAGGTGCACGAGGAACTCGGCGCGAAGATCACCGACGTGGTGCCCTGCTTCGTCGACACCGTCGAGCACATCGGGGCCGACGGAGGCGCGACCGGCGTGAAGGTGCAGCACTTCTTCGTCTGCCGCCTCGACTCCATGGACCCCTCTCTGCGGCACGGCCCCGAGATCGAGGAGCCCTGCGGGGAGTACGAGATCGTCCGCATCCCGTTCACCCGCGTCGGTATCGCCTCGGTGCACCTCGTCCCGCTGTCCCTCAGGCACTACCTGGACGGCAACATCGAGGGCGTGCGGGCCATGCACGCACCCGACCTGGGCTAGCCACGTCCGCTCACCCCACGGCGCGCACCAGCGCGTAGGCCTCGCGCAGGTCGCCGCCCGCGTACGTGTGCGTGGCGAGGCCCGCGAGATGGTGGTCCGCGTTCACCGCGACCGACACGGGCACCGCCGTGAAGAGGTCCACGTCGGACATCGAGTCCCCGTACGCCACACAGTTCCGCGGGCCGACGCCGAATTCGGCGCACAGCCGGTTCATGACGCTCACCTTGGCGGCTGGGCTGAGAATCCCGGCCGGGTCCACGGGACGCGTGAACGGCACGTCCGGGAAGACAGAGCCATGGGCGGCGTGGGCGCCCCAGGCGAGCAACCGCTGCACGAAGAAGGACGGGGAAAGCGAGATGACGGCGCAGTAGTCGCCCCGCTCACGGATCTCCTGCCAGACGTCCTGGATTCCAATGAGCCAGGGAGCGGTCGCGAAGGCGGCCGCCACATGCACCTCGGTGAGCCCGGACCACAGAGCGTGCACGCGCACCGCGTACTCGGGCGGCCCGATCCGGCCCGTGGACAGCTCCCGCTCCAGCTCGCCGATCTCGCTGAGCAGTCCGAGCTGCCGGGATATCTCGACCGGTGCGGCGGAGCCTCGCATGAGCGTTCCGTCGAGGTCGAAGAGGTGAAGTGTCGCCATGTACGCCGAGGCTAGTACGTGGGGTTACTCCCCCTGTCGGACGCCTGACGTGTGCCCGCACCGGCACGCTGTTTCACGTGAAACATCCTTCTCGCCCCGTATCCGGCCGCACGAGCCTCACGCCGTTTCACGTGAAACATCTCCGGCGGCCCGTCCGTCGCGGCTGGCTGGTGGCTCATGTCGCGGTCTCCGTGAGCTGGCTGGGCCTGACCATCGGGCTGCTCGCGCTCGGCATCACCGCCTACACCACGGACTCCGCCACCATGACCGAGGCCGCGTACCACGCCATGAAGGTCTTCGGTGACTGGCTGGTGCTGCCCATTGCCCTGCTGACATTGGGTACCGGCGTCGTGCTGTCTCTGGGCACCCGGTGGGGGCTCGCCCGGCACCGCTGGGTCTGGATCAAGTTCTGGCTGACCTTGATCACTCTCTGTCTGTCGGCCTTCTTGCTGCGGCCCGAGATCAACAGTGCGGCCGCGGCCGGCCTGCCCGACACCAGCCTGGTGGCCGCCCCGGTCATCTCCTCCAGCGCGTACTTCTTCATGACGGCGATCTCAGTGCTCAAGCCGTGGGGGCTGACGAAGCGTGGCCGGAAGTACCGTGCCGAGAACCGGAAAACGGTGGACGCCGCACCGGTGCGTCAGACAACCTGACCCACATGCTCTCACCGCTCGCCGAGCTCCCCCTGCGCCGCCTGACCACCGAAGACCTCATCGCCTGCGCCGACCTCTCCGAGGACCGGGGCTGGCCACGTGAGGAGCACAAGTGGGGACTCCTGCTCGCGGCGGGCACCGGATACGGGATCGACGCCCCGGACGGCAAGGGCCTGGTCACCGCGTGCGTCGTCACCTCGTACGGTCCGGGTCTCGCGGCCATCGGCATGGTTCTGGTGGCCGAGCGCTTCGCCCGGCAGGGCGTCGGACGCCGTCTGATGAAGCACGTGCTGCGGGAGCTGGAGGGCACTCCGCTCACCCTGCACGCCACCCCGAACGGGCGCCCGCTGTACGAGGAGCTCGGCTTCGAGGCGACCGGGCGCGCCGAGATGGTCAGGGGTCATTTCCGGCCGTCCGGCCCGGCCCCGTCGGTGGCGACCCGCCCCGCGACCGCCGATGACCTTCCCAAGATCCTGCGGCTCGACGCCGAGGTCTTCGGGCAGGACCGCACGCACATGATCACCCGCCTGCCGGCCTTCTGCGACCAGTTGCGGGTCTCGGAGGACTCGGCCGGGCTGACCGGGTTCGCGGCCGCCTGGCCCAACGTGAACACGCATGTGGTGGGCCCACTGATCGCCCGCGACACGGAGACCGCGAAGGCCCTGGTCGCCTCGCTCGCGGCCGGCACCGACCGCCCGCTGCGCACGGATGTCGATGTACGCCACGACGACCTGCTGACCTGGCTGAAGGCCTCGGGCATGGAGCCGGTCGGCTTCAACGCGGTGATGACCTACGGCATCCCGGCTCTCCCGGGCGACTGGACCCGCCGCTTCGCACCCCTGACGGTGGCCGCCGGCTAGCCCTCTGTGCACAGGTAGGAGCCTCCGCCCCCATGTGCCGTGACGCCGCAGGCACTTGAGGACGGACGCAAGGACGATCAACGCCGGGCCAGGGCCTCCGCAGCCGCGTTCGCGAACGCGTGGTCCTGGTCGGGGGCACCGCCACCCACGCCGATCGCGCCGATCAGACGGCCGTCACGGTGAACGGGGACGCCGCCCGCGATGAAGAGGAGCGGCCGGTCGAGGGCAGTCGGCAGGGTGTGGAACAGGCCGCCCGGCTGGACCGCGTCCACCAGGTCGGCGGTCGGGGCGTTCAGCTGGAGCGCCGTGTACGCCTTGCGGGTGCTGGTCTCCCCGGCGATCAGTACGGCCCGGTCGTCCCGGCGGAAGGCGAGCAGATGGCCGCCCGCGTCGAGGACGGTGACCGCGACGGTGGCTCCGGCCGCCTCGGCGGCGGAACGGGCCGCGTCAACGAGGGCTTCCGCGTCCTGGGTGGCGAGCGGGGCTACGGCGACGGTGGTGGTGCTCATGAGGGGTAACTCCTTGACGGTGCTGGACAGTTGACTCAGTGGTGCGCGGCGTGGGCCCGAACCGGCTCGGGAACGGCGCCCGCGACGACCCGGCTGCCCGCGTTCGTACGCCGCTCCAGCGCACTGGAGACGAAGGCGAGCACGACGGCGGACGCGGCGAGTACGGCACCGACCCAGTTGGGGGCGGTGTAGCCGAGGCCGGCCGCGATGACGATGCCGCCGAGCCAGGCGGAGAGCGCGTTGCCGAGGTTGAAGGCGCCGATGTTGACGGCGGAGGCCAGAGTGGGTGCGCCCGCGGCCTGGTCGAGGACGCGCTTTTGCAGCGGGGGCACGGTCGCGAAGCCCAGAGCGCCGATGAGGAAGATCACGACCGCGGACGCGGCCTTGTCGTGGGCGGCCACCGTGAACAGCGCCAGGACCAGGGCGAGCCCGGACAGCGACACGTAGAGCAGCGGCATGAGCGCGCGGTCGGCGAACCGGCCGCCGATGAGGTTTCCGGTGACCATGCCGAGGCCGAAGAGGACGAGCAGCCAGGTGACGGAGGTGTCGGCGTAGCCTGCGACGTTCGTCATCATCGGGGTGATGTAGGTGATCGCGGCGAACACTCCGCCGAAGCCGAGCACGGTCATCGCCATGGCGAGCAGTACCTGTACGTTGCGGAAGGCGGCGATCTCGTGGCGCAGCCGTACGCCCTCGGCTTTCGGCATGTCCGGGACGAGCTTGGCGACGCCGAGCAGGCCCAGCACGCCGAGTGCCGCGACGGCGAAGAACGTCGCACGCCAGCCGACCTGCTGGCCGATGAGTGTGCCGATCGGCACCCCCACGACGTTGGCGACGGTCAGGCCGGTGAACATCATGGCGATCGCCCCGGCCTTCTTCTCGGGGGCGACCAGATCGGCTGCGACGACCGAGCCGATTCCGAAGAACGCGCCGTGCGCGAGGGAGGCGACGAGCCGCCCGGCCAGCATCAGCCCGAAGACGGGCGCGACCGCGGAGAGTACGTTGCCGACGATGAAGAAGCCCATCAGCAGCATCAGCATCCGCTTGCGGGTGATCTTCGTACCCAGGATGGTCATCAGCGGAGCGCCGAGCATCACGCCGACCGCATAGCCGCTGACCAGGTATCCGGCGGTGGGGATGGAGACATCGAAGGTGCCGGCAACCTCGGGGAGCAGCCCCATGATCACAAATTCAGTGGTGCCGATACCGAACGCCCCGATGGCGAGGGCTAGGAGCGCGAGTGGCATGGGATGCCCTTCCAGGAGATTGCGTGAGCGCCTTACGGGCGTCCACAATAATTGCAGACGCGATTAGTTGCAAGCGCTGGCTATTGCACTCGTGGACTATCCTGATGACAAGCCGCTCCGGAGGAGGACAGATGGCCGCGACGGACCCCGCACTCACCGCCCTCTCCCAGGGCTGGTGCGCGCTCTCCCTGCTGCACGGCAAGATCGATGCCCACATCGAGCGCGCTCTGCAGTCGGGGCACGATCTCAGCGTGCGCGAGTATTCGCTGCTCGACGTCCTCAGCCGCCAGCACAGCGGCCCGGGCGGCCACCTCCAGATGAAGCAGGTCGCCGACGCCGTGGTCCTCAGCCAGTCGGCCACCACCCGCCTCGTCACCCGGCTTGAGGACCGCGGCCTGCTGACCCGGTACCTCTGCGACACCGACCGGCGCGGCATCTACACCGACGTCACCGAATCCGGTCTCGCGCTGCTCGCCGAGGCCCGGCCCACCAATGACAGGGCCCTGCGCGAGGCTTTGGACGAAGCGGCGAAGAACCCTGAACTGGCGCCCCTGGTCCGCACGGTCGAGGAGCTCCACGTCCCGGTCTAGGGCAGCCGGGCGTACGCTCCGACCCATGAGCGATCTTGTGATCAGGCCTGCGAGGCCCGAGGACATCCCGGCGATCGTGGCCATGCTCGCGGACGATCCGTTGGGCGCCCAGCGGGAGTCGCCGGACGACCTCACTCCCTACCGCACGGCCTTCGACCGCCTCGCGGACGACCCGAACCAGCACCTGGTGGTAGCCGATCGCGGCGGCGAGGTCGTCGGCACCCTCCAACTCACCGTCATCCCCGGACTCTCCCGCCGCGGATCAACCCGCTCGATCATCGAGGGCGTACGCGTCCACGGCGCCGAGCGCGGCAGTGGCCTCGGCACCCGGCTCATCGAATGGGCCGTCGACGAATCAGGGCGCCAGGGTTGCCAGTTGGTCCAGCTGACGTCAGACGCCACCCGCACCGATGCTCACCGGTTCTATGAGCGGCTGGGGTTCGAGGCCTCCCATGTGGGCTTCAAGAAACCGCTGTAGGCCGTGTTTCACGTGAAACACGGCCTACAAAGACCCGCAGATTCCTACGCCGGCCGTTTCACGTGAAACGTCAGACCCCGCGCCAGCCCTCGGGGTCCACTCCGCCCGGCACCGCCGCGGCCTCGGGTCCGTACGGCTCACGGGTGAACACGAACGATCCGAGGTCGAGATGGCTCACCGAGCCGTCCGGCCGCCGCACCGCACGGAGCGTCTCGCCCCGGTAATAGCCATCGAGGCCCAACCAGGCACCATCGGCGGCAGCCTTGAACCGAGAGGCCCGGCCCGCGCCGCGGAGCGGTTCCAGGGCCAGCCCGCGGTCGGCGGTCAGTCGCAGCCCGTAGGCGGTCGTGCCCCAGTACCACGGCCCCGTGAGCCCCAGGAGCTGCTCATCCGCCTCCGGAAGGGGCCGCCAGGGCTCCGGGAAGCGCGGCTCGGCCTCCGCCGTGATCCGTACGAGATCGGCCGCCAGAGTGCCGCACATCGGCCCTGAGGTCGCATTGGCGAGCGCGACGGCGGCCACTCCGTCCGCCACGCTCACCCACAGACCGGCCACGAATCCGGGCAACGAGCCGGTGTGCCCGGCGAGTTCACGGCCGCTGGAGCGAGCCAGCTGCAGGCCGAGCCCGTATCCGCCGTCCCAGCCACCAGCCTCTGGCGCCACGGCGGGAGTGCGCATCTCCGCCACCGATTCGGCGCTCAGCACCCGCTCGTCGCCCTCGGCAAGGAAGACGGCGAAGCGGCAAAGGTCCGCCGCGGTCGACCAGAGCTGCCCGGCGGGGGCCATCAGGCCGAGGTCCTCGGACGGTTCGGGCAGGAGCACATCGGCCCACGGATGCACGGCCCAGCCGCCCGCGTGGGGGTGCACCGGCTGCGTGGTCGTGCGGTGGAGGCCGAGCGGTTCGAGGATCTCGGTCCGCAGCGCCTCCTCCCAGGGCACCCCGCGCACCGCCTCCACCAGCGAACCAAGCAGTGTGTATCCCGGGTTGGAGTAGTGGTGCACCCGGCCCGCGGGATGCAGCTGCGGCTGATCTCCCAGCACATCGGCGAGCTCCGGGCGCAGTCCGCCAGGCGTCCGCTCCCACCACGGCGCGGGCGATTCGGCAGCCAACCCGGCGGTGTGGGCGAGGAGTTGGGCGATCGTTGCCCCGCCCGCCGCGGTGCCCGGAAGGTGCTTCTCCAGCGGATCGCCGAGGTCGATCAGCCCCTCGTCACGCAGCCTCATCACCAATACGGCGGTGAAGGTCTTGGTGATGGAGCCGATCCTGTACTGGACATCGGCGTCCGGGCCATGGCCGTCGACGGAGGTACGTGATCCGGACCAGACCATCCGGCCGTCCCGCACCACGGCCGCGACGAGCGAGGGCGCCCTCCCCTCGGACTGGGCCACCGCGATGCGGTGCAGGAGGGCGCGCCGCGTGGCGGGCAGCAGTTCTTCGAAGGGCGACGGTGATACAGGCGAACTCGATGAGGTCATGGCCCCAGGTCTAGCCGCGCGCCCGCGTCCAGTCGACCTCTTTTCGCGGGAGTCGACCTCTCTGGCTCATCGCCTCCCCGATCCGGAACATACGGAGCTGACGGGGCAAGTTCGCCGAAACTCAGAGGAAGTTGATGAAGCGGGACGTCAGTGGCCGACTGCCCTCCGCCCACTGTCGGTCCGGCGACGCGCGAAGAGAATCCCCCCGAGCGGGCTCTCGGCCGAGCTGAGCGTCATCTGTGCCTCGACCGTGAAGCCCGCGCCATCGAGCCAGGCGGACACTTGGGCCGGCTGACGTCGATGCACGTGGACCTTCATCGCGTGGCCCCCATAGCCCTGTGTCTTCAGCCGCGACTCGTCCCCGACGTGAAAGCTGAGCAGCACCAAGCCCCCCGGCCGCACCACCCGCCGGAAGTGGGCGAGGACCGGCCCGACCTCCTCGTCGGGAATGTGGATCAATGAGTACCAGGCCACCAGGCCCGCCACCGAGGCGTCGGCGAGCTCCAGATCCGTCATGGAACCGACCTCGAACCGCAGGCCGGGGTGCTCACGCCGGGCCGTCTCGACCATCGCGGGCGACAGGTCGATCCCGAACGCGTCCATGCCGAGACCTCGTAGATGGGCCGTGATCCGCCCGGGCCCGCACCCCACGTCCGCGACGGGGCCCCGCCAGTGGCTCGCACAAGCTCGGAGAACAGTGCCAGGACCGAGCGTTCGTAGGGCGTTTCGTCCAAGAGGTCCCGCAGCTGGTCCGCATAGCTGGCGGCGACGGTGTCGTAGGACGTGCGGGTGTCGGCCAGCCAGCCTTCGGTGCTCATGCCCGGAGACGGTAGTCCACCGGCCGAGGCCGGCGAACCCGCCCGCGGCAGCTACGTTCCGAGCGGAGTCGGCTGCCGTCCCGGTGCAGGTCCACGACCTCATGAGCACGGGGTCCTGCGGGGATGTCGGACTCCGCGCTCGCTGAGTGTGGCGGCAAAGGGCGGGCATCCACAGGAACCGTCGCCCCCGATGCTGCTCACGGGCGTGGCCGGTTGAGGCAGCCAGCCGCCTCGGGCTCGCTTCACACTCCGGGTGCGGGCCGCACTGCGATCCCGTTCCGCTCGAACAGCGCCGCCGTCACCCCGTCTCCCGGCACCAACTCCCCGGCGAATGACCCGTCGTAGACCACACCCCGTCCGCACGACGGACTGCGCGGCATCAACAGCGCCTCCGTGCAGCCTCCGTGCCGTGCCGCCGCCAGTGCGCGCCGTGCTCCGTCCACGAACTCCGCGGTCACGTCACGTCCCGTGTCCTCAACGACCCGCGCCGTCCCGTCGAGCACATCGTGCCCATCGCCGCCCACCAGCTCCGCGGGCCGACGCGGTGTCGCGAGCCCGCCGGCCACCTCTGGGCAAAAGGAGACGACTTCGCGGCCCGCCACTGCCTCCTCGATGCCCGAAGACGCCTTGTGCTGCCCGTCGAAGCGGCATGGCACCCCACGCAGACACGCGCTGACCAGGATTGCTTCCATTCCGCCAGGCTAGCCACAGTCGGCACCACGGACCGTCGCCCATGCTCACAGTCATCCGGATCTGCTCGTACAGGCCTGTCGACAACCCTCGTGCTGCATCGAAGGTCCTGTCTTCATGCACCCCCTGAGGCCTATCGGGATGTCAGCACACAGAACTCGTGACCGTCGGGGTCGGCCATCACCACCCAGTCGACGTCCCCTTGGCCTATGTCGATGCGTCTTGCCCCGAGGGAGACGAGCCGATCGATCTCCGTCTGCTGGTCACTGCCGGCCGGTGGAACGAGGTCGAAGTGCAGCCGTCCCTTACCCGCCTTCGACATCAGGGGTGGGCCACCCCACGTGATCTTCGGACCTCCGTGCGGTGAGCGGATCGCGGTCTCCTGGTCCTGGTCCCAGACCAGTGGCCAGCCCAGCGCTCGGCTCCAGAAGTACCCGGTCTCCTGCGAACCATCGCCCGCCAGCGCTCCGACAAATCCGCACTCGGCGAGGAAGCTGTTGCCCGGCTCGATGACACAGAACTCATTGCCCTCGGGGTCGGCCATCACCACATGCCCCTCCTCCGGGCGTTGACCGATGTCGATGTGCCGGGCGCCGAGTCGGAGCGCCCTCTCCACCACCTGCTTCTGGTCGTCGAGGGACGTGCTCGTCAGATCGAAGTGCATGTGGTTCTGGCCTGTCTTCCGCTCGCGGGTCGGGAGGAAACGGAGCCGGAACCCGGTGTCATCGCCGGGAAGCAGGGTGATGCCGTCGGAGGAGTCCTCGGCTGTCTCCCATCCGAGGAAGTCGGCCCAGAAGCGCGCGAGACGGAGCGGGTCGTGCGCATCGAAACAGAGTGCGTGCAGGCGAGAAGTCATCCGTAGGTCTCCCGGTAGGGACGGGCGGCTCGTGCTGGAGGCTGCCCGGCCGTTGCCACCTGGTCAGCTGATGGGCGCCCGCGCTCGTGCGCCGGCGAGCACGCTGGAAGCGGCCCGTGGCCTCACAGGCTGGCGAGGAGGGCGTCGAGCGGGGGTGGTGTCCGGTCCGGTGCGAGGGCCTCGGCAAGGAGACGGCCGTAGCGGATCTTGCGGCCCTTCTTCGTGCCGAGGAAGCGCCGCATCTGCCGATGCCGGGGCCGGCCGCGCTGTGCGGGCTGGCGCTGGAAGGACTGCCAGGCACGGAAGTCGCCCTCGGCACGGAAGATCTCCTCGACTCCTGCCGTGCCGAGCGCGCGGATGAGTTCGTCCTCCAGATCCGCGGTGCACACGTAGATGTCCTGGAGCGGTGCCTGTGACCGCGTCAGGCCACGCTCGTAGAAGCCCTTTTCGCCCTCGTCGCACAGTCCTGTCAGGCGCAGACCGAGGCCGGGCGGCCCGAGGAGCCCGGCATAGCGGCCGACGCTCATCGCCCCGCCCATCGGCACGACACACACCCCCTCGGCGGCCAGGTCCCGGCCACGCCGTGCGGCCAGCGCCTCGACGGCCGCGAGATCGCTCAGCCCTTCCAACAGCACCGCGGTCCGTGCGCCAAGGCCCTCCGCCAGATCGCGCGCCGGCCTCTCGGGACCGCCGGTCGCCCAGTCGTCGACCGCAGCCTGGAACGCCCTCATGTCCGCCATGGGGCGAGTCTGCAACGGCCACCGGCGGCACGGCACCGGATTATTCAACGGCCTCAGGTGCCCTCAGGAGCTGCGCCGCCGAACACTCGGCCGTACCGCCGCGGCCACTGCCGTACCTATCGGACCACCAACCCCGCGTTTCCACTGGAAACCTACGCGGAGGCCGATCAGGTCTGAGCCATGTCCACGAAGCGTGAGTAGTGGCCCTGGAAGGCGACGGTGATGGTCGCGGTCGGGCCGTTACGGTGCTTGGCCACGATCAGGTCCGCCTCGCCCGCGCGGGGCGACTCCTTCTCGTAGGCATCCTCGCGGTGCAGCAGGATGACCATGTCCGCGTCCTGCTCGATGGAGCCGGATTCACGCAGGTCGGACACCATCGGCTTCTTGTCCGTACGCTGCTCGGGGCCACGGTTCAGCTGCGAGAGCGCGATCACCGGGAGCTGAAGCTCCTTGGCGAGGAGCTTCAGGTTTCGTGACATGTCCGAGACTTCCTGCTGACGGCTCTCGGCTCGCTTCGAACCGCCCGACTGCATCAGCTGCAGATAGTCGATGACGACGAGGCGGAGGTCGTTGCGCTGCTTCAGGCGCCGGCACTTGGCGCGGATTTCCATCATCGACAGGTTTGGGGAGTCGTCGATGTAGAGCGGCGCCTGGGAGACGTCGGGCATGCGCCGGGCCAGGCGCGTCCAGTCTTCGTCGGTCATGGTGCCGGAGCGCATGTGATGGAGGGCGACGCGGGCCTCGGCCGACAGCAGACGCATCGCGATCTCGTTGCGCCCCATTTCGAGCGAGAAGATCACGCTGGGCAGGTTGTGCTTGATAGAACAGGCCCGCGCGAAGTCCAGCGCCAGCGTGGACTTACCCATCGCGGGACGGGCGGCGATGACGACCATCTGGCCGGGGTGCAGCCCGTTGGTGAGCGAGTCGAAGTCGGTGAACCCGGTGGGCACTCCGGTCATCTCGCCACTGCGCGAGCCGATCGCCTCGATCTCGTCGAGCGCGCCCTCCATGATGTCGCCGAGCGGCAGGTAGTCCTCGCTGGTGCGCTGCTCGGTGACCGCGTAGATCTCGGCCTGCGCGGAGTTGACGATGTCGTCGACGTCGCCGTCCGCCGCGTATCCCATCTGCGTGATCTTGGTGCCCGCCTCGACGAGCCTGCGGAGCACCGCCCGCTCGTGGACGATCTCCGCGTAGTACGAGGCGTTGGCCGCCGTCGGCACCGACTGGACCAGCGTGTGCAGATACGAGGCGCCGCCGACGCGGGTGATCTCGCCGCGCTTGACCAGCTCGGCGGCGACCGTGATGGGGTCGGCGGGCTCGCCCTTGGCATAGAGGTCGAGGATCGCCGTGTAGACGGTCTCGTGGGCGGGCTTGTAGAAGTCGTGGCCCTTGATGATCTCCACGACGTCCGCGATGGCGTCCTTGGAGAGCAGCATGCCGCCGAGGACGGACTGCTCGGCGTCGATGTCCTGGGGGGGCACTCGCTCGAAGCCGGAGGACCCGCCGTCCCAGTCGTCCTGGCCGCGGTCATGCTGGTCGTCACGGCCCCTGCCACGACCACGGCCTCGGCCCTCGCTGTCGCCGCGCTGGCGGGAAACAGGCAGACGGTCACTTGGACCGGTCTCGGCCCAGGGCTCGTCCAACGGCTCGGGAATGCTCACCGGGCCACCTCCTCCCGTCCGCTCCGCGGACCTAGCCGTGCCACTCTTTCTACGGCACGACGCTGACAAATCGAGAAGCCCGACTCCGGTTCCGGCGCGTCGGGCGCCGGACCACGTTAGGCCCGCGAGCGGCGTCAGCCAATCTGGTTATCCACAGGGCATGTGGACGAACGACCGGATGCTGTGGAGAAGTCTCCGGAACCTGTGCACGGACCGGGGGACAGCACTGTGGACAAAGTCATAGCCGCTCGCCAGCAACCATCCTGACCTGCACTTTCTCCATCCACCGGCTGTGGGGGCGAAAAACTTTCCCGACTGGCTCAAGATCTCGGCAAACGGCGCGCACCAGAACCGGACCCGACCTCCGAGGTAAGGATCACAGATGCATTGCGTCCATTACCTGTGGAAGATTAGATTGACCCCATGAAACAGGCCCCCGCGGCGCCGGAGAACGACCGGCGGACTTCCCGGCGCCGACACGATCGCGAGATCGTGTCCCTCGCCGTTCCCGCTTTCGGCGCCCTCGTCGCCGAGCCGCTTTTCGTGATGGCCGACAGCGCGATCGTGGGCCACCTCGGTACCCCGCAACTGGCTGGTTTGGGTATTGCCGCCCCCTTGCTCACCACCGCCGTGAGCATCTTCGTCTTCCTCGCCTACGCCACTACAGCCGCCGTCTCCCGCCGGGTCGGCGCCGGCGATCTACGGGCCGCGATCCGCCAGGGCATGGACGGCATCTGGCTCGCGCTGCTCCTGGGCGCCGCGGTCGTCGCCGCCGTACTGCCCGCCGCTCCCTGGCTGGTCGGCCTCTTCGGCGCCTCGGATACCGCGGCGCCGTACGCCATCACCTATCTCCGCGTCTCCGCCCTCGGCATTCCCGCCATGCTCGTCGTGCTCGCCTCGACCGGTGTACTGCGCGGCCTCCAGAACACCAGGACGCCCCTGTACGTCGCCATGGGCGGCTTCGCAGCCAACGGCGTGCTCAACCTCGGCCTTGTCTACGGCGCAGGGCTCGGCATCGCCGGGTCGGCATGGGGCACCGTCATCGCCCAGTTCGGGATGGCCTCCGTCTATCTCACCGTGGTCGTGCGCGGGGCCCGACGGCACGGCGCCTCTCTGCGGCCGGACGCCGCGGGCATCCGGAACAGCGCACAGGCGGGCGTACCGCTCCTGGTCCGTACGCTTTCGCTGCGAGCCGTCCTGATGATCGCCACCGCAGTCGCTGCCCGCCTCGGTGACGTCGACATCGCCGCTCACCAGATCATCCTGTCCCTGTGGAATCTGATGGCCTTCGCCCTCGACGCGATCGCCATCGCGGGGCAGGCGATCATCGGCCGCTATCTGGGCGCCGCCGACGCAAGGGGTGCCAAGCAGGCCTGCCGCCGCATGGTGGAGTGGGGCGTCGCCTTCGGAGTGCTGCTCGGCCTGCTCGTGGTGGCGGCTCGCCCGCTCTTCATCCCGCTCTTCACCAGCGACCGGACCGTCCAGGGCACCCTGCTGCCGGCTCTGCTCGTGGTCGCCCTCATCCAGCCGGTCGCCGGCGTCGTCTTCGTGCTCGACGGCGTGCTGATGGGCGCGGGTGACGGCCCCTATCTGGCCCGGGCCATGCTGCTGACCCTGGTGGTCTTCGCCCCGGTAGCGCTCCTCGTGCCGACCTTCGGCGGCGGGCTGACCACACTGTGGTGGGCCATGGCTCTGATGATGACGGTCCGCATGCTGACCCTCGGCTGGCGGGCCCGCTCCGGACGCTGGCTGGTCACCGGCGCGACGCGCTGACCCCGGGGCCCGTGAAACGGCCGACGTGACGTTTCACGTGAAACGCAGTCCTCGGCTCTCCCTGTTTCACGTGAAACACAGCGGAAAGGGCCGCACCCCGAGGGGTACGGCCCTTTCTACTGTGCTGTGCAGCGCTTAGGCGGCGATGACCTCGACGCCAAGCTTCGCGACAACGTCGGCGTGCAGACGCACGGACACCTGGTGAGCACCCAGGGTCTTGATCGGCGCACCGAGCTCGACGCGGCGCTTGTCCACGTCCGGGCCACCGGCAGCCTTGATCGCCGCAGCGACGTCGGCCTGGGTGACGGAGCCGAAGAGACGGCCGGCGTCGCCGGAGCGAACAGCCAGACGAACCTTCACGCCCTCGAGCCGGGCCTTGACCTCGTTGGCCTGCTCGATGGTCGCGATCTCATGGATCTTGCGCGCACGACGGATCTGCGCGACGTCCTTCTCGCCACCCTTGGTCCAGCGGATCGCGAAACCACGCGGGACCAGGTAGTTGCGAGCGTAGCCGTCCTTGACGTCAACGACGTCGCCGGCAGTGCCGAGGCCAGAGACCTCGTGGGTGAGGATGATCTTCATTTTTCGGTCACCCTTCCCTTATCGCGCGGTGGACGTGTAGGGCAGCAGCGCCATCTCACGGCTGTTCTTGACGGCCGTGGCGACGTCACGCTGGTGCTGCGTGCAGTTGCCGGTCACGCGGCGGGCACGGATCTTGCCGCGGTCGGAAATGAACTTCCGCAGCATGTTCGTGTCCTTGTAGTCCACGTAAGCGGTCTTGTCCTTGCAGAAAGCGCAGACCTTCTTCTTAGGCTTGCGCACAGGCGGCTTCGCCATGGTGTTTCTCCTGTGTGATCAAGAAGTGGGGGTTACGAGCTGCCCTAGAAAGGCGGCTCGTCCGAGTAGCCGCCGCCGGAGCTTCCGCCCCAGCCGCCACCGCCGCCGCCACCCTGCGGCTGTCCGCCACCGGTCGGCGCGCTGGAGGCCCAGGGGTCGTCGGCGGGAGCACCGCCGCCGCCCTGCTGGCCACCGCTGGGGGCTCCGCCCCAGTTGCCGCCGCCCTGCTGCTGACCGCCACCGCCGTACCCACCCTGGCCACCGCGACCCGTGGTCTTGGTGACCTTGGCCGTGGCGTTCTTGAGGCTGGGGCCGACTTCCTCGACGTCCAGCTCGTAGACCGTGCGCTTGACGCCCTCGCGGTCCTCGTACGACCGCTGCTTCAGCCGGCCCTGCACGACGACGCGCATGCCTCGCTGGAGCGACTCGGCGACGTTCTCCGCCGCCTGACGCCAGACCGAGCAGGTCAGGAACAGGCCTTCGCCGTCCTTCCACTCATTGGTCTGACGGTCAAAGGTGCGGGGAGTCGACGCGACACGGAACTTCGCGACGGCCGCACCCGAGGGGGTGAAGCGCAGCTCGGGGTCGTCGACGAGATTGCCGACGACCGTGATGACGGTCTCGCCTGCCATGGATGAACCTCTCGGCGGGGATTGCTGCTGGCTGCTGTGTTGCTACTCGGACCCGATTACCTCTGAGCGGAAGCTCAGTGGGTCTCGGGACGGAGGACCTTGGTCCGGAGGACCGACTCGTTCAGGTTCATCTGACGGTCGAGCTCCTTGACGACCGCAGGCTCGGCCTGAAGGTCGATGACCGTGTAGATGCCCTCGGGCTTCTTCTTGATCTCGTAGGCGAGACGACGACGGCCCCAGGTGTCGACCTTCTCAACCTTTCCGTTGCCCTCGCGGACGACGGAGAGGAAGTTCTCGATCAGGGGAGAGACAGCGCGCTCCTCCAGATCGGGGTCGAGGATGACCATCACCTCGTAGTGACGCATGTGGAACCCACCTCCTTTGGACTCAGCGGCCACGGTCGTTCCGTGGCAGGAGGGTCGTGATGCGTAAGCAACGGTATCGGCCCCCACTGACAATCCCCCTCCGAGAGGAGCGGGACGGCATGCGGGCACGGCTGACACCGGTGCAGACCGTCCAGAGTACCTGTTGACCCGCTTCCGGTTGAAATCCAGTGGGCAGGGGACGCAATCTGTACACATCGGGTGTGTGCGGCGTCACCCTTCGCCGCCTTCCGCCAGGAGGTGCCCCATGGCACAAGCAGTGCGACCGAATGCCCCTGTCTCCCTCTTCGCCACCGACGGCAAGCCCCATCCCCTCCAGGACGCGTTCGCGGCCGTCACGGTCGTCCTGGGCGTGCTGGCCTTCACCACGGCCTGGTTCTACAACCTCCACCTGGTCAGCTCGTGGGCCGGCCTCGTCGGCATCGTCACGGGCGCGTACGGCCAGTTCATCTCGGCGACGACGCGAGAACGATTCCTGTTGATCCTCGGCCTCGGCGCATCCGCTGTCGGGTTCTTCCTCGGCATGGCCCACGGCGGGCTCTTCGGCGGCATCGTCGGCGGCTGACGGCCGCGCGGCACCCGCCACCACCGGATGGCCGTACGGCCCATCACCGTACGGCCATCCGGGGCGCTCCTGTGGCCCAGTAGGCTTCGGCACGAGAGCCGGAGCCCCTGTACCCATGGGGACACACCTGCCGAGGAGCGCCCCGCATGAGCCTGACCCTGAGGACCATCAGCCGTGAGCAGCATCTGGCGTACATCCAGAGCCTGCCCTCGGCGAGCCACTGCCAGGTCCCGGCGTGGGCTGACGTGAAGACGGAATGGCGTTCGGAGAGCCTCGGCTGGTTCGACAAGAACGGCGAGCTCGTCGGCGCCGGTCTGGTCCTCTACCGCCAGCTCCCCAAGGTCAAGCGCTACTTGGCGTACCTGCCCGAGGGCCCGGTCATCAACTGGTACGCGCCCAACCTGGACGAGTGGCTGAAGCCGATGCTCGCGCACCTCAAGCAGCAGGGCGCGTTCTCGGTGAAGATGGGCCCGCCGGTCGTCATCCGCCGCTGGGACTCGACGGCCATCAAGTCCGGTATCCAGGACCCCGATGTGAAGCGCCTGCGCGATGTCGAGGCCACCCACATCGAGCCGCGTGCCTTCGAAGTCGCCGACCGACTGCGGAAGATGGGCTGGCAGCAGGGCGAGGACGGCGGTGCCGGCTTCGGCGACGTCCAGCCGCGCTACGTGTTCCAGGTGCCGCTGGCCAACCGCTCGCTGGACGACGTCCTCAAGGGCTTCAACCAGCTGTGGCGCCGCAACATCAAGAAGGCCGAGAAGGCCGGCGTCGAGGTCGTCCAGGGCGGCTACGAGGACCTCGCCGAGTGGCAGCGCCTGTACGAGATCACCGCGGTGCGCGACCACTTCCGGCCGCGTCCCCTGTCGTACTTCCAGCGCATGTGGACGGTCCTCAACTCCGAGGACCCCAACCGGATGCGGCTCTACTTCGCGCGCCACAACGGGGTGAACCTGTCGGCCGCGACGATGCTCGTCGTCGGTGGCCACGTCTGGTACTCCTACGGCGCCTCCGACAACATCGGCCGCGAGGTGCGGCCCTCCAACGCGATGCAGTGGCGGATGCTCCGCGACGCCTACGCGATGGGCGCGACGGTCTACGACCTGCGCGGCATCTCCGACTCCCTGGACGAGACCGACCACCTCTTCGGCCTCATCCAGTTCAAGGTGGGCACCGGCGGTGAGGCGGCCGAGTACCTCGGCGAGTGGGACTTCCCGCTCAACAAGCTGCTCCACAAGGCGCTGGACATGTATATGTCGCGCCGCTGACCGGTTGCGTAACCTCGTTCCTCGTACCTCCGACACATCGCAGCCATCAGAAAGGTCCGGACGGCCATGGCGCTCACCCTCTATGTCGACTCCGCTCGCTGGCGGGCGCACCAGAAGTCCGTGATCGACCAGTTCCCGGGCATCGTCCCGGTCTGCAAGGGCAACGGCTACGGCTTCGGCCACGAGCGGCTCTCGGACGAGGTGTCCCGCTTCGGCTCGGACATCCTCGCGGTCGGCACCACGTATGAAGCCGCCAGCATCAAGGACTGGTTCAGCGGCGACCTGCTCGTCCTGACGCCGTTCCGGCGCGGCGAGGAGCCGGTGCCGCTGCCCGACCGCGTCATCCGCTCGGTCTCCTCGGTGGACGGCGTGCACGCCCTGGTGGGCGCCCGCGTGGTCATCGAGTGCATGAGCTCGATGAAGCGTCACGGCGTGAAGGAGGAGGAGCTCGGCATGCTCCGCTCCGCCATCGAGGACGTACGGCTCGAAGGCTTTGCGCTGCACCTTCCGCTGGACCGCACCGACGGCTCGGACGCCGTCGAGGAGGTCATCGCGTGGATGGACCGGCTGCGCGCGGCCCGGCTGCCGCTGCACACCATGTTCGTCAGCCATCTGCGCGCCGAGGAGCAGGCCCGGCTGCAGCAGCAGTTCCCGCAGACCCGTTTCCGGGCCCGCATCGGTACGCGGCTGTGGCTCGGCGACCACGAGGCGACCGAGTACCGCGGCTCCGTCCTCGACGTCACCCGGGTCGCCAAGGGTGACCGGTTCGGATATCGCCAGCAGAAGGTCGCCTCGGACGGCTGGCTGGTCGTGGTCGCCGGCGGCACCTCGCACGGAGTGGGCCTGGAGGCCCCGAAGGCCCTGCACGGCGTGATGCCGCGGGCCAAGGGCGTCGCCCGCGCGGGGCTCGCCACCGTCAACCGCAACCTGTCGCCGTTCGTCTGGGCGGGCAAGCAGCGCTGGTTCGCGGAGCCGCCGCACATGCAGGTGTCGATCCTGTTCGTGCCGTCGGACTCCCAGGAGCCGCACGTGGGCGACGAGTTGGTGGCCCACCTGCGCCACACCACCACGCAGTTCGACCGCCTGGTCGAGCGCTAGACAGAACCGCCCTCGGGGCGCTCAGAACATCGGGCCCCTGGCCGACGACAGCCGCCGTCGGCCAGGGGCCCGAGCTTTTTCTACGCGCTTCTCTAGGACGCCGGGGTCCTCGTGCCCCACTCGACCCGCGGCCCCTCTTCGAGCGTCGCCGCATGCCGCGGGGGATGTGCCGCCTGGCCCAGCACGAACACGTCCTCGGCCCGGTCCAGAACCCCGCCCGACGGGTCGTCCGAGCCGTCCCGCCGTACGACGTCCCGGTCCGGCAACAGGATGTCGCGCACCACGACGGCGCACAGGTAAAGGGTGGTCAACAGGTGTGCGGCGATGGCCAGTTGATAGCCCTCGGGCGGCAGGCCCTGGTGCTTCTCGCCGCTCATCGTGTAGGCGAGGTACAGCCAGATCCCCAGGAAGTAGACGACCTCGCCGGCCTGCCAGATCAGGAAGTCCCGCCAGCGCGGCCTGGCGAGCGCGGCCAGCGGGACGAGCCACAGGACGTACTGCGGCGAGTAGACCTTGTTGGTGATGATGAACGCGGCGACGACCAGGAAGGCGAGCTGCGCGAAGCGCGGGCGGCGCGGTGCGGTGAGCGTGAGCACCGTGATTCCCGCGCAGGCGAGGACCATGAGGAGCGCGGCAAGGGTGTTCACCATGTCGGTGTCCAGGCCCTTGCCCGTACGCTGCGAAATGATCAGCCAGAACGAGCCGAAGTCGACGGACCGCTCCTGGCTGAAGGTGTAGAACTTCTTCCACCCCTCGGGCGCGAGCATCATCACCGGCAGGTTCACGACCAGCCAGGCACCGGCGGCGCCCAGCACCGCGGCCCCGAACTCCCGCCATTTCCCGGCCCGCCAGCACAGCACGAGCAGTGGTCCGAGGATCAGTACCGGGTAGAGCTTCGCGGCCGTCGCCAGGCCGATCAGGATGCCGAAGGCGAGCGTCCGGCCACGCGACCACATGAACATGGCGGCGGCGGTGAGCGCGACGGCGAACAGGTCCCAGTTGATCGTGGCCGTGAGCGCGAAGGCGGGGGCCAGCGCGACGAGGAGGGCGTCCCAGGGCCGGCGGCGGTGCGTGCGCGCGACACAGACGGCGATGACGGCCGTGCAGGCCATCAGCATCCCCGCGTTGACCATCCAGTACATCTGCTCGCGGTGCTGCATGTCGCCGCTGCCCGGCGTCAGCCAGGAGGCGACCTCCATGAACAGGCCGGTCAGCACCGGGTACTCGAGATAGTTCATGTCGCCGTTGAGGCGGTCGAAGTACGGCACCAGGTTGTCGGCGAAGCCGCGGAGCGAGTACAGGTGCGGGATGTCCGAGTAGCAGGCGTGCGTGTACTGCGAATTGGCGCCGCGGAACCAGGCCCAGTCGTAGCACGGCAGCTTCTGGGCCATTCCCAGGGCGAACATCCCGATCGCGACGAGCACCACGATTCTGATCGGGGTGAGCCAGTGGTAGCCGGGCCTGGCCCAGCGGCCGAGCGGGCCGCCGATCAGCTCGCTGCCGGCCGCGGCGACCTCGTCCTGTTCCGTGGGGCGCACGACGGGTTCCGCGGAGTCTCCGCGCCGGTCCTCGTACACACGGGGGCTCGTCTCGCTCGTCATGCCGACATCCTGCCGTACAGCGCTGTGGATACGGGGAGCGGCCGTGTTTCACGTGAAACGGAGACGCTGTTTCACGTGAAACGAGGGGTGGTGTTTCACGTGAAACACCACCCCTCGTCTTCAGTCGGCGCGTCTAGCCGTTGGGTCCTGCGATCCAGCCGCCAGGGCCATTACCGGGTTTCGATCTGCTGGGCGTCGGGCTGGGACTGATCCCGCCGTCTGCTCCACCAGTCGTCGGGCCCTGATTGGTGCCGCCCGTGTCGTTACAAGTCCAGTCCCACTTGCTGCAGGAACTGCTTGGACTGGGGGATGGAGACATCGACGGCGTGCTGGAGGGCTTACCGGACGGGGACTGCGAGGGCGCGGGGTTCGAGGATGGGGGCGCGCTGGGGGCGGGCGACATGCCGCCGCCGTAGACCTTGTCGCCGATCTTCTCGGGAGCCGGGAAGGACTCGGCAGGGGAGTCGCCAAGCGCCTGCTGCATGTAGTCGTGCCAGATGGTCGACGGGAACGACGCACCATGGATCTTCTCCTGGCCGCCCGTCCCGAACATCTTCAAGAACTCGCGCTTCTTGCTGGTCTCGTTGTCGTCGAGGCGGTACATGCCGACGGCGGTCGAGTACTGCGGGGTGTAACCGACGAACCACGCCGACCGGTTGCCGTCGGTGGTACCGGTCTTGCCCGCCACCTGACGCCCGCTGAGCTTCGCGTTCGTTCCGGTGCCCTTGTCGACCACGCCCTTCAGCACGTCCGTGACGTTGTTGGCCACAGCGGCGGGGAAGGCGCTCTTGGCCTGGTCCTCGTGCTTGTAGATCGTATTGCCGTTCTTCTTCACCAACGTCACGGAGAACGGGTCGCGCTGCGTGCCGCTGGCGGCGAAGGTGGCGTACGCACCGGCCATCCGGATCGCGCTCGGCGACGACGTACCGATGGAGAACGACGGCACGCTGGAGGAGGCCATGCTGGTCTTGCTGTCGCGCAGGCCCGCCGCCATGGCGGCCTGCTTCACCTTGTCGGTGCCGACGTCCATGCCGAGCTGGACGTAGGGCGTGTTCACCGACTCCTGCATCGCGTAGCGGAGGTCAATGGCGTAGCTCGGCGGGTTGTACGACTCGTTGCCGTCGTTGGTCTGCAGCCACTCGCCGCCGTTCTGGTCCTTCCAGACGGTCCCGTCATAGTTCTTGATCTTCAGCTTGTTCTTGCCGCTGTAGATGCTGTCCGGCGAGACGGGAGTGCGATCCGCGTCGCTCTGCGAGGCGGGCTTGTTCGGGTCGCGCTTTCCGTACTCCATGCCGGCCGCGAGGACGAACGGCTTGAAGGTCGAGCCGACCTGGGCACCGGTCTCGTCGGCATTGTTGGTGAAGTGCTTGGTCGCGTCGTCACCGCCGTAGATGGCCACGATGGCCCCGGTCTTCACATCCACCGAAGCGGCGCCGAACTGGACGAAAGTGTCCACATCGGGGCGCTTCTTCGGGTCAATGTTCTTGTCCCGGACCTTCTTGACCACGCCCTCCATCTCCTGGACCTTCTTCTTGTCGAAGGTCGTGTAGATCTGGTAGCCGCCCTTGGCCATGTCGATGTCCGGGTTGTTGTTCTTCGCGGACGCCTGGGCGAGGGACACCAGGTAGCCGATCTGCCCGCCCAGATTGGCGTTCTTCTTCGGCTTGTCGGGCATCGGGAACATCTTGTACTTCGCGCGCTCGGCCGCGTCCATGTGCTTGTCCTTGACCTCTTGGTCGAGGATCCAGCCCCAGCGCTCCGTAGCGTTCTTGGTGTTCTGCTCGGCGGTGGCCGCCGGGTCGATCTCCGGGGCGCCGGCCGGGTCGAAGTAGGTCGCGCCCTTGAGGAGCGAGGCGAGGAAGGCGCACTGGCTCGGGTCGAGGTCCTTGGCGTCCTTGCTGTAATACGTGCGGGCCGCGGCCTGGAGGCCGTAGGCGCCCCGGCCGTAGTACGCGGTGTTCAGGTACCCCGCCATGATTTCGCTCTTCTTCCTGGTCGCGCCGACCTTGATGGAGATGAAGAGCTCTTTGAACTTGCGGGTGATCGTCTGCGACTGGTCGTCGAGGCGGGCGTTCTTCACGTACTGCTGCGTGATGGTCGAGCCACCCTGGGTCTGACCGCCCTTGGCCATGTTCAGCAGGGCGCGGGCGATGCCCTGGGGGTCGACGCCGCTGTCGGTCTCGAACGTCTTGTTCTCGGCCGAGATGACGGCGTACCGCATCGCCGCCGGGATCTGCTCGTACGGGATGATCTGGCGGTTGACCTCGCCGCCGGTGGCGACCATCTGCGAGCCGTCGGCCCAGTAGTAGACGTTGTTCTGGGCCTGCGCCGCCTGGGCCACGTCCGGGACGGCCACCATGTAGTACGCCGCACCGATGAAGGCGACGAGCAGGCCGAAACAGCCCAGGCAGCAGGCGCTGACGAGCTTCCAGGACGGCACCCAGCGCCGCCAGCCCTGCTTCCCGAAGCGGGGGTAGTCGATAAACCGCTTCTTGGGCGGCCGGCCGCCTGCCGCGCCGCCCCGGCCCGCCCGGCGCCCCGGCCCGCCCGGAGGCCCCGCGCCGTCGGGGCCGCGCCTGCGGCCGCCTCCGCGCTGGGCCCGGCGGGCCTCGGCCCGGCCACCGTAGCCGGACTCCGCGTGCGGGGCCGACGGCGATCCGTACGAACCGGACGGCGAGTGGGCCGAGGCGTCCGGGGATCCGGCCGCAGGCCGGGCCGCTCTGCGACCGGAGGGCTGCTGCGCGGCGCGCCGGGCCGCGGCACGCCCACCGCCCTGGGGCTGCGGCGGTTTGCGACGGTGCTCGCTCATCGAACGACTACTCCTCGGGCAGGCGAGAGCGCCTGGAAACGGCAGCTGATTTCCTGTCCCCCCGGCGTGCGCGGCTACCCCGTGAAGGGCACGGCCACGCCGCAGCCCGTGTGCCGATGGCGCTGGACACGCCGACGCCCCCTGACGTCACTCGGCACACAGTGATCTGCATGGCGCACAGACTACGCACGCTCAAAACCGCCCTAGGGCCGAAGTTCACCCCAAATCAGGCATGTTGCTGGCTATGAATTGAGGATGTGACGCCGTTCACCATGACCCCTCTTGTCGCAGCTGCGACTCCGTTCTATCGTGCTGATGTATCGAGTCGATACATCAGCACGGCATAAAGGTCCCCGAAGGCCGAGGAGGCGAAGGATGAGCAGGCGCTCCGGCATCCTCGAATTCGCCGTACTCGGGCTGCTCCGCGAGGCTCCGATGCACGGTTACGAGCTGCGCAAGCGGCTCAACACCTCGCTGGGAATCTTCCGGGCCTTCAGTTACGGGACCCTCTATCCCTGCCTCAAGACACTGGTCGCCAACGGCTGGTTGATCGAGGAGCCGGGCAGCGCTCCCGAGGACGCGGTCGCCGCTTCACTCGCAGGGCGCCGCGCCAAGATCGTCTACCGGTTGACGGCGGAAGGTAAGGAGCACTTCGAGGAGTTGCTCTCCCACACCGGCCCCGATACCTGGGAGGACGAGCACTTCGCCGCCCGTTTCGCCTTCTTCGGCCAGACGGAGCGGGAGGTGCGGATGCGCGTGCTGGAAGGTCGTCGCAGCCGCCTGGAGGAGCGCCTCGAAAAGATGCGCGCCTCCCTGGCCCGCACGCGCGAGCGTCTGGACGACTACACGCTCGAACTGCAGCGCCACGGCATGGAGTCCGTGGAGCGCGAAGTGCGCTGGCTGAACGAGCTCATCGAGAGCGAGCGGGCGGGACGGGATCAGCGATCCGGCCCCGCCACCGGCTCGGCTCAGCAGGACCACACATCAGGAGAGACGGGCGGCCTGCCCCGGCACCGGGACAGCACCCGGCCGGATCCGTCCGAGGACACCGCCAACTGAAGGCCCTGCGCACGCAGGACTTCGAAGAGATCACACAGGGAGCAACCGGAATGGGTTCGGTTCGCGTAGCCATCGTCGGCGTGGGCAACTGCGCCGCCTCGCTGGTGCAGGGCGTCGAGTACTACAAGGACGCCGACCCGGCCACCAAGGTCCCGGGTCTGATGCACGTCCAGTTCGGCGACTACCACGTCGGTGACGTGGAGTTCGTCGCCGCGTTCGACGTCGACGCCAAGAAGGTCGGCCTCGACCTCTCGGACGCCATCGGTGCCAGCGAGAACAACACCATCAAGATCTGCGACGTCCCGAACAAGGGCGTCACGGTCCAGCGCGGCCACACCCTGGACGGTCTCGGCAAGTACTACCGCATGACCATCGAGGAGTCCCCCGAGGCTCCCGTCGACGTCGTCCAGGTCCTCAAGGACAAGCAGGTCGACGTTCTGGTCTGCTACCTGCCGGTCGGTTCCGAGGACGCCGCGAAGTTCTACGCGCAGTGCGCCATCGACGCCAAGGTCGCGTTCGTCAACGCTCTCCCGGTCTTCATCGCCGGCACCAAGGAGTGGGCGGACAAGTTCACCGAGGCGGGCGTCCCGATCGTCGGCGACGACATCAAGTCGCAGGTCGGCGCCACCATCACGCACCGCGTGATGGCCAAGCTGTTCGAGGACCGCGGTGTCCGTCTTGAGCGCACCATGCAGCTCAACGTCGGCGGCAACATGGACTTCAAGAACATGCTGGAGCGCGACCGCCTCGAGTCCAAGAAGATCTCGAAGACGCAGGCCGTCACCTCGCAGATCCCCGACCGCGACATGGGCGAGAAGAACGTCCACATCGGTCCGTCGGACTACGTGGCCTGGCTGGACGACCGCAAGTGGGCGTACGTGCGCCTCGAGGGCCGTGCCTTCGGTGACGTTCCGCTGAACCTGGAGTACAAGCTCGAGGTCTGGGACTCCCCGAACTCGGCGGGTGTCATCATCGACGCCCTGCGCGCCGCGAAGATCGCCAAGGACCGCGGCATCGGCGGCCCGATCCTGTCGGCGTCGAGCTACTTCATGAAGTCCCCGCCGGTGCAGTACTTCGACGACGAGGCCTTCGCCAACGTCGAGAAGTTCATCAAGGGCGAGGTCGAGCGCTAGAGCTCGCACCCCTGAGGACCGCCGAAGGGTCCCCGTGCGCCATGTGCGCCCGGGGACCCTTCGGGTATGTGACGCTTGCTCACATGCCCGTCGTACGTGATCTCCGCGTGCTCCTGCGCCTGAAGCATTTCCGGCATCTGCTGGCCGTACGGCTGCTGTCCCAGGCCGCGGACGGCGTCTACCAGGTCGCGCTGGCCACGTACGTCGTCTTCTCCCCCGAAAAACAGGCCTCCCCCGGGGCGATCGCCTCTGCCATGGCCGTCCTGCTCCTCCCGTACTCGCTCGTCGGCCCCTTCGCGGGAGTCCTGCTCGACCGCTGGCGCCGGCGCCAGGTCTTTCTGTACGGCAATCTCCTGCGGGCCGCCCTCGCCGGCTGCACCGCGCTGCTCGTCCTCGGGTCCGCGCCGGACTGGCTGTTCTACGCCTCCGCGCTCGCCGTGACGGCCGTCAACCGCTTCGTCCTGGCAGGGCTCTCGGCCTCGTTGCCGCGGGTGGTCGATGCCGAGCGGCTGGTCATGGCCAACTCGCTCTCCCCGACCGCCGGAACGCTGGCCGCCACCGCCGGCGGGGGACTGGCCTTCGCGTTACGTCTCGTGATCGACGCGGATGCCGCGATCGTCATTCTGGGCGCCGTCCTCTATCTCTGCGCGTCCCTGGCCTCCCTGCGCCTGCCACCCGGCCTGCTCGGGCCGGACCCCACAGCCGTCCAGCCCGGCCTGGCCGCGGTGATCCGCTCCACGGCACGCGGACTGGTCGACGGCGTACGGCACTTGAACCAGCGCAGGCCGGCCGCCCGGGTCCTCACCGCCATGACGCTCATGCGGTTCTGCTACGGGGCGCTGACCGTGATGCTCCTGATGCTCTGCCGGTACGCCTGGGCCGACGGGCCCGGAAAACACGCCGGGACCGGGGGTCTCGCTCTGCTCGGGCTCGCCGTTGGCGTCTCGGGAGCGGGCTTCTTCGCGGCGGCCGTGATGACCCCATGGGCCGTTGCGCGGCTCGGTCAGTACCGGTGGATCGTGGTGTGCGCGGCCACCGCCGCGGTCCTCGAACCCGCCCTCGGCCTGCCCTTCGCCCCCGCGCCGATGCTGGTCGGCGCGTTCGTCCTAGGCCTCGTCACCCAGGGGGCGAAGATCACCACGGACACGGTGATCCAGTCCACGGTGGACGACTCGTTCCGGGGCCGGATCTTCTCCCTCTACGACGTCCTCTTCAACATGGCGTTCGTCGGCGCCGCCGCGGTCGCCGCCCTGATGCTCCCTCCGGACGGCCGCTCGCCCTCCCTCGTCATCACGGTGTCCCTCATCTATGCGGCGGTAGCAGCGTTTATGACCCGGTTTCCGCGCGCGTGAGTGTCACATCGGGGCCACAGAGTGGACCGCGGTATCGGCGTTGATCTGGGAGCCCGCTAACTTACGGGCGTCATACATCGCCATCTTCATAGGGGGACCCTTTCCGTGACCACGCCGCCCCAGGGCCAGAACCCGTACGCCCAGAACCCCAACGCACCGTACGGGCAGCCGCAGGGGGGTGTCCCTCAGCAGCCGTCGCCCTACTTCAACCAGGGTGCGCCCATACCGAACGCCCCTGTGGGCACCCCGCCCCGCAAGACCAGCAAGGCGGTACTCCGTATCGTCGCCGTCATCGTGATCGCGATCCTCGTCGCGGTCGGCAAGTGGTGGTTCAGCCAAACCGACGCCGAGACCACCGCGGTCGGCAGCTGCATGCACAACAGTGGGACGGAGCTGAAGCCGGATCTGTCCACCGTCGACTGCTCGGCCGGCAACGCCCAGTACAAGGTCGTGGGCAAGTTCGACAACACCAGTGACGACAGCAAGTGCGCGGCCATCTCCGAGGCCCAGGTGTCCTACATCCAGTCGGGCAGCAGCGACCACAACGTGGTGCTCTGCCTCGCGCCCGTGAAGAAGTGACCTGCACGCGGGGGCGGTGTTTCACGTGAAACACCGCCCCCGCGTCATGCCGTCACCCGGTCATGTTTCACGTGAAACACGACCTCAGCCCTGCGCCGCCCACCATTCCTTCAGCGCCGCGACCGCCGCATCGTGCTCCATCGGCCCGTTCTCCAGGCGCAGTTCCAGCAGATGCTTGTACGCCTGACCGATCGCCGGGCCCGGGCCGATGCCCAGGATCTCCTGGATCTGGTTGCCGTCCAGGTCGGGCCGGATCGAGTCCAGCTCCTCCTGCTGCTGAAGCTCCTCGATCCGCTCCTCCAGGCCGTCGTAGGCCCGTGACAGGACGCTCGCCTTACGCTTGTTGCGCGTGGTGCAGTCCGAGCGGGTCAGCTTGTGCAGCTGCTCAAGGAGCGGGCCGGCATCGCGGACGTAGCGGCGCACCGCGGAGTCGGTCCATTCCCCGGTGCCGTAGCCGTGGAAGCGCAAATGCAGTTCCACGAGCTTCGAGACGTCCTTGACCATGTCGTTCGAGTACTTCAGCGCGGACATCCGCTTCTTGGTCATCTTCGCGCCGACCACCTCGTGGTGGTGGAAGGAGACCCGCCCGTCGGACTCGAAGCGCCGCGTCCTCGGCTTGCCGATGTCGTGCAGCAGCGCCGCGAGCCGCAGCACCAGGTCCGGCCCGTCCTGCTCCAGGTCGATCGCCTGGTCCAGAACCGTCAGCGAGTGCTCGTAGACATCCTTGTGCCGGTGGTGTTCGTCACTCTCCAGCCGCAGCGCCGGCAGTTCCGGCAGTACGTGATCGGCGAGCCCGGTGTCGACAAGGAGTCGCAGCCCCTTCTTCGGGTGGGCGGAGATCAGCAGCTTGTTGAGCTCGTCCCGCACGCGTTCCGCGGACACGATCTCGATACGACCCGACATTTCCGTCATGGCCGTGACGACCTCGGGGGCCACCTCGAAGTCCAGCTGGGCGGCGAAGCGCGCGGCGCGCATCATCCGCAACGGGTCGTCGGAGAAGGACTCCTCAGGAGTCCCGGGCGTGCGGAGCACCCGCGCGGCCAGGTCTTCGAGGCCCCCGTGCGGGTCGACGAACTCCTTCTGAGGCAGCGCCACCGCCATCGCGTTGACGGTGAAGTCCCGGCGGACGAGGTCTTCCTCGATGGAGTCGCCGTAGGACACCTCGGGCTTGCGCGAGGTCCGGTCGTACGCCTCGGAGCGGTACGTCGTGACCTCGATCTGGTAGCCGTCCTTCTGACAGCCGACGGTGCCGAAGGCGATCCCGACCTCCCAGACCGCGTCCGCCCACGGCCGCACGATCTTCAGTACGTCCTCGGGACGCGCATCGGTCGTGAAGTCCAGGTCGTTGCCGAGCCGCCCGAGCAGAGCGTCCCGGACCGAGCCGCCCACGAGGGCAAGCGAGAACCCCGCCTCCTCGAATCGGATGGCGAGGTCGTCCGCGACTGGGGACACCCGCAGCAATTCGGTCACCGCGCGGCGCTGCACCTGGCTCAGTGCACTGGGATTGTCTTCGTTGGCGTTCGGCACAACAGAAAAGGGTACGTGGCCCGGCCGACCGGGGCGTCACCGTTTATGACCGGCCCCGGTACGCACGCGCCCTCGTCGGTACGGCAATCTTCCGATCATGTGGAGCAGTCCGCGGCACTTCGCCACAGTCCGCCTCGTTACCATGCGTGGACGCAGCAACCGACAGCGACGACAGCGAGGGACGGGCGAGCGCGTGGCCGAGGCGGCAGATTCCCAGGGGATGACTCCCTCTCCTGCCCGCCGGTGGCTGCGCCGCACAGCGGCGCTGCTCGTCGGCGCCCCTTTGTTCGCGGGCCTGCTGTCCGCCACGGCCGCCCCTGCGGCGCACGCGGCCGAGGACGTGGTGGGCGGCCAGAGCGTCCAGGTGTCCCTCGACTCGGTGGCCCCCAAGGCCCCCGTCAAGAGCGACACGCTGACGATCTCCGGCACGGTGACCAACAAGGGCAAGCAGGCCGTCACCAGCGCCCATGTGGGGCTCCGGGTGGGGGCGAAGCTGCCCGGACGCAGTGGGATCGACGAGACGGCCGCCCGCACCGCCTACGCGCCGGGCACCGACGGCGCGGAGGTCGCCGACGGCCCCACGGCCAAGTTCGCCAGACTGGAGGCGGGGGTCAGCCAGGACTTCACCCTCTCCGTGCCGGTCTCCAAGCTGGGCCTGGGCGAGGACGGGGTGTATCCGCTCGGCGTCTCGCTGTCCGGCCAGACCCCGACCCAGCAGTACGACCAGGTGCTCGGCATCCAGCGCACGTTCCTGCCGTGGCAGCCGGATGCCGTCGAGGGCAAGAAGAGCCAGCTCACCTTCCTGTGGCCGCTGATCTCCTCCTCCCACCTCACCGCCCAGACCGGCTCGGACGCCCAGCAGACGCCGGTGTTCGCCGACGACTCTCTGGCCAGGGACATCGGCCCCGGCGGCAGGCTGGAGCAGATGGTCTCGCTCGGCAAGCAATTGCCCGTGACCTGGGTGATCGACCCCGACCTGCTGGCCACCGTCGACGCGATGACCCGCAACTACAAGATCAAGGCCGGCGACAACCTGGTCACCGGCACCAGCCAGGACGTGGCCAAGGCGTGGCTGAGTTCGCTGGAGGCCGCGGTGCAGGGCGAGAAGGTCGTCGCGCTGCCGTTCGCCGACCCCGACCTGGCCTCGCTCGCCCACCACGGCAGGGACGTCCCCGGCTCGCTGGGCCATCTGCAGAGCGCCACCGAGGTCGCGCAGAAGACCATCGACACGATCCTGCACGTGACCCCGTCGGTCGACTACTCATGGCCCGTGGACGGCGCCGTCGACCCGTCGATCGTCGACGTGGCCACCTCGGCCGGCGCGCACAACGTGATCGCACGCAGCGACAGCCTGCGGGACGGCGCCCTCGCGTACGCGCCCACGGCTACCAGGCCGATCGGCGGCGGCGCCAACGCGATCGTCGCCGACGCCCGGCTCTCCACCGCCTTCCAGGGCGATATGTCCATGGCCGACACCTCGACCCTGGCCGTGCAGAAGTTCCTCGCGCAGACCCTCTCGATCACGCTCCAGGACACCGAGAAGCAGCGCAGCATCGTCGTCGCCCCGCAGCGGATGCCGACCGTCAGCCAGGCGCAGACGATGGCCGCCGCCCTGCACGCGCTGGATCCGCAGCGCTGGACCCAGCCCCTCGACCTGTCCGCGGCGGCCACGGCCAAGCCCGACCCGCTCGCCGCCACCAAGGTGCCCGGCGCGGGCGCGTACCCGGACGCGCTGCGCCAGCAGGAACTGCCGCTCGACGCCTTCCAGGACATGAAGAACACCCAGGGCACCCTGGACCGGTTCAAGGTCATCCTGACCGCGCCCGACCGAGTGGTTACGCCCTTCGGCAACGCGATCAACCGCGAGATGTCAACGTCCTGGCGCGGCGACTCGGGCGGCGGCCAGAACTACCGGGCCGGCGTTCAGCTCTACCTGGACGGTCTGGCCGACCAGGTCCACCTCATCCAGAAGTCGACCGCCACCATGTCGGGGCGCAGCGCCACCCTCGCCGTCACCGTGCAGAACAAGCTGGTACAGGGCGTCGACCACCTGGTGCTGAGACTCCAGCCGAAGAGCCCCACCCGCCTACAACTGGGCGATGACGGCAACGCGATCGGCGAACAGCCGGTCAAGGTGGACGGCGACCGCAGCCAGTCGGTGAAGTTCACCGCCATCGCCAACGCCAACGGCCCCGTTCCGGTGACCGCTCGGCTCTACACCGAGGACGGCACGCCGTACGGTGAGCCGATGGAGTTCACCGTCCAGGTCTCCGAGATCACTCCGACGGTGATGCTGGTCATCGCCGGCGGTGTCCTGCTCCTGGTGCTCGCCGGCATCAGGATGTACACCCACCGCAAGCGCTCCATGGCTCGCGAGGAGTCCGAGGACAACGACGACCCCGGTCAGTCGAACGGTTCGGCGGACGCCGATCCCGGGCAGCCGAGTGACCCGACACCGGACACCGGTCCGGAAAGCGGGGCCGCACCCGGCCCGGGTGAGAAAGTGGACCATTGAGCTATGTCGTGGCCGGTCGGCCGGGGACGATGAGGTGGGGTAACCATGAACGCGCCGTACGACGGTGACCGTGGGCAGGGCGCTGGCAGCGGTGCCGCGCCCTCCGGGGGCATGCCTCCGGCACCCGCCCAGCCGGGCCAGGTCCCGCCGCCGCAGTCCGCGCCTGACCCGTACGTCCAGGACGCCTACGCCTACGACCCCTACCGGTCGCAGGACCTCTCCGCCCAGGACCCGGTGACCGAGGCGCTCTACGACCGCGCCGCGCACCCGCCGCCGCCCCCGGGCACCTACGCCGAGCAGCCGCCGCTCTACCAGCAGCCCGCCGCCCAGCAGTACGCGCCCGACCCGCGGATCTGGGCGCAGACCCCGCCGCCCGAGCCCGAGGGCCCCTCGCGCCACCTGCCCTACGGGGACGACGCGAGGACCACGCAGTTCGTGGGCGTCGACGACCTGGTCACCCAGGCGGGTGAGGAACTTCCCGAGCAGGACGCGTTCGCCCACCTCTACCGGGACCAGCAGCAGGCGGGCCAGCCCCCGGCGCCCGCGGCAGCGGAACCGGCCCCCGCTCCGCCCCGGAAGCCAGCTGGCCGCGCCTCCAGCCTGATGAAGTCCAGCGCCGTGATGGCGGCGGGCACGCTGGTGTCCCGCCTCACCGGCTTCGTACGCAGCCTGGTGATCACCGCGGCGCTGGGTGCCGCGCTGCTCGGTGACACGTTCACCATCGCGCTCACCCTGCCGACGATGATCTACATCCTCACCGTCGGCGGCGGCCTGAACTCGGTGTTCGTGCCCCAGCTGGTGCGCTCCATGAAGGACGACGAGGACGGCGGCGAGGCCTACGCCAACCGTCTCCTCACCCTCGTCATGGTCGCGCTCGGCGCCATCGTCGCGCTCGCCGTCATCGGGGCGCCGCTGCTGATCCAGCTGATGTCGCCGACCATCGGCAACGACGCGGCCGCGAACAGCGTCGCCGTCACGTTCGCCCGCTACTGCCTGCCCACGATCTTCTTCATGGGTGTGCACGTGGTGATGGGCCAGATCCTCAACGCCCGCGGCAAGTTCGGCGCGATGATGTGGACCCCGGTCCTCAACAACGTCGTGATGATCTGCACGTTCGGCCTGTTCATCTGGGTCTACGGCACCTCCGCCGAGTCCCACATGGGCGTCCAGACCATCCCGCACGACGGTGTCCGGCTGCTCGGCATCGGCACCCTGCTCGGCCTGGTCGTGCAGGCCCTGGCGATGCTTCCGTACCTCCGCGAGACCGGCTTCCGCTTCCGGCCGCGCTTCGACTGGAAGGGCCACGGGCTCGGCAAGACGGTCAAGCTCGCCAAGTGGACCGTGATGTTCGTACTGGCCAACCAGGCCGGAGTCATCGTCGTCACCCGCTTCGCCACGGCCGCGGGCAAGGAATCGGGGCGTTCCGGCGCCGGCTTCCTCGCCTACTCCAACGCCCAGCTGATCTGGGGCATGCCGCAGGCCATCATCACCGTCTCGGTCATGGCAGCCCTGCTGCCGCGCATCTCGCGTGCCGCGCACGACAACGACCCCGGCGCGGTCCGCGACGACATCTCGCAGGGCCTGCGGAACTCGGCGGTCGCGATCGTGCCGGTCGCCTTCGCCTTCCTCGCGCTCGGCGTCCCCATGTGCACCCTGCTGTACGCGTCCAGCGGCGTCCAGGCCGCCCAGTCCATGGGCTTCATCCTGATGGCCTTCGCACTCGGCCTGATCCCGTACTCCGTGCAGTACGTCGTCCTGCGCGGCTTCTACGCGTACGAGGACACCCGCACGCCCTTCTACAACACGGTCATCGTGGCCGCCGTCAACGCGGCCGCCTCGGCCGTCTGCTACGTAGTGCTGCCCGCCCGATGGGCGGTCGTGGGCATGGCCGCCGCATACGGCCTGGCCTACGCCGTGGGCGTCGGGGTGGCCTGGCGACGGCTGCGCAACCGGCTGGGCGGCGATCTGGACGGCGCGCACGTACTGCGTACGTACGCCCGCCTCTGCCTCGCCGCGGTGCCGGCCGCGGTGGTCGGTGGCGCGGTCGGCTTCGGCCTGCTGAAGTTCCTGGGCGAGGGCGCGGGAGGATCGGTCGTGGCGCTGGTCGCCGGCGGTGCCGTGCTGCTCGGAGTCTTCTTCGTCGCGGCCAAGCGGATGCGCATCGAAGAGCTCAACGCCATGGTCGGAATGGTGCGCGGGCGGCTCGGCCGCTGAGGCCGGAGCCCGCGCACAACCATCGTCGGCCACCGCGTGTCGTGCATAGTGCCGGACTGTGGGCACAATTGGCATGACTTTGCATGGCTGGCCTACAGCACGCAACGGATGGGGAGGCAGGAGCGACGGTGGCGGAACGTAGCACGGCTGCCGTCGACGTGGCCGACAACAGCGGCGACAACCCGCTGACCGCCAAGGCGGACAAGGCGACGACCGACGGGGTGACGGAGTCCATCGACACGGCAGACACGGCAGACACGGCTGAGCAGAGCACGAACGGCACCGGCGGCGAGCGCAAGGCCAGTGAGCCGTCCATCGCGACGCCGGAACTGCACAGCGGTCACAAGCTGGCCAGACGCTACCGTCTCGAGGAGTGCGTCACCCGTCTGGACGGTTTCAGCAGCTGGCGTGCGGTCGACGAGAAGCTCCGCCGGGCCGTCGGCGTCCATCTGCTGCCCGCCGACCACCCGCGGGCGCGCTCCGTACTGGCCGCAGCCCGCTCGTCAGCGCTGCTCGGCGACCCCCGCTTCGTGCAGGTCCTGGACGCCGTCGAGGAGAACGACCTCGTCTACGTCGTCCACGAGTGGCTGCCCGACGCCACCGAGCTCACCGCCCTGCTGGCACTCGGCCCGCTGGAAGCGCACGACGCCTACCAGATGGTCACGCAGGTCTCCCAGGCCATGGCGGCCGCCCACCGCGAGGGCCTCGCCCACCTCAGGCTCACCCCGAGCGCGGTCCTGCGGACCTCCACGGGTCAGTACCGCATCCGCGGCCTGGCCGTCGCCGCGGCGCTGCGCGGCATCAGCTCCGATACCCCGCAGCGAAGCGACACCGAGGCCATCGGCGCCCTCCTGTACGCCGTCCTCACCCAGCGGTGGCCGTACGAGAGCGATGCCTACGGTCTGCACGGGCTGCCCAAGGGGGTCGGCCTGATCGCCCCCGACCAGGTACGGGCGGGCGTCCACCGGGGCCTCTCGGAGCTCGCCATGCGGGCCCTGGTCAACGACGGGGCCACCGCGTCCCGCCAGGAGCCGCCCTGCACCACCCCGGACGAGCTGGTCAAGGCCGTCGGGGAGATGCCGCGCATCCGCCCTCCGGAGCCCGCGTTCACCGCCCCGCCCGAGTACCAGCGCACCACCTACCAGCAGGGGACGTATGGCCGCCCGGCCGCCGGCCCCGGCCCCTCCGTCACCCAGCCCGTGACGCCTCCGCCCCCGGCCCTCCAGGGACGCACCGGCAAGGCGCTCAAGTGGGCAGTCTCGGCGCTCCTCATCGCCGCGCTGGGCCTCGGCAGCTGGCAGCTCGCCGACGCCTTGCTCAACCGCGACAAGGGCGGCTCCACCGAGACGGGGAACACCCAGACGACGGACCACGGGAACGGGGACGGAGACAAGCCGAAGGCTCCCGTGCCGATCAAGATCCAGGATGCTCAGGAGTACGCGCCGGACGGGTCGCCGCAGAACGCGGCCGACGTCAAGAACACGTACGACGGCAGCACGGCGAGCTACTGGCGCACCAAGAAATTCAACGACGGCCCCGACTTGGTGCCGTCGGTGAAGACCGGCGTCGGGATCGTCTACGACCTCGGCTCGGCCAAGGACATCTCGACCGCGTCGATACTGTTGCGCTACGGCGGCGATCACACCACCATCACGCTGTACGCGACGGACTCGCTTTCCCCGTCGTCACCGGTCAAGTCGATGCAACAGATCGCCACCATCAAGACCAGTGACACCAAGGCCAATCTGAAGGCGAACACCCCGGTCAAGTCGCGGTACGTACTGCTCTGGATGACGGCCATGCCGTACTCGGCCCAGGACAACTACAGCGGCGAGGGCTTCAAGCAGGCCATCACCGACGTGAAGTTCGCCGGCTGACCGAAACGGCAGGGGGAGGCTCACCGTTGGACGAAGCCACACTGGGCGACATAAGCGACCAGGATCTCCTGGCGCGCCATGTCGAGGGAGACCCCGACGCCTTCGGTGAGATCGTGCGGCGTCACCGCGACCGGCTCTGGGCAGTGGCGCTGCGCACGCTCGGCGACCGCGAGGAGGCCGCTGACGCCGTCCAGGACGCCCTCGTCTCCGCCTACCGGGCTGCTCACACCTTCCGCGGCCAGTCGGCCGTCACCACGTGGCTGCACCGCATCACCGTGAACGCCTGTCTCGACCGGGCCCGCAAGGCGGCCTCCCGCAAGACGTCGCCGGTCGACGACACCGAACGCCTTGAGCAACTCCTTGAGCCACACGAGTCGGCCGAGGCACCCGCCGAACGGCAGGATCTGCACCGGCAGCTCATCGAGGCCCTGGGCACCCTCCCGCCGGACCAGCGCGCTGCACTCGTGTTGGTCGACATGCAGGGCTATGCAGTGGCGGAGGCAGCCGAAGTGCTCGATGTCCCCACCGGCACGGTGAAGAGCCGCTGCGCCCGTGGGCGGGCACGGCTGTTGCCGCTGCTCACTCATCTGCGCGCTGACGCGGGGGGTAGCGGTGAGTCCAGTGGGGGAAGGAACCGGACGCCGGGGACATCCGTCCCACCGGCGTCGGGCACGAACGATGCAGGACCGAGCGATTCGGCTGCCGTGAAGGGCGGAGGTGGGCGCGCGTGACATCCACGACCGGAACGACACAACACCCGGACGTCTCGGAGATCTCCGAACTCACCGAGGGCCTTCTGCCGCCGTCCCGCACGGCGGACGTCCGTCGGCATCTGGAGGACTGCGCTCTCTGCGCCGATGTACGGGCGTCCCTCGAAGAAATCCGTGATCTGCTCGGCACGCTGCCCGGGCCGCAGCGCATGCCCGCGGACGTAGCCGGACGCATCGATGCAGCGCTCGCCGCGGAAGCACTGCTGAACGCCACGGCTCCCGACGACCCCACGCGTGAAACCACGCATGTTTCACGTGAAACAGCCGCTGCGGAGACCGAATCGGCCTCAGATCCCGTCCCGCTCGCCGCTGGAGCCCCCGTGCCGTCGGCCGACCGGCCTGCCGGGCACAGCCGCGCCGCCACCGGTCCCGGTCGCGCCGCCAAGGCACGACGCCGCCGTGCGGCCGTGCTCAGCACGGTCCTCGGGGCCGCTGCCATCGGAGCGGGGATCTTCTTCGTGCAGAACAGCCAGTCGCCCATGCCGTCCTCTCGCGCCGACCACATCACGTCCGGCACGCCCGTGCCCGGCGGCACCGTCTACTCCTCGGGCATGCTTGAAGGGCGGGTTCAGTCACTTCTTGCGGCCCAGCACAGCCAGACCGCCCAGAGCGCTCCCTCGGCGAAGATCGCTCCGTCAACAAAGAACGCGCCCAGCGACGAGAACCCTTCGGACAGCGTGCGCTCCGCCGTCAGCGTCCCCGCCTGTGTCCAGGCAGCGACCGGGCAGACCTCTCGGGCGCCCCTGGCAGCCGAGCAGGGCACGTACGAGGGGGCCAAGGTGTATCTCGTGGTCCTGCCCGACCAGGCGAATCCTGCCAACGTGGAGGCCTACATCGTTGACGCTGCCTGCGAGAGCGCCGGGCCCTCGGCCCAGGGGAAACTTCTGCTGACCCACTCCTACCCGCGCCGCTGAGGCCTGGCGAGGACCGAGTCGCCGCGTCGCCCGTCCGGCTCGGGAATGCATCCCCCGTAGGATCCGTTGGGTGGGGTGAGAGTCCTGGACCGGGGCCCCGACAGGCAGTAGGCAGTCCGCAGAGACGAGGAAGAAACCCGTGAGCGACGTCCGTAACGTGATCATCATTGGCTCGGGCCCGGCCGGATACACAGCCGCGCTGTACACCGCACGTGCGTCGCTGAAGCCGCTGGTGTTCGAGGGCGCCGTCACCGCCGGCGGTGCGCTGATGAACACCACCGAGGTGGAGAACTTCCCGGGCTTCCAGGACGGCATCATGGGCCCGGAGCTCATGGACAACATGCGCGGCCAGGCCGAGCGCTTCGGCGCCGAGCTGGTCCCGGACGATGTCATCGCCGTCGACCTGACCGGGGACATCAAGACCGTCACGGACACCGCGGGCACGGTCCACCGCGCCAAGGCCGTCATCGTCACCACCGGCTCGCAGCACCGCAAGCTGGGCCTGGCCAACGAGGACAAGCTGTCCGGCCGCGGTGTCTCGTGGTGCGCCACGTGCGACGGCTTCTTCTTCAAGGACCAGGACATCGCCGTGGTCGGCGGCGGGGACACCGCAATGGAGGAGGCGACCTTCCTCTCGCGCTTCGCCAAGTCGGTCACGATCATCCACCGCCGCGACAGCCTGCGCGCCTCCAAGGCTATGCAGGAGCGCGCCTTCGCCGACGAGAAGATCAAGTTTGCGTGGGACAGCGAGGTCGCCGAGATCCACGGCGACCAGAAGCTCTCTGGCCTGACGCTGCGCAACACCAAGACCGGCGCCACCTCCGAGCTGCCGGTGACGGGCCTCTTCATCGCCGTGGGCCACGACCCGCGCACCGAGCTCTTCAAGGGCCAGCTCAACCTGGACGACGAGGGCTACCTGAAGGTCGACGCCCCGTCGACCCGCACCAACCTGACGGGTGTCTTCGGCGCCGGCGATGTCGTCGACCACACCTACCGGCAGGCCATCACGGCCGCCGGCACCGGCTGCTCCGCCGCCCTCGACGCCGAGCGCTTCCTCGCCGCCCTGGCCGACAGCGAGAAGGCCGCAGCCGGCGTCTGATCCGCCCGTTCCAGCTTCCCCCCTCCCCCCAACACCCCCTAGGAGACTGCCGTGGCCGGCACCCTGAAGCACGTGACCGACGCCGACTTCGACGAGGTCGTCCTCAAGAGCGACAAGCCCGTCCTCGTGGACTTCTGGGCCGAGTGGTGCGGCCCGTGCCGCCAGATCGCCCCGTCGCTGGAGGCCATCGCCGCCGAGCACGGCGACCAGATCGAGATCGTCAAGCTCAACATCGACGAGAACCCGACGACCGCCGCCAAGTACGGCGTGATGTCGATCCCGACGCTGAACGTCTACCAGGGCGGCGAGGTCGCCAAGACGATCGTCGGCGCCAAGCCGAAGGCCGCGCTGCTGCGTGACCTCGACGTCTTCATCGCCGAGAAGTAAGTCTCGACGCGCTCGTTGTTTCACGTGAAACGGGCCCGCTCCCTGATGGGGGCGGGCCCGTTTCACGTGGATGCGCCTTCTACAGCGGCCTGAGGGCCGGCTCTTTCTGGACCGCGCCGAGCAGCCGGTCCAGGGCCAGCTCGACGTCCTCCTTCCAGGACAGCGTCGTTCGCAGTTCAAGCCGCATCCGCGGATATCTCGGGTGGGGCCGTACGGTCTTGAAACCGACCGCCAGCAGATGATCGGCGGGCAGCACACACGCGGGCTCTCGCCAACGGGCGTCCCCAAATGCCTCGATGGCCTTGAAACCCCGGCGCAGCAGGTCCTTGGCGACCGTCTGCACCAGCACTCTCCCCAGCCCCTGCCCCTGATAGCCCGGCATGATCCACCCCGTCATCAGCTGTACGGCGTCGGGGGACACCGGGCTGGTGGGAAAGGCGGTGGAACGAGGCACGTAGGCCGGGGGCGCGTAGAGCACATAACCGACCGGGATGTCGTCGACATAGACGACCCGGCCGCAGGAGCCCCATTCCAGGAGCACTCCCGAGATCCAGGCCTCTTTCTCGAGTTCGGGCCTGCCCGCCTTTACCGCGGCTTCTCCGCTGACCGGATCGAGTTCCCAGAAGACGCAGCCGCGGCAGCGCTTGGGGAGGTCCGGAAGGTTGTCCAGCGTGAGCGGTACGAGCCGACGCCCCATGGAGGCTGTTCCTCACTTCCCTCGCCTGCCGCACCCTGCGCGGCCGACAGCGCGCTCCACTCCCGGAGCAGGCTGCCGACGAACCCGCCGACCGCCCCGAGACCGAGCCCTGCCGTCACCAGTTGAGTGCGGCTCACCGTTCGCATGGCCCCCGCCCTCCCTAGAGGATGGATCAAGGTGGATGTGCCATACCAGAACGCATCGTATCCACCACCTCACAGCGGGGATAGCGTCCTCATGCAAAGGGCGGGCCGTGTTCCGGTAAGAACCGGAACACGGCCCGCCCTCAAGCGGCGTTGAACGGACTCAGGTGTCGTCGTCCTCCGAGGCGTCCTCGGCGAGGCTCTTCTCCAGAACCCGTCCCTCACCCGGTGCGAGGGTGCCGAGAATCCTCTCCAGATCGTCCATCGAGGCGAACTCGACGACGATCTTTCCCTTCTTCTGGCCGAGATCGACCTTCACCCTCGTCTCGAACCGGTCCGAGAGCCGGGTCGCCAGGTCGGAGAGCGCGGGCGACAGACGAGTCCCCGCCCTCGGTCCCTTGGCCTTGGGAGCGGCCTGGGGCTCCGAGGACATCAGGCTGACGATCTCCTCGACCGCTCGCACCGAGAGCCCCTCCGCCACGATGCGGTGGGCCAGCCGGTCCTGCTCCCCGGTGTCCTCCACCGAAAGCAGCGCCCTGGCGTGGCCCGCCGAGATGACACCGGCGGCAACCCTGCGCTGCACGGGGGCCGAAAGACGCAGCAGACGCAGCGTGTTGGAGACCTGCGGCCGCGAGCGGCCGATGCGGTCGGCCAGCTGGTCGTGGGTGCACTTGAAGTCCCTGAGCAGCTGGTCGTAGGCGGCTGCCTCTTCCAGCGGGTTCAGCTGAGCCCGGTGAAGGTTCTCCAGGAGGGCGTCGAGCAGAAGCTTCTCGTCGTCCGTCTCCCGGACGATCGCGGGGATCCGCTCAAGGCCGGCCTCCCGGCAGGACCTCCAGCGCCGCTCGCCCATGATGAGCTCGTAGCGCTCGGGGCCGGTCTGCCGGACGACGACGGGCTGGAGAAGGCCCACTTCCTTGATGGAGGTGACCAGTTCGGACAGCGCGTCCTCGTCGAACACCTCACGCGGCTGACGTGGGTTCGGCGTGATCGAGTCGATCGGCAGCTCGGCGAAGAACGCACCGGCCGGGGTCACCGGCTCCGGCACGGCCTCCGGCTCGGGCGTCGGCGGCGTTTCACGTGGAACAGGAGCCGTTGGCAACGTCGTCACCTTCGCGGCCGCCACCCCCCGCTCCGCCGTCAGCACCGGCACCGACGACGGGGACGTGGAAGCCGTCCCCACCGAGGTCCCCGGCTTTTCCTGCGTGGCGGACGGGATCAGCGCACCGAGCCCACGCCCCAATCCTCTGCGTCGCTCACTCACTGGTTCCCCTCCGACATGCTGTGCTGGTTGTTCTGGCCGACCACATGCGCGTGCGTGGGGTCGTACTGCACGCCGACACCGCGCAGGGCGATCTCGCGGGCAGCTTCGAGATACGACAGCGAGCCGCTGGAGCCCGGGTCGTAGGTGAGCACCGTCTGCCCGTAGCTCGGCGCTTCGGAGATGCGGACCGAGCGCGGAATGCTGGTCCGCAGCACCTCCTTGCCGAAGTGGCTGCGCACCTCGTCGGCCACCTGCGAGGCGAGCCTGGTCCTGCCGTCGTACATGGTGAGCAGGATCGTCGAGACATGCAGCGCCGGGTTGAGGTGGCCGCGTACGAGATCGACGTTCCTCAGGAGCTGGCCCAGGCCCTCCAGTGCGTAGTACTCGCACTGGATCGGGATCAGGACCTCGGCCCCCGCGACCAGTGCGTTGACCGTCAGCAGGCCCAGCGAGGGCGGGCAGTCGATCAGGATGTAGTCCAGCGGCTGCTCGTACGCCTGGATGGCGCGCTGCAGTCGGCTCTCCCGGGCCACCAGGGACACGAGCTCGATCTCCGCACCGGCGAGATCGATCGTGGCCGGTGCGCAGAAGAGACCCTCGACGTCCGGGACAGGCTGCACCACTTCGGCGAGCGGCCTGCTCTCGACCAGGACGTCATAGATCGAAGGGACTTCGGCGTGGTGGTCGATACCCAGTGCCGTCGAGGCGTTGCCCTGCGGATCGAGGTCGACGACCAGGACCCGCGCGCCGTGCAGCGCGAGGGAAGCGGCGAGGTTGACCGTGGTGGTGGTCTTCCCTACGCCGCCCTTCTGGTTGGCAACGACCATGATTCGGGTCTGCTCCGGCCGGGGCAGACCCTCGCCAGCGCGGCCGAGAGCTTCCACCGCCAGCTGGGCAGCGCGACCGATGGGGGTGTCGTCCATCGGGGGCGGTGTTTCACGTGAAACATCCTCCCCCGCCGATTCGGTTCGGGGACCGGGGACCGGATCGGTCATCGGTCCCGCGATGTTGGCGTCGGACCGCAAGGATTCACTCTCCTCGACTTCAGGCTCGCAATGAACAGAGCCTCCCATGTCTTCGGGGTCGTGAACCAGCGAGGCCCGGTCTTCTGTGGATGAATCCACCTCTGTGGACAACTCCATGGCCCCCGCGGGGGACTCAGGGCCCCCCGCGAACGGTTTGCGGTCGCGCGGCGAGGAAGCCGCACGGCCGCGGCTGATGATTCCGTGCAGCAGTGAGCGACGTTTCACGTGAAACACGATGCATCCGCGCTACCTGGAGACCGTTACGACACTCCGAAATGCGTACGTATGCCGCCTTCTATGGAGCATTTGTCCACTGAACACCCCGGCCTGGGGCGAAAGCTCAGCGGCGGCGCCGGGTGCGGCTGGTCCTGGCGGCCTTGGCACGCTTCGCGGCGAACCGCACACCGCCGGGGCTCTCGCCGACCTCGACCCGTACGACCGTGGACAGCGGGTCCACAATGCCCTCGCCCACGTGAAGCACCGTGGTCTCCACCACACCGAGCTTGCTCAGCGCGGCACGCGCGCCCAGGATCTCCTCCTCGGCCGTGTCGCCCTTGAGCGCGAGCATCTCGCCGTACGGACGCAGCAGCGGAACACCCCAGCCGGCCAGCCGGTCGAGCGGTGCCACCGCGCGGGCCGTCACCACGTGTACCGGCGCGACCTTGCCCAGCATCTCCTCGGCACGGCCACGCACCACGGTGACGTGGTCGAGGCCCAGGAGCTCCACGGCTTCCTGGAGGAAGTTGGTGCGCCGCAACAGCGGCTCAAGCAGCGTGATCTTCAGGTCCGGGCGCACCAGCGCCAGCGGGATACCGGGCAGTCCCGCACCCGAGCCGACGTCGCACACCGTGACGCCCTCCGGGACGACCTCGGAGAGCACCGCGCAGTTGAGCAGATGCCGCTCCCACAGACGCGGCACCTCACGCGGCCCGATGAGACCTCGCTTGACCCCCGCATCCGCGAGCAGCTCCGCATACCGCACGGCCTCCGGGAAGAACTCACCGAAAACCGTCCGCGCCTCTTCGGGCGCCGGGGGAAGCTCCGCTGCTGCCTCTGCCTCCGTCACGGGGACCGTCCTTCCCTACCTATGCGTGACCGCACTCCGGCGGCTGACTATCAGGCTGACAAAGATCGGCCCCGCCTGCGAACAGACGGGGCCGACAAAGCAATGACCGCTCAGGCGGGCAGCACGACGACGAAGCGCTGCGGCTCCTCGCCCTCCGACTCGCTGCGCAGCCCCGCGGCCGCGACGGCGTCGTGCACGACCTTGCGCTCGAACGGCGTCATCGGGTCCAGCTTCACCGGCGCACCGGTGCTCTTCACCTCGTCCGCCGCCTTGGCACCCAGCTCGGCGAGCTCCGTGCGCTTCTTGGCCCGGTAGCCGCCGATGTCCAGCATCAGCCGGCTGCGGTCACCGGTCTCACGGTGCACCGCGAGGCGCGTGAGCTCCTGGAGCGCCTCCAGCACCTCGCCGTCCCGGCCGACCAGCTTCTGCAGGTCACGGCTGCTGCTGTCACTGATGATCGAGACCGCGGCCCGGTCCGCCTCGACGTCCATGTCGATGTCGCCGTCGAGGTCGGCGATGTCGAGCAGGCCCTCGAGGTAATCGGCGGCGATCTCCCCTTCCTGCTCCAGGCGGGAGAGGGTGTCGACGCCCTCAGCGGCCGGGGAGGTGGTGCCTTCCGTCACGGATGGACTCCTTCTTACTTCTTGGTCGGGTGCTTGGGCCGCTGCTGACCCTTGCGCTGACCCGACTTGGCTCGTGCCTGGCCGGCGGTGGGCTTGCCCTGCTTCGGCTTGGCATCCTGCTTGGGCTTCGCGTCCTGCGGTTCGGCCTTCTCCCCGGACGCCTCGTCCACGGAGTCACCGGCATCGGCGGAGTCCTTCGACAGCGAGGTCTTCGCGGCCGCGTCGTCCTGCTGAGCCGCGCCCGCCTGCCGCTGCGCCTTGGTCTGCCGCTTGGGCTGCTGGCGCTTGGGTGCCGCCGTGCCATCGGCCTCGGCGGCCGCCGTGTCGCTCTTCACCACGGAGCCGTCGGCCTGGGCGGCGAAGCCCTGCTTGGCGAGCCCGGTGACGAACTTGCGCTCGTTGTCGTTGCGGTCCGGGCCCTTGGCCACGATCGCCTGGACGACGGCACGCCGCCGCTTGCCGCGGACCTCACCGTGCAGGGAGACGCTCTTGACCAGGCGGTCCAGGTAGTGCGCCTGAGCCTTGGAACCCGGCGTCGGGTTCTGGTTGATGACGTACATCTGCTGGCCCATGGTCCACACGTTGGTGGTCAGCCAGTAGACGAGGACACCGACGGGGAAGTTGATGCCCATCACGGCGAACATGACGGGGAAGACGTACATCAGCATCTTCTGCTGCTGCATGAACGGCGTCTTGACCGTGAGGTCCACGTTCTTCGTCATCAGCTGGCGCTGGGTGAAGAACTGCGAGGCCGACATCAGCACGATCATGATCGCGGTGACGACCCGGACGTCGGTCAGCGTCGCGCCGAGGCCCTCGACCTTCGAGGCGCTGTCCATGAACTTCGCGGCCAGCGGAGCACCGACGATGTGGGCCTTCTGGGCGCTCTCGAGCAGCGGCTGATTGATGACGCCGATGGTCTTGCCGTTGGCGATGCCGGCGAGCACGTGGTAGAGCGCGAAGAAGAACGGCGACTGAGCGAGGATCGGAAGGCACGAGGAGAGCGGGTTGGTGCCCGTCTCCTTGTACAGCTTCATCATCTCTTCGGACTGACGCTGCTTGTCGCTCTTGTAGCGCTCCTGGATCGCCTTCATCTTCGGCTGGAGCGCCTGCATGTTCCGGGTCGACTTGATCTGCTTCACGAAGAGCGGGATCAGGCAGATACGGATCAGCACCACAAGGGACACGATCGACAGGCCCCAGGCCCAACCCGTGTCCGGCCCGAAGATCGCGCCGTACAACTTGTGGAACTGGACGATGACCCAGGAAACAGGCCAGGTGATGAAGCTGAACAGACTGGCAATCGTGTCCACTAATCAGGCTCCTTGAGCATTGGGCGGGGTCTCTGCGGCCGGGCTTGTCTCGGTCTCAGCGGCGGACTGCCCGCCCTTGTCGCCGCGCCAGGCAGCGCGCAGCGCCTCGTGCCATCGAGGTCGCTTGCGCTCCGGTACGTAGTCCACACCGCCCGGCGACCACGGATTGCACCGCAGAATGCGCCAGGCGGTCAGGGCTGTGCCTTTGACGGCACCGTGCCGGTCGATCGCCGTATATCCATAGTGGGAACACGACGGGTAGTACCTGCAGACGGGCCCCAGAAGTGGGCTGATCGTCCACTGGTACAGCTTGATCAGGGCCAGCAGCGGGTACTTCATCGCGCGCCCCCTCCCAGCAGCCGCGCGAGGGCGGCGTCCAGGTCTCGGGCCAGCTGTGCATGGTCTGCATCACCCGCACCGGGCAATGCCCGTACGACCACCAGGCTACCGGCGGGCAACTGGGGCAGCCGTTCGCGCATCAGATGGCGAAGCCTGCGCTTCACCAGATTGCGGACGACAGCCACGCCGACGGCCTTGCTGACAACGAAACCCGCACGCGTCGGGGGAGCGCTCTCCCCAGGCGCATGCGGGTCCGTTGTACCGCTGCGTAGATGGACGACGAGGAGCGGGCGGCCGGCCCGGCGTCCTCGGCGTACCGCGGTCGCGAAGTCCTCGCGCCGCCTCAGCCGATTCTCGGTAGGCAGCACGTCATGACCTGTTAGCTGATTTACGCGGACAGGCTGGCGCGACCCTTGCCACGACGGTTCGCGAGAATCGCGCGGCCGGCGCGGGTACGCATCCGCAGGCGGAAGCCGTGGGTCTTGGCGCGGCGACGGTTGTTCGGCTGGAAGGTGCGCTTGCTCACTCGGGGGCTCCAGAAATGATTCGTTGGCGGCGGGACATCGCCTGGCTGTCACCGTGCGCCCACGAGTAGCTCGCGTATACGCCCGTGTGCACCGCTTCACGATCACAGATCGTGATCTTTGCCCATCGGAGGCAGGCGGCAGCAGCCATCGACAACTCGACCTGGTTACGGTACGCGCGGCTACGCCATCCGGTCAAACCGGCGGCTGACCGGCCCTCGGTATGCACAGGCTGTGGACAACAACTTGAACCACGTCAGTGGGCCCGACTACCGTGGCTGAACTCCGAATCTTTTCCCCATCTGTCCTTGCCTGTCTGTCTGTGCCAACCCATCCCGTCCCGAGAACCACACATTCGTGGGACCTGCGAGAGAGCGTGCCCTGTGGCTGAAGTACCTGCCGATCTTGCCGCAGTGTGGCCACGAGTGCTGGAGCATCTCCTCGGGGAGGGGCAGCAGGGCATCGAGTCCAAGGACAAGCAGTGGATCGAGCGCTGCCAGCCGCTCGCGCTGGTGGCCGACACCGCGCTGCTCGCCGTACCCAACGAGTGGGGCAAGCGCGTCCTGGAGGGCCGGCTCGCCCCGCTGATCAGCGAGACCCTGAGCCGGGAATGCGGCCGCACCATCCGGATCGCGATCACCGTCGACGACTCGGTGGGCGAGCCCACGCCGCCCGCCCCGCAGCAGCCCTCCCAGCAACAGCAACAGCCGCGCTACCAGGACGACCCCTACGCCCGGCCCGCCGACGACGGACTGCCCACCGTGCGCCCCGCCTACCCCGGCGAGTACCAGCAGCGCCCCGAGCCCGGCTCCTGGCCGCGCGCCCAGGAAGACCTGTGGCAGCAGCCCCGGCTCGGCGGCTTCCAGGACCGGGACTCCCCGGGCGAGCAGTGGCGCGAGCCCTACGGCGGCGCCCGCCCGCAGCAGCCCCAGCACGACTACCGCTCACAGCAGCTGCCCGAGCGCGGTCAGTACGACCAGGACCGCGGCCAGTACGAGCAGGGCCGCCCCTCCTATGAGCAGCCCAAGGCACAGCAGTACGAGCAGCAGCGGTCCGAGCGGCGCGAGCTGCCGGACGCACAGCCCCCGCAGCGCGGCGGCTCCGGCCACCTCGCGCCGTCCCCGGCCGGCGGGGCGCCCGCGCAGGGCGGCCCGGGCGAGCCGCACGCGCGGCTGAACCCGAAGTACCTCTTCGACACCTTCGTCATCGGCTCGTCGAACCGGTTCGCGCACGCCGCGGCCGTCGCGGTCGCCGAGGCGCCGGCGAAGGCGTACAACCCCCTCTTCATCTATGGGGAGTCGGGCCTCGGCAAGACCCATCTGCTGCACGCGATCGGGCACTACGCCCGCAGCCTCTACCCCGGCACCCGGGTGCGCTACGTGAGCTCCGAGGAGTTCACCAACGAGTTCATCAACTCGATCCGCGACGGCAAGGGCGACACCTTCCGCAAGCGTTACCGCGATGTCGACATCCTGCTGGTCGACGACATCCAGTTCCTGGCGAGCAAGGAGTCGACGCAGGAGGAGTTCTTCCACACCTTCAACACGCTCCACAACGCCAACAAGCAGATCGTGCTGTCCTCGGACCGGCCGCCCAAGCAGTTGATGACCCTGGAGGACCGGCTGCGGAACCGTTTCGAGTGGGGCCTCACCACCGATGTGCAGCCGCCCGAGCTGGAGACGCGTATCGCGATCCTCCGTAAGAAGGCGGTGCAGGAGCAGCTCAACGCCCCGCCGGAGGTCCTTGAGTTCATCGCGTCCCGGATCTCGCGGAACATCCGCGAACTGGAGGGCGCGCTGATCCGGGTGACGGCGTTCGCCTCGCTGAACCGGCAGCCGGTGGACCTCGGGCTCACCGAGATCGTGCTCAAGGACCTGATCCCCGGCGGCGAGGACTCGGCGCCCGAGATCACCGCGAGCGCCATCATGGCGGCGACCGCCGACTACTTCGGTCTGACGGTGGAGGACCTCTGCGGATCCTCGCGCAGCCGGGTCCTGGTGACGGCCCGCCAGATCGCCATGTACCTGTGCCGCGAGCTCACCGACCTCTCCCTGCCCAAGATCGGGGCCCAGTTCGGCGGCCGCGACCATACGACGGTGATGCACGCCGACCGCAAGATCCGCGCGCTGATGGCCGAGCGCCGCTCCATCTACAACCAGGTCACCGAGCTCACCAACCGCATCAAGAACGGCTGACGCAGCCGGCACGGACACTCCGAGGGGCGCCCAGGGATCCATTCTCCGGGCGCCCTTCGGCGTTCCCGGCCCCCGATCCGAGCCCCGTCCGGACGCCGAGAAGCCGCCGAGAAGCCGCCGAGAGCCCTCCGAGAGGCCCCTCGATACGTGCGTACGACGCCGAAGGAAGCGTGTGTACGAGTCCGGCGGAGCCCCCGGCGTTCGAATACCGGCTGGTCAGAGGCGGTTCTCCACAGATCTGGGGACTTTCCTCCGTCCACACCCTGGGGACTGTGAAGTTGTCCAGATTGCTTCCACAGGCACGGCGGCTGATACTCCATCACCCCAGGTCAACAGCCTGTGGATTTGTGGGCAGGCTCGTTCCACAGCTTGTGGACGAATCCTCTGTCCACAGCCTGTGGGTTCAGTTGTCCACCGGCGGCCCACAGGTCTTGATCTGTTGTCCCCAGCTTCTCCACACCCCTGTCCACTGTTCGGCAACGAAACACCCGGGATCACCGGACCGAGTGAAAGCCGTCACACGATGGGGACGGGTTGGCCTGTGGGGAACCTGGGTAAAGCTGGGGACAGCGTTGGGGAGAAGTACCCCTGTCCTGTGCATTGGATGTGCAGAACTTTCGGGCGTCCACAGAAACCCTGAGTTGTCCACCGGCTCCACCCACAGGGGCGGTGGACAAAAAAGCGGCCTTGACCTGCGCAAACGGGGTTATCCACGGTTTCCACAGGCCCTACTACTACTCCCACTCAGAGTTAGCTAGGAATCCGTTTCGAAGTGGGGCCTGTGCACAACTGGCCGCCGGAGCTTCTGGCGCCGCTCGACGCGACTTGACCCCGACTCGCACCGACTGTCAGCGGCGTACGTCAGACTGGTCCCCGGCGATACAGCCGACGACGAAAGCCAGCAGGGCGAGCCAGCAACAGCAGGAGGCGGTTCCGGTGAAGATCCGGGTGGAGCGCGATGTACTCGCGGAGGCGGTGGCCTGGGTGGCCCGCAGCCTCCCGGCCCGTCCGCCCGCGCCCGTACTCGCGGGCCTTCTTCTGAAGGCGGAGGACGGCGCGCTCAGCTTCTCCAGCTTCGACTACGAGGTCTCGGCGCGGGTCTCGGTCGACGCCGAGGTCGACGAGGACGGCACGGTGCTCGTCTCCGGCCGCCTCCTCGCTGACATCTGCCGCGCCCTGCCCAACCGGCCGGTGGAGATTTCCACAGACGGTGTACGGGCGACCGTGGTCTGCGGCTCCTCGCGATTCACACTCCACACCCTTCCTGTGGAGGAGTACCCGGCGCTGCCGCAGATGCCGACCGCCACGGGCACCGTTCCCGGTGAGGTCTTCGCCTCCGCCGCCGCCCAGGTCGCCATCGCGGCCGGCCGCGACGACACGCTGCCCGTCCTGACCGGTGTGCGCATCGAGATCGAGGGCGACACCGTCACCCTGGCCTCGACGGACCGCTACCGCTTCGCGGTCCGCGAGTTCCTGTGGAAGCCGGAGAACCCGGAGGCCTCCGCGGTCGCCCTGGTGCCCGCCAAGACGCTCCTGGACACCGCCAAGGCGCTCACGAGCGGCGACACGGTCACCCTGGCGCTGTCGGGCTCCGGTGCCGGTGAGGGCCTGATCGGTTTCGAGGGGGCCGGCCGTCGCACGACCACACGTCTTCTTGAGGGCGACCTGCCGAAGTACCGGACGCTTTTCCCCACCGAGTTCAACTCGGTCGCGGTGATCGAGACCGCTCCGTTCGTCGAGGCCGTCAAGCGCGTGTCCCTGGTGGCCGAGCGCAACACCCCGGTGCGGCTCAGCTTCGAGCAGGGCGTCCTCATCCTGGAGGCCGGTTCCAGCGACGACGCACAGGCTGTGGAAAGGGTCGACGCCAATCTGGAGGGCGACGACATCTCGATCGCCTTCAACCCGACCTTCCTGCTCGACGGCCTGAGCGCCATCGACTCGCCGGTCGCCCAGCTCGCGTTCACCACCTCGACCAAGCCGGCGCTGCTCAGCGGCAAGCCCGCCCTGGACGCCGAGGCGGACGACGCGTACAAGTACCTGATCATGCCGGTGCGTCTTTCCGGCTGAGTGGCTTGAAGACGTACGCCCCGGGCTCCCCGGGGCGTACGTCTGAGCGGCTGACCCCGCAGGTGTGTACCAAGGCCCCGGCGTAGGCTCGGACGCGGGTACGAAAACGCCACAACGTCAAAGGATCATGTGATGGAGCTCGGTCTCGTCGGCCTCGGCAAGATGGGCGGCAACATGCGCGAGCGCATCCGCCGCGCAGGCCACACCGTCATCGGTTACGACCGCAACCCGGACGTCGCCGATGTCCACAGCCTCAAGGAGCTTGTGGACAGTCTCAAGGGCCCGCGGGTCGTGTGGGTGATGGTCCCGGCGGGCGCCGCGACGCAGTCCACCGTGGATGAGCTCGCCGAGCTCCTGTCGCCCGGCGACATCGTCGTGGACGGCGGCAACTCCCGCTGGACGGACGACGAGAAGCACGCCGTCGAGCTGGGCATCAAGGGCATCGGCTTCGTCGACTGCGGCGTATCCGGCGGCGTCTGGGGCCTTGAGAACGGCTACGCACTGATGTACGGCGGCGACGCCGAGAACATCGCGAAGGTCCAGCCGATCTTCGACGCGCTGAAGCCCGAGGGCGACTTCGGCGCGGTGCACGCGGGCAAGGTCGGCGCCGGCCACTTCTCGAAGATGGTCCACAACGGCATCGAGTACGCCATGATGCAGGCCTACGCCGAGGGCTGGGAGCTCCTGGAGAAGGTCAACTCGGTCACCGATGTGCGCGAGGTCTTCCGCAGCTGGCAGGAGGGCACGGTCATCCGTTCCTGGCTGCTCGACCTGGCGGTCAACGCGCTCGACGACGACGAGCACCTCGACAAGCTCAAGGGCTTCGCGCAGGACTCCGGCGAGGGCCGGTGGACCGTGGAGGCCGCCATCGACAACGCCGTGCCGCTGCCCGCGATCACCGCTTCGCTGTTCGCGCGCTTCGCGTCCCGGCAGGACGACTCCCCGCAGATGAAGATGATCGCCGCGCTGCGCAACCAGTTCGGCGGCCATGCGGTCGAGTCCAAGTAGCTGTAAAGAGCAGTAGGTAAGCCGGGGGAGGTCGGCGACACCATGCACGTCACGCATCTCTCGCTGGCCGACTTCCGCTCGTACGCCCGGGTCGAGGTTCCGCTCGACCCGGGCGTCACCGCTTTCGTGGGGGCGAACGGGCAGGGCAAGACCAACCTCGTCGAGGCCGTGGGCTATCTCGCCTCGCTCGGCAGCCACCGCGTCTCCTCGGACGCGCCGCTGGTGCGCATGGGCGCCGAGCGCGCCGTGATCCGCGCGGCCGTCACCCAGGGCGAGCGCTCCCAGCTGATCGAGCTCGAACTGAACCCGGGCCGCGCCAACCGGGCCCGCATCAACAGGTCCTCGCAGGTCAGACCCCGCGATGTGCTGGGGATCGTACGGACCGTGCTGTTCGCGCCGGAGGATCTGGCGCTGGTCAAGGGCGACCCGGGCGAGCGGCGCCGCTTCCTCGACGAGCTGATCACCGCGCGCTCGCCGCGGATGGCGGCCGTACGGTCCGACTACGACCGGGTGCTCAAGCAGCGCAACACCCTCCTGAAGTCCGCCGCGATGGCCCGCAGGCACGGCGGCCGTGGCATGGACCTGTCCACCCTCGACGTGTGGGACCAGCACCTGGCCCAGGCCGGCGCCGAGCTCCTCGCCCAGCGCCTCGATCTGATCGCCGCGCTCCAGCCCCTCGCGGACAAGGCGTACGAGCAACTCGCCCCGGGCGGCGGCCCGTTGACGCTGGAGTACAAGCCGTCGGCGCCCGGCCCAGGACACACCCGCGAGGAGCTGTACGGCCAGCTCATCGCGGCCTTCGCGGACGTCCGCAAGCAGGAGATCGAGCGCGGTGTGACGCTGGCCGGGCCGCACCGCGACGACCTGGTGCTGCGCCTCGGCGAGCTGCCGGCGAAGGGGTACGCGAGCCACGGCGAGTCCTGGTCGTACGCGCTGGCGCTGCGGCTCGCCTCGTACGACCTGCTGCGGGCCGAGGGCAACGAGCCGGTGCTCGTGCTTGACGACGTGTTCGCGGAGCTGGACGCCAAGCGCCGCGAGCGGCTCGCGGAACTGGTGGCTCCGGGCGAGCAGGTCCTGGTGACGGCCGCGGTGGACGACGACGTTCCGGGGATCCTCGCGGGCGTCCGGTACGAGGTCGCGGCGGGCGAGGTGAGGCGGGTATGAGCGAGGAATCCGGACCGGCCGAGCAGCCGAAGGTGCCCGAGGCCTCCGGCATCGACCTGGCGCGGGTCGCGCTGCGCGCGGCCAAGGAGCAGGCCAAGGCGCGGGGCGAGGCCGCGCAGCAGAGGAAACAGGCCCGACGGGGCGGCGGGCTGCGCTCCGGCGCCCGCGCGGACGGGCGCGACCCGATGCCGCTCGGCTCCGCGATCAACCGGCTGATCAGGGAGAGCGGCTGGGAGACGCCGACGGCGGTGGCCGGGGTCCTCGGCCGCTGGCCGGAGATCGTCGGCGAGGAGCTCGCCAACCACACGACGCCCGGCCCGCACGACGCAGAGGAGGGCATCCTCGTCGTGCGGTGCGACTCGACGTCCTGGGCGACTCAGCTGCGGCTGCTCGCGCCCCAGCTGGTGGCACGCATCAACACGGACCTGGGCCACGGCACGGTCCGGCTGATCAAGGTGTACGGCCCGAGCGGTCCGCCACAGCGCTACGGCAGGCTGCGGGCGCCCGGGAGCACCGGGCCCGGCGACACCTACGGGTGAGCCGCCCCGGCGTGCCCCTTCGGGCGCGCCGGCTTCTGCGCGCCCGCCTCTTTGCGGAGGGCGTCGTGCCCGCCTCGGTAGGAGGCGGCCGTCCGCGCTTTCCGAGCGTCTCCCCCGCCCCTCCCCGGCACCCCTTGTGACGTGCGGAAACGGGGCGCTAGAGGGCTCTGGAACCCGGTGGGGAACATGAGGCGTCCCTCACGGTAGTCGGAGGTTGACAGGCCGAAGCGCTGAAAGCCCGTGTGAGGCTCTTGGGGCCCCTCCCCGAATATGGGGAGTCGGTCGGCGCCCGCTCAGGGCGGCACATGCGGACTCAGGTACCGGCAAACCCCCATTCATGTCGGCGCTACCGGTAGACTGGTCAATAATCCCGCCGTCCTCGCGGGACCCACCGAAAGACGCGATCGGACGCTTGCCGCCACGGCAACGTCCGACGCTGACCATCGCTGAACGACGCAGCCGCTCCTGCCTGTACAGGGGAAGGCTTGTGCTGTGCCAGAAAGGGCGCTTCGTGGCCGATTCCGGCAACCCCAACGAGAACTCCCCGTCCACTGCCGTCGGCGGGAACGGCGAGGTCACCGCCTCGTACGACGCCAGCGCGATTACCGTCCTCGAAGGTCTGGACGCGGTCCGCAAGCGACCCGGCATGTACATCGGCTCGACCGGTGAGCGGGGTCTGCACCACCTGGTGCAGGAGGTCGTCGACAACTCCGTCGACGAGGCCCTCGCCGGTCACGCGGACACGATCGACGTCACGATCCTGCCGGACGGCGGCGTGCGCGTGGTCGACAACGGGCGAGGCATCCCCGTGGGCATCATCCCCTCCGAGGGGAAGCCCGCCGTCGAGGTCGTACTCACTGTCCTGCACGCGGGCGGCAAGTTCGGCGGCGGCGGTTACGCCGTCTCCGGTGGTCTGCACGGCGTCGGTGTGTCCGTCGTGAACGCGCTGTCCACCAAGGTCGCGGTCGAGGTCAGGACCGAGGGCTATCGCTGGACCCAGGACTACAAGCTCGGAGTCCCGACGGCGCCCCTGGCGCGCAACGAGGCCACCGAGGAGACCGGCACGTCGGTCACCTTCTGGGCCGACGGCGACATCTTCGAGACCACCGAGTACTCCTTCGAGACGCTCGCCCGGCGCTTCCAGGAGATGGCCTTCCTCAACAAGGGCCTGACGATCAAGCTGACCGACGAGCGCGAGTCGGCGAAGGCGGTCTCGGGCGCGGACTCCGCGGAGGAGGCCGAGGAGCAGCAGCCCCTCTCGGTGACGTACTTCTACGAGGGCGGCATCGTCGACTTCGTGACGTACCTCAACTCGCGCAAGGGCGAGCTGATCCACCCGACCGTGATCGACATCGAGGCCGAGGACAAGGAGCGACTCCTCTCGGCCGAGATCGCGATGCAGTGGAACTCCCAGTACAGCGAGGGCGTTTACTCCTTTGCGAACACCATCCACACGCATGAGGGGGGTACGCATGAGGAGGGATTCCGCGCCGCGCTCACGGGCCTGGTCAACCGGTACGCCCGTGACAAGAAGCTGCTGCGCGAGAAGGACGACAACCTCTCGGGCGAGGATATCCGCGAGGGTCTGACGGCGATCATCTCCGTCAAGCTGGGCGAGCCGCAGTTCGAGGGCCAGACCAAGACCAAGCTGGGCAACACCGAGGCGAAGACGTTCGTCCAGAAGGTGGTGCACGAGCACCTCACCGACTGGTTCGACCGCAACCCCAACGAGGCCGCGGACATCATCCGCAAGTCCATCCAGGCGCAGACGGCCCGCGTCGCCGCCCGCAAGGCGCGTGACCTGACCCGCCGCAAGGGGCTCCTCGAATCGGCGTCGCTGCCCGGCAAGCTCTCGGACTGCCAGTCCAACGACCCCACCAAGTGCGAGATCTTCATCGTCGAGGGTGACTCCGCCGGTGGTTCGGCGAAGTCCGGCCGCAACCCGATGTACCAGGCGATCCTGCCCATCCGAGGCAAGATCCTGAACGTCGAGAAGGCGCGGATCGACAAGATCCTGCAGAACACCGAGGTCCAGGCGCTGATCTCGGCGTTCGGTACCGGGGTCCACGAGGACTTCGACATCGAGAAGCTCCGCTATCACAAGATCATCCTGATGGCGGACGCCGACGTCGACGGCCAGCACATCAACACCCTGCTGCTGACCTTCCTGTTCCGCTTCATGCGGCCGCTGGTCGAGGCCGGGCACGTGTATCTGTCGCGTCCGCCGCTCTACAAGATCAAGTGGGGCCGGGACGACTTCGAGTACGCGTACTCGGACCGTGAGCGCGACGCGCTCGTGGAGCTCGGCAAGCAGAACGGGAAGCGGATCCGCGAGGACTCGATCCAGCGCTTCAAGGGTCTGGGTGAGATGAACGCCGAGGAGCTGCGCGTCACCACCATGGACGTAGAGCACCGGGTGCTCGGCCAGGTCACCCTGGACGACGCGGCCCAGGCCGACGACCTGTTCTCGGTGCTGATGGGCGAGGACGTCGAGGCACGCCGCTCGTTCATCCAGCGCAACGCCAAGGACGTCCGCTTCCTCGACATCTGAGGTCGGTCCTCGCTGACCGCTTCGAAAGGACTTGAGAACCAGCAATGGCCGACGAGAACACTCCCGCGACCACTGAATCCACCGAGGAAGACCCTGTACTGCGCATCGAGCCCGTCGGGCTCGAAACGGAGATGCAGCGCTCCTACCTCGACTACGCGATGTCCGTCATCGTGTCGCGCGCGCTGCCGGACGTGCGGGACGGCCTGAAGCCCGTCCACCGCCGTGTGCTGTACGCGATGTACGACGGCGGCTACCGGCCCGAGAAGGGCTTCTACAAGTGCGCCCGCGTCGTCGGCGACGTCATGGGTACGTACCACCCGCACGGCGACTCCTCGATCTACGACGCGCTCGTCCGCCTCGCCCAGCACTGGTCGATGCGCATGCCGCTGGTGGACTCCAACGGCAACTTCGGCTCCCCCGGCAACGACCCGGCCGCCGCCATGCGGTACACCGAGTGCAAACTGATGCCGCTGGCCATGGAGATGGTCCGGGACATCGACGAGGAGACCGTCGACTTCCAGGACAACTACGACGGCCGCAACCAGGAGCCGACGGTCCTGCCCGCGCGGTTCCCGAACCTCCTGGTCAACGGCTCGGCCGGCATCGCGGTGGGCATGGCCACCAACATCCCGCCGCACAACCTGCGCGAGGTCGCCGAGGGCGCCCAGTGGTACCTGGCGAACCCGGAGGCCTCCCACGAGGAGCTCCTGGACGCGCTGATCGAGCGCATCAAGGGCCCCGACTTCCCGACTGGCGCGCTGGTAGTGGGCCGCAAGGGCATCGAGGAGGCGTACCGCACCGGTCGTGGCTCCATCACGATGCGCGCGGTCGTCGCGGTCGAGGAGATCCAGAACCGCCAGTGCCTGGTGGTCACCGAGCTGCCCTACCAGGTCAATCCGGACAACCTCGCGCAGAAGATCGCCGACCTGGTCAAGGACGGCAAGGTCGGCGGCATCGCGGACGTCCGCGACGAGACCTCCTCGCGCACCGGTCAGCGCCTGGTGATCGTCCTGAAGCGGGACGCGGTCGCCAAGGTCGTCCTGAACAACCTGTACAAGCACACCGACCTGCAGACCAACTTCGGCGCCAACATGCTGGCGCTGGTCGACGGTGTGCCGCGCACGCTCTCGATCGACGCGTTCATCCGCCACTGGGTGACGCACCAGATCGAGGTCATCGTCCGGCGCACGAAGTTCCGGCTGCGCAAGGCCGAGGAGCGGGCCCACATCCTGCGCGGCCTGCTCAAGGCGCTCGACGCGATCGACGAGGTCATCGCGCTGATCCGGCGCAGCGACACCGTCGACGTCGCGCGCGAGGGCCTCATGGGCCTGCTCTCCATCGACGAGATCCAGGCCAACGCCATCCTTGAGATGCAGCTGCGCCGGCTCGCCGCCCTGGAGCGCCAGAAGATCGTCGCCGAGCACGACGAGCTCCAGGCGAAGATCAACGAGTACAACGCGATCCTCGCCTCGCCGGAGAAGCAGCGGGCGATCGTCAGTGAGGAACTGGCCGCGATCGTCGACAAGTTCGGCGACGACCGGCGCTCGGCCCTGGTGCCGTTCGACGGCGACATGTCCATCGAGGACCTGATCGCCGAAGAGGACATCGTCGTCACCATCACCAACGGCGGCTACGTCAAGCGCACCAAGACCGAGGATTACCGCTCGCAGAAGCGCGGCGGCAAGGGCGTACGCGGCACCAAGCTGAAGCAGGACGACATCGTCGACCACTTCTTCGTGTCCACCACGCACCACTGGCTGCTGTTCTTCACCAACAAGGGCCGCGTCTACCGGGCCAAGGCATACGAACTGCCGGACGCCGGACGCGACGCGCGCGGCCAGCACGTCGCCAACCTGCTCGCGTTCCAGCCGGACGAGAAGATCGCCCAGATCCTCGCGATCCGCGACTACGACGCGGCGCCCTATCTGATCCTGGCCACCAAGGCCGGCCTGGTGAAGAAGACGCCTCTGAAGGACTACGACTCGCCCCGTTCGGGTGGTGTCATCGCCATCAATCTGCGGGAGACCGCGGACGGCGGCGACGACGAACTGATCGGCGCGGAGCTCGTGTCGGCCGAGGACGATCTGCTGCTCGTCAGCAAGAAGGCGCAGTCCATCCGCTTCACGGCGACGGACGACGCGCTGCGCCCGATGGGCCGCGCCACGTCCGGCGTCAAGGGGATGAGTTTCCGCGAGGGAGACGAACTGCTCTCGATGAATGTCGTCCGGCCCGGTACGTTCGTCTTCACCGCAACCGATGGCGGGTACGCGAAGCGCACTCCCGTCGACGAGTACCGCGTCCAGGGTCGCGGCGGCCTCGGCATCAAGGCCGCCAAGATCGTGGAGGACCGGGGCTCGCTGGTCGGCGCGCTGGTGGTCGAGGAGAGCGACGAAATCCTCGCCATCACGCTCGGCGGCGGTGTGATTCGCACGCGAGTCAACGAGGTCAGGGAGACGGGCCGTGACACCATGGGCGTCCAACTGATCAACCTGGGCAAGCGCGATGCCGTGGTCGGCATCGCCCGTAACGCCGAGGCGGGCAGCGAGGCCGCAGAGGTCGACGGGGCCGACGACGCCGAGGGCGCTACTGCCGAGTCTGCTGCCGAGGGCGCCCAGCCCTCGGCCGGGGAGCACGAGGAGTAAAGCGTGAGTGGAGCCACGGGCGCCGGAGCGGCCGCTTCCGGAGCGAACGGTGCCCGTGGCTCTGCCGCGGACTCCCAGGGGGTAACGGTGACGGACACCCGGGGGCCTCAGGGCCGCGCGGAGTACGAGAGCGGGGCGCTGCCCGGCGAGCGCGGGAAGCCGGCCGGCGGCCAGCAGCCCTATCACCCGCCGCAGGCCTACCCCGCGCCGCAGCGCGGCGCCGAGGGCGTGCGTCGGCCGCGCACCGGGGCACGTACGGCGCCCCGTACGCGCAAGGCACGGCTGCGGGTGTCCAAGGCCGACCCCTGGTCGGTGATGAAGGTCAGCTTCCTGCTGTCCATCGCGCTCGGCATCTGCACGGTGATCGCGGCCGCGGTGCTGTGGATGGTCATGGACGCCATGGGCGTGTTCTCCACGGTCGGCGGCACGATCAGCGAGGCCACCGGCTCGAACGAGTCCAACGGCTTCGACCTCCAGTCCTTCCTGTCGCTGCCGCGGGTGCTGCTCTTCACCTCGGTCATCGCGGTGATCGACGTGGTGCTCGCCACGGCGCTGGCGACGCTGGGAGCGTTCATCTACAACCTCTCGGCGGGCTTCGTGGGCGGCATCGAGCTCACGCTGGCCGAGGACGAGTAGCCGCAGTTCACAGCCGCTCGGCTATCGATTTTGGGACTGGCCGTCCCGTGCGCTAATCTTCAGAGGTCAGCGCGCGGGACATCCCGCAAAGCGCGGCGGGGCTATAGCTCAGTTGGTTAGAGCGCATCCCTGATAAGGATGAGGCCACAGGTTCAAATCCTGTTAGCCCCACAGTGACGAAGACCCCCGAGGCGAAAGCCCGGGGGTCTTCGGCGTTCGCGGGGGCGGGTGCGGTTGCTCAGGGGCCGGTGGTGGTCCCGGCTTCGGGCGCCTTGCGGACCGTACGGCAGTGGTGTGCGCCGGGGCCGGGCGGGCCGGGTGGTGCACGGGGAGGGCGCGGGCGCCCGGGGCCGGACAGCGGGGAATCCGAATCCGTGCGGCCCATGGCCCCCGGGACACCGAAGAGCCCGGCAACTCGGGGGAGTTGCCGGGCTCGCAGCTCGGGCGGAGCGTGGTGGGATCAGCGGGAAGGGCCCTCGGCCCCGGCCGAGTCGTCGGGGGCCTGCGCGGCGGTGTCGCCGCCGGACGCCGACGGGCTGTCGGGGGCTTCCACCCCGGTGTCGCCGCCGGGCGTCGACGGGTCGTAGGACGGGTCGTCGGACGAGTCGCGGTCGTCGGCGCGGTGGCGCGAAGAGGGCGAGGCGCCGTGGGCCTCGGCGCGGATGCGCTGCTTCATGGTGGGCGGCAGGGCGGATGCGGCGGGCACGGCCCAATGCACGGCCGGCGCAACGGGGATGTCCGGTTCGCTGCGGTTGTACGTCGCGCTGTGCTGGGGTACGGAAGCCGCGGGGGCGGCGGTGGCCTGGCCGGCCAGGCCGAGGGAGGCGAGGAGGGCGACGAGCGCCCCGATGAGTGCGGTCCACCAGGTCGTGAGCTTGCTGGTTGCCATGACGTCCTCGCTTCTTCCGTAAGCAGTGTGTGCTGATGGCTTGCCCGAATTGCGTTGTATCCGATGATGTGCGGGGGGCATGCGGGAGGCGAGGAGCGACGCACCGTATCGCCGGATCTTCCGATGAACTACACACGGATGGAGCATCACCGATTGATATCGATCGGTGTGTATAGTCGGGCGACAGAGGTCCCTTACGTCAAGGAAAGACGAGGTCGCGCGGTGAAGAAGCTTCTCCTGGTCGCACTGGCCGCCATCGGCGGGCTCCTCGTGTACCGCCAGATCCAGGCGGATCGCGCCGAGCAGGATCTGTGGACGGAGGCGACCGACTCCGTGCCCGCAGGTTCGGGTGTGTGAGACCGAAAGACCCGGTTGCGAAGCCCCGGCCACTGAGGTGGCCGGGGCTTCGTGCTGTCCCGGGGGACACCCCGGGCGCTGTTGAGTTCACGTGAGCAAATAGTTGACTTGCGAGGGCAAAGGTGGGGCGGGGCGACGTGAGGACGAGGCACAGCAGGTCCCGGCGGACGGCACGGCGGATCGGGGCGGCGATCGCCGCGCTCGGCGTGCTCCTGGCGGCGCCGGGGCCCGGGCACGCGGCCGGGCAACCGCCTTCGTACCGGTTTCCCGATGGCGTGCAGGACGTGTCGGGAGGTGCCAAGAACACCGACGGGCCGGTCCTGAAGGCCGACACCGCCTATAGGTCGGTCATCAAGCCCGGTGGCAAGCTCTATTTCCAGCTGATTCTGGACGGCGAGAACGACGCCTACGCGTCGGCGGTCGCCCTGCCGGGGCCGGCGGGCGCGAAGCTCGCCTACGGCGACTCCATCAAGGTGTCGCTCCAGGACGCGCACGGCGAGGACTGCGATTCCCAGCGCCGTTCGATCGGCTCGGCGCAATACCCGCACCCCATCGCCGCGTACGCCTACCGCGCCCTGCGCAAGAGCCTGTCGACCTGTCAGGAGCCGGGCACCTACTACATGGTGGTCGAGCGGGAGAGCGATGCGACCTCCACGCCCTCGGACTGGGGGCTCGACCTGAGCTACACGACCGAGCCCACCCGCAGCGGGGCCGGGCCGAGCACGGCGCCCTCCGGCTGGTCCTCCGCGTCACCGGCTCCGCAGGACGCAACCCCGCGCCGAGCCCATGGCGGCACCGGCTTCCACGATGCGACCGCCCTGTCCCAAGGGCAGTGGAAGGACGCCATCCGGCCGGGCGAGACGCTCTTCTACCGGGTGCCGCTCGACTGGGGCCGGCAACTCTTCGCCAGTGGAGGTTTGGGCAGCGTGTCGGCCGCCAAGGACGGCTACATCGGCACCGCCCTCTCCCTCCAGCTCTACAACCCCGCGCGGGGCTTCGTCTCCGGGGCGTCGGCGCCGTACGACGGAAAGCAGAAGGAGGCCGCGCTCGACCCCCTCGCGCCGGTCGCGTACGAGAACCGCTACTCGACCACCGACGAGACCTCGGCGATGCGGGTCAGCGGCTCCTACTACCTGGCCGTCTCCCTCAGCCCCGAGGTGGGGCAGACCTTCGGGAACGCGCCGTACGACCTGACGCTGCGCCTGACCGTACGGGGCGAGGCGACGGCCGGTCCGGCCTATGCGGGCCGCGCGCCCGACTTCGGGGCGGGCGGTTCCTCTGCCGGCGACAGCACGATGAAACTTGTCGCCGCCCTCGGAATCGGCACGGGCACGGTGCTCGTGGCCGGGCTCGGGGTGTGGACGCTGGTCGCCCGCAGGCGCGCGGCCGCCCCCGGCCCGCAGGGCTTCGGACCGCCCAGCGCCTGGTAGCCGGGACCCTCAGATCCGCGTCAGCGCCCAGAAGCCGACCGCGAAACACACCAGCGCCACCAGGAGCACCGGCACCACGGCCTTGGCGGGCGGCCCCGGCCGAGGCCGGGGTGCGGAGGGCCCGAAAGAGGTTCCCCGGACGGGAACTTGGGGCGGCACGGCCGCATTGGGGTACGGCGCCGTGTACGGGGTCGTCGCGGGCGTGGGCGGCGTCTGCTCGTGCTGCGGAGGGACGTACGCGGGGGGATGGCGCCGGGGACGGGCAGCGAAGGCATCTGGCCGGATGGCGACGGCCCGGACGTGAACTGCCGCGACCGCCCGGTCTGTTGGGGCTGGCCTTGCTCCATGCGCCCGTGCATGTCAGGCTGTTGTACGTCCTGCTGCCGTACGCCCTCCCTCCTTAAGGAGGCGGACGTTTCCGGGGACGGGGACGGGGCTGGGTTTTCGGGGCCCTGCTCGGCGAAGCCGGGGGGCAGGGGGCCGATCTGGTCGAAGACTTCGACGGGCTCCTCGTCCGGGTCCTGCTCGGGCAGCAGCTCCACCGCCGAGGCCAGCGCCTTGCGCGCCCCCGTGGCCGTGCGGAACCGGTTCTGCGGGTTTGGCTGGAGCAGCCCCGCGAGGACCTGCCAGAGGGGCTCGGGGATGCCCTGAGGGGCGCCGGGAGTGCCGTGGGCGGTGAAGTACTCGACGAGGGCCCGCGCGTCCGGCTTGCTGCCCTCCAGGAGGTAGAGCGCGACCAGGCCGACGGCGAACAGGTCGGCCGGGAAGTCGGGTTCGGCGCCCATCATCTGCTCGGGCGCGAAGTAACCAGGCGTCCCCACCACGTAGTTGGTCTCCGTGAGGCGGGGCTCGTCCTTGCGCATCGAGATGCCGAAGTCGGACAGCCGCAGATGGGGGCGGCCGCTTCCGGTGGCCTCCAGGAGGATGTTGGCCGGTTTGATGTCGCGGTGCACGACGCCCTCCGCGTGGACCGCGGCGAGGCCGGCCAGGAGCTGGTCGAGCAGGGTGCACACGAACCGGGGCGGCAACGGCCCGTAGTCGCCGATCAGATGGGCCAGCGAGCCGCCGCCGACCAGGTCCATGGTGAACAGGACCTGGTCGTCGTCGGCGGCCCAGCTGGCCGGTGCGAGCACGTGCGGGTGGTCGATCCTGAGAGCCTGCTCGCGGACGAACCGCAGCAGGGTGTGGGCATCGCTCTGCTGGAGCACCTTCGCCGCCACATAGCGGCGCCGGCGCCGGTCCCAGGCGCGCCAGACGGCTCCGGCCCCGCCCCGCCCGACCGGGTCGACCAGCTCGTACCGACCGGCGAAGACCTCGCCCACCCGATGCCCCCAGGATCGATCGGACCGTTGTCAGCTCTGGTGCGACTCGTAGTGCGAGACCGCCTCTGCGGTGCGACCCGCGCCGTACACCCGGAGGAACTCTGCCAGCTCGGGGTGGGCGGGGGCGAGGGTCTCGGCGGCGTCGATGATGTCGCCCGCGGCCGCCACAGAACGCAGCAGCGACTGGATCTCGCGCACCACACGTCGTACCGTCGGTGCGCCCGAACTGGACGTCGTCTGGCCGGTGTTGGTCAGCACCGAGCCTCCCTGGGACTTCTTGATCTCTTCCATCCGGTCGGTGGCCTCCACGGCGCTCACACTGCCGTCGGCGACCTGCCCCGCCAGGTCCTGGAGCGCCTGGACGCGCTGCACCACGGCCGGATTGCCGATCTTGGCGCGCTGCCCGCTCATCAGCTGCGACAGCATGGGCGCCGAGAGCCCCAGAACAGCGGCGAGCCGGGCCTGATTGAGCCCGAGGTCGTCTATCAGCCGTCGGAAGAGCGCCCCCAGTGGCTCCCCGTACCAGCTGCGCTGAAGCTCCCTGGCTCTGGCGGTCGCTTCCTGCTGTGCTGTGTCCATTGCGCGTCTCCCCATCGCTTCCCCATTGAGGCCGCTTCACGGGTGCGAACCTCGACGAGCATCTTACGGAGAGTGGTCGTTCACCGGGAGTCCCAATCCTTTTGCGAGATCCCCGGTTCCACCCGGTACTCTGGTCCCGCAACACCTCATCCGGGGCCTTAGCTCAGTTGGTAGAGCGCTGCCTTTGCAAGGCAGATGTCAGGAGTTCGAATCTCCTAGGCTCCACATCACTAGAGGTCCCCTGACCTGCGGAAACGCGGGGCAGGGGACCTTTTTCGTGCCCGGGGCGATCTTGGTTGTCGGGAGGGGACGCAGCCTGACGATGTCGTGAAGGCGGACGTCGAACCGCTACGCGGCGAAGGTGAGTTGGGGGTGGGAAGCGAGCGGACCTCGGTCTGATGGCGCGCCCGGTGGTCCGCTCGGTGACGTTCGTGGTCCTCGGCGGCGGCGCCTGGTGCCTGGTGCGGGCCGGAAAGCAGCGCGCCTGACGGCGGCGCGGCCAAGACGGACGCCCGGCGGCCTCAACAGGCCGCCGGGCGTCCGCCGCGTTTCGTGCCGATCGGTTCCGATCGGTGTCGCTCAGTTCTGCTCAGCGCCGTTCGTCGCGCTCCGCTGCCTCTTCCGCCGCTTGCTTGGCCTGGACCTCGGGATCGAGGGCGTCGGTCGCGCTGCCGTCCACGGAGGTGAGCGGGGGGCGGTCGGCGACCTCGGTCGGCTCCGGGGGCTCGACCAGCCAGTCCGGGTTGGCCTGCTTGTCCCACCACCGCCACGCGGCGAACGCGCCGCCCGCCAGGATGCCGAGGATCGCGAAGCCCTTGCAGGCGCGGGCCGCCGTGGCCCGGCGCCGGTGCTTGCGCGCGAGCTTCTCGATCTCCTGCGTCGTCACCTGCCCGCGCAGCGCCGCCAGGGCCGCCGCCGAGCGTGCCATGGCCTCCTCGCGCAGCGGCTGGGCGGCGGCGACCGCCTGTTCCACGCGCGGGGCGGCGTAGTCGGCGGCCTGCCGGGCGGCCCGGCGCGAGCGCTCCGCGGCCTGGTGGGCCACCTCGTCCACCCTCGCCGGAACGCGCGGCGCGAGGTGGACGTCGTACTGCTGCCGGGCCTGGGTGCGGGCCTGGGCCGCGGCCTTCGACACCTTCGGCGCGACGCGGACGCGCGCTTCCTGGGCGTAGTGCTGGGCATACTGTGCGGCCTGCTGCCTGGCCGAGTCGGCGTAGGGCGCCACCACTTCCGCGGCGTGCAGCACGCTCTCCTTCGCCGTTCCGGTCGCGGCGCGCACGCTCTCCATGCGGGTCACGTGATCCTCCTCCTTGGTGGCGGTTCGGTATGTCGCCTTTCCACCCATCTCGAAATCATGCCTGTCCTGCGGGTACCCGGCATGTGCTCAAAGGCATCCGGGTGGGCATCGAGTCTTCGAAGCACCTGGGGGCGCGGTGCGGGGCGCAGTACTGGAGGGAGCTTGCCGTCGACAATGCCACGGTTGCGGGCAGTACGGGACCGTTCAGCGGGTATCTGTCGGTAACCGGGCGCTTTCCCGTTCGCCGGTGCGGTCCGTGCGAGGATCGTGGGACGTCAGCGCAGACCTCTAAGGAAGGCAGATCGTGGCCGAGCAGCTTTACGCCACCCTGAAGACCAACCAGGGCGACATCGAGATTCGGCTCCTGCCGAACCACGCACCCAAGACGGTCAAGAACTTCGTGGAACTCGCCAAGGGCGAGCGCGAGTGGACGAACCCGGCGACCGGCCAGAAGACCACGGACCCGCTGTACGACGGCACCGTCTTCCACCGCGTGATCAGCGGCTTCATGATCCAGGGCGGCGATCCGCTGGGCAACGGCACCGGCGGCCCGGGCTACGAGTTCGCCGACGAGTTCCACCCGGACCTCGGCTTCGACAAGCCGTACCTCCTTGCCATGGCCAACGCAGGCCCGGCCACCAACGGCTCGCAGTTCTTCATCACCGTGTCGCCCACCGCGTGGCTGACCCGCAAGCACACCATCTTCGGCGAGGTCTCGAACGACGCGGGCCGCAAGGTGGTGGACGCCATCGCCGCCGCCAAGACCAACCCGCGCACCGACCGCCCGGTCGACGACGTGGTCATCCAGTCGGTCGTCGTGGAGACCCGCGAAGGCTGATCTCCGGCTCCGCAGGGAACCTTTCCGCCCCGCCCGTCCGTATGACGGGCGGGGCGGAGCTGCTGCACGAGGACGAGGGAGCCCGATGAACCAGGACGAGGATCAGGCGCGGCAGGCCGGCCTGCCCAGCTGCTACCGGCACCCCGGGGTGCACACCGGCATCAGCTGTGCCCGCTGCGAGCGCCCGATCTGCCCCGAGTGCATGATCAGCGCGTCGGTCGGCTTCCAGTGCCCCGAATGCGTACGCTCCGGCTCCGGCACCGGTCACGCCCCCACCGCGAACCAGCCGCGCACGCTGGCCGGCGGGGTCCTGGCGGCGGGCGACCCGCAGCTGTTCACCAAGATCCTCATCGGGATCAACGTCGCCCTGTTCCTGGTGCAGGAGACGGTCGGGGACCGGTTCACCGACGCGTTCTTCCTCCTTGGCCGGGCCGGCATCCCTGGCTTCGACGGCGTGCAGGGTGTCGCCGAGGGCCAGTGGTACCGCCTGCTGACCTCGATGTTCCTGCACGGCGGCATCGCCCACATCGCCTTCAACATGCTCAGTCTGTGGTGGCTCGGCGGCCCCCTGGAGGCCGCGCTCGGCCGGGCCCGCTATCTCGCGCTGTACTTCGTGTCGGGCCTGGCGGGCGGCGCGCTGACGTACCTGCTCGCCGCCTCCAACGAGCCCTCGCTCGGCGCGTCCGGCGCGATCTTCGGCCTGTTCGGTGCCATGGCGGTGCTGATGCGGCGGATGAAGTACGACATGCGGCCGGTCATCGGGCTGCTCGTGGTCAACCTGATCATCACGTTCGCGTGGTCGGGCATCGCCTGGCAGGCCCATGTGGGCGGTCTGGTCTCCGGCGTCCTGGTCGGCATCGGCATGGTCCACGCCCCTGCCGAGCGGCGCGGTCTCGCGCAGTGGGGGACCTGCGCGCTGGTGCTCGCGGTCTCGGCCGTCATCGTGGTGATCCGCACCGCGCAGCTCACCTGACCACAACGGGTACGAGCTTTCCCCAGAGTTGTCCACAGCGAGTGCTCGAACTTGTGCACCGGGTGGGGAACGCCTGCGCCCCTCGCTCCTGGCCTGGGTCTTTCCAGGCGGGGCAAGGGGCGTATGGGCTGTGGAGGCCGGTGGAACCAGTCACACCGGCGTCAACCTTCCGGAAGTTATCCACAGATCGTCTGAGTTATCCACTCCCCGTGGATAGCGCTGTGGATAACTGGGGGCAGAGCTTGCTTTCGCCGCTCCCGCCCCTACGTGAACAGCGCTACTTCCACTGCGTGGACACGCCGAAGCCGCCCGCGATGAAGCCGAAGCCGACGACGATGTTCCAGTTGCCGAGCGCCTTGAGCGGTAGGTCGCCCTCGGTCACATAGAAGAGGACGATCCAGGCGAGCCCGATGAGGAAGAACGCCAGCATCACCGGGGCCACCCAGCCGCGGCTGCCCAGTTTGATGGCGGTCGCCTGCTTCGCGGGCGGCGGCGTGAAATCGGCCTTCTTGCGGATACGTGACTTCGGCACGAGGAACTCTCCTGTCGATGCGCTGCGTGACCGCGCAGGGAACTGTGGCGGCGCCGGGGGACTGGACTGCGGGGGAAGCCTCCCCCAAGCGTCCGTTAGCGTAGTGCTTCCGTGGCGCCGAAGGAGATAAGGGTACGTTGAGCAATTCTGCCGACTCCCCCGACGGGGTCCCCGAGCAGCCCCGGCGCCGCCTGCGCGCCCGCCCCGTACGGCTGCTCTCCGCCGCCGTGTTCGCGCTCGCCGGCCTCATCTTCGTCACCAGCTTCAACACGGCCAAGGGCACCAACATCCGCACCGACGCGTCGCTCCTGAAGCTGTCGGACCTGATCAAACAGCGCGACCACAAGAACAAGGAACTCGGCGATTCCACCGCGGCGCTGCGCGGCGACGTCGACGCGCTCGCCCAGCGCGACGATGGCTCCACCAAGGCCCAGGACCAGCTCCTCAACGGGCTCAAGGACGCCTCGGGCACCGCGCCGGTCTCCGGCAAGGGCCTGACCGTCACGCTCAACGACGCCCCGCCCAACGCCACCGCCGCCCCCGGCTACCCGGCCCCGCAGGCCAACGACCTCGTCATCCACCAGCAGGACCTGCAGGCCGTCGTCAACGCGCTGTGGCAGGGCGGCGCCCAGGGCATCCAGGTCATGGACCAGCGCCTGATCGCCACCAGCGCGGTGCGCTGCGTCGGCAACACCCTGATCCTCCAGGGCCGCGTCTACTCGCCCCCGTACAAGATCACGGCGGTCGGGGACACCGGGAAGCTGCGCGGGGCGCTCGGCGCCTCCAAGGCGATCCAGAACTACCAGCTGTACGTGAAGGCCTACGGGCTCGGCTGGAAAGTCGACGAGCACAAGACGATGACTCTCGCCGCCTACTCGGGCACAGTGGATCTCCACTACGCGAAACCGGTGAAGTAGCGCGCGGGAGGGGGCATCTCCGATGTCCGTGCGGATCGTCGTGAGGACCTTCAGCGAGCTGTGCCTGACCGTCGGCACCCTGATCGTCCTGTTCGTCGCGTACCTCCTGTACTGGACGGGCGTGAAGGCCGACAGCGCCGCGAGCGACCAGATATCCGGCCTGCAGCAGCAGTGGGCCCAGAGCCCGCCGCCCCGCCCGGCCGCACCGCAGAAGGCCGCCCCGCCGCCCGCGTACACCGAAGGCCGCTCCTTCGCCGTCATGTACATCCCCCGGCTCGGCGAGGGCTGGCACAAGCCCGTCCTCGAAGGCACCGCCGTCAAGGACCTCCAGAAGGGCCTCGGCCACTACGCCAACACCACCCGGCTCGGCCAGCAGGGCAACTTCTCCGTCGCCGGCCACCGGCGCACCTACGGCGACCCGTTCAAGGACTTCCCGCAACTGCGGCCCGGCGACGCGGTCGTCCTGCGCGACGACACCACCTGGTACACCTACCGCATCGACAACAAGCCCTACCGGACCGTGCCCAGCGACGTCGGCGTCATCGACCCCGTCCCCGCCGAGTCGCCGTTCCGTTCACCGGGCCGCTATCTGACCCTCACCACCTGCGACCCGGAGTGGGGCAGCAGCCACCGGCTGATCGCCTGGGGACACCTCGACTCCACCCAGCCCGTGACGCAGGGCAAACCCACAGCTTTGGACGGCTGACCCCACACCACAGCCCGGCCCCTTAGTCTGGTGCCGTAACGATCGTCGGAAGGGACAGCGGGGACAGCATGTACGGCTGGATCTGGCGGCATCTGCCGGGCAACGCGTGGCTGCGGGCGCTCATCTCGCTCGCGATGGTGCTCGTGATCGTCTACGTGCTCTTCCAGTACGTCTTCCCGTGGGCGGAGCCGCTGCTCCCGTTCAACGACGTGACGGTGGACCAGGGGATGGGGACGGCAGCCCGGTGAGCGCGCGCATTCTCGTAGTCGACAACTACGACAGCTTCGTCTTCAACCTGGTCCAGTACCTGTACCAGCTCGGCGCCGAGTGCGAGGTCGTCCGCAACGACGAGGTCTCCCTCGAACACGCCCAGGACGGCTTCGACGGCGTCCTGCTCTCCCCCGGCCCCGGCGCCCCCGAACAGGCGGGCGTCTGCGTCGACATGGTGCGCCACTGCGCCGCAACCGGCGTCCCCGTCTTCGGCGTCTGTCTCGGTATGCAGTCGATGATGGTCGCGTACGGCGGCGTCGTGGGCCGGGCCCCCGAGCTGCTGCACGGCAAGACGTCGCCGGTGCTGCACCAGGGCACAGGCGTTTTCGCGGGGCTCCCCTCTCCCTTCACGGCGACCCGCTACCACTCGCTGGCCGCCGAGCCGGCGACCCTGCCGGGCGAGCTCGAAGTCACCGCCCGCACCGAGGACGGCATCATCATGGGGCTGCGCCACCGTGAACTGCCGGTCGAGGGCGTCCAGTTCCACCCCGAGTCGGTCCTGACCGAGCACGGTCACCGCATGCTGGCCAACTGGCTGGTCCGATGCGGGGACGCGGGGGCCGTCGAGCGGTCGGCGGGGCTCGCGCCGGTGGTGGGCAAGGCCGCAGCGTGACTGCGGTGCGTCCGGAGCACGAGTACGACCCGCTGACGGACCCGCTGCCACCGGGCGGGCACGGATCGCCCTGGTTCCGGACCGACAACCTGCCGCCCGAGGCTTCAGCCCCCGTACAGGAGCCCGTATCCGGGCCTGTGGCCGAGCCTTTGGCGGCGCCCGCCACCGAGCCGCTGACGGAACCTCAGGAGTGGTACGAGCCGGGCCCCGCGGCCTATCAACAGGACTGGTACCCCGCGCAGGAGCCGATAGCCGAGCCGGTCGCGCCGGACTTCCGGGCCGAGCCTGAGATACCCGTCTCGGAACCGATATCGGTCCCCTCGGCCACCGCGGTCCCGCCGGCCACCGGAGGGCGGGCCGAGCGGCGCAGGGCCGCCAAGGGCAAGGGACGCGCGGCTCCCACCCCCGCTCCCGAGCCGGACGGGCGGCGGCTCACCCGGGCCGAGGCGCGGCGGGCGGCCAAGGCGCGCAAGGACAGCGCCGCCGTGATCGCCAGCCGGGTCGTGGGCGAAGCGTTCATCACGCTGGGCGTGGTGATGCTCCTGTTCGTGACGTACCAGCTGTGGTGGACCAACGTCCGCGCACATCAGGAGGCGGGCAGCGCCGCCAAGAAGATCGCGCAGGACTGGGCGGACGGCCGCAAGCCGGGCACGTTCGCGCCCGGCCAGGGCTTCGCCATCATGCACATCCCCAAGCTGGACATCGTCGCCCCCATCGCGCAGGGCACCAGCAAGGCGAAGGTCCTCGACAAGGGCATGATCGGCCACTACGACGAGGGCTCCCTCAAGACGGCCATGCCCGCGGACGCGACCGGCAACTTCGCGGTCGCCGCCCACCGCAACACCCACGGCGAGCCGTTCCGGTACATCAACCGGCTGAAGGCGGGCGACAAGGTCGTCGTCGAGACGCAGGACGCGTACTACACCTACGAGATCACCAGCGAGCTCCCGCAGACCTCGCCGGCGAACGTGTCGGTGCTCAAGCCGATCCCCGTCGGATCCGGATTCACCAAGCCCGGCCGCTATCTGACGCTGACGACATGTACGCCGGAATTCACGAGTACCTACCGGCTGATCGTGTGGGGCAAGATGGTCGACGACCGACCGCGCAGCAAGGGCAAGCCCGACGCGCTCGTGGAATGACCGAACGGACAGCAGGGGCGGGTGCGGTGGCGACAGGAACCGACCACGACGAGCGGACCGGCACGCCCGGACCTGCTCCGGCCCGGCGCGGCCGCGGCGCCCTCGCCGGCGTCATCAGCGTCTTCGGCGAACTCCTCATCACCGCGGGCCTGGTGCTCGGCCTCTTCGTCGTCTACTCGCTGTGGTGGACGAACGTCATGGCCGACCGCGAGGCGTCCGCGCAGGGCGACAGCGTGCGCCGCGACTGGGCGGCCTCCACCGGCCCGGGCGCCCTCGACACCAAGGGCGGCATCGGCTTCCTGCACGTGCCGGCGATGAAGAACGGCGAGGTGCTCGTCGAGAAGGGCACCGACACCGACGTCCTCAACGGCGGTGTGGCCGGCTACTACACGGACCCGGTCAAGGCGACGCTGCCCGGCGCGGGCAAGAACGGCAACTTCACGCTCGCCGCCCACCGGGACGGCCACGGCGCCAAGTTCCACAACATCGACAAGGTGAAGACCGGCGATCCGGTCGTCTTCGAGACCAAGGACACCTGGTACGTCTACAAGGTGTTCGCGGAGCTGACCGAGACGTCGAAGTACAACGTCGACGTCCTGCAGCCGGTCCCGAAGGAGTCGGGTGCCAAGAAGCCCGGCCAGTACATCACCCTGACGACCTGCACCCCGGTCTACACCTCGAAGTACCGCTACATCGTGTGGGGCGAGCTGGTGCGCACCGAGAAGGTCGACGCCAAGCGCACCCCGCCGGCCGAACTGCGCAAGTAGTAAGCCGAGTTGCTACGACACCGCCTATACGGCGCTGAGACCGAGCCAGTACGGCACTGAGCCCCGGCACCCTCATAGGGTGCCGGGGCTCAGTGCTGAGCGCGGTGGCGGACTAGGTCAGCGGGGCGCCGCCGGACGGGCCGCCGAACGGGAAGTTGCCGCCGCCGTCGCCTTGGGATCCGCCGCCGCCACCGATCGTGGTCAGCGTGACCGGCTGGTTCGGGTCGACCATGGTGCCCGAGCCGGGCGTGACCATCGTGACGTGCGCCTTCTCGTCGTTCGAACTGCCCGGTGCGAACTGGATGTTGCTGAAGCCCGCGTCGTTCAGGATCTGCGTGGCGTTCTTCACGGTCTTCAGGACCAGACCCTGCGGAATCGCCACCTGGCCGCTGGGCGGAGTCTGGCTCTGCGGCCCCTTGGAGACCTTCAGGACGATCTGGACGTCCTTGGGCTGGCTGGTGTTGCCGGTCGGGGTCATCGAGACGACCTGGTTGACCGGGCTCTGGTTGTCCACGTCCTGGCGGGAGACGTTCGTGAAGCCGAGGGCACTGAGCTGCTGGACCGCGGTGTTGTAGTCCGAACCCGTCACATCTGGCATCTTCGTCGTCTGCTTCTTGGCGATCTGAAGCGTGACCGTCGAGTTCTTCTCCGCCTGCGAACCGCCCGTAGGGTCCTGGTTGACGACCGTGCCCGGCGTCGAGCTGGACTCGACCTCCTTGGTCTTCACCTGGAAGCCCTTGTTCTGGAGCAGCTGCGTGGCGCTGTCCTTGTCCTTCTGCGTGACGTCCGGGACCTCGATCTTGGGCGCGCCCGTGGAGACGGTGACCGAGACGGTCTGGCCCTTCTTCATGTTGCCGTTCGCCGGGTCCTGGGTGCAGATGTTGCCCTTGGGCTGGTCCGCGCACGGCTCGTTCTTGGTCACGGACATCTTGACGCCGGCGTTGGTCGCCAGCTTCTCCGCGTCGCCCTGGCTGCTGCCGACGAGGTTGGGCACGCTCACCGAGGTGCTGTCGGCGTTGCCGCTGAAGACGGACTTGCCGATCAGGATCGCGCCGACCAGCACCAGGACCCCCGCCAGGATCAGCAGGACCGTCGAGGTGTGGGACTTCTTCTGGCGGCGCCGGTCGGGGCGGTCGTCGTAGCCGTAACCGCCGTCGTCCGGATTGACCGGCGGCAGCATCGAGGTCTGGCCCGCACCCGGGTCGGCCTGGCGCAGTGCGGTCGTCGGCTGGTCGTTGCCGTAGCCGCTGTTGTACCCGTTGCCGTTGCCGTAGCCGACCGCGCCCAGGGTGGCGGTCGCGGCGACCGGCTGACCGTCGAGGTAGGCCTCGATGTCGGCGCGCATCTCGTCCGCCGACTGGTAGCGGTAGTCGGGGTCCTTGACCAGCGCCTTCAGGACGATGGCGTCCATCTCGGGCGTGATCTCGGCGTCGAAGTTGGAGGGAGGCTGCGGCTCCTCGCGTACGTGCTGGTAGGCCACCGCGACCGGCGAGTCCCCGACGAAGGGGGGCCGGACGGTGAGCAGCTCGTACAGCAGGCAGCCCGTCGAGTACAGGTCGCTTCGCGCGTCGACCTGCTCGCCCTTGGCCTGCTCCGGGGAGAGGTACTGGGCGGTGCCGATCACGGCGGCGGTCTGCGTCATCGTCATGCCGGAGTCGCCCATGGCGCGGGCGATGCCGAAGTCCATGACCTTGACCTGGCCGGTGCGCGTCAGCATGACGTTCGCCGGCTTGATGTCGCGGTGGACGATCCCGTTGCGGTGCGAGTACTCAAGCGCCTGGAGGATGCCGATGGTCATTTCCAGGGTGCGCTCGGGCAGCAGCTTGCGCCCGGAGTGCAGCAGCTCACGCAGGGTCGAACCGTCGACGTACTCCATCACGATGTACGGGATGGAGACGTTGTCGACGTAGTCCTCGCCGGTGTCATAGACAGCGACGATCGCCGGGTGGTTGAGCGAGGCGGCCGACTGGGCCTCACGGCGGAACCGGGCCTGGAAGGACGGGTCGCGGGCGAGGTCGGCCCGCAGCGTCTTCACGGCGACGGTGCGGCCGAGCCGGGTGTCGTGCGCGAGGTAGACCTCCGCCATGCCACCACGGCCGAGCACCTGGCCCAGCTCGTACCGGCCGCCGAGGCGACGCGGCTCTTCCATAGCTAATCCAGCCCTCTCCGTCTGTCCCGACCGTACCCATGGGTGGTCCGGCGGTGTGCTGTTCGCGCATACGCTACCGGGCACCGCAAGCTGATCAGCTCGCGACCGTCACCTGATACCGGACCGGTACAGGGCACGTGTGATGTTTCACGTGAAACGAGCGACCGTTTCACGTGAAACAGCCCGGATCACTTCTTGCTGTCGAGCACCGCCTTCATCACGTTCCTGGCAATGGGGGCCGCAAGCGCGCCACCCGCGATGTCGTCACGGGTCGTGTCGGAGCCTTCGATCACCACGGCGACCGCGACCGGGGAGCCGTCCCCGGTCTTCGCGTAGGAGATGAACCAGGCGTAGGGGTTGCCGTTGTTGTCGACACCGTGCTGGGCGGTACCGGTCTTGCCGCCGACGGTCACGCCCGGGATCTGGCCGTTCTTGCCGGTGCCGTCGGTGACCACGAACTCCATCATCTTCTGCAGCTTCTGGGCATTGGCGGCCGACAGCGGCTGGCTCATCTGCTCCGGCTGGGTCTTGGAGAGCACGTCCACGTTCGGTGCCTGGAGCTGGTCGACCATGTACGGCTTCATCAGCTTGCCGTCATTGGCGACGGCGGCGGCGACCATGGCCATCTGGAGCGGGGTCGCACGGTTGGAGGCCTGCCCGATGCCCGCCATGGCGTTCTGCGGGCGGTTGTCCTTCGGGTAGATGCTGGCGTCGGTGCGGACCGGGTTGAAGATCTGCTTGTTGAAGCCGAACTTCTCGGCCTCGGCCTTCATCTTCTCGTTGCCCAGGTCGGCGCTGATCTTGCCGAAGACGGTGTTGCAGGACCACTGGAGAGCCACCTTCAGCGTGGCGTTCTCACAGGGGATGTTGCCCTCGTTATTCAGTGGCTGGTGGGCGGTGTCCGGCAGGATGTACGGCACTGGCGACCGCGTCGGGTCGTCGATGCCGGAGTACAGCCCGTTCTCCAGGGCCGCGGCGGCGGTGACCACCTTGAAGGTGGAGCCCGGAGGGTAGGTCTGGCGCAGCGCCCGGTTCAGCATGGGCTGGTTCTTGTCGTCCAGCAGAGTCTTGTAGGCGCTGCTGTCCTTGTTGCTGCTGCCCGCGAACACCGACGGGTCGTACGAGGGCGTCGAGGCCAGCGCGAGGATGGCGCCGGTCTGCGGGTTGATCGCCGCGACCGCGCCCTTCTTGTCGCCGAGGCCCTGGAACGCGGCCTTCTGGGCGGCGCTGTTCAGGGTGGTGACGACGTTGCCGCCCTGCTTCTTCTCGCCGGTGAACATCGACAGCGTGCGGTCGAAGAAGAGCCGGTTGTCGGTGCCGGAGAGGATGCCGTCCTCGAGCTTCTCCAGCTGCGACGCGTCGAAGACCTGCGAGGCGTACCCGGTGACCGGCGACCACATGGCGCCGTCCTTCCAGACCCGCTTGTACTTGAAGTCCGTGCCCGAGGTCTCCGTGGAGCCGGTGATCGTCTGGCCGTCGGCCGTGATGATGTTGCCGCGCTCGTGGGCGAACCGCTCGATCTGGACGCGGCGATTGAAATCGCTCGCGTTCAGCTCGTCGGCCCGCACGTACTGGAGCCAGTTGTCGCGGATCATCAGCGACAGGATGAGCAGCCCGCAGAAGATCGCGATCCTGCGCAGGGGCTTGTTCACGGTCGGACCACCTGGGTCATCTCGGCGTCGGGGGACGGGGCGGGCGCCGGCGCGGGGCGGCGCGCGGTGTCGCTGATCCGGATCAGGATGCCGATCAGGGCCCAGTTGGCGATGACGGACGAACCGCCCTGCGCGAGGAACGGCATCGTCATACCGGTCAGCGGGATGAGGCCCATCACACCGCCGGCCACGACGAAGACCTGGAGCGCGAAGGCGCCGGACAGACCGATCGCGAGGAGCTTGCCGAACGGGTCGCGGGCGGCGAGCGCGGTGCGCACCCCGCGCTCCACGATCAGGCCGTAAAGGAGCAGCAGCGCCATCATTCCGGCCAGGCCCAGCTCCTCGCCGACGGTGGAGAGAATGAAGTCGGCGTTGGCGGCGAAGCCGATGAGGTCGGAGTTGCCCTGGCCGAGGCCGGTGCCGAGCGTGCCGCCGGAGCCGAACGACATGATCGCGTCGCCGATCTGCTGGCAGGCGCCGTCCGTCTTGTAGCAGGCGAAGGGGTCCATCCACGCCTTCACCCGCTGCTGCACATGCGACTCGAAGGTGGCCACACCCACCGCGCCGACCGCCGACATCAGCAGGCCGAACACGATCCAGCTGGTCCGCTCGGTGGCGACGTACAGCATGATCACGAAGAGGCCGAAGAACAGCAGCGAGGTGCCGAGGTCCGTCTCGAAGACCAGGATCAGGATGGACATCGCCCAGATGACCAGGATCGGTCCGAGGTCACGGCCGCGCGGCAGGTACAGGCCCATGAAGCGGCGGCTGGCCAGCGCGAGCGCGTCCCGCTTCACCATCAGGTAGCCGGAGAAGAAGATCGCGATGATGATCTTCGCGAACTCACCGGGCTGGATGGTGCCGAGGCCGGGGATCGAGATCCAGATCTTCGCGCCGTTGACGGCCGGGAAGAACATCGGAATGACCAGCAGGAACAGCGCGGCCGCCATCGAGATGTACGTGTACCGCTGCAGGATCCGGTGGTCCTTGAGCAGCAGCAGCACGCCGATGAACAGGGCGACGCCGACCGCGGTGAACAGCAGCTGGTGCGGGGCGTCCGGGGAGAACTTGCCCCATGCGCTCTTGGCGCGCTGGATCAGCCGCGGCGACTGGTCCAAGCGCCAGATCAGCACCAGGCCGAGCCCGTTGAGCAGCGTCGCGAGCGGCAGCAGCAGCGGATCGGCGTACTTGGCGAACTTACGCACCACCAAGTGCGCCACACCCGCCATCAGGCCCAGGCCCAGACCGTATCCGAGCATGCCGGAAGGAAGCTTGCCGGTCATGGCAAGCCCCACGTTGGCGTACGCGAACACCGGGATGGCCACGGCGAAGATCAGCAGGGCCAGCTCGGTGTTGCGGCGGCTCGGTGCTTCGATCGCGCCAATGGTGGTCGTGTTGGTGACAACGCTCATGGTGTGGAAAGGCCCCCTACGGCTGCCTACTGCTTACCGCACTGCGAGACCAGCTTCTGCTCGTCCTCCGAGAGGCTGGGGCCGGGTGTGGGAGATGCGGTGGTGGTGGGTTTGTTGGACGGGGCGCCGGTCGCGCCCGTGCCGGGCTTCGAGGCGTTGTTGCTCTCGGCGGCGCGGCGCGCCTCCTCCTTCTGACAGGCGGACGCCTGTGTCGCGAACTCCTTGATCTTGGCCTGCGCCTTGTCGAGGCTGCTCGCGGCGATCGTCGAGTCGATCTGGTTGCGCTGGTACTGCGGGAGGTACTTGAGTTCGATCTCGGGGTGATCGGTCTCCACCTTGGAGAGCTTCACCCACGCCAGGTCCTGGCTGATGCCCCGGTACAGCGCCACGTGCGGAGTGCCGTCGTTGTTGGTGCCGACGAAGTACTGCGTCTGCGTCCACCGGTAGCCGCCGTACAGACCGCCGCCGACGACCGCCAGGGCCAGCACGATGTACAGGGACCGGCGGATCCACCGGCCCTTGCCACGCCGACGCGGCTTGACGAAGTCCTCGTCCGTGTACGAACCGAAGGCGCCCTCGGGCGGACTGCCGTAGCCGCCGCTGTCCTCACCGCTGCCGGGCGGGCCGAAGCCGCCCGGGGGCGAGGGCGCGGGGCGGCCGAGCCCGGAGGCGCGGCCCGCCGGGGTCTGCATGGCGCCGCCGTCGTTCAGCTGCAGCTGGTTCTCCGCGACCGCGCCCACGATGACCGGGGTGTCGTTGAGCTGCCCCGCCAGGGTGTCCCCGGCGTCGACGTCGAGCACATCGGCGATGATCACCGTGATGTTGTCGGGGCCGCCGCCGCGCAGCGCGAGCTGGATCAGCTCCTGCACGGTCTCCTGCGGGCCCTGGTAGCTGGCGAGGGTCTCCTCCATCGTCTGGTGGGAGACCACCCCCGACAGGCCGTCGGAACAGATCAAGTACCTGTCGCCGGCCCGCACTTCACGGATCGACAGATCGGGCTCGACGTGGTCGCCGCTGCCCAGCGCCCGCATCAGGAGCGAGCGCTGCGGATGCGTGGTGGCCTCTTCCTCGGTGATGCGGCCCTCGTCGACCAGCCGCTGCACCCAGGTGTGGTCCTGGGTGATCTGGGTGAGGACGCCGTCGCGCAGCAGATAGGCGCGCGAGTCGCCGACGTGCACGAGACCCAGGCGCTGCCCCGTCCACAGCAGAGCGGTGAGCGTGGTGCCCATCCCCTCCAGCTGGGGGTCCTCCTCGACCATCATGCGCAGCTGGTCGTTGGCTCGCTGCACGGCGGTACCCAGCGAGGTGAGGATGTCCGAGCCGGGTACGTCGTCGTCGAGCGTGACCAGCGTGGAGATCACCTCGGACGAGGCGACCTCACCGGCGGCCTGACCGCCCATGCCGTCGGCGATGGCGAGGAGACGGGGACCGGCGTAACCGGAGTCCTCGTTCCCCTCGCGGATCATGCCTTTGTGCGATCCGGCGGCGAAACGCAGGGAGAGACTCATGCGCACCTCGCCTGTCGGCTCGGGGTACAGCCGGTCATGTCGAGCCACACTGCCCACCCTCCGGTCGGGAGCCCGTCCCGGTCCCTGGGGACCGCCGCGGCTCGCTCGCTCCGCTCGCTCATTGTCGTACTACTTCCGCAGCTCGATGACGGTCTTGCCGATGCGGATCGGCGCGCCCAGCGGAATCGGGGTCGGGGTGGTGAGCCGGGTCCGGTCCAGGTAGGTGCCGTTGGTGGACCCGAGATCCTCGACGATCCAATTGCCGTCCCGGTCCGGATAGATCCTGGCATGGCGGCTCGACGCGTAGTCGTCGTCCAGGACGATCGTCGAATCGTGCGCCCGGCCCAGCGTGACGGTCTGGCCCTGCAGCGCGACCGTGGTGCCGGTGAGGGTGCCCTCGGACACGACCAGCTTGGTGGGGGCACCGCGACGCTGCCGCCCGCCACCACCCTGCTGCTGGCCGCGCTGCGGCGGTGGCGCGGCGCCTGCGGCGGCCTGCCTGCCGGTCTGCTGCTGCCGGTTCGCGTCATTGCCCCGGCGCGAACCGCGCTGGGTGACGCGCGTACCGAACAGGTCGCTGCGAATGACCTGGACGGCCACGATGACGAACAGCCACAGTACGGCGAGGAAACCCAACCGCATGACCGTGAGGGTCAGCTCTGACATTGCCCCCGCTTCACCCTTCGGCTTGCCGGTAAACGATGGTGGTGCTGCCCACGACGATCCGCGAGCCGTCGCGGAGCGTAGCGCGGGTGGTGTGCTGCCCGTCCACCACGATGCCGTTGGTGGACCCGAGATCCTGGATCGTCGGGGGCGTTCCGGTCCGGATCTCACAGTGCCGGCGCGAGACGCCGGGATCGTCGATCCTCACATCCGCATCGGTGCTGCGGCCAAGGACCAGAGTCGGGCGGGAGATCTGGTGGCGGGTGCCATTGATCTCGATCCAGCGTCGCACTTGGCCGTGCCCGCCCGGCATCGGCCCCGGACCCGCCGGACGGCGGTCGGCGGGCGAAGCGGCCGGGCGGCCCGGAGGCGGCGCTGCAGGCATGGGCGGGGCCGCGGCCGGCGGGTACCCGTAGCCGCCACGGCCGCCCTGAGGGGCCGCGGGCGCCGCGGGACGCTGCGGGGCACCCGGGCCGGGGCCCTGGGGACCCTGCTGGCCCTGCTGGTCGGTGCTGGACGCGAGCGTGCGGCTGCGCACCCGGTACAGACCGGTGTCGAGGTCCTCGGCCTTCTCCAGGTGCACCTTGATCGGGCCCATGAAGCTGTAGCGCTGCTGCTTCGCGTAGTCACGCACCAGGCCGGACAGCTCGTCGCCGAGCTGGCCCGAGTACGGGCTGAGCCGCTCGAAGTCCGGAGCGCTCAGCTCGACGATGAAGTCATTGGGGACGACCGTGCGGTCCCGGTTCCAGATCGACGCGTTGTTGTCGCACTCGCGCTGGAGCGCGCCGGCGATCTCGACGGGCTGGACCTCGGACTTGAAGACCTTCGCGAAGGTGCCGTTGACCAGGCCTTCGAGACGCTGCTCGAAACGCTTCAGGACTCCCATGGGGCACCTCCTCCGTCGTTGCCGTCCTGGTGTTGCTGCCGGTTCTGCTCTGGGTCACGCTCTTGGTACTGCTTACTGATCGTATCCACGCGTCGGGAAATCGGCTGGTTCCCCTTCTGTGCCTTGTGGACGAGTGTCACCTCTCACACGCACCTCTCGTACGGATCGTAGAGGTGGCTTCCCGACAGTGTCCCGCACCTGGGGTGCACTCAGGAGGAGCGGGTAACGATGCCGGGGGTTGCCTCTCTCCTGATCTGCTCCTCTCCACAGGGTCGCCGCAAACAACGGATGTGAATCCACCCTGCGCAGCGTGCTAATCTTCTCGACGTCGCCAGGCAATCGCACCAAACAGTGAGAGAGCCCAGCACACCACTCTTGCGCGAGTGGCGGAACGGCAGACGCGCTGGCTTCAGGTGCCAGTGTCCTTCGGGACGTGGGGGTTCAAATCCCCCCTCGCGCACAAGTCGGAAGCCCCGCAGATCCCCGGATCTGCGGGGCTTCCTTCGTATGTCCGGGCTCTGCGCGGTATGTCCGGGCGCGGTGCGAACGCGCACTCCCCGGGTTCCGTCTCACGATGTTCTGTCTCACGCGCTCTGTCCCTTCCTCTGTTTCTTCTGTGTCATATGTCGCGTTCCAGGGCGGGCAAACCCAGGAGTCGCTCGGGTGCCATGAACAGGTCGACTTTTGTCTCGGCGAGGCGCGACGAAAGAGAGCCGTCGCCAAGGGGGCACGCTGCCTAGGGTGCGGGCGTGGATGTGTCATCGAGGGTCCGTAGCGGATGGCGCCTGCTGAAGGGGCCCGAGCCCTGGACGCGGCGCCGGATCGTCGGCGAGGCCGCGCTCGCGCTCGTGCTGGCCCTGATGTCGGGCGGGATCGGGCTGCTCACCGGAGGACCGCTGCGGGCCGCGGCCGTCGCCCTCGGCGTCGCGGTGCTGTCGCTGCTGCGCCGTTCCCTTCCCGCGAGTGTGCTGCTCGCGGCGGCCGCCCTGTCCATGGCGGCGGGCGAAACCGCCCCTCTCCTGATGGTCGCGGCCTGGTCCGCGGGACGGCGCATCGTCGGCGCGGGACGGGCCCTCGCCGCCTTCACGGCCGCCTTCGTCATCTACCTGGTCCTCGGCGTCATCACGCTGTGGCCCATCGCACAGCCCATCCTCATGGGCATCTTCAGCACCCTGTTCTTCCTGGCCGTGGCCGTCGTACCCGGCCTCACCAGCCGGTACTGGTCCCAGCGGCGCACCCTGCTGCGCGCCATGCAGGAACACAACGCCCAGCTGCTCCGCGAGCGCGCCATGGTCGCGGGCCAGGCCCGGCTGCGCGAACGCCAGCGCATCGCCCAGGACATGCACGACAGCCTCGGCCACCAGCTGGCCCTCATCTCCGTGCACACCGGCGCCCTCGAAGTCGACCCCGAACTGACCGGCCGCCAGCGCGAGGCCGTCGGCGTGCTGCGGCAGGCCTCGGTCGCCGCCATGCACGAACTGCGCGAGGTCGTCGGCATCCTGCGCGACGGCATCGAAGCCCCCGCCGCACCCGACGGAGCCCAGCCCGCCGCCCGTGGCACCGCGGGGATCCAGACACTCGTGGCCGCCGCACGCGCCGCCGGGAACACCGTGGAACTGCGCGCCAGCGGCGAGCCCCGGCTGCTGGCCGCCGCCGGCGACCACGCGGCGTACAGGATCGTCCAGGAAGCCCTGACCAACGCGTACAAGCACGCTCCGGGCGCTCCGATCAGCGTGGAACTGCGCTACGAACCGGATTCCTTCGTCGTCGAGGTCGTCAACGGAGTCGTCGACCGCGCCGCCGCGGACCAGGCCGGCGAAGTGGTCAGCGGCGGCCAGGGCCTCACCGGGCTGCACGAGCGGGCCCGGCTCGTCGGCGGCATGGTGCACACCGGCCCCACCGACGACGGCGGCTTCCGCGTCGCGGGCGTACTGCCCTACGGGGCGGCCGAGGCCGCGACGTTCGTCGATGCCCCCGACGACTTCCGACAGCAGTCACCCGCCCCGCCGCTCGGCGACGGTGGTCCGGTCGTGGACTGGAACATCGCGGAGAAGGAGCTGGGCATGGGCGGCAGGAACAGGGCCGGAGGCGTCGCGCTGGGCTGCGGAATCGCCGTGGGGGCAGTGGTACTGCTCGCGATCGCGGCCGGAGTCGGACTGTTCTTCCTCGCCGGATCGGCCGAGAAAGGCATGATCGATCCGTCCCAGTACGACAAGATCAAGGTCGGCACCTCCGAAGCCGAGGTCCGCAACGAGCTGCCGAGCGGCGACACCGTGCTGACCTCGGGCCTTGCCGGAAAGGGCCCCGCCGAACCGGAAGGCTCCCAGTGCCTGGTCCTGATGTCCTCCGACACCGGTGAGGGCCTCAAGACCGAGCCGGTGTTCCGGTTCTGCTTCAAGGACGGCAAGCTGATCGAGAAGAAGTCGTACGAAGTGGCGCGCTAGCGGCGGCGCGGGGCGGCCCGAGGCCGGCTCGGGCGCGGCTCCGGCGGCGTACAGGACAGGATCAGGACAGGATTTGGGTGTGACGGGACCACGCATCAGGGTCGTGATCGCCGACGACGAGCCCCTCATCCGGGCCGGGATCCGCATGATCCTCACTTCGGACGCGGCGATCGACGTCGTCGCCGAGGCCACCAACGGCCGTGAAGCCGTCGAACTCGCCCGCTCCCACGCCGTGGACGTGGTGTTGCTCGACATCCAGATGCCCGAGATGGACGGGCTGAGCGCGCTGGCCGAGCTGCGCAGGACCGTACCGGCGGCGCGAGTGATCATCCTCACCACGTTCGGGGAGCGGGAGAATGTCCTGCGCGCCCTGGAACACGGCGGCGCCGGATTCCTCCTCAAGGACACCGCGCCCGCCGAACTGATCCGCGCGGTACGCGCCGCCGCCGCGGGTGACGCCTACCTCTCGCCCGCCGCCACCCGGCACGTTGTCGACCAGCTCGCCACGGGCCGGGCAGCGGCCCGTGGCGAGGAAGCCAGGCGCCGGGTCGGCGTGCTGTCCGAGCGCGAGCGGGACGTCCTGGCACTGCTGGGCGAAGGGCTGTCCAACGCCGACGCCGGCAAGCGGCTCCACATGAGCGAGGCCACGGTGAAGACGTACGTCAGCCGCATCCTGGCAAAGCTGGACTGCGAGAACCGGGTCCAGGCGGCGCTGCTGGCGCGGGACGCGGGGCTGTAGGGGTTCGTGGTCGGGCCTGGTTCCGATCCCGCGCCCTCCCGTTTCCTGGTGTCGGCCCTGCCGTCGTTTCGCTGTTTCACGTGAAACGACGGCAGGCCTGGCTGTCGAGAAGGGGGCCGGCGATCCCCTGTGCCCAGGCGCTCGACGCAAGCGGAGTCCGGGCCCCCGAGAGTTATCCACAGGGGGAGACGATCTTTCGCCAGCGCCTGTACCGTCAGGGGCAGTTGAGCTCTTGATGTTGAACGAGAGCGCTGCACAAGGACGTTACAAGGACGTTGTACGAGACGGGGGAGGCGGCACGCCATGGGCGAGGTCGACGCGGTGGTTCCGGCACAGCGGGCCGGGGCGGAGGACGGGCGGGGCCGGATCCCCGAGGTCCCCGGATTCGCCCGCCGCCCGCACGCATCAGGAACGGGAAGGCGCCGGGCGCAGGGATCGCCGAAGGCCGAAGGGAAGGCGCTGCGGGACCGGTTCCCGCGCGCCTCGCACGACTCGCTGCTGCTCTCCGCCGACCGGCCGGACGCCGTCCGCGCGGTGGAGGAATCCAACGCGGGCCGGGTGCCCGAGCTCACGCCGATACGCGTGGGCCGCATGGCCGCCAGTCCCTTCGCGTTCCTGCGCGGCTCGGCCGGACTGATGGCGCACGACCTGGTCGGCACGCCCGTCACCGGCGTCGGCGCGCAGATATGCGGAGACGCACACGCGGCCAACTTCGGCCTGTACGGCGACGCACGCGGCAGTCTCGTCATCGACCTGAACGACTTCGACGAAACCGTGACCGGCCCATGGGAATGGGACGTGAAGCGGCTGGCTGCCTCGCTGGTCCTGGCGGGCCGGGAGGCCGGCGCCGACGAAGTCACCTGCCGGGCAGCGGCGTTCGACGCGGTCGGGGCCTACCGCCGCACCATGCGCCTGCTCGCGAAGCTGCCGGTCCTCGACGCCTGGAACGCCATAGCCGACGAGGAACTCGTCTCCCACGCCGACGCCCACGACCTGCTCGGCACCCTGGAACGGGTCTCCGAAAAAGCCCGCAACAACACCAGCGCGCGCTTCGCCACCAAGGCGACCGAGCAGGGCGAGGACGGCAGCCGGCACTTCGTCGACGCGCTCCCGGTGCTGCGCCGCGTGACCGACGCCGAGGCGGCAACGGTCGCCGCCTCGCTGGAGCAGTACCTGGGCACCCTGTCCGAGGACCGGCTGCCGCTGCTCGCCCGGTACGCGATCCACGACGTGGCCTTCCGGGTGGTCGGCACGGGGAGCGTCGGAACACGCTCGTACGTGGTGCTGCTGCTCGACCACCGGGGCGAACCTCTCGTGCTCCAGGTCAAGGAGGCCAGGCCCTCGGCGCTGCTGCCGCATCTGGCGAAAGCCGGGTTCAAGACGCCCGACGTCGGGCACGAAGGGCGGCGCGTGGTGCTCGGGCAGAAGCGGATGCAGGTGGTCAGCGACATCCTGCTCGGCTGGACGACCCTGGACGACCGCCCCTTCCAGGTAAGGCAGTTCAGGAACCGAAAGGGCAGCGTGGACCCCGCCGCGCTAGCCGCCGACCAGCTCGACGACTACGGGCGCATGACGGGCGCGCTGCTCGCCCGGGCGCATGCGCACAGCGTCGATCCGCGGCTCATAGCCGGGTACTGCGGAAAGAACGAAGAGCTCGACGAAGCGGTGGCCGCCTTCGCGGTGACCTACGCCGACCGCACGGAGGCCGACCACGCGGTGCTGACCGCTGCCGTACGGGACGGGCGGGTCGCGGCAGAGCTGGGGGTTTGAGCGGAGG
>NZ_LGDD01000048.1 GCF_001279695.1 Streptomyces sp. WM6378
GAACACCGACGTCCCCGTCGTCAAGGGCAACTACATCGAATGGCCCGGCGGCAGCCGCCTCAACCTCGACGACGGCAAGGTCTACAAACCCGACGGCACGGTGTCGGCGGCCAAGGTCGAACTCAGCGCCGACGACATCACCCGCCTCAAAAGCTCCCTCCCCCACGTCGACGAACCAGTAAAGATCGGCGCAGACGTGAAAGAACCGGCCATGGCCGGAGCACACGACCCAGCACACACACCGGGCGGCTCAACTCACGTACCGGGTGCGGGCGGCACCGCCCACGACCTCGGCCGGGGCGCGGCGAACGACCTCGACCGGGGAGCTGCGGGCGGGGCCCGTGGTGGCGCGCCTTCGGCGGGCGACACTGCCGGCCACGCGGCGGACGCGGGCCACGGTGGAACGTCCACGGGCCACGGCACGGGCGGCCACGAGGGCGGTTCCGGCGGGCACGATTCGGGGCACGGGGGCGGTGCGGGCGACGAGCCGCCGAGCGGCGGGCACGGCGGCAGCGGCCCGCACCCGGACTACGACGGCCCCAGCCGGTGGAACGGCGCGAGCGCGCGAGAAATCATGGACCACCAGGTCCAGCGCGCCCGGCACGAGGACGGTTACTTCGAGAAGTACTACCGGGACAACGGATACCGGAAGTTCTCCAACATCCCGGACGAGAGCGGCCTCGTACCGCCGCAGCTCGTCAAGCACCCGGTGACGGGTGAGTGGATATCCAAGAGCGACGAGCCGCCGCCGATCCCGGAGAAGTACGTCGTGGGCGGCGACGTGAAGCGCGGCGCCTCGACGGTGGTCACGCCCGAGGGCCGGGAGATCCTCGACCAGGCCGCCCACGACCGGCACACCTCGGTCACCGCCGACAACGCGATCCACCCGAAGGTCAACGACGCCAAGAAGCTCTACGAGGCGCACCCCACGCAGGAGAACCTCGACGCCTGGAACGAGGCGAAGGCCGAGCACGCACCTCTGCACGAGCAGATGACGAAGGACACCGAAGCCTTCGGTGAGGCGGTCGCCAGGCATCACGTGATCCCAGAGCACTATCCCGACGCGAAGTGGGAGACGCTCGACGGTCCCAAGAACGGCAATGACCAGTTCGACCAGGTGTGGAAGCGGGAGGACGGCAGCTTTGTCGTGGTCGAGGCGAAGAGCAGTCTCGAAACCGAACTCGGCCAGCGTCGGCTGCCGAACGGATTCAACGCACGGCAGGGATCGCGCGAGTACTTCGAGGACATTCTCAATGAAATGAAGGAACGCGGGCGCACCAACAAGAATGAACGCCGGCTCTACCGAGAGCTAAGCAAGGCCCTCAAGCAGGGGAAGATCGACTACATCCTCGTGAAGGGGAACCCCAAGGCGGGAACGTACGCTGGATATTCCATGCGGCGTTTCAACCTTGGCTGACGGGAGTTTCTGATGACGGTGAACGTGACACGGCACGGCAGCCCCGGCCCCGACGACGAGGAGTACGCACAGGAACTCGGGGAGGATCTGGCGGACTCGATCGAGACCCTCCCGCAGACGCCACGCAATTTCAGCCTCGCGCTGAACGAATCGCTCTCCTGCGTGCAGGCCTGGCTCGCCGTCAACCCGGACGGCTCCCAGCTGGAAACCTGGGAGGCGGTGGTCACGGCCATGCAGGTGCACTCCGCCGCGTTCGCGGCGGCCAGTGCTCCCGAGGGCAGCGGCGAGTACCGGATCAACCACGAGATCCACACCATCCCGGCGACCGGGCCCCAGTACTACGCCAACGCGGGGAACTGGCTCACCGCGTTCTGGCTCGCGATCGTCTGCCGCGACCAGGTCCGGATGACGCAGCTCTGCGAGATCCCCCTCGAAGTGCTGCGCGCTTCGGGGGCCGAGGGCGACGAGTACGTCTACCACTGGGTGGACGCGCTCCAGACCTACTGGCTCGAACGCCCCGGCCTGGTCGAGAAGTTGACCCTCGCCATCCAGACCTCGCACCCCGACGTCGCCACCATCGCCCCCCGCGACCTGCTGCAGAACATCCTCTACCAGCCCATCGCCCTCTTCCACCGCTTCCTCGTAAAGGACCACGAGGCCTTCAACCAGGCTCTGTTGGAGGCGATCCAGGCTCACAAGACGTACTGGACGGCCACCGATAAGCGCGAGGGGAGCGTGGAGGGCTACCTCGCCCTCGGCCCGCTCGCCATTGCCTGCCTCGCGCACGACGCCGGCTTCGCCATCGACATCGAGACCCCCTACTTGCCGGGCGAACTCCTGCGACGCGCCTGGCTCGGCGAGTTCCCGACGTAACTCCTGGGGAGCTCGTGGCTACCCGGCGCTGCACAAGGCCTTGTCCACCAAGGCGTCCACTGGTTTCATCGCCGCCGGGTCGGTCGGCTGGAGGGTTACCGCCACGTTCGCGGCGCGGCCGGTGTTCGTGGCGCCGCCTCGGGTTTCGTAGCCCGGGAAGCTGCCGCCGTGGCCCCAGTACACGCCGCCGCATGACAGCGGGGTGCTCAACAGGCCGAGTCCGTAACGGGTGTTGGGGCCGAACGGGGCTGTGGCGGGGACTGTCTTCTGCATCTCCTTGAGCTGGGGCGCCGCGAGGAGGCGGCCGCCCAGAAGCGCGCTGAAGAAGCGGTTCAGGTCCGAGTTCGTGGAGATCAGCTGGCCTGCCGCCCAGGCCCAGGACGGGTCCATCTCCGTGATGTCACTCAGGGGGCCGCCCGGCGCATCCTGGGAGTAGCCCTTGGGGTGCGGCTCGCGGATCGTCGGGTCGCCGGGGGCGGGGAAGTAGGTGTGGCGCAGGCCGATCTTCTTGATGATGCGCTGGTCTATTTCCGCGGCGAGGGGGCGGCCGGTGACCTTCTGGACGATCAGGCCGGCCACCACGTAATTCGTGTTGCTGTACCCCCACTTCTCGCCGGGGGCGAAGTCCGCCTTGTGCTTGAGGGCCCGGTCCAGGAGGTCGCGGGGTTCGTAGTAGCGGGGCTCCAGGTCGTCGTCGTTGGTGTAGCTGGGGAGTCCGCTGGTCTGCTGGAGGAGTTCGCGGACGGTGATGTGGCTTCCGTCGATGCCCTCGCCGCGTACGAGGCCCGGGAGGTAGGTGTCGACCATGGCGTCGAGGCTGACCTTGCCCTCGCCCACGAGTTGGAGGACGACCACGGCGGTGAAGGTTTTGGTGTTGCTGCCGATTCTGACTTGGCCGTCTGTGGGGACCTTCGCCTTGGTGGTCAGGTCGGCTACGCCTGCGGTGTAGTTACGGGTGTGGCCCTCGCGGTCCTGGACGGCGGCCAGGGCTGCGGGGAAGCCGTTGCTTTGCACCAGGGCGTTGAGGCTCTGCTGGACGGGGGCGGGGCGGGGGGCCGCCGATGCGGGGGGCGGGGTGAGTGCGGTCATCGTCAGGATGCCGGCGGTCACTGCGGCTGCGGTGGTCGCTCCGCGTCTGGTGGCCCTGCGCCGCGCTCTGTTCGGGGCGGGCCTCTGTGGGCTCTGTGATGCCTGCTCACGCACGTGCGGACTCCTCCGGGGGGAGCTGGGATGTTTGCCGGGCCCAGCATTTCCGGAGGGGGTGGTTCTGGGCGATCCTGCCAGCTACCCGTACGCGGGTGGGGCTAACCCCCGGGCTCCTACGGGGGGTTGGGGGGCAGGTGCGACCCGGTGGGTGGCCCTGGGGCTCCGCCCCAGACCCCGTTCGCGCCTGAAGGGCGCTCGTCCTCAAACTCCCCCAAGGCCTCAAGGGCCAGGGGGACCCCCATGACGGGCTGAAGATGGCTGAGCGGGGTCCCGGTTGCCCGGAACCCCGCTCAATCCAAGCTCGCCTACAGGAACGAGTTGATCTCGATCGTCTCGGTGCGGCCGGGGCCCACCCCGATCGCGGAGATCGGCGCGCCCGACATCTCCTCCAGCGCCTTCACGTACGCCTGCGCGTTCTTGGGGAGGTCGCCGAAGGTCTTGGCCTTCGTGATGTCCTCCGACCAACCGGGCAGGGTCTCGTAGATCGGCTTCGCGTGGTGGAAGTCGGTCTGGGAGTACGGGAGTTCCTCGACGCGCTTGCCGTCGATCTCGTAGGCGACGCAGACCGGGATCTGCTCCCAGCCCGTCAGGACGTCCAGCTTCGTGAGGAAGAAGTCCGTCAGGCCGTTGACGCGCGTCGCGTAGCGGGCGATCGGCGCGTCGAACCAGCCGCAGCGGCGGTCACGGCCGGTGGTGACACCGCGCTCGCCACCGATGCGGCGCAGCGCCTCGCCGTCCTCGTCGAAGAGCTCCGTCGGGAACGGGCCCGCGCCGACGCGGGTCGTGTACGCCTTCAGGATGCCGATGACGCGGCTGATCTTCGTCGGGCCCACGCCCGCACCCGTGCAGGCGCCGCCCGCGGTCGGGTTCGAGGAGGTGACGAAGGGGTACGTGCCGTGGTCGACGTCGAGCAGGGTGCCCTGTCCGCCCTCGAAGAGCACGACCTTGTCGTCGTCGAGCGCCTTGTTCAGGACGAGGGTGGTGTCCGTGACGTACGGCCTGATCTGCTCCGCGTACTGGAGCATCTCCTCGACGATCTTGCCGGCCTCGATCGCGCGACGGTTGTAGATCTTGGCGAGCAGCTGGTTCTTGCCTTCGAGCGCCGCCTCGACCTTCTGCTCCAGGATCGACTCGTCGTAGAGGTCCTGGACGCGGATGCCGACGCGGTTGATCTTGTCGGCGTAGGTCGGGCCGATGCCGCGACCGGTGGTGCCGATCTTCCGCTTGCCGAGGAAGCGCTCGGAGACCTTGTCGAGCGTCACGTTGTACGGCGTGATCAGGTGAGCGTTGCCGCTGATCAGGAGCTTGGACGTGTCCACGCCGCGCTCGTTCAGCCCGCTCAGCTCGGAGAGCAGGACCGCCGGGTCGACGACGACACCGTTACCGATCACCGGGGTGCACCCCGGCGAGAGGATCCCGGAAGGGAGAAGATGCAGCGCGTACTTCTGGTCGCCTACGACAACCGTGTGGCCGGCATTGTTGCCGCCCTGGTAACGCACCACATAGTCAACGGATCCACCGAGGAGGTCGGTGGCCTTTCCCTTGCCCTCGTCACCCCACTGAGCACCGAGCAGCACAAGTGCGGGCACAGGCGTACACCCCTTCCGGGCGGGGCATGTCCAAGGTCAGGGGCATACGCGTTCCATATGTGGATGCGTACACCATGGGCCTGAACCGTAGAAAGCTGCCCCGGAATAGACGAAGCCCCTGGCGCAATAGCGCAAGGGGCTCTTGCACAAAGATGCTACCCGAGGAAGGACCGAGGTGTCGGCTGCGCACCAGCTCGTCGTGCTCATCGACCCGGTCGCCCGCCGTATTGACGGCGAGTCCGTACGGATCGCGAAGGATGTGCTGTGTGCGGGAGCACAGGCGAAAATCTGCTGGCCACAGGGGCCGGAAGAGTTTGCGCGGGCGCTGGCCCGGCGGGGTGGCCGGCGCACCGTGGTGGTCGGTGACGACCAGGCGCTGCTACGCACCGTGACCCTGTTGCACCGCGAGCGTGAGCTCGACCGGGGCGCGCTGGCCCTGGTGCCGGTGGGCGCGGCCGACTCCCTGGAGCTGGCCCGCTCGCTCGGCGTGCCCATGGGCGCGGTCGCGGCCGCGCGGGCCGCGCTCGACGGGACCGGGCACCGGCTCGACCTCTTGGCCGACGACAGCGATCAGGTCGTCCTTGGGGCCCTGAGGATCCCCGCGGTCAGTCCACCTCCCGCGCCGCCCGCGCCGCCTTCGGTGTGGGGCGCCGCCCGCTCGCTGGTACGCACCCTGGTGCGGGCGCCCGCGCCGGTCACGGCGGCCGTGGCGCACCGGCTGCGGGTGGAGGCCGACGGGGTGCTCCTGAGCGACCTCGACCGGCCGGTGGCGGGCGTGTCGATCGGCTCCGCCGACGGGCTCGCGCAGGTCGTGGTGCACGGTCGGGCCGGCGAGCGGGCCCGGGCGGCCGCGCGCGCCGTCACGATCTCGGGCCCGGTGGGCGGCTTCCGCTACCGCGCGGACCAGGTCGTCGCGGGCCCGGTCCGCACCCGTACGTGGACCGCGCTCGCGGGGGCGTGGGAGCTGGTCCTGCCGGGGTGAGCCGGCCCGAGCGGTCAGCGGGGCGGGATCGGCAACGTAAACCCGGTGGTCAGCGCGTTCAACGGGGCGGGATCGGCGGGAGGTCCAGGGTCGTGCGGTGCTCGCGCCAGCGGTCCATCAGCTGGGACAGCTCGCCGTGCAGGAACGCGAAGAACGCCGCCGTCTCCGCCATCCGCGCCCCGGCCGCCGTGTCCGGGCCGCCCGCGCTCGCGACGCCGTCCTTCATGACCTGCTCCCAGCGGGTCAGGATCCGGTCCCGGTTGGTGAAGGTCTCGTACCAGAGCTCGTTGTGCAGGACGTACCGGTCGCGCCGCGAGCCGGGCTCGCGCTCGCGGCCGACCATGTTGACCTGGGCGAGGTAGCGGACCGCGCCGGAGACGGCGGCCGGGCTGATGCGGAGCGCCGAGGCGAGTTCGGCCGAGGTCATCGAGCCGGTCTCGGAGACGAGCAGCGCCGCGAAGACGCGGGCCGCCATCCGCTGCATGCCCGCCTCGGCCAGCTCGGAGGCGAACCGCTCGACGAACCGGCCCACAGCGTCCTCGTCCCGTCCGTCCGCCATGCCGCCCGGCACCTCTCGCTCGCTGTCCACGCTGCTCATGGGTTCATCGTCTCCCCTCGCCGCCCCGCCCCGGTTCCGTCGCCGACTTTATACGCTTCCTTAACTTCACAACTTCGTGAAAATACCGTACGTTCAAAAACATGACGAAGGCAATCACGGTCGCCGGGCTGCACAAGTCGTTCGGGCGCACGCACGCCCTCGACGGGCTCGACCTCGCCGTCGAGAGCGGTGAGGTCCACGGCTTCCTCGGCCCCAACGGCGCCGGGAAGTCCACCGCCGTCCGAGTCCTGCTGGGCCTGCTGCGCGCCGACTCGGGCGCGGCTCAGCTGCTCGGCCGCGACCCGTGGGCCGACGCCGTCGAGCTGCACCGGCACGTGGCGTACGTACCGGGCGACGTGACGCTGTGGCGCAACCTCTCGGGAGGCGAGGTCATCGACCTGTACGGCAGGCTGAGGGGCGGCCGCGTCGACCGGTCCCGGCGCCACGACCTCGTCGAACGGTTCGAGCTCGACCCCACGAAGAAGGGCCGGACCTACTCCAAGGGCAACCGCCAGAAGGTCGCCCTGGTCGCCGCGTTCGCGTCCGACGTGGACGTACTGATCCTCGACGAGCCGACCTCCGGGCTCGACCCGCTGATGGAAGAGGTCTTCCAGGAGTGCGTGGAGGAGGAGCGCGACCGGGGCCGCACCGTGCTGCTGTCCTCGCACATCCTCAGCGAGGTGGAGAGCCTCTGCGACCGGGTCAGCATCATCCGCCGGGGCCGGACCGTGGAGACCGGCTCGCTCGCCGAGCTCCGCCACCTCACCCGTACGTCCGTCACCGCCGAACTCGCGGGCGCGCCCAACGGGTTGGCGCGGCTGCCCGGGGTGTACGACCTGGCCATTCACGAGATCGAAGGCGGTCAGGGCTGTCGCGTAAAACTCCAGGTCGACACCGACAAGCTGGACGCGGTGCTGCGCTCGCTCACCGAGTCGGGCGTCCGGTCCCTGATCTCCACCCCGCCGACCCTTGAGGAGCTGTTCCTGCGCCACTACACGGGTGCGGGGGAAGAGGTGGTGGCGCGATGACCGCCGCCGTAGCCGTACCCGTGCGCGGTTCGGATCAACTGGCGGGCACGGGCGCGCTGTTGAGGCTCGCGCTGCGTCGGGACCGGGTGATGATCCCGGTGTGGGCGGTCGCGCTGGGCGCACTGGTGGCGAGCGGCGCGAGCACCCTGGAGAGGGTGTACAGGACCGCCGCCGAGCGCGCGGACGTGGCTCACTCGATGAGCGGCAACGGCTCGCTTCGGGCGCTGTACGGGCCGGTCTTCGACGACTCGATCGGCGGGCTTACCGCGTGGCGGTTCGGCGGGTCCGGATACGTACTCGCGGCGGTGATGAGCCTGCTGATCGTGGTGCGGCACACCCGGGAGGAAGAGGAGACGGGCCGTCAGGAGCTGCTTTCCTCGGCGATGGTGGGGCGGCGGGCGCCGCTGACATCGGCGCTCCTGGCCGCCTTGGCGGCCAATGCGCCGGTCGCTCTGATCATCACGGCCGGCCTGGCCAAGTCGACCGGAAACACGGCGGGTTCACTGGCTCTCGGCCTCACCACCGGGGCGATCGGGATGCTGTTCGCTGGCATGGCGGCGATCATGGCGCAGCTGACGGAGAGTGCGCGGCTCGCGAAGGGCCTCACGGGGGCGGTCCTCGGCGCGGCTTTCCTGCTGAAGTCGGCGGGCGACACCGCGACGCGTGACGCCTCCTCGGTGCTCGACCGGCTCTCGCCGCTGGGCTGGGCCGAGAACGTGCGGCCGTACGCGGGCGAACGGTGGTGGGTGCTGCTGCTGATCGTGGCGGCGGCAGGCGCGCAGGGGGCGGCGGCGTACGTGCTCGCCGGGCGGCGCGACATCGGGATGAGCTTCGTGCCACCCCGGCCCGGGCCAGCCGAGGGGCGCATCTCGACGGCGTACGGGCTTGCCTGGCGGTTGCAGCGGGGCGGCGTGATCGGCTGGACCCTCGGGTTCGCCCTGGCCGGGCTGCTGTTCGGCGGGATGGCGGACGGGGCGGCCGATCTGGTCGGCGGCAACGCGCAGACCAAGGAGATCATCCAGCGGATGGGCGGCCAGTCGGGCCTGACCGACGCGTTCCTCGCGACGATGGTCGGCATGCTGGGGATGGTCGCGGCGCTGTACGCCGCCTCGTCCGTCCTGCGCCTGCACGGTGAGGAGACGGGCCGACGCGCCGAACCGGTCCTGGCGGCCTCCGTGGGCCGGGTGCGGTGGGCGGCCGGGCATCTGGTGATCGCGTTCGGTGGGGCGGCCCTGATCATGGTGGTCGGCGGGCTCGGCCTGGCGGCCGGCTACGGCAGGGAACCCGGCCCGATCCTGGGCGCGGCCCTGGTCCAACTCCCCGCGATCTGGACGCTGGCGGGCCTGGCGGTGCTGCTGTTCGGCGCGTTCCCGAAGCTCGCGCAGGCGGCGCTGGGCGTGGTGGGCCTGTGCCTGGCCCTGGGCTGGATCGGCCCCGCGCTGAACCTGCCGCGGGCCGTCCTGGACGTCTCCCCCTTCGGCCACCTGCCGAAGCTGCCGGGCACGGAGATGGCGTGGACGCCGGTGGTGCTGTTGACGGTGGTGGCGGCGGTACTGGTGGGGGCGGGGCTGGGGGCGCTGCGGAGGCGGGATGTCGCTAGCTGAACCGTGATCGTCAGCATGTGACGTGGAGTTCCTTGAGCCCCCGGATGACGAATCCGGGGCCCCACTCCGGCTCGGCGGCCAGCCGCAGCCGGGGTGCCTTGGTTAGCAACTGCCCGAAGGACGCCCGGAGTTCTAGCCTGGCCAGCGGCGCGCCGAGGCAGTAGTGGATGCCGGCACCGAAGGAGACGTGAGGGTTGTCGGCGCGGGCCAGGTCGAGGGTGTCGGGATCGGCGAACCGGGCGGGGTCGCGGTTGGCGGCCCCGAAGAGAAGGGCGACCTCGCTGCCGCGCGGGAGCTTCTGCCCGGCGAACTCGATGTCTTCGAGCACCCAGCGCTCGAAGAGCTGGAGCGGGGTGTCGTAGCGCATCAACTCCTCGATGGCGGTGGGGAGCAGAGCGTCGGGCGCGGCGCGGAGGGCGGCGAGCTGGGCGGGGTTGCGCAGGAGCGTCCACCATCCGTTGGCGGTGGTGTTGACGGTGGCCTCGTGGCCGGCGTTGAGGAGGAGTACGCAGGTGGAGATCATCTCTTGCTCGGACAGCCGGGCCGCCGCGTCACCGCTCTCGTCGTCGTACGCAGCGATGAGTGCGGAGATCAGGTCCTCTCCAGGACACTTGCGCCGCTCCGCGATCAACTCCCGCAGGTACGCGGTGAATTCGAGGGAGGCCCGGACCGCTTTGGCGGCGGTTTCCTCGTCCGGGTTGAGCTCGTACATGCCGCAGATCGCGGCGGACCAGGGGCGCAGGAGGGGGCGGTCCGCATCGGGGATGCCGAGCATTTCGGCGATGACCGCGACGGGGAGGGGCTCGGCGACCCGGGCGAGCAGGTCGCCGCCGCCGGCCGCGCAGAAGTCGTCGACGAGGCGTTCCGCGAGGCGGTGCACGGTGGGGGCGAGCCGCTCGACCGTACGGGGGGTGAAGGCCTGCGAGACGAGCCTGCGGATGCGGGTGTGGTCCGGGGGTTCCAGGTCGAGCATGCCGTGGTCGTTGAGGGTGTGGAACGGCTCGTGCGCGGCGGGCGGGGGTGTCCGGCCGAACTCCTCGTGGCTGAACCGGTGTTGATAACTCCGCCCGAGCCGGCGGTCCCTCAGCAGGGTGGACACGTCCGCGTGATGCGGGATGAGCCACTGTCCCGTGGGGGCGTAGTGGTGCACCCGGCCCGCCGCTCGTAGCTCCGCGTACGCGGGGTAGGGGTTGGCGACGAAGTCCGCGTCGCGGGGGCGGAAGAGGGTGGTGGGGTTCATGGCCTCGACAATGCGGCGCCGCTGACTGCGGAGCAAGGGGGCGGAGTCTGGGTGCGGGGGCGTGTTGGGTGCGGGCCGCCTGTGGCTTGTCACGCAGTTCCCCGCGCCCCTGGCGGGGTGGGGTTCGGGCTTCCCGTGGCTGCGCCCCGAACCCTCGACGTCAGTCGGCCCGCGGACCGTGCGTGGTTGCTCACGCAGTTCCCCGCGCCCCTTAACCCCGCTTTCGGCCTGCGGACCGTAGGTGGTGCCCGCACAGTTCCCCGCGCCCCTAGCAGGGTTGGTGCTGGCCCGCACCAGGGCATTTCAGCCCGTCATGGGGGTCCCCCCTGGCCCTTGAGGCCTTGGGGGAGTTTGAGGACGAGCGCCCTTCAGGCGCGAACGGGGTCTGGGGCGGA
>NZ_LGDD01000049.1 GCF_001279695.1 Streptomyces sp. WM6378
GCTGCGCGCTGTGCAAAGACAAGCCTCGCTACGCTCGGCTTGAACCCCCGTGCTGCGCACGGGGGTTGCTCCCGCTTCGCGGGAGCCCAGCCCGCTGGGCTGGTGAAGTCCTACGCTTCGCTTCAGACTTCAAGCCCGGCCTTGCCGGGCAGAAACCGGCCGCTACGCGGCCTAAAGGCAGGTTCGCTGCGCTCCCCCGCCTCGCCTTTCCGGCTTCGCCTCCAAGCCTCAGGCCCGCCACGCGGGCCAAGCTGGCTGTGAGAATGGGGCGCTTGGTTGTTGCGAAGGATGGCCACTTGGTCCCCGCCCAAGGTAGTTCAGGTGAGCTCGCAAACATCACCTGCATGACCCGCCTCATGCAGGTGGGTCATGGATCCGCCGGAGACAAAGTGATGCACCATGTAGAATCTCTCCATCACAAGGAACCCCGGCGCGCCAGCTGGGCGCCGCTGTGGGTTGGATCACGGTTGAGGTTGACCTTGGGGCAGGGTGGAGGCTCTTCGCAGCGGCACGACAATGCGAAGGAGCCAACCACTATGTCCACCACTGCTTCCGGACAGGGACAGGACCGCCCGCAGTTGCAGGCGGTGATCGAGGAGTTGGTCGAGTCCGATTTCGTCGGGGTGCAACTGCGGGTGCACGACGAGCAGGGCGAGTGGGTCGGCAGCGCCGGCGTGCGGGAGCTGGGGCAGAGCGCCAAGCCGCTGGCCGACGGGCACTTCCGCATCGGCAGCAGCACCAAGAGCTTCGTCGCCACCTCAGTGCTCATGCTGGTGGCCGAGGGCCGGATAGGCCTGGACTCCCCGGCCGATGACTACCTGCCCGAGTTCGGTCTCGACCGGCGGATCACGGTGCGGATGTTGCTGCAGCACACCAGCGGGATCTTCAACCACACCGGCGAGCTCTACGAGGACGGGACGATCGTGCTGGGGGTTCCTTGGCAGGGCAAGGAGTGGGTAGACAACCGGTTCCACACCTACCGGCCCGAAGAGCTCGTACGGCTGTCGTTATCCAAGCCGGCGCGGTTCGCCCCGGGTACGGGCTGGAGCTACTCAAACACCAACTACGTACTGGCCCGGCTGGTGGTCGAGAGGGTCACCGGGCGTTCGTTCAGGGAGGAGTTGCAGCGGCTGGTCCTGGGGCCGCTGGGGATGACCGGCACTGTGGCACCGGGCGCGTCACCGGAGATCCCCGAGCCGCACAACCACGGCTACTACCGCTACGAGGACGCCGGGCAGGAGCGGACTGTCGATGTCACCCGCCAGAACCCGTCCTGGGTCGGAGCCGGTGGTGACTTGATCTCGACCACTCAGGACCTGCACACGTTCATCTCCGCCCTGATGGGCGGCAGGCTCCTGCCGGCCGAACTGCTGGCCGAGATGCGCAGGCCGGAGGCCACGGTCGGTTACGGCCTGGGGGTGTTCGCCCAGGAGACGGGCAGCGGCACCGTCTTCCACCACAACGGCGCCATCATGGGGTCGGCGGCGCTGATGTACAGCTCCTCCGACGGCAGCAGGACCCTGACCGCCGGGCTTACCTGGGTGGACGATGCCGAACTGGCGATAGCCCCGGCATTCCAGGCCGCCCAGCGGCGTTTCGTCGACGCGGTGTTCTGCGGCAAGGTGGGCTGATGAGGAACGGGGTCACGATCGGGCAGGCGGCGTCGTTCGTCGGCGTCACGGTGAAGACGGTGCGGCACTACCACAAGCTCGGCCTGGTCGCGGAGCCGGAACGTGACGGCTCCGGCTATCGGCGGTACGGGTCCGGCGAGTTGCTGCAGCTGGTGCAGGTACGGACGCTGGCTGCCGCCGGTGTGCCGCTGGCCGAGATCGGGCCCATGCTCGATGCCGACGCCGCTCGGTTCGGCGCCGCGCTCGCCGATGTCGAGCACCAACTCACCGAACGTATCGATGAGTTGGTCGCCCGCCGCGACACGCTGCACCGGCTCGCCGACGGCGACCGGGCCCTGTTGCCCGACCGCGCCTGCGCGCTTCTGGACCGGATGCCAGGCCTCGGTTTCAGCCCCGACTACGTGGCCGTGCAACGCGAAGCCCTGGTGCTGGCCCGGGCGCTGGTGCCGCAGGGCTTCGACGGCTTCCTGGCCCAGTTCGAGCACGGGCTCGACGACCCCGAGCACATCGATCTGATCAAGCGCGGCTGGGAGGCCCGGGCCTGGGAACCGGACGACCCGAGGATCGAGGAACTGGCGGCCGCCATGGCCGACCGCTACCTCGCCAACCCCGCACTGCTGGGCGATCACGCCAGCCTGGAGGCATGGGCCAAGGCATCGGCCCAGTACAAGCTGATCAACAACCACCGCGAGGAGCAGGCGCCGGTCGCGGCCCGTCTGACGGCCCTCACCGAGGCCAAGTTGCGCGCTGCAGGCGCACCCATGCCGCACCGATGACGAGCTGCACCGGCGCTGTCGCAGCGCAACCGGTCCGCTGCTGCCGGGCGCGCCGGGCGGTGGTCCGCGCTCTCCCGCCGCTGAACTGGACGAGTGGGCCGCCCCGGCAGCGCGCTCAGGCGGCGGCTAGTGGCCCGGCTCGGCGGTGTCGGCCGACGCCGTCCGCCCGCCGCCGAACACCTCTTGGACGAGGCTTTGTGCTGCCTTCTGGAACGGCACCGCCATGGACAGTGCGGCGTCGTCGACGTAGTTCAGCGCGGCGGTCAGGGTCTTGCTGCCGTCGGGCGTGCTGTACATCAGCGCCGCGTGGCCCGCCATGCCGCCGTTGTGGGTGATGACGGTGCCGCCGTCCTCGCCCGTGCTCTGCACGAACACTCCCAGGCCGTAACCGGCCTTGGGGTGCGGCGTGCACATCTCGGCCAGCAGTTCGGCCGGCAGGAGCCTGCCGCCCATCAGCGCGGAGATGAACGTGTGGAGGTCCTGGGTCGTGGAGATCATGTCTCCGCCGGTGGAGATCCAGGAGGGGTTCTGGCGGGTGACGTCGACCGTCCGCTCCTGCCCCGCGTCCTCGTACCGGTAGTAGGCCCGGGTGTGCGGTTCGGGGATGTCCGGGCTGGTTTCCGGCACCACGGTGTCCGACAGCCCGAGCGGCCCCAGGATCAGCCGCTGCATCTCCTCGGCGAACGAGTGGCCGGTGACGTTCTCGATCAGCAGCCTGGCCAGCAGGTAGTTGGTGTTGGAGTAGCTCCAGTCCGTGCCCGGCTCGAACCGCGCCGGCTTGGACAGTGCCAGCCGTGCCAGCTCTTCCGGCCGGTAGGTCGTGAACCGGTTGTCCACCCACTCCTGGCCTGCGGTCGTGGCGGGGATTCCCGGCGCGAACGTCCCGTCGTCGTAGTACTCGCCGGTGAAGTTGAACACCCCGCTGGTGTGCTGCAGCAGCATCCGTACCGTGATCCTGGGGTCGAGACCGAGCCCGGGCAGGTGGTCGACCGCCGAGGCGTCCAGCGCGATCGTGCCCTCGGCCACCAGTCGCAGCACCATGGCCGCAGTGAACGTCTTGGTGTTGCTGCCGATCCGCACGTATCCGTTCGTCGGCGGTTTCGCGCTGTTGCCCAGTTCACGCACTCCGGCGCTGCCGACCCACTCGCCCCGCTCGTCGTGCACCCGCATCGTCACCCCGGTGAAACCGGATTCGGTCATTTCCTCGATGAGGCTCTGGAGCTCCGGGCGGTCCTGGTCGGTCAGGATGCTGGACATGGTGGTGTGCTCCTTGGGAACTGGTGCGGAATTCATCGGAGTTGAGCTGAACGGAATGCGAACTGAACGGATGGGTCCGTCGGCGGGCCCGAGGGGTGCCCCTCTTACAGGCTGCGGGCGGTGATGTCTCCGTAGCCGGTGGTCGCGTGGATGTTCAGGCCGGCGGCAGCGCCGTCGGTGTTCTTGAGCGTGTTGTGGATCCGGCCGTATCCGGTGCCCGCGTCGAGCGAGGCGGAGACACCGCGGGCGGCGCCGACCGCGATCGCCCCGTGCTCGGTGCGCAGCGTGACCGTGCCGCGCACGGCCTCGGCGACCTGGAGGTCGCCCTTCTGGGTGCTGATCTCGGCCGGGCCGCCCAGGCGGCCGACCGAGATGTCGCCGGCCTGGAGGGTGAGGCGGGCGCTCGCGGTCTCGTCGAGCTTGACCGTGGCCTGCGCGCCCTCGAAGGTGACGTCACCGAGCCGTCCGACGCCCCGGAGTTCGGACAGGGCCGCAGCCACCTCGACGCAGGAGCCCGCGGGCAGTTGGACGGTCACCTCGACGGATCCGGAGTGGCCGAGGAGCCGGTTCTTGGCCGGTGCGGCCCCGACCCGCAGGACGCCGTCGCGGTACGCGACCGTGATCTGCTCCGCCGCCTTCGCGTCGCGGCTCCTGGAGGGGTTGGCGGGCAGGACCTCGACGGTGGTGTCGGCCCGGTCGGCGGCGATGAACTGAATGCGTCCCGCGGGGATGTCGAGAACGGCGGAGATCGGGGCGGGGGTGTCGAACTTCTGCGTGGTGCTCAGGTTCTTCTGCATCGTGCGCGCTCCTTCAGCCCGTCGTTTCTGACATTAGAAACGCTACGTTGCATTCATTGATCCAGCAACATGCACGTTGCGCGAAATCACCATTGGTGCAGGTCAAGGCCGGAAAATCGTTGCAACCATCCTGAGGGTAACGCAACAATCCCAGCGCGTGCGTTGCAATGAGATGGAAGTGAACGCTATAGCGGAGCCAGTAAAGGGCTCCGCGCCCCGCAGCCCGGGGGTACGGCCGGGCCGGACGGGCAACACCGCGGCCCGGCGGGTACGTAACCGCCGGGCCATGGAAGCGAGTTGACGGGACGTCAGACCAGGAGCCAGGCTCGTCCCGCCTCGGACAACACCGCGGCCCGGCGGTTGGCAACCGCCGGGCCGGGAACGCGAACTGATGGAGCGTCAGCCGATGTACTCGTGCTCACGCCGTTCCGTGGACGTCGATGCAACGGGGGCCGGCGTCAGGTACTTGGCCAGCTTCTCCCCCTCGACGTCGACGTTGGGCAGGACGGCGCCGAGCCAGCGCGGCAGCCACCACGCCGACTTGCCGAGCAGGGCGAACAGGGCCGGGATGATGGCCATCCGGACCACGAACGCGTCGAAGAGGACGGCGGTCGCCAGGGCGAAGCCGATCATCTTGACGAGGGAGTTGTCGTCCAGGATGAAGCCCGAGAAGACGCTGGCCATGATGATGGCCGCGGCGCTGACGACCCGGCCGCCGTAACGGAAGCCGGTGACGACCGCCTCGTCGGGGCCCGCGCCGTGGGCGTAGGCCTCGCGCATCCGGGACACGAGGAACACCTCGTAGTCCATGGCCAGGCCGAACACGACACCGATCATGAAGATCGGCATGGTGCTCATGATCGGGCCGGGCTGTTCGACGTTGAACGCCTCCTTCAGCCAGCCCCACTGGAAGATCGCGACCACCGCGCCGAGCGACGCGCTGACCGACAGCAGGAAGCCGAGAGCCGCCTTCAGCGGGACCAGGACGGAGCGGAAGACCAGCATCAGGAGGAGGAAGGCGAGGCCGACCACGAGGCCCAGGTAGGGCAGCAGGGCATCGTCCAGGGTCTTGGAGAAGTCGATGAACATGGCCGTCTGGCCGGTCACCAGGATCTCCGCGGCACCCGTCTTGGCCTCTTCGCCACCGGCGAGGCCACGCAGCGCGTGGACCAGGTCCTCGGTCTTGCCGTCGGTGGGACCGGTCTTGGGTACGACGTTGAGGATGGCGGTGTCGTTGGCCGGGTTGGGGCTGGCCGGCGAGACGGAGTCGACGCCGTTCTGCTGGGCGAGGTCGGCGCGCAGTGTGGCGGCGGCGGACTTCGCGTCCTTGCCGGAGACGGTGATCATCAGGGGGCCGTTGAAGCCGGGGCCGAAGGACTCCGACAGCATGTCGTAGGCCTTGCGCTGGGTGGTGGTCTTGGCCATCGTGCCCTCGCCGGGCAGACCCAGTTCCAGGCTGGCCGCCGGAACGGCGAGGGCGCCGAGGCCCACCACGCCGACCAGCAGCACGGCCACCGGGTGGCGCAGGACGTAACCGGCCCAGCGGGAACCGAGGTTGGGCTTGGTGCGGGCGGCCAGCTTGGCGGCCTTGCGCTGCTGGCGGGCCGAGAGCGGCTTGCCCTTGCGCTGCATGCGGTCGATGCGGCGCAGGACTCGGAAGGGGGCCCAGCCCAGGAGGGCGGGGACCAGGGTGAGCGCGATGAGCACCGCGATCGCGACCGTGCCCGCGGCCGCCATGCCCATCTTCGTCAGCATCGGGATGTTGACGACGGCGAGGCCCGCCAGGGCGATGATCACGGTGAGGCCCGCGAAGACGACGGCGGATCCGGCGGTGCCGACGGCCCGGGCGGCGGCCTCGGCGCGCTCGCGGCCTTCGGCGAGCTCGGAGCGGTAGCGGGAAATGATGAAGAGGGCGTAGTCGATGCCGACGGCCAGGCCGATCATCAGCGCCAGGGTCGAGGTGGTGGTGGAGATGCCGAGGGTGGTGCCCAGGGCGGTGATGGCGGAGATGCCGAGGCCGACGCCGATGAGCGCGGTGAGCAGCGGCATGCCGGCGGCGATGAGCGAGCCGAAGGTGAGGAAGAGGACGATCGCGGCGATCAGGATGCCGATCTGCTCGCCGCTGGCCGCGCTGACCTCGATCTTGACGGCGTCGCCGCCCGCTTCGACGGTGAGACCGCTGCTCCGGCCCTTGCCGAGGGCGGAGTCGAGGCCGTCGTGCTCCTTGTCGGCGAGTTTGGTGGCCGGTTCCTTGTAGGTGACGACCGCGTAGGCGGTGGTCTCGTCCTTGCTGAGGGTCTTGGCCTGGTAGGGGTCCGTGGCGCCGATGACGCCGGGGGCCTTCTTGAGGTCGGCGACGAGGGCCTCGACCTTGTTCTTGGCCTCGGGGCCGGAGATCTTCTGGCCCTGAGGTGCGCGGATGACGACGCGGGCGCTGGCGCCTTCGGCGCCGGCGGCGGGGAACTTCTTCTGGAGGAGGTCGAACGCCTTCTGGGATTCGGTGCCGGGCATGGAGAACGTGTCTGCCGGCGGAGTGGTGGCGACCGAGGCGGCGTAGCCGACTCCGGCGAAGACCAGCACCCAGAGGAGCGTCATCAACCCCCGCCGTCGGAAGGCGAGGCGGCCCAGTTTGTAGAGGAACGTAGCCACGGCGAAGGGACTCCCGTCGGGGTCGGCAGGACAAGCAGGTCCCTTTGACTATAACAAACCGCATAGGCGGTTTCTTGAGTCGGAAACCAGCCTTCCGCTGGGCGACGTAACGATCGGCTCACGAATGTGAAGAACGAGCGCAACTCTGTGGACTCCGTTTGAACGCAAGGCAGTTGGGCGGCTCGCGGTGGGGGCGGGCGACCAGGCCGTCGTGTCACCGGCGGGTCGGATTCGAGAGGGGAAGGGCGGGCCCGGGCAGGTGGGTGGACCGGTCCGGGAACCTTGATCACCACTGGGCCTGCTGATTGGCTGGCCGGTATGACTGAACTCGACGCCATCGCCTGGCCGCCTTCCCCGATCAGGACCGAGAGGCTCGTGCTCCGTGAGCCCGAGGCCCGCGACCGGGCGGCGTTCATCGAGCTGCTGGCGTCGCCGGCGGTGCACACCTACCTCGGCGGCCCCCGCCCGCGTGACGAACTTGAGCGCGAGATGCCCGGGGTGCCCCAGGGCCGGCCCGGGAGTTTCGTCGTTGACCTCGACGGGGCGATGATCGGCCAGATCCTGCTCAGGAGAGCAACGGAGCACCGTCGCCCGGCTGCCGCGGGGAAGGCCGATCTCGGCTACCTGTTCCTGCCGCGTGCATGGGGATTCGGGTACGCCGCCGAGGCGTGCGCGGCGGCGCTCGACTGGTTCGACTGCGTGCTTCCCGGCGAGCCGGTGGTGCTCACCACCCAGACCGCCAACGTCGGCTCGATGCGCCTGGCGGCAAAGCTGGGGTTCACCGAGGTGGAGCGGTTCCGGGCCTGGGACGCCGAGCAGTGGCTCGGCCTGCGGCCCCCGGTCACGCCGTCCGCTTGAGAGAGCCGGTGCCCGGCGGTGTTCGCCATCTGATGGTGGCTCAGTCGGTGCTGTCCACGGTCGTTCCGGGCTTCGTGTGCAGGACTTCGCGCGCCTGGTCCGCGGCGCGGGCGAGGCTCTCGGAGACGAAGTCGAGGAAGCGGGCGATGTTCTCCAGGCGGGCGGCGGCCGGGGTGCCCGACCCCAGGACGCCGACGCCCTGCCGCGCGATCTCGACGAGTTGGGCGGTGCCACGGGCGCTGGCCATCATGGACTGGTACCAGACGTCGTCGTCGACGATGTACCGCTCGCGACGGCGCTCGTCGCGCTCCCGCCGCACCAGGCCCTGGCTCTCAAGGAACGCGATCGCCTTGGAGATGGACGCCGGACTGACCTGGAGACGCTGGACGAGTTCGGACGCGGTCAGGCTGCCCGAGTCACTGGTGCACAGACAGGCGAGGACCCGGGCCATCATCTTGGGCGTGCCCGCCTGCATGAGGGCGGTGGTGAACGTCTCCTCGTACGCGCGCACCGCCTCGGCGTCGCGCCCGTGGGCCTGCGGGGGCGCCTCCTGCCCTCGGGGGGCGGCCTGCCTGCGCCGGTGGGCGCGGTGTTCGGTGGCGCGGTGGGCGAGCTCGGCACGGTAGGCGGTGGGGCCGCCGTTGCGCATCACCTCACGCGTGATCGTCGAGGTCGGACGGTCGAGCCCTCGGGCGATTTCCGCGTAGGCGAGGCCGTCGGCCACCCCCAGCGCGATCTGCTGACGTTCCTGCTGGGTGAGTCTGCCTCCCGGCATCACGGTCTCCTTCGCGCTCCATGGTCGTCCCGAGTGCCCCAAGCATAGCGTTCGCACTCAATTCATTGCAACGCCTCTGGAGAGGGGTGTTGCATTCCGTCCCAGTCCGTTGCAACGAATTCAGCTCATCCACCTGCAACTACACCGATTCTTCGCAACGAAGGTGTTGCCAGATCCATGAATGCAACGTAGCTTTTCCCTCATCGGAAACAACGTTTCGAAGGAGCGCACGATGCAGAAGTTCGACACCACCGCCCCGGTCTCCGCCGTTCTCGACATCCCTGCCGGACGCATTCGCTTCGTCGCTGAGGACGGGGCCGGCAGCACGGTCGAGGTGCAGCCCTCGGACCCCTCGAAGGGCCGTGACGTGAAGACGGCGGAGCAGACCACGGTCGAATTCCGGGACGGCGTCCTGCGGGTCGAGACCGCACAGGAGAAGAACCGGATCCTCGGCGCCAACGGCTCCCTCGACGTGACCGTCCACCTGCCCGCCGGCTCCCGCGTCGAGGCGAAGGCGGCCAGCGCTGAGTTCCGGAGCGTCGGGCGGCTCGGCGACGTCACCTTCGAGGGCGCGCACGGCTCGGTCGAGCTGGACGAGACCGCGAGCGCCCGCCTCACCCTCCAGGCGGGCTCCATCTCGGTCGGCCGTCTGGGCGGCTCCGCCGAAATCAGCACCCAGCAGGGCGACATCAACATCGCCGAAGCCGTGCACGGCACCGTCACGCTGACCACCCAGGCCGGTGACCTGACGATCGGCGCCGCCCGGGGCGTCTCCGCCGCGCTCGACGCCGGCACCACCTCCGGCCGCATCAGCAACAGCCTCCAGAACGCCGGTGGCACCCCCGACCTCACCATCCACGCCACCACGGCTTACGGCGACATCACCGCCCGCAGCATCTGAACCGCGCTATCTGACATACCGTCAAAACTCGTTCGGCACGACGGTACGGAGGGGGACGGCGAGTACAGCGCGCCCGGTCAAGTCGCCGGTACGGCTGTACTCGCCCCGCCCGCGGTCACGAGCCCGTGGTCACGGCGGGCGGCGCCGCGTCACGACCGACGTGCGCGTGCACCCAGTCGGTGACGTCCCGGGTCGGTGTGCCCGGGGTGAACAGGGCCGCCACCCCCAGTTCGCGCAGCGGGCCGATGTCGGCCTCGGGAATGATGCCGCCGCCGAACACCGTGATGTCGGTGGCATCCTGCTCCCTCAGCATCTCCATGACCTGGGCGAAGAGGGTCATGTGGGCGCCGGACAGGACGGACAGCCCTATGCCGTCGGCGTCCTCCTGAAGGGCGGTGTCGACGATCTGACGTGGCGTCTGGTGCAAGCCGGTGTAGACGACCTCGACACCGGTGTCACGCAGGGCCCGGGCGATCACCTTGGCTCCGCGATCGTGCCCGTCAAGGCCCGGCTTGGCCACGATGACCCGGATGGGGGCGGTGAAACCCCGGTGGGCAGTGGGCATGGCACACATCCTCCGTCAGTAGGCGTCCGTCGGTACGTATGTGCCCCACACTTCGCGCAGCGCGTTGCAGACCTCCCCGACGGTCGCGCGGGCTCGCAGGGCGTCCTTCATCGGGTAGAGGACGTTGTCGTCGCCCTCGGCCGCCTTCTTCAGGGCGACGAGTGCGGCATCGACAAGCTCCTGCTCCCGCCAGGCACGCAGCTTCGCGAGGCGTTCGGCTTGTTGGGCTTCGATGGCGGGGTCGACACGCAGGGGTTCGTAGGGGTCTTCGGTGTCGTTCTGGAAGCGGTTGACGCCGACCA
>NZ_LGDD01000050.1 GCF_001279695.1 Streptomyces sp. WM6378
CGCACCCAGATCACCACTCGAACCCTCGGTGCTCTTCCCCAGATCGGACAGAGTCGTGGACCCCATGTCGAACTTCACGCACACACCCCCGTAATCGTCCATTGCCGTAACCGCTCGCAGTACCAGTTCCAGTACCCGCGAACCGCCACACGTGCCTCGTGCGACGACTTACATGTCTATCGAACGCGTGTCGCAGGTGCAACGCGCTTCCGTCGCAGGTTTGTCACCACAATTTGTCCACGGGGCCCGGGTGCAGGGCGATGCGTGCGGCCCGGAACGAGGGTGCGGCAGCACGGGACTTCGCGGTGAAGAACCTGGCCAGGGTGACTTTGTCGAACCCCGGACGGTCGCTCGGGAAGGGGTCGTCGGGCGTGCCGCCGACCAGAACCGTCCCCGGCAGCACCTGCCAGCCCGCACCTTCGTAGAACCCGGCGAGCGGGCGGTCGCAGGTGAACAGGCCGAGGTCGAGCCCGTACGAGGGCATCGCCTCGCGGGCCGCGCTCACCAGGCGGTGCCCGTGCCCCTGCCCGCGAGCGGCCCGTCGCGTGACCACCGTGCTGAGCCCGCCCGCGCGCAACCTGACGCCCGCGTGCTCGATGTCCTTGCGCAGGATGTCCAGCGCGGCGAGCACGACGCCGTCCTCGACGAGCAGCATCGACAGCGGGTCGAGCGCCGGGTCGTGGCTCAGCCCGCTGCTCGGTACGTCCGACGGCCAGGCCTCGTCCTGAAGGGCGAGCACCTGGTCGCGCAGCGGGGGCGGGGTGTCCGCCTCGGGGTAGGTCAGGATCGGCATCCCGCGATTATGAACTCGGTCGCCCGGCCCGTCGCCCCGCCGGTCGAAACCACCTCCCCCGTCCCCCCGGCACTGGTGGAGGGCGACCCTCACCGGTCGAAGACGAAGAACAGCCCCGCCGCCACCAGGGCCACACCTCCCGCCAGCGCGGCGATCAGCGTCGAGGACGTCAGGAGGTAGACGCCCCCGATGCTCGCCGTCACGCCGTTGACGAGGGCCACGACCTCCGTCGGGCTGGGGTGCTTCGGGTGTGCGGTACCGCTCCTGCGCCTCATCGCTGTCCGACCTCTCTGCGGGGATATGCCAGAAAGGGGCGGCGAGGCCGTTCGGCGTGCAACCCGGGCAGGAGAGGGCCAACTACCGCTCCGCATAAGGGAGTTGGGAAAGGGGGAGCGCGCCGCGCGACTCGTTGCACGGATCCGGTCCCTCACCCCCCTTAATGGGTGACCGACCATCGAGGAGGTGGCTGCGTGAGCCCCCTTGCACCCCATGGGGCCATTCCCGCCGGGCTGGTGGACTGCGTGGACTACGACGACTTCTTCCGCGTGGAGTTCCCGAGGACCGTCCGCTACCTGAGGCGGGCCGGAGCCGCCTTCGAGGAGGCCGAGGACGCGGCGCAGGAGGCCATGAGGGAACTCTGGTCCGCCTGGCCGACGCGCACCCACCCCGTCGGCTGGGTCCGCGTGGTCGCCTTGCACGCGTACCTCAAGAAGGCCGAGCGCGACCGCAAGCGCGTCGCGCTGGAGGCGAAGAACGCGCGCCTGGCCACCCCCGCGCACCAGCCCCGCGCCGAACCGGACGAGTGGGCGGACATGGTCCGGACTCTGCGCCAACTCCCGCTCAAGCAGCGCGAAGTCCTCGCCCTGGCCCTGGACGGCTACGGGACGGACGAGATCGCCGCACTCCTCGGCATGAAGCCGGGCACCGTCCGCAGCAACCTGCGCCACGCCCGCGACGCCCTGAAGGCCTTTCTGGAGAGCAGCGCCGAGGGGCCCGCGCCAAGAGGCCCCGTACCCCCGCCCCGCCAACGAGAAGGAGGTCCGCATGTCCAGCAGGGATGAGCAGGGACTCACGACGAGCCGGACCCGCCCCAAGACCCAGCCGCCGACAGACGGCCTGCTCCAGCTGCATCCGACCTTCGAACGGTTCCTGCGGGCCGTCGACGACGAGGTGGAGACCAGGATCACCGAGGACGAGATCGAGCGGAGGCTGAGCCGGATCAAGGAGGCGAGGCCCCCGCGCGAGGCGCCCCCCGAGCGGATCGCGTCCCAGGAGCTGGCCGCCCGCGAGCAGTGGGCCGCGTACGGCTACCACGTCGTACGGCTCTGGCTGGCCGGCCTTGCGGCCTCAACAGGCGGACAGGCGGCGGCACTTGGGCTCACGCTGGACGACGTCGACCCGCTTGCCGTCGAGACCGTGGCCCGCGCGGTGAACAGCTTCCGCGACCAGGCCGTACGAGCGGACCGCGTGCCGCGCCCGGCGGACGCCGGACCCGAGCAGCGGGTGGCGTTCCTCGTCGAATGCGTACGCCATCTGCCTGACGCCCAGCGCAGCCGCCGGCTCATGGGCGAGCACATTCCGTACGACGAGTTCGAGGACGAGGGCGCGGTGGAGATCGTCCAGGCGCTGTACGGGTGTGTGGCTCCGGGCCGGGCGGACGCGCTGCGCCGAGTCGGCGGTGAGGAGGACTGGCCCGGCCAGACCGAGGAGGTCATCGCGCTCACGCCGGTCGCGATCCGGGCCGCAGCCCAGCGCTACCCCGAAGTCGTGGACCCCACCGTCATGCCCTGAACCGCCACCCGGAAGCCGTGGATCCCACCTCCGACCCCTGAACCGCTATCCCGAACCGACGGCCCCACCTGCATGCCCTGAACTGAACCGCCGCCCCGCGCAAGGTGAGACATGAACGCGAACGACGACGCCACAGTGCGGCAGATACTGCGCCGCAGCTACGAACTCGACCACGGGGACTTCGCGATCGGCATCGAGGTCCAGCCCTACAAGCTCGTGGGGGTCCTCGCCGAGACCGACGGAAGAGTGGTGGCACGTTCGCGCCGGGACCTGACCGACATGAAGCCGGGCGAGGTCGTCAAGCACGCGGCGGAGCTGGCCGGGCAGCTGGTGGCCGCCCGGCTGGGCCGCGGGTTCCCGAGGAGCAGGCTCTGTCTAGGCGTGCAGGTCGGCGGTCCCGTCGATCCGGACACCGGCACCGTCCTGCACCTCGTGAACGCGCCCGACGACCGGGGCAAGGACCGGCCGCCGCCCTACGAATGGGTGGACTTCCCGCTGGGACCCCAGCTCGCCGCCGCGTTCGGCTGCGCCACCGCCCTGGAGAACGACGCGCACGCCTTCGCGGCGTACGAGCAGCGGCTGGGCGTGGGCGGCGCGTGCGCGACGTTCGCGGTCGTCCTGATCCGCGACGGCGTGGGCGCGGGCGTGGTCGTACGGCGTCAACGGCTGGCCGTGCCCATGGAGTTCGGGCACTTCCAGGTGTGGCCGCGCGGCCGGGACTGCGACTGCGGGATGCGCGGCTGCATCGAGAGCCAGCTCGGCAACCGGGCGCTGACCGCCGTGGTCAAGGAGCGCACCGGCCGCGAGCTGGACGGCCTGGAGGCGGCGATCGCGCTCGCCGACGGCGGCACCGCGCAGGCCCCGGAGGCGATCGCCGCCTTCCGCAAGGCGGGCGTCTCGCTGGCCCGGGGCATCGCCACGCTGCTCACCACGTTCGGCCCGAGCCGGATCGTCATCTACGCCGCCGAGGGCCTCATCAGCGACGGGCCCGGCCGCCGCGCCGCGAACGCCTTCCTGCACGCGCTGCGGAACGTCCCCGAGCACACCTTCCAGACAACCCGGAAATGTCTCATCGTCACCAAGCCGCTGGACGCCGTACGGGGTGCGCAGGGCGCCGCTCTGATCGCGCTGCAGAACTGCTTCGGCGTCCAGCTCCAACCCCGCTAGGAGCACACCGCATGGGCTCTTCCCCCACCCCCGACGAGCGCCCCGTTCGCTCCATCGGGCTCGATGTCGGAGGCACGAAGATCGCGGCCGGAGTAGTGGACGACAGGGGGCACGTCATCGAACGCGTACGGCAGGTGCCCTGCCCGGCGGACGATCCCGAGGCCGTGCTGCGGACCGTCTCGCGGATCGTCGACCGACTCCGCGACCGTCACCGGGGCGTGGTCTCCCTCGGCGTCGGGGCGGCCGGGCTTGTCAGCTGGCCCGAGGGCCGCATCCGGACCGCCCCCAACAACGCCTACCGCGACCTGCCGTTCCGCCGGATGCTGGAGGACTCCACGGGGCTGCCGACCGTGGTCGACAACGACGCCAACGCCGCGTGCTGGGCCGAGTACCGCCTGGGCAACAGCGCGTCGTACATGGCGTTCGTGACCGTCGGTACGGGTGTGGGCGGCGGGCTAGTCCTCGACGACCGGCTCTTCCGCGGCCGGACCGGCATCGGCACCGAACTCGGCCACATGATCGTCGACCCGCACGGCGGGACGCGCTGCGGCTGCGGCACGATCGGATGCCTCGAACCGCTCGCGTCCGGCCCGGCACTCGGCCGCTACGGCAGCGCGGCCGCCGCCGCCGACCCCACCGGCCTGCTCGCGACCCTCGCCGGCGACCCGTCCAGGGTGACCGGCGAAACAGTTTCGGCGGCCGCCCGCTCCGGCGACCCCACGGCCCGCGCCCAACTGGCCCTGCTGGGCCACTGGTTGGGCATCGGGATCGCGACTCTGGTCAATCTCTTCGACGTCGAACTGGTCGTGATCGGCGGCGGCGTGGCCGACGCGGGCGACACACTCCTGGCCCCGACCCGCCGCAGCTTCGAGAGCTACGTCACCGCCCGCGGCCACCGCGAACTCCCGCCCATCAGGCCCAGCTTGCTCGGCCCCGGCGCGGGTTGGATCGGCGCGGCACTGCTCGCGCTGGACGCCTACGAGGAGAGCGCGCTGCGTGGCAGCCGCGCTGCCCTCAACTAAGTTATGAAAAGGTGGAGTTGATGATGCCGGAGGATGCGCATCAGCAGTGGAGGAAATTCAACGACGGGGTCAACTGGACCAACCATGCCGTGGGCGCGACGCAGAAACTGAGGTACGGGCAACTGGACGACCTGGGCCTGGTGGTGGCCCGGCCGGGCCGTGAGGCCGCGTTCAAACGCCTCGGCGCCGTCAGCGAGGGCCTGGGGCGTCTGGGAAACGTGGTGAATGTCAGCGTTTGTTCCAAGGCCCAGTGGGACCGGGACGAGGGGGAGCGGCCCGAGATGGGGACGGTCGAACACGGCACGCGGTGTGCGTACCGGGGTGTCGTCGTCGGCGGCGCGGGTGTGCTGGGCGGCGAGCTCGGGACCGCCGCGGGCTCCGCTCTGGCCCTCGCTCTGGCCGGCGCCTACTCGGCGTCCATCGCCGGCGCCGCCGCCGGAACCGCGGTCGCCCCCGGTCCCGGCACCGTCGTGTGCGGCGTGGTCGGCGGCATCATCGGCGGTGTCGCCGCGGGCATGGGAGCGTCGAAGGTCGCCGACCTGCTCGTCGACGACACCATCGACGCCGTCGGCTCCGGCGCCACGGCGGCGGCCGGCCGCCTCAAGAAGGGGCTGAGCGCGGTACGAACCCGCTTCAGCCGCTGATCCGCCCGGCCTCTTCCCAACCCAGGAAAGCCGTCCACGCGCGGGGAGCGACGGAGAAGGAGGGCCCGTCACTCACTTTCGAGTCCCGGACGTGGACGGCTTGGGGGCAGGTGGCCACCTCTACGCAGTCGCCGCCGCCACTGTCGCTGTACGAGGACTTGTGCCAGGGGAGGGCTACCTCTACGCATTGCCCGCCGCTGTCGCTGCTGTACGACGACTTGCGCCAGGCGATGGCCGCCTCTATGCACTCACCACCGCTCGCGTTGCTGTAGCTGGACTTGAACCACCGCAGGGTGTTGCTCATCTCTGATCTCCCGCCAACTGCTCGATGAGGCCCAGTGAAGTGCGAGGATCCAGGGCCTGCGACTGGATCTTCGCGTAGCGCTGGGCGAGCGTACTCACTTTTCGTGGGTCGGTGATCAGCAGGCTCTCGCCTTGCACTTCCAGGAAGCCGAGACGATCGTGCTCCATGGTCTCCATGAGGTTCATCGTGCCCCGGTCGCCTGAATGCTCGCCACTCAACCCACAATCCATGGGCAGTACTTGGAGTGTCACGTTACGCCGACGTCCGCACTCCACGAGATGCAGCATCTGTCGACGCATTACCTCCGGGCTGCCGATTACCCTCCTCAGTACTGACTCCTCCAGTACCAGCTCGATCAGTGCGACCGGGGTCCGGTCGAAGAGTGCTTTGCGTGCCATGCGAGCCTCTACCAGTTCTTCGACGCGTTGCTCGGGCCATGGCGGGTAGCCGCCGCCGATCAGCGCCCGGGCGTACTCCTCGGTCTGGAACAGGCCATGGACGATGAAGGTCACATACGGTCGCAACACCAGAGCCTTCTGCTCCAGCAGGACGTAGTCCTGGAACTGTGATGGGTACTTCTCCAGGCGCACCGGCACGCGGGCGCCCTCGAAGATCTCCAGCCCGTCGCCGAGGACCCGTTCCAGTTGAACCAGCATGTCGTCAGATGCGGGCTGGGCCAGCGTCTCCATCGCGCTTACCGCCGCACCGGAGAAGCCGAGCTGCTTCCCCAATTGCTCCTGCGTCCACCCCTTCCGTACGCGCAATTTGCGGGCCAGATTGGCCACCATCTGCGCTGTCGGTCCTGCCGTCGCCTTGTTTTCCGTTCGTGCCATATGCGATCACGCTCCGACTCAACCGGTCTCAACCGGTCACAACTCAGCCCCGCCGAATTCGACTCGCCTCAAAGGCGGTTGGGGCTGGTCAACGGCTCCCCGACGGTCCTCATGAGGCCATGGAAAACGCTAGCGGGGCGCGTCGAAACTGTCCCCGTGGATACGCAAATTGGCGAGGTAAACCTGGACTGGATTCCGCTCTCCGGGTTCCACCTGAGAAAGGCGGGCGTGCAATTCGACGCCGTACGGATCGAGGGCGAGACCGGGCGCTGCGTGGCGGATCTGATGGAGGAGCTGACCGGGGGCGACCCGGGGCCGATCGTCGCGGACGCGGCGGGGCGGCGGCCGGTGTACTTCCTGGTGCCGCCGCGCAGTACGTCCCACAGGCCGTGGCCGGAGGTGGCCGTGCCGTTCAACTCGGGCCCTGGGAAGGTGAGTTACGTACCGGTCCCGGCGTTGTGCGGGCACACGTGGCCGCTGTCGTGGCGGTGCGTGCCGTCGGGCCCGGACCGGTTCGTACACACACCGCTGTTGAACTCGGTGGTGTGGCAGCTCCGTGGGACGAGTCATTCCGGTGATGGGTGATAGGTGGAACTGGTGGCGGTGTCGCCGGGCAGCCCGGTGCAGCAGGTGTTCCGGGCCGCGAGCGGGGGTGGGCAGGCAGTGACCCACAGTCCGGTTGATTGCTGGGCTCGGACATGCCAAGGGCCATGATGTCGGCTGGGCGAGCCCTCATTTCCCGACCTTGGAGCGATGCCCACAGGGCGTCCGGCATGCTCATTGGGATGTGCGCGACAAGGCCGCTTGGTAGGGGCGCGCCGGCGAGGTCCTTTCGGCCGGGATCCCGTACGTGACGCAGGTCACTGGAACGCCCCGACGGTGAGCGGACAACTCTGAGCGTGAACCATTCGATATACGACCGCATACGCGACGGCGACCCCGGGGCGTTCCGGGAGCTCTTCGACGAGCACGCGCAGCTGGTCTACCGGCATGCCGTGCGTGTCACGGGCGACTGGGCGTTGGCGGAGGACGTCGTCTCGCTGACGTTCCTGGAGGCGTGGCGGCTGCGTGAGCGCCTGCGCGACGAGGGTGAGAGCCCCAGACCGTGGCTGATGGGCATCGCCGTGAACGTCCTGCGCAATGTTTCGCGCGCGGCCCGTCGGCACAGAGCGGCGATGGCTCGCGTCCCGGTGCGCAATACCGTGCCGGACTTCACGGACGAGTTGGTGGGCCGCATGGCCGACGCGGAGCAGCTCGCGGCGGCCCAGCGGGCCCTGGGCAAACTCCGCCGCTGCGAGCGCGAGGTGGTCACCCTGTGCGTCTGGTCCGGGCTGACCTACCCGGAGGCGGCCGAGGCCCTGCCGCGCCTGCCGCTGTCCGGCGCGCCCGCGTGCGGCGTACGGCCTTGATCGGCGTCCCGGTGGCCGCCGTACTGGCTGCCGGTGTGATCGTGCCCGGGTCCCTGCACCTGGGCGGGGCGTCCGGCCAGGGGGTACGGGCCGGCGGACACCAGGACACCGGCCCGCGGGAGAAGCCCCAGTGGATGCCACTCGTACCCGGCACCACCGAGAACCTCTCCGCGACCGTCGACCGCATCGTGCTGGCCGCGGCGGCACAGCCCTCCCTCACGCCACGGCAGGACCAGTTCATCTACATCAAGAGCAAGGTGTCCTTCCTGCGGGTCGGCACCAACCCCGCCACGCGGAAGACGGACACCTGGATCACCCCCCTGCACACCCGCCAGATCTGGAAGTCCCCTGACGGGGAGAAGGGGTTCCTGTACGAACCGGGCGGCGCCCTCAGCGATGTGGAGCCCGACGGCACGGACCTCGACCACGGGCCGGGCGTCTCGGGCGACACGCGCCATTCCTACAACAGCATGAAGGCCCTCCCCACCGACCCCGACGCCCTGCTGAAGCGGCTCTACCAGGGAGGGAAGCGGGGCAACCCCGACGACGACTGGATGGCGTTCAAGGAGATCAACAGTCTCCTGTCCGAGCAGATCGCCCCCTCCGCCACCAGTGCCGCCCTCTACAAGGTGGCGGCCCGGATCCCGGGGGTCGAACTCGTCCCGAAGGCCAACGACGCGGACGGCCGCCAGGGCATCGCCATCGCCTTCACCCGGGCGTCCACCCGACACGAGTGGATCTTCGACAAGGACACCTACGCGTACCTGGGCCAGCGCCAAGTCCTGGTGCAGGAGGAGGAAGGCCTGAAGCCGGGCACGGTGGTGGGGCAGACGACGGTGATCGAACGAGCCGTTACGGACGCGAAGAAGGAACTCCCTGACGGCAAACGCCTGTGACAACGCGCATGAACGCGCATGAACGCGTATGACAGCGCCTGTGGCAACGTCTGTGCCAACGAGCAGCGGGCGTGGTGATGGACCTGCCCGCCCGCAACTGCTGGGCGCAGGACCGGCCGACCGGTCCTGCGCCCGGCTCTTGGCACACCGCCTGCATCCGCCGGGTCGGCGTTCGTGCAATCCCCTGTGACAGGGTGGACGGATGACGGCGAACCGCGAGTACTCATCCGATCCGCACTCCATCGGACTCGTACCGTGGTCGGACAACACCCCGGTCCACACCGATCTCCTGGCGGCGAAAGAGCTCGTCTACGACCCTTGCGGATTCACCTGCTCGCAGCCGGTTCCCGAAGCCGAGAGTGCCGAGTACGCCGCCCACGAATTCACCCTGGACGGCCTCTCCGTCCGGTTCCGCGCGGCCAAGACGACCCCCACCAAGGTCGGCCAGTTCGTCACGGTGTGGAAGAGGTCCCCGGGTGGGCCCATCGAGCCCTTCGATGCCACGGATCCCGTAGACCTCTTCGTCATCAGTTGCCGTGACCATGACCGTGACCACTTCGGTCAGTTCGTCTTCCCCACGGACGTGCTCCGCCGTCGAGGTGTCCTATCAGTGGGCGGCTCCGGCGGGAAGCGGGCCTTCCGCGTGTACCCGCCCTGGGTGACCACCACGAACCGGCAGGCCGGTCGTACGCAGGAGTGGCAGCTGGACCACTTCCTGCGCCTGGACCAGGACGGCCTCGTCGACTCGGCTCGCGCCCGAGAGCTCTACCACCCATAGACGGCCGCCTGTTGGAGCCCCCGCAGGGCGGAGCGACCGGTCTGTGGGGGTGTTCAGCCTGCCTTCGACGAGCAGGCGTCCTTGGGCGAGGGGCGTTGTCAGTGGCGGGTGCCAGAGTGGAGCCATGACTGACACGCTGAAGGGCCCTGCCAGCTATTTTCCGTCGATCGAGAAGAAGTACGGCCGGTCGATAGCCGAGTGGAAGGACCTCATCCGTACGTCTCCGTTGACCAAGCACATGGAGCTGGTCGGCTGGCTCAAGACCGAGCACGGCCTGGGGCACGGCCATGCCAATGCCCTCGTCGCTCACACCCTTGCGGAGGGCGAGCGGGGATGAATTGACTTCGCGCCCTTGGCTCGGAACCGCGTTGCGTCTGCAACGCCCGTTCGATAGAAATTGACCTGGTCCGGTGGGGCGTATGAGGCGCAAGGGGCAACTTGTGGAAGCCCGGCCCTGCTGGAGATGACGATTACGGGGGTGTGTGCGTGAAGTTCGACATGGGGTCCACGACTCTGTCCGATCTGGGGAAGAGCACCGAGGGTTCGAGTGGTGATCTGGGTGCG
>NZ_LGDD01000051.1 GCF_001279695.1 Streptomyces sp. WM6378
GATCAAGGTCGCCATCATCAACAACGGCGCCCTCGGCATGGTCCGCCAGTGGCAGACGCTGTTCTACAACCAGCGCTACTCCAACACGGTCCTGCACTCCGGCCCGGAGGACGGCATCGCCGAGGAGGGCCGGCCCAGCGGCGGCACCCGCGTTCCCGACTTCGTCAAGCTGTCGGAGGCGATGGGCTGTTACGCGATCCGCTGCGAGCGCCCCGAGGACCTGGACAAGGCGATCCAGGAGGCCAACTCGATCAACGACCGCCCGGTCGTGATCGACTTCATCGTTCACGAGGACGCCCAGGTGTGGCCGATGGTCGCCGCCGGGACCTCCAACGACGAGGTCATGGCCGCCCGCGGAGTCCGCCCCGACTTCGGCGACGGTGACGAATGATGCTTGGTGACTCTGCCACGCTGCCCGAGCACACGCTGTCGGTCCTGGTGGAGAACACCCCAGGTGCCCTCGCCCGTATCACAGCCCTTTTCTCGCGCCGTGGCTTCAACATCGACTCGGTCACCGAAGGTAGCACCGAGTACACGGAGTTCTCCCGGCTCACTCTCGTCGTGCAGGCGGCGGACGACGCGCTGGAACAGGTCGCCAAACAGGTTGCCAAGCTGGTCAACGTCGTCAAAGTGGTCGAGCTTTCCCCCCACGCTTCCATCCGGCGCGAACTGATGCTGGTGAAGGTGCGTGCCGACAACGAAACGCGCTCCCAGATCGTCGAGATCGTCCAGCTGTTCCGCGCCAAGACCGTCGACGTCTCGCCAGACGCCGTGACCATCGAGGCCACGGGGCCGAGTGACAAAATCGAGGCGATGCTCAGGATGCTGGAACCCTTCAGCATCAAGGAACTGGTGCGGTCCGGCACTATCGCCATTGCACGCGGCCGGAACTCCGCGAGCGATCACCTGAGACGACGCACCGACATCGCTGTTTGACCCCGGGCTGAACGTGATCCTTCCTCCGATACGAAAGAGGCTGCGAAGTGGCCGAGCTGTTCTACGACGACGATGCCGACCTGTCCATCATCCAGGGCCGCAAGGTCGCGGTGATCGGTTACGGCAGCCAGGGCCACGCCCATGCNNNNGGCCGAGGAGCAGGGCCTGCGTGTGGTGACGCCGTCCGAGGCGGCGGCCGAGGCCGACGTCATCATGATCCTGGTCCCGGACCCGATCCAGGCCCAGGTCTACGAGGAGTCCATCAAGGACAACCTGAAGGACGGCGACGCGCTGTTCTTCGGCCACGGCCTGAACATCCGCTTCGGCTTCATCAAGCCCCCGGCCGACGTGACCGTCGCGATGGTCGCCCCGAAGGGCCCGGGCCACCTGGTGCGCCGTCAGTACGAGGAGGGCCGCGGCGTTCCGTGCATCGTGGCCGTCGAGCAGGACCCCCAGGGTAACGGCCTGGCGCTGGCCCTGTCGTACGCGAAGGGCATCGGCGGCACCCGGGCCGGCGTCATCAAGACGACGTTCACCGAGGAGACCGAGACCGACCTGTTCGGTGAGCAGGCCGTCCTCTGCGGTGGCACGGCCGCGCTGGTCAAGGCCGGTTTCGAGACGCTGACCGAGGCGGGCTACCAGCCGGAGATCGCGTACTTCGAGTGCCTCCACGAGCTGAAGCTGATCGTGGACCTCATGTACGAGGGCGGCCTGGAGAAGATGCGCTGGTCGATCTCGGAGACCGCCGAGTGGGGCGACTACGTCACCGGCCCCCGCATCATCACCGCCGACACCAAGGCCGAGATGAAGAAGGTCCTCGCCGAGATCCAGGACGGCACGTTCGCCAAGAACTGGATGGACGAGTACCACGGCGGTCTGAAGAAGTACAACGAGTACAAGACCCAGGACTCCGAGCACCTCCTGGAGACCACCGGCAAGGAGCTGCGCAAGCTCATGAGCTGGGTGCAGAACGACGAGGCCCGATGAGCGGTATAGCCGATGGCGGCCCGCTGTGCCCTGTCCTCAAGCGAAGAACTCCACGGCCTGCCCCTGCGGTTCGCGTCTGCTCCTTCGCGTCACAGCACGGTCACCAGCTTCCGGAACAGCCTCGGCCTGAGGCCGGTGAACGGGCCTATCAGGAAGGCTCCGACGCCGTGAGCACACCAGCCACGCCAAGATCAACGCACCGCGGTCAGACGGAGGTCCCCAGTCCATCTCTCGACAAAGACGGACGTTTTTGAGCAATCGTCAGTACCTGTGGATCAGCGGTTTCTCGGTTGCGAGAAGATCTGAGTCGGGTGTCGACAGCCTCGTAGTGCGGTCGGGTGGCCCGGGGGTGCGAATCCCCCGGGCCACCCGACCGCGTACGGAGGCCGCCGCCAGCCCGGTGAGTCCTTCGATCGCCCCCCAGGTCGGCCCGGAGAGTCGGCTCAGCGGCGATCGGTGATGTGATGAGGAGAAGGACCGTCACGTCGGGGTAGTCGTCGTCTTGGCCGTCGTCTCCGGGAATGGCGTTCGACTGGAAGTGGAGGCGGGTCGTGTCGGCGAGGACAGCGAGGAAGTAGCTGCCGAGAAGGACCAGTGGCACCAGGTGGGCTCGGTGATCGCCCGCCAGCGGGTCTAGGCCGACTCGACCAGCTTAAGACACCATGGCATGGCGATGGCGGCAGAGGGCTGCTGGCGCCGCGGGTGCCCCTGGTGCAGAGCTTGACTGTGGAGAGCGTCGACTCAATGGTTCGTGGTCCGCAGGTTGCCCCAGTGCTCTGGCGGGAGTCGTAGAGCGCCAGCAGCACCTCCTGGACGTCGGCGATCTTCGCGACGGCCTTGGGCCCTTCGACACCGTAGGTCTTCGCGACCGCCTCGACCACCTTCTCGGCATGCGCGCGGTCCTCGGCGTTGTAGATCTCTTGCATCGCCTTCGTAGCACCCGGCTGAGCGGACTTCGGAAGAGAGTTCGTGACACTTCTGGCCTCGTCAACCCAGCACCGCTGGTGCCGGGAAGCCGGGAACACCTCGGCGAGCGCCCGCCACATTCCCATCGCGCCGTCGCCAATCACCAGTTCGGGGTCACTCATGCCGCGGCGCCGACAGTCGCGCAGCAGGTCCGCCCAGGATCCGGTGGTCTCCCGCAGCCTCTCCGCGAGCGCGATCAGTTCCTTGGTCCCGTCGACGCGGACGCAGAGCAGGACCAGGACACGCGAGTGCGCCTGCCCGAGCCGAACCCTGGGGTGAACCCCGTCGGCCCACACGTAGACGAAGTCGCGGTCGGACAGATCCTAGGCCTGGAGGCGACGTGGTCCTCGCCCCCACTGCTTCGTCAGTCGGGTCACCGTCCGTGCGGACGCCCCGCCGTGCCGCCCAGGAAGCGCTCCAGTGCGGGCACGAAGTCCCCGGATGACGAGCCGTGCAGGCAGAGCAGCGGCAGGACCTCGCTGACCTTCGGTGACTTGCGGCACTACGGCGGCGGAATCTTCGAGGAGAACTGCTTCCGCTCACCGGTGGCCTCGTCGACATGCCAGTCGTTCACTCGCGGCGCGATGACCTTGACGGGTCCGGCCGCGGTGACCACGGTGCGGGGCCGATGGTGGCCTTTGCGAACCACCAACTGGCGCCCACGCTCGTCGGTCTCGGCCGCCAACTCGGCTATGCGGTGGTTCCACCGCCCCGTCGCCCACCGCCTTGGCCGCCTCGCCGGCACTGTCCGCGGCTGGCTTCGCCGCGCGAGGGCCCTCACTGACCTCTAGCATCGCCGTGTCATGAATTTCGCGTACCACGTCGACGTGGACACGGGCCTGTTCCCGCCCGCCCCACCCCGCTCGTCGAGGCCCTCAACGCCCTGGGCGAAGCAGCGCGCGTTACTCGGGCCCGACGGCCCGCCTGGGGCACCGTCAACATGCTCACTGAGGTCAGTGCTCACTCACCGTTGAACACCCCGCGGCAGCAAGCACACGAGAGCGACACCGTGAGGACAGCTGGTTACCTGACCGAGCGTACGAAGGCTCGGCCTTCGTGGTCACCGTGAATGACGCGGCCGTGGTCAATCCTGCGTGTCTGGCAACACGCTGGTGCCGGAGCAGGGCTAATTCATAGTCCCGGCGGGCCAGTAAACCCACAGGTCACAGCATCATGACGGTCCATCACAACACCCGCCCCACACGCATCGAAGCTCCGACGATCAAGGGGACCTCCAAGTCGCCCGAACCGTCGGAGCTTCGATGTGCCGCCAGTCTGCCACGCCCTGCCTGACCAAGTCGCCCACCCCGGACCAGCGTTCGCTGTCCCAGCTGACCGCACGGCTGACGGCTCTTCCCGACCCCCGCGGCCGCCGCGGCAGGCGCCACCACTTGGTCAGCATCCTGCTCACTGCCTGCGCGGCTGTCCTGGCGGGTTCGAAGTCCTACGCCGCGATCGGCCAGTGGGCCCGGTCCGCTCCGCAGCACACCCTGGCCCGCCTCGGCACCCGCACCACCACCATCTTCAACCTCCGTATCCCGCCGTCCACCGCCACCCTCCGCCGGGTGATCATCGCGGTGTGCCCCGGTGGACTGGCCGACCTTCTTGGCGCCACCCCGGCCGGCACCGCCGCGGTGGCCGTCGACGGCAAGACCGCCCGCGGCTCGCGCACCGAGACCGCCGACGCCGTCCACCTGCTCTCCGCGCTGACCAGCGACGGCCAGGTGATCTCCCAACTACCCGTGCCGGACAAGACCACCGAGGTCACGGCCTTCGCCGCACTGCTGTCCCCCTTCGACCTGACCGGCACCGTCGTCACCGCCGACGCCTTGCACACCACCCGCGAACAGGCCCGCCACATCGTCACCGACAAGCAGGCGCACTACTTCCTGGTGGTCAAGGCCAACCAGCCCACCCTCCACGCGGTGTTGAGGAATCTGCCGTGGAGCAGGTGCCGCGAGGTGGCCTACGACCGCACCTGCGGCCACGGACGCCGCGAGACCCGCTCAGCCCGTGCGCTGACCATCACCGACCTCGACCTCGGCTTCCCCTTCGCGGTGCAGGCGGTGAAGATCCTGCGACACCGCACCGGACGCAAGACCGGCAGGACCACCCGGCAGACCATCTACGCGATCACCGACCTCGACTCCCGCCAGGCCCGCCCAGCGGCACTGGGAAAGATCGCTCGGTCCCAGTGGGGCATCGAGGCCGTCCATCACGTCCGGGACGTGACGTTCAGCGAGGACGCCTCGAAAGTCCGCACCGGGCACGGGCCGGCGAACATGGCCACCTTCCGGAACCTGGCGATCAACACCCTGCGGACGGCGGGTTACACGAACGTCGCCGCCGGGCTCCGGGAGACCTCCTACGAGCCGTTCACTCGGCCACTCGACCTGTTGAAACTCCCGTGACCTGCAAAGACGTCCCGACCACAGGACTTTGAATCAGCCCTGGGTGCCGGAGGGGCCATGGGAGGTCTTCCGGGAGCTGTCCTGCCGTCACACCGCAGAAAATGCACTGAATATTCCTGCACTCCGTTTGATGCATCCAGGATTCCAAACTCGCAGCTTGGGAACTGGCCTGACCTCAATAATTTCAAACGTCAGAAAGACGTCAGGTGTATGTCAGAGACGTAGGGCAGAGTATTCATCAACAGCGCGACAGCGATCCAAATCGCAAGAACGCTAGAGGAGAGGTGCCCGTAGTGGCCTATCGGGGGCCGAGCGTCATGCTTGGTCGGGTCTTTGGCCTTCGCAGGTTCGAATCCTGCCCTCTCCGCGCAGTGTCCGTCGGCCTTTGTGGGTGGGCGGTTTGGGAGAGGTGCCCGTAGTGGCCTATCGGGGATCGAGCGTCATGCTTGGTCGGGTCTTTGGCCTTCGCAGGTTCGAATCCTGCCCTCTCCGCGCAACGTCAAATCTCCTTCATTTTCTCTTGTGGATCGCGGTGACCTCTTGGGTATCAATGATCTTTCGCACGCTCGAAAATGTCGCGTAGCTATCATTGCAAACCCTGCGGCGGGCTCCACTACGCGTGCACATGTTGCCTCGATGGAGTCCTTGTGTGCAAATCTCTCTGGGCAAGTCGACGTCTTTTGGACAGAACGCAAAGGGCACGCAGCCGAATATCTCGGCGATCTGTTGAGAGAAGGAGCAGAACACAACGGCGTCCCTGATGTTCTAATCTCTGTCGGTGGAGACGGGACCTTAAGGGAGGTTGCGGAAGGCATCTTCCACGGCGCACATCAGCCGTCTTTGATCGTCATGCCGGGCGGAACAGGTAATTCTAATTACCGTGCCCTGTGGGGTGATATACCGTGGCAGGATGCCTTGCGGGCTTCACTTACTGGTGCTGGCGGCGAACTGCGAAGAATAGACCTCGTCCGCATCGACACTCCGGAACGACTTGTCATGCTCGGCGTCAGCACGGGGCTCTTCGCGGCAGCGACGGCTGAATCCCGTTCAATATCCGTAGCTGGGCGTGAACGATATCAAGAAGCTATATCAAGGGTCTTAAAGGTATACGAGCCATATATGGGGCGGGTGCTGGTTGACGGGACAGTCATTCACTCAGGGGCCACCACGCTGGTGAACGTAGGTGGCGGGCGTCATCGTGCTGGCGTCTACAACGTGCTGCCTCGCTCCCTTCCGGATGACGGGCTCCTGGACGTGTGCGTTCTGGACCCCGCTCTGCCCGCACAAACCGCGTTGAAGCTGATGCGAAACGGCGACCATCTGGGACACGCTGGGGTCACCTATGCCCGCGGCACCCAGGTGACGCTGGAACGAACCGATGGAAACCCCCTGCACTTCGAAAGCGATGGGGAAGTCGTGGTGAGTGAGCGATCCAGCATCACTGTGAGGATCCTTCCCGGCGCAGTCCCGGTGTTCGCGAACGACCAGCGGCCGGGTGGGTGACTGGAAGTGGACGCAACGTCTGGAACTGGCAAATCCGGCGGCGGGCAACTGGCATCACTCGCCAACTGGGCAAGTTCCCTCCATCTCTCCGATGTTCCGACACGTGTTCAGGACTTTGCGGCGAGCCACATCCTGTCCCAGCTGGCCGCCATACGCTCCGGCCTTGGCCAAGAAGGCGGCAAGCGGCTCATCCAGGCACTCGGGCGACCATGGCAGGACGACGTGGCGCAGTCAGCCCGCGTGCTGTCTGCGGCCGGTGCATGGTTGAACCTGGATGACACTGCGTATGCAGGGCATTTGGGCCCTTCAACTGTGGGGGTCCCACTGGCTTATGCCCACCATCTCGGGCTATCCGGCTCTGAACTTCTGCACGCGGTCATTCTTGCCAATGAATGCGCGGCTCGAGTAACTGCGGCGGCAACTCTTGGCCCGTTTCGCGGCCAGACAGCCCTGCATACTCACGTGGTGGGAGCCGCCGCTGCTCGGCTTGCCTGTGAGCGTGCGTGTGCTGAGGTTTGGACTGATTCGCTAGCCCTCGCATTGAGCGCACCGCCGTGGACCTTGATGCGCGGCTTTGTCACCACAGATGCCCGGCTGCTGCACGTGCCTGTGGGGGTACGCATGGGACTGGACGCATGTGACGCTGCGCATGGAGGACTCCACGGTGCGGCGGACGTCCTGGAGCACGAGGACGGCTTTCTCCGCCAGTTCGCAGACGTGCCGCTGCCGGAAGTCATAACCCGCGGACTGGGGCAGCGTTGGCATACGGAGACCCTATCCTTCAAACTCCACCCCGGTGGCCCGGGCATCGACGCAGCAATCGACTGCGCGGTCGATCTCCACAACCGCATGGGGACATGGAATGTGGACGATGTTGAAGAGGTCCTCGTCGAGGGCTCGCTGTACACGATGTATGCGGCACGGAAGGCCGAGCCCTATCTCGACGGCCCTAGGACGCCGATCGGCGCACTCGTCCTGACCACTCCCTACCCCGTTGCCACTGCACTACTTACGGGCCACCTGTCTATCCACGATTTCACTGCTCCCGCTGTCGGGGAGACACACCGGTGGGACCTGGCCGAGAAGGTAAGGCTCGTCCACGACCGGGAGATGACCCGCACGCTGATGCGCGGCGATGCCCCCTTCGGCGAGGCACTACGCCAGGCTGGCGATCGATCCCATGCCTGGCTACGTCACTTCGGTGGTCAGGACTTGGTCGATCTGACCGGGACTGTCGGGGCGCCCTTGGACGACTTCACCGAGTCCGCCAAACCCACACCTGCCCGGGTGAGCGTGAGGCTGAAGGGCGGCAGATTCCACACCCAGCAGCACTCGATTCCCCGCGGTGGCATCGGACCTGCCCTTCGGAGCAACCACCAGAAGTTGGTCGCCGAGAAGTTCCTCGAGGCCGGCGGGCCAGACACGGTCGTCACGGCCTGGCCGGACCTCGTCGACATGAGCCCCAGTCAACTGGGCCGGCTGATCGAAAGCGCCCTCGCCGACTAAGGAGAAACCGTGCACGACCCTCAGGAGCTGCTGCGTCCGGGCGCCCAGGCTGAACGACGACTGAGTAGGCGCCGCTACGCCCTTGATACGGAGACTTTGACGAAGCTTGTCCGCCGACGTGCAGAGGCCATCGCGCACCGAGAGGCATTGAGGCAAAAACTCAACTCGGTTACTCGAAAACTCGCAGCTCAACGCGGTGGCAGGGAACAGGACGACCTCGCTATGGCGAAAGAGCTGAAGAGCCAGATACACCCGGCAGATGAGGCACAGCGAGTTGCTGAGAACGAGCTCAAGACCTTTCTGCTGGCGGTGCCCAACATTCCCTCGGATGAGTCGCCCGACGGTGGGGCAGAGGATCCGCCGGTTGAGATCCGTCGATGGGGACAGCAACCAAACTTCGACTTCGAGCCGCGCGACCACGTCGACCTGGCCACTTCGGCTGGCATCCTCGACCTTTCCAGAGCCAGCAAACTGTCCGGATCGCGTTTCGCGGTACTCCGTGGCGCAGGTGCAGTCCTAGAGCGTGCGTTGGCCTCATTCCTCCTCGATCTGCACACTAAGGAACACCAATACGTCGAGCACAGCGTTCCGCATCTGGTCACACCCGAGACGATGCAAGGCACGGGGCAGCTACCCAAGTTCGCTGAGGATCTGTTTGCCACCCAGCTGGCAGACCGCACCTTGTACCTGGTTCCGACGGCAGAGGTCCCGCTCGTAAATCTCTACAGCGATGAGACCCTGGCAAGGGACAGCCTCCCGTTGAGTCTCACGGCACATACCGCGTGCTTCCGATCAGAAGCCGGCTCCTATGGACGTGACACCCGTGGGGTGATCCGCCTTCATCAGTTCTCCAAGGTAGAGCTGGTGCGGCTGTGCCTGTTGGAGGACGTGGGTGCGCAGTTCAACCTTCTGCTGGCTCACGCCGAGGAGTGTCTCCAGCGGCTCGGGCTTCACTACCGCGTTGTCGACCTTCGCGCCGCTGATCTTGGGTTCGCGGCTCGACGTACCTATGACCTTGAGGTCTGGCTACCGAGTCAGCAGTGCTTTCGTGAGATCTCCTCGGTGTCAGAGTGCGGAGACTTCCAGGGACGCCGAGCCAGTATCCGGGCCAAGCGTGGCGCTACAAAGGAGTATGTCGCCACACTGAATGGTTCGGGGCTCCCTATCGGCCGGACCGTAGTGGCTCTCCTTGAGCAGAACCAGCGCAGCGACGGGTCGATCAACGTTCCCCCGGCTCTCGTGCCATACACGGGATTTCACACGATCCAGCCTGACGGGAGCACCTTCGGATAGGACCCGGAGAGTGAGCTGGTAGGCAGACCACGACGATGCCCAGGCGCTGCGTGACGACCTGGCCGGGGGCGTGGGGATGCTCTCCGGTGTACCTGATGTTGTGAGGGTGAAGCGGTCCATGCCGCGGCCACTGGACTCGGCCTCGGACTCGATCGAGGTACGGGCATCAGGGCGCCATGGCCAGGGTGTTGAAGCCGGCGACGCTGTAGGTGTGGACTGGGACAGCAACAGGTCGTCCTTGTTGGTGAGCGAGTCCCAGAAGTACACGATCCGCATCTTCGTGGTGTAGAGGTTGGCTTCGACGTTGGTAGGTGGGGTCTGGCACACGTGTGCCAGACCCCACTCTCATGAACAAAGCCAATTCCCGCATGCACACGATGGGCGACGGATCGGCTGTCCGTCTCGTACTGCCAGTGCTACCTCCAAGGCTATGAGTTCCTTTGGATAACAGGGGATGGCTCTGACGTTGGCATCCGGCCACGTCGAATTGGTCGTAGCTGGCGCCGACGGGCATTCGATGACGGTCTGCGGTCGCCCCATGTCGCAGTCGACCCGCAGGTGATCGGCAGTGGGGCCGCTTCTGGGCATCACCTGCTGCTCTTCAACCCGCCGGGTCCAAGTGACTAAGACCGTGTCCTGCGTGGTGAGGCGGACGAGGCGTTTGTAGCAGCAGAGGGCGGCGGCGAGTCCGAGGAAGGCCAGGTAGTTGCGGGGATGGCGCTCGTAGCGAGGGATGAGTCGGCGGTAGCCGGATAGCCACGACATCGTGCGTTCGATCACCCACCTCCGGCGCCCTAATCGCTCGCTCGATTCAATGCCTTTGCGGGCGATGCGCACTCCGATCCGCTTGCCGTGCAGCCATTTCCGCAGGTCGGCACGGTCGTAAGCTTTGTCGGCGTGGAGGCGCTGGGGCTTGAAGTACCGGCCGCGGTGGGGGTCGTGTCTCGTTTGGTGACCCTCGATCATGGGCTTCAGCCCTTCGCTGTCGTGGGTGGTGCCGGCCGAGAGCCGACGAGAAGCGGCAGTCCGTTCGCATCCGACAGGACGTGCATCTTGGAGCCGGGCTTGCCTCGGTCCACGGGGCTCGGACCTGTGTCTTCGCCCCCTTTTTAGCCCTGACGTGGGCGGTGTCGAGGACGATGCGGGTGACGTCGATGAGTCCGGCGTCGTCGAGGCGGCGCAGGGCCGCTTCGTGCAGGCGGCCCCAGACGCCGGCTCTGGACCAGATCATGAACCGGCGGTGGGCGGTCGACTTCGATATGCCGAAGCAGGGCGGCAGTTGGCGCCAGGCGCAGCCGCTGACCAGGACGTAGATGATGGCCGCGAACAGCGTCTCATCAGGCGTGTCCTGCGTTCCGCCACTCTGCGGCCGCACCTTCGAAGGTGGGATCAGCGGCTCCGCGATCTCCCACAGCCCGTCCGGAACAATCCAACTCCACGTACCCCGCCCCATGAACAGACCAACGTCCGCCTCGCCACATAGGACACGGTCTTAGTGGCCAGGTGCTGTCGGTGTACAAGGCGGATTCAACCGGTCGTTGCAACACCTCGTCCTCGGAGGTGTTGATGGGCAGGCCAGCAGGGTGGATGGCGGCGTTGACCGGGCGTTCGCCGATGAA
>NZ_LGDD01000052.1 GCF_001279695.1 Streptomyces sp. WM6378
CCGCCGAACGCACCCCGCCCGCCCCCCGGAGGCCACGCGGCGGAGCCGCAAAGTGTCACAGCGGGAAGGGGCGGGGAGGGGTCAACCGGGGCCGGGGGCGGAGCCCCGGCGCACCCCCACCAGGCGCACCCCTCAGCGTGCGCCCCGCTGGGACCGCCACGCCAAGAACACTGCCGACGACAGCGCCGCCACCCTGATCAGCCACGGCCACATGTCCGTCAAAGCCGCCCCCATCTCGCCCTGGGCGATCGGCGCGCCCCAGCGGCCGTCCTGGCGGCCCCAGAGCCAGATCAGGCCGCCGAGCAGGGTCAGGCCCGGCATGCCCAGGACCGCCCACTTCGACTCCGCCCGGCTCAGCCTGCGGGACGCGTACGCGAGGAGCCAGCCCGCCCCCAGCGCCAGCCACAGGCCGAACAGCGCGCCCGCCACGAGGAGCGCCGCCGCGATGAGCAGGAGGGGGTTCGTCAGGCCGGGGCGTGCCTCGGCGGCTGAGCGGCGCAGGCCCAGGCGGCGCCGCCGCACCGGAGCGTCCACCACCACGTCGTCGGCCTCGACGTCCTCGGCCCCGTCCGCCGCCTCGGCCGACTCGACGGGCTCCTCCTCGCCCTCCCCCGGCGGCTTCAGGATCTCCGGGATCTCCACCCCGCCCACGAATCCGGGCACGAAGTCGCCCGCGCCGCCCACCGGCGGGCCCGGCTCGACCCGCCACCAGTCGGGCTCGACGCCCTGCGTGCCCAGCTCGTCCAGGCCCGCCAGATGCGGCGGCGCCGGCAGCGTGGGCGGCGCCGCGTCCGGTTCGAGCGAGCGCGGACGCGGGACGCGTTTGCCCCGCCCGGGGAACAACCGGTCCCGCTGAACCGGCACGGCCACATCCGGCGTCGGCTCCGCAACGTACGACCCGCCGGAGCCGGAGCCCGGTCCCTCCCCGGAGCCGAGATCCGCCCCCGAGCCGGCGGCAGCCCGCGCCACGACCTCCTCCGGTGTCCCGAACCGCCCGAGAACACGCCGTACCGTCGCCGGGGTCTCGCTCCCGAACTTCGCCCGCTGCTTGTCGATCTCGTTGCGCAGCGACGACACCAGGCGCATCCGGTCCCCGGAGGGCAGTTGCCGCTGCTGGGCCAGGTCGCCGACCCGGCTCAGGTAGTCGTAGACCAGCTGGTCGCTCTCGATCCCCACGCGCGTTTCCCCTCCGCGGACCCCGCCCTCCCCCAAGCTCTGAAGGAGCAGGGGGGACCCCCATCCACCTTGAAGAGCCGCGTCCGCCGGTCCGGTCGCGTTTCGGACACCGGCTCTGGGTCCTGACGGTAGCGCGCACGGGCTACCGTGGGGCGGATGGGGACCGGCGAGCGCAATCAGGAGGCGCACGTGCCCGAAGGAACGACCGGCGCGACGAACAGGGCTGCCACGGCACCCGGCACCGCCGCCTCGGCACCCCGCACCCTCGCCGAGGCCCTGCGCTCCCGCCCCGACGAGTCCCTCGCCGCGCTCCTGCGCACCCGCCCCGACCTGCTCAGCCCCGTACCGGGCGACCTCACCCAGCTGGCCACCCGCGCCGGCACCCGGGCATCGGTCGTCCGGGCCCTTGAGCGGCTGGACAGCTTCGCCCTGCAGACCGCCCAGGTCCTCGCGGTGGCTCCGGACCCGGCCCCGTACGACGCCGTACGCAGCCTGCTCGCCGGGGACGACGGCGATCCGGCGGTCGAGGCCGCGCTGCCCGGCGCGCTCGCGGCGCTGCGCGAGCAGGCCCTGGTCTGGGGCGGCGACGACCGGCTGCGCCTGGTGCGCACCGCCCGCGAACTGCTCGCCCCCTCCCCCACGCACCCCTCCGCGACCGGCCTCGGCCCGACCGTCGCCGAGGCGACCGCAGGGATGTCGCCCGGCCGCGTCCAGGAGATCCTCCGGGCCGCCGGGCTCCCGGCCACGCACGACCCGGTGTCCGCGGTGGCCGCGCTGACCTCGCTGTTCACCGACCGCGCGAGGATGACGGAGCTGCTCGACTCCGCGCCCTCCGACGCGCTCACCGTCCTCGACCGCCTGGTGTGGGGCCCGCCGTACGGCGAGGTGTCCGCCGATCCGCCGCCGCCGGTGCGCTGGCTGCGCGACCACGGCCTGCTCCTTCCGGCCTCCGCGCGCACCCTGGTGCTGCCGCGCGAGGTCGCCCTGCATCTGCGCGCCGGGCGCGCGCACCGCACCACCGAGCCGGTGCCGCCCGCCGTGGCGCCGCTGCGCGAATTCCGTCCACAGGTTGTGGACGCGACCGCCGCCGGTCAGGCGTTCATGGCGCTGACCACCGTCGAGGACCTGCTCGCCGAGTGGAACGAGGGCGGCCCGGCCGTGCTGCGCGCGGGCGGCCTGTCCGTACGCGACCTCAAGCGCGCCGCGACCACCCTCGACACCACCGAGCCGACCGCCGCGTTCTGGCTCGAACTCGCTTACGCGGCAGGCCTGTTGGCGTCCGACGGCGAGGCGGACGAGCGCTATGCGCCGACCCCCGAGTACGACGACTGGCTGGAGCTGCCGCCCGCCGAGCGGTGGGCCCGGCTCGCGGTGGCCTGGCTGACCGCGACCCGTACCGCCGGGCTCGTCGGCGAGCAGGACGCCAAGGGCCGCACCCTCTCGGCGCTCGGCCCCGACCTCGACCGCTCCCCCGCGCCCGAGGTCCGCCACCGCGTCCTGGCCCTGCTCGCCACCCTGCCCGACGCCACCTCGCCGGACCCCGAGTCGCTGCTCGCCCGCCTCCGCTGGGAGCGCCCGGCCCGCAGCGGCCCCGACGACCTGCGCTCGCGGCTCGCCGGGTGGACCCTGTCCGAGGCCGAGCTGCTGGGCGTGACCGGCCGGGGCGCGCTGACCACCCACGGCCGTACGCTGCTGACCCCGGCGTCCGGCGCCGTCGAACGCGGCGCGCTCGGTGCGCTCGCCGCGAAGGCGCTGGCCCCGCACCTGCCCGAGCCCGTCGACCACGTCCTGCTCCAGGCGGACCTGACGGCGGTCGCACCCGGCCCGCTCAGGCGTCCGCTCGCCGCGATGCTCGGGGTGCTCGCCGACATCGAGTCCAAGGGCGGCGCCACCGTCTACCGCTTCACCGCGGGCTCGGTGCGGCGCGCCCTCGACGCCGGCCAGACCGCCTCCGACCTGCAAGCCTTCCTGACCGAGCACAGCCGTACGCCGGTCCCGCAGCCGCTCAGCTACCTCATCGACGACGTGGCCCGCAGACACGGCCACCTTCGGGTGGGCGCCGCTTCGGCGTACGTACGCTGCGACGACGAGGCGATGCTGGGCGAGATCCTCGCCGACAAGCGCAGCCAGCCCCTTCGGCTCCGCCGCCTCGCTCCGACCGTCCTGGCCACCACGGCCGAGCCGGCCGCGCTGCTCGACGGGCTGCGCTCCATGGGGTACGCGCCGGCCGCGGAGTCCGCCGAGGGCGACGTCCTCATCACCCGCGCCGACTCCCGCCGCACCCCGCGCCGCGCGGCGCCCGTGCCGGTCCCGGACGGCCCGCCGCTGCCCGACGAGACACTGCTCGACGCGGCGGTACGGGCGATCCGGGCCGGCGACACGGCGGCGACGGTCGTACGCAAGGAGCCGGAGGCCGCGCGCACGGACGGCTCCCTGCCGCGCACGTCGTCCGCGGAGACCCTGGCGACGGTGCAGGCCGCGGCGATGACGGGGTCGGCGCTGTGGATCGGGTACGTGAACGCGGAGGGGACGGCGAGCCAGCGGGTCATCGCACCCGTGCGGGTGGAGGGCGGGTTCGTGACCGCGTACGACCACACAGCGGATGAGGTCCGCACGTATCCGCTGCACCGCATCACAGGCGTAGCAGAACTCGCCGACGACCCGGCGTGAGACCTCTGCCCTGGGGCTCCGCCCCAGACCCCGGAAGGCCCCACCCCGCCCCTTCCCGAAACCCGCCCGGGGTGAAAGAGCTTCTGGGGCTCCGCCCCAGACCCCGTTCGCGCCTAAAGGGCGCTCGTCCTCAAACTCCCCCAAGGCCTCAAGGGCCAGGGGGGACCCCATGACGGGCTGAAATGCCCTGGCGCGGGCCAGCACCGACCCTGCCAGGGGCACGGGGAACTGCGCGACCAGCCCCCACCGGCCCGCAGACTGACGGCCGTCAGGGGTTCGGGGCACGCAGCCCGAGGGAGCCCGCACCGCACCCAACACCCCCGCGGTGGCGGCTAGTCGATGTCGACCGGCCCGTCCCCCTTGCCCTCCAAGCCGGCGTTGCCGGACAGCAGACCCGGCAGGGACAGCTGGGCCCCGCTCCGGGAGTCCGGGCGCGGCTCGCCCGAACCGCTCAGGTTCTGCCGGACGGAGTCCAGGATCGTCAGACCCTGGCCCACCAGACCGGCCGCGATCTCGCCGAGCCCGTCCGCCCCGTTCAGCACGTTGACGTTCGCCCCCGCGAGACCCCCCGCCGCCTCCTTCACGATCTGCGGCAGCTGGTCGATCAGCATCCGGTCGAGCGCGACGCGGTCGTACGACGCCGCGGCCTCCGCCTGGATCTTCATGCGCTCGGCCTCGGCGATCGCGAGCACCTTGATGCGCTCGGCCTCGGCCTGGGCCGGCTTGACGATCTCGGCGACGAGCTGCTGCTGGCGGAGCTCGGCGGCGCGCTGGGCCAGTTCGGTCTGCGCGAGGAGCACCTCCTGCTGGGCGTGGGCCTGGGCGAGCGGACCGGCCTGGGCGGCCTGCGCCTGCGCGCGGTCGACCTCCGCCGAGTACTCGGCCTTCACGACCGCGGTCTGCCGCGCGTACTCCGCCTGGTTGCGCGCCGCGACCTGCTCGGCCTCGACCGAGGCCTGGGTGGCCTGCGCCTGGGCGATCTGGGCGGCCCGCTGGATGGCGGCCTTGTGCGGCGCGGACATCGCGTCGATGTAGCCGACGTCGCCGTCGTCGATGGACTGGATCTGCAGCGAGTCGACGATCAGGCCGATCTTCGCCATCTCGGTCTTCGAGGTCTCCAGCACCTCGGCCGCGAGCTTCTGCCGCTCGGTGACGATCTCCTCCACGGTCATCGAGCCGATGATGGACCGCAGGTGACCGGCGAAGATCCGGCCGGTCAGGACCGACATCTGGTCCTGGTCGGACAGGAAGCGCTGGCCCGCGTTCACGATGGACTCGGTGTCGTTGCCCACCTTGAACGCGATCACGGCACGCACGTGCAGCGCGATGCCCTGCTTGGTCACACAGGTCTCGGTGACCTCGGCCTCGCACATCGACAGCGTGAGGAAGCGGGTCTTGCGGAAGATCGGCAGGACGAACTTGCCGTGGCCGGTCACTACGCGGAACGGGGCGCCCCCGAGACCGCGCCTGCCACCCGAGATCAGCATCGCCTCGTCGGGGGCGGGCACCCGGTAACCGAACATCCTTGTCTCCTTAGAAACGAAACGTCTAGCCGGCGTCGGCGGGAGAGCCGCCCAACGCTTCCAGCGGATCGGCCCACTCGATGACGTCCACCTGGCGGGTGCCACGGGATCCGATCACGAGCACGGTCGCCCCCTTCGGCAGGGGTTCCTCCGACCAGGCGAGGAAGGCCTCCGTGCCGCCTCGTACGCTCACCACGACCTCGCCGGGTCCGGCGGTTCCACGGGTGGCGACGAACAGCACTCCGGGGCAGCCGATGACAGCATCGTCCTGATCCACGGCCTGGCGCCCCCCATCGTTCTGGTCCTGGATTCCAGACCTTAGACCTGCCGGGATCAGCCGCCTATCCTCGGGCCACCCCGTGTTGGGCCATAGGCCTCGTTCCCTGCCCTGACCTGGGGTTCGGCCCGCCTAGTCGTGCAGGTTCCAACCGAACATCAGGGCCACGCAGAGGAACACGATCATGATGGCCATGGCGAAGATCTTCGTGAGGACGAAGGCCAGCGCCACACCGCCCGCCCCGAGCCCGATCCGCGCCGGCCGCAGGGTCCGCCGGTGCGGAAGCAGCCAGCTCGTGGCGATCAGCGCGCCCGGCACCGCGTAGACCGCGACGGTCGCCCAGCCGGGCCTCGCCCCGAACCCCGACAGCGCCGAGAGGTCGATCCACGCGGACAGCACCAGAGCCAGTGTGCAGACTGAAGGCGCCACCCACCACCGGGCGTCCGGCCCGTCCGTCTTGAGCGGGAGCCACCCGGGAGCCGCCTGCCCCGGGTACGCGTAAGGGTTCCACTGCGTCGTCATGCCCCCATCCCACCGCCCACCCCCGCCCCACGGGCACCGTCCGCATACTCATCCGGTACTCATCCGCGAGCCCCCGTACTCACCGCCGACACCGGGTGCCCGCACCCGCGCACCCCATGCGCGACCCACCGAAGCCGCAGATACGGCAGACTGGAAGTTTGCCCGCCCTGCCCGGCGGGCCATCCGTCGGAAGGGACATGCCCCAGGTGACCGGACCACTCATCGTCCAGAGCGACAAGACCCTGCTCCTGGAGGTCGACCACGAGCAGGCCGACGCCTGCCGTCGCGCCATCGCGCCCTTCGCGGAGCTGGAGCGGGCCCCCGAGCACATCCACACCTACCGGGTGACGCCGCTGGGCCTGTGGAACGCGCGGGCGGCCGGGCACGACGCGGAGCAGGTCGTGGACGCGCTGGTCGAGTACTCGCGCTACCCCGTTCCGCACGCCCTGCTCGTCGACATCGCCGAGACGATGGCCCGCTACGGCCGGCTCACCCTGAGCAAGCACCCCACCCACGGCCTCGTCCTGACCTCGACCGACCGGCCCGTACTCGAAGAGATCCTGCGCTCCAAGAAGGTCACCCCGCTGGTCGGCGCCCGCATCGACGCGGACACGGTCGCCGTGCACCCCTCCGAGCGCGGCCAGATCAAGCAGACCCTGCTGAAGCTGGGCTGGCCGGCCGAGGACCTCGCCGGGTACGTCGACGGCGAGGCGCACCCCATCGAGCTCGCCGAGGACGGCTGGGCGCTGCGTCCGTACCAGAAGCAGGCCGTCGAGGGCTTCTGGCACGGCGGCAGCGGCGTGGTCGTGCTGCCCTGCGGCGCCGGAAAGACGCTGGTCGGGGCCGGGGCGATGGCCGAGGCGAAGGCGACCACGCTGATCCTGGTCACCAACACGGTCTCGGCCCGCCAGTGGAAGCACGAGCTGGTGAAGCGGACGAGTCTGACCGAGGACGAGATCGGCGAGTACAGCGGCACGAAGAAGGAGATCCGCCCGGTCACGATCGCGACGTACCAGGTCCTCACCACCCGCCGTAAGGGCGTGTACGCGCACCTGGAGCTGTTCGACTCGCGGGACTGGGGCCTGATCGTCTACGACGAGGTGCACCTGCTGCCCGCGCCGGTCTTCAAGTTCACCGCCGATCTGCAGGCGCGCAGGCGGCTCGGTCTGACCGCGACGCTGGTCCGTGAGGACGGGCGCGAGTCGGACGTCTTCTCGCTCATCGGGCCCAAGCGCTTCGACGCGCCGTGGAAGGAGATCGAGGCGCAGGGCTACATCGCGCCCGCCGACTGCGTCGAGGTCCGGGTCAATCTGACGGACGCCGAGCGCCTCGCGTACGCGACCGCCGAGACCGAGGAGAAGTACCGCTTCTGCGCGACGACCGCGACGAAGCGGAAGGTCACGGAGGCGCTGGTACGGAAGTTCGCGGGCCAGCAGATCCTCGTCATCGGCCAGTACATCGACCAACTCGACGAGCTGGGCGAGCACTTGAACGCGCCCGTGATCAAGGGCGAGACCACCAACGCCCAGCGCGAGAAGCTGTTCGGCGCGTTCAGGGAAGGGGAGATCTCCGTTCTCGTCGTGTCCAAGGTCGCCAACTTCTCGATCGACCTTCCCGAGGCGACCGTCGCCATCCAGGTGTCGGGCACGTTCGGCTCCCGGCAGGAGGAGGCCCAGCGCCTGGGCCGGGTCCTGCGCCCGAAGGCGGACGGGCACCAGGCCCACTTCTACTCGGTGGTCGCCCGGGACACCATCGACCAGGACTTCGCGGCCCACCGCCAGCGCTTCCTGGCCGAACAGGGCTACGCCTACCGGATCATGGACGCGGACGAACTCCTGGCGGACAACTGAGAGTTGGCCACGACACCTCTGGCTTGCAGGGCCACCACGGCCAGCCTCACCAGCGCGTAAGAGGAGGCCAACGGCTGCTGTCAGAGCGGTAGTTGAAGGTCCAGATCGCCTGCGTGCGGTACGAGCCGGAGGCTGCGGGCGGTGAAGACGAGGGCGAGGGCTGCGGCCGCCGCGCGAGCATCCCCTGCAGGGACTGGAAATCCCAGAGTACGAGGCAGGCGAGCGCGAGGTTGACCTGCCCGAAGAGCAGGGCCTGGAAGACGGGCTCCAGCCAGAGCGCGGCGGCGGTGGCGGCGAGTACGTAGCGAGGGCGGGGCTTGACGCCCGCGAAGCGACAGGAGCACCAGGAGTGCGAGCAGCACGGCGATGCCGCCGCAGAAGGCCGACTTGAGTACAGGGAGCGGCACATGCGCGGCCGGCACGAAGAGCAGGGTCGCGAACGGGGGGTAGGTGGCGGGCAGCTGCCACGCGGTGACGGTGAACCCGTACAAGGAGGTGGCGCTCGCGACGGCCGCACCCTCCGCCCGGTAGACCAGGTCGTCCGCCATGGGAATCCGCAGCGCGAGGCCGAGCGCTGCAAGTGCGGCAAGCGAAGCGGCGAGAAGAACCGAGCCAACGGCACGCAGTGAACGATCGGTCACCCGAAGTGACCCTACTGGGGCGGGTGATCAGCGCACGGAAGCCGCACCCGTCGGGGCCGTCGGGGCTCAGTTCCGGCGGTGGACGCCTGCCTCCTCCGCGTACTCCCCCATGACGACCACGCTGAACGCGGCACCGGCGAGGACCTTGGCGGCACGGACCGCGTTGCCGATCATGTGGGTACGGTGAGGGGCGGCACCCGAGGCGGTGGCGCCCTTGGGGACGTTGGGGCGGGCCGAGGGGGCTGGGGTGAAGGTCGCTGTACTCATATCTCCATGATGGATTCCGGACAACCCAGGCACATCGCTCCCGGGGCTGAACCTCCTCACCCCCCACGTAGTCCTCTGGTCCGACCCCGTCCCCTACGGGTATGAGCAACGATCTCCACCCAGCTGTCACATCGGCCCCCTCCCCCTTGTCAGAGCAGTGCCACCACGCGACGGAGGAATGACGAGACATGCCAGAGACGGACGACGACGAATACCTCGCGCAGCGCTTCGAGGAGCACCGCGGGCACCTGCGTGCGGTGGCGTACCGGATGCTCGGTTCGCTCAGCGAGGCCGAGGACGCCGTCCAGGAGGGCTGGCTGCGGGCCAGCCGCGCGGACAGCGGCGCGGTCGACAACCTGGGCGGCTGGCTGACCACGATCGTCGGCCGGATCTGCCTGAACATGCTGCGGTCGCGGAGCACGCGGCGGGAGGCGGCGCTGGACGTGGAGGAGTACGAGTACGTCCACGTGCCGGATCCGATCGTGGGCCCGGTGGACGTGGTGGACCCGGAGCAGGAGGTGCTGCTCGCGGACTCGGTGGGCCTGGCGCTGATGGTGGTCCTGGAGACCCTGAGCCCCGCGGAACGTCTCTCCTTCGTCCTGCACGACATGTTCGCGGTGCCGTTCGAGGACATCGCGCCGATCGTGGACAAGACGCCGGCGGCGACGCGTCAGCTGGCGAGCCGGGCGCGGCGGCGGGTGCAGGGCCGGGCGCCGTCGCCGTCCGTTGACCGCGCCCGCCAGCGCGAGGTGGTGGACGCGTTCATCTCGGCCGCGCGAGGGGGCGACTTCGAGGCCCTCCTCGCGCTCCTCGACCCGGACGTTCTGCTGCGGGCGGATGCGGGGTCACTGCCGGCGACGAAGCTGGTGCGGGGTGCGCGGGTGGTGGCCGAACAGGCCTACACCTTCCGCAAGTTCGCGGCCCTCAACCGTCCGGTCCTCATCAATGGCATGCCGGGCATCGTGGCGGCGAAGGACGGCCGTGCGTTCTCGCTGCTGTCCTTCACGCTGGGCGAGGACGGCCGGATCACGGAGCTGAACATCCTGGCGGACCCGAAGCGGATGGCAGAGCTGGACGTGTCGTTCCTGACGGGGTGAGGGGGGCGGGGCCGGGGGGCTGGGGCGGGGGCGGGGCG
>NZ_LGDD01000053.1 GCF_001279695.1 Streptomyces sp. WM6378
CGTCCCGGACGGACACAGGCCGATTTTCCCGCCATCACGGCGGCCAGCGCAGCGGCCCCAACTACTGAACGGAAAATCAACGGTCCGATGGGCAGGCGGCAGCATCCGGGCCGCTTGCGGACCGGATGTCGGTGGGGCGGGCGGTCAGGCTGATGTCGGGGTGAGGGCGACCTGGCGGCCGAGGGCCTGGAGCTGGCGGACGAGTTCGGGGGTCTTGCGGGTGGGGTCGAGATGACGCCGGTGGCGGTTGGTGCGCGGCGGGCGGGGCCCGGGCGGGTCCAGTGCCTGGGCGCTGGACCCGCTGGTCGGAGGAGTTCAGGAGGAGGTCTTGGTCACCTCCAGGTCGGCCTTGGGCCGGGTGACGCCGCCGCCGGGTGGGTCGGCGGGTGTGGATTGGTTGTTGCCGGGGTTGGGGTCTTGGGTCCCGGAGCTGGAGGAGGCGGTGTTCTTGAGGTCCTTGCCGTCGCCGGTGTAGGCCGGGTCGAGCTTGACCGTGAACGTCCAGGACTTGGCGGCGCCGCTGTTGATGGCGGCGGTGGTGCAGGTGACGGTCCGGCCGTTCGCGGTGCATCCGTCCTTCGACGAGACGAAGGTGAGGGGTGTGGGCAGGGTGTCGGCGGCGACGGCCTTGGTTGCGTCCGAGGGCCCGGCGTTCTGGGTGGTGACGGTGTACGCGAACTGCTCACCCGGCGCGACCTTGTTCGTGCCCACTGCCACGAGTTTCGTGGTGAGGTCGGCGGTGGCCTTGCCGATGGTGCCGCCGCCGGGCAGCGCGGCGGAGGCGGTGTTGTTGGTGGTTTGGGGGTCGTCCGTGTCCGAGGTGATGGTCGCGGTGTTCTTGAGGTCCTTGCCGTTTCCGGTGTAGCTGGGGGCGATGCGGGCCTGGAGTGTCCATGTCCTGCTTGCCCCGACGGCCAGTTGGCTCACCGGGCCGCAGGTGACCTTCTGGCCTGCCGCGGTGCAGCCGTCCTTGGAGGAGATGAAGGTCATCCCGGTGGGGAGGGTGTCGGTGACCTTGGCGTTCTTGGCGACGGACGGGCCGATGTTCTTGGCTTTGAGGGTGTAGGTGACGGTGCCGCCCGGGGGGACGGGCCACTGCGCGCGCAGGCCGTTGCGTGCTGTCGTGGCCGTCATGGACAGGTCGGCGCCATGCTTGGCGGGCGAGGGGAAATCTGCGGTCTCGGCGAGGACGGCGGGTGCGGTACACCACGGCGCCGCGCAGGCGAGCGCGGCCACCACGGTGACGGGCAGCGGGTGCCACCGTCTCTTGGTCGTCGTCATGTGGGTTTGTGTTCTTCCTCGGTCGTGTCACGGCTGTTCGGGCGCGTGTCGGGAAGCCCGGCGGTGCCCTCGACGCCGTGGCGTGGGTGGGTACGGCCGCTGTCCGGGGACATCGACGGTCGTGATCCGGACCGGGCCGCCCGCGAAGGGAACAGGCAGTCTGGCCAGGGAGGTTCTGGAGGAGGTCTTCGTGAGGTTCTGGTCGGGCAGTCCTCGACGTCGCCCGCCTTCTTGTATTCGCCGGTGGGCAGCGGCGCGTTCACGGCGCCCTCAAAACGAGGAGCACGTATAGAACGTCACAAACTGTGCCTATTTAGACTAAAGAAGGCATAGTCGGAGGTGGGGGTCGTGCGCCCGCTGTCCGCCGGGAGCCTCCCGGGCCGCGGGCGCGGCCACAACAGCGAAGGGTGCGGCTGTTGTTGGGTGCGCGTGGTCACGCAGCCTGATCACGGGCACCCGACAAGAGCCGCACCCCAACACGAACGTGCTCGGCCGCCGGTGCCACCGGCGCGGACGCGTATATGCGGTGCCGGCCCGGGCGGCGGGGGTGGTGGGTGTGCGGGGTCCCGGGTCGTGTCCAGGCCTCTGGCCCCTGGTGCACTTTCCAGTGCCCCGGGCTCAACTGCTCTGCGCAGCCCCGGGTTACCTCGCTTCCCCCGCCCGGTCCATTGCGCACCCGGCGAGCTGCACGGCCCACGGGGCTCTGACCCAACTCGGTCCGGATGGCCCACTGATGGAGCCGGATGGTCTCACCGGTGCGGACGTCGCCGCCGTATGTTGAACGTGCAAGGTCTCGTTTCGGAGTGGCCCGGTGCCTCGCTCTCCCGCAGAGGAATCCACCACCGCCCTCGGAACGGGGCGGGCCGCTCAACAGGGACGGCGAACGATCCTGTCGAGTGCACGCCACTGCCAGGGAGCTGGGGCAGTGACCGGGAAGCCCTGCGGCGCCTGGCACTCCACGCCCGCCGTAGGGCTTGTCCCGCACCTGCACCGCACCCCTTTCCGTACCCGTGCGGGCCGGGGCAGGTCCGGTATCCGGCACTGTCTGACGTCGTGGTCCGGCCCGCCAAGACGGAGGAGTCGGGGAGGCTCGAGCGGTCGTCATGCCGCAGGGGCCGCTCCGGGACTCCTGTGCACTTCCATCTCCCTTGACCGCTCCGTGCAACGGCCACCCCTGCCCCTGGTCACTGGGCTGCCGGTGAAGTTCGTCCACCGTGCTCTTGAGTCAACCAGATCAGCGGCCGGTCCGGGACGGGTGTCCCGGACCGGCCGGGGGGTGCGGGGTGGGCGCCCGGCTTGGCCATCTGCCTCGCGGGTGTGGCCTGTTGGCGGTAGGGGCCGGGTGGGTGTCGTGTTGGGTCAGTTGAACTTGAAGCCCGCGTAGTGGTCGCTGTTGTCGTTGAGCTTGAGGTCGAAGGTGCGGCAGGTGTTCTTCCAGGCGCTGTCGGTCTTCCACACGTAGGTGTAGGTGTCGGTGGCCGTGTCGTAGGTCAGGCTGGACTGGCCGGCTCCGGTGGTCTCCTCGACGGGGTCGAGGGGGGCGCCGGTGTTGCAGGTGACGTTCTGCGAGACGGGGTAGCCGGTCGCGAAGATGTTCAGGCCCTGGTTGCCGCTCAGGCTGAACTTGACGGGTACGGCCCGTCCGGCCTTCATCGTGTTGACGGTGGGCGGGTTGTCGACCGGTTGGAAGAACCCGGTGAAGGTGAAGACCGGGCCGGCCGGGGTGATGGTGGTGGTCGTGCTGTCGGTGTTGTCGGGCATGGCTTGGAGGTCGGCGTTCGCTGTCACGGTTCCGGCCGCGGTCGGCAGCACGGTGGTGGTGACCGTGAAGGCACCGGTGCCCGGGTCGGCCGTCGGGTCGCACTCGGCGTGTGTGCCGGAGGTGCTGCATGACATGAGGGAGTTGGTGGTGGTGGCGCCGGTGAAGGTGGCAGCGGCGCCGCTGAGATCGATGCTGACGAAGCCGTGGCCGCCCTGGGCCGATGTGTCGGCGACGGTGACGGTGTAGGTGTAGGCGGTGTTGGCCGGGACGGATCCGGCTGGACCGGCGATCTGGATGATCGCATCGGCGTGGGCTGTGCCGGCGGTCGCCAGCAGCCCGGCCGAGCTCAGCGCGGCTGCCGAGAACAGGACGGTCAGTCTGCGCAGCAGCCGCACGCGGGGGCGGCGGGCAGGAAGGGGGAGGGACACGGAGGAACTCCGTTCTGCCGGCAGCCGTCATGGCCGGGCCCGGCAGATCCGGGATTCCTCAGCGGTACGGGCCGGCGGTGGTACGCGATGAGCGGGGCCGGGGCACGCACCGGGGCGCGGAACCGGGCCCCGGCGAGGTGCTACCCAGCCGTGCGATCACTTGAGGTGACCGCCTGGGTGTTCTGCGCGCTGCCTGCCCACCATCCCGCCCCCCCAACGGCGTGTGCCAGGGACAAACGGCCCACTCCGCGTACCGATAGGCCCTCACCGGGAACTGACTCACCGACACCGCACCAACCTGTTCATTCCAGCCCGGTGAACGGCGAGTTGAGGCCCAGCCCTGACCGCCATGCCACCAGCCCCCTGCCTCCCGAAGGGCCACAGCGGCTACCGGCCACGCAGCCCGTAGCGCCGGTGCGTCCACCACCACGCCGATCCGATGGAGAGAGGAGCCCTGGAGCTGGGCTGAAGGGCGAGCGTGGGGGTCGGTGTGCGCGGCGAACGCCGGCAGGAGGAGGGTGGGGGCATGGACCGGCTTCGGTCCTGTGGTTGAGCGGGGTAGTTCCATTGGGTGCTTTGCTTTCTGACGGCCAGCTCCGGGAGATCGCTGCCATCGTGCGGGCCGTCAGTGACGGGCACGGGTGGCGTACGGGTGTCTTGTTGGACCGGTTCGTGGTGAGCGCTGATCTGCCCGCGCTGTTGGCGCTGCGGGAGGCTCTGGAGGACGGATTGTCGGACCGGCCCCGTCGCGGATGACCAGGCACTGGCCACAAGGGTGTGCTCGCCCTCTGCGGGAGGGGGCGAGTGCCCTCTGAACGCGTCAGCCCCCGTCGTGCGGTTCGTGTGCCATGGCCTCCTGCACCGTGGCGACCGGGCGGAGAACCGTGCAGAGCCCTGCTGCTTGCAGGATCCGCAGGTGCCACGGGTGTGTGCAGACCAGCCCGATGGTGCCGCCGGTGTGCAGGGCCCGGCGTCGGGCGCGGCAGATCAACGCGAGGGTTGAGCAGTCGAGGAAGAGGGCGGGCCGCAGGTCAACGATCACGCGGGCACCCGCAGTTGAGGTCGCTGCATCCAGCTGTTCCCGGACGGCGGGAACCGAGCAGAGGTCGAGTTCGCCGTGGAGCTCCACCACGGTGTATCCGTCGAGGGTGTAGGTGTGTGCGCTTCCCTGTGCTGCCGGGGCCTGTTCTGTGTGCGTGGGTTGGGTTTCGTCCGGCATGGCAGTCCCCCGGTTGAACAAGCCCCGCATCGGCGGGGCGTGGCTGGCTCAGGCAGCCACCGGGGTCTGGAGTGACACCCGCCACGGTAGAGAGGCACTGGGGTGCAGAAACGTGCAGGCAGTCGCTGATTCATCCGTGCGAGCGGTGCCGGCTCCAGCAGCCCGCGCGCCCCGCGGCTGCCCGATAGGGTCATCGGCCAGCGCAATCAGGAGCCGGCACGACCACCACCATCTCCCCGCCGGTCGACAGTCAGGGGCCGTGCCCCTCGACCACGGGGCACGGCTGCGGGAGTTGCCAGGCGCCTCCAGGGGAGACCCATGAGCTCCTGCCGGCAACCCAGAGCGGAGCGGGACAGCGTTGATGGGCGTGTAACCGGCCAGCAGGGGGCACTGTCCGCGGCTTCTCCACGTAGGAACAAGGGCGGGGCTCTGCGTCGTCATCGGCGAGTTGGCGGGGCATGGTGGCGAATGACGGTCACCAGGGTCGATTCCATGGCCGAAAGCCATGGGGCAAGGTTTCGGGCTCGGCGTATCCGCCCTACGCTGCCCACAGAGGGGTGCAGTCCACCCACTGGCAATACTTGGAGTGGTGACTGCGCACTTGCTGCTCTCCCGGACCCCGAGGCGGCACACACACCACGACAGACAGGCCAGCTGGAGCCGCAGCACCGACTCGGCGGCTCCAGCCGATGCCCGTCCGGTGACTTCAGGGCAGGGATTCCCGCATCCCCGCTGCCGGAAGGGCGCCTCGCGCGGGGGACGTTGGAGGGGAGCTCACCGTTCCCCGCGCATGAGGCCGCCGCCCCTTCAGCCGGGGCGGCGGCCGTCCCGGGCACTCACACCCAGCATCCCACCGCGCTGCCGAACAGGAGCAGTACTCGCGGGCCCAAAGCACAACCTTGGTGCACAACAGCGGACTTGGATCTGGCCCGGCTGCGGGTGACGCCGAGGGCCTATCAGTCCCTCGGCTCTCAGCTCAGGTGCCGGTGCCCGTTTCCATGCCGTGCTGGGCGAGTCGGTTGACGGTGTTCAGGACCTTGGCGGCCAGGGATTCGGTGTCGCTGATGGTGAGATAGGTGACGTCGGCGATGGTGTGGAGGCCGCGGACGAGGAAGGCGTAGTCCGCTTCGTCTTCGAGGAGGAGGACGATCGGTTTGCCGAGCGCGGAGGCCCAGCCGATCTCGATGTGGGTGCCGGGGGAGGCGGGGTGGCCGGGGAAGGCGATGAAGACGGTGCTGGCGGAGATTTCGTCGTAGTCGAGGCGGGTGCACTCGTCGGGGGTGAGGAACTTCGCGCCCAAGGACTCGCGGCGGTGGGCGTTGTAGACGTGGTAGCCCTCGGCCTCCAGGCGCTCGATGAGAGCTTCGAAGCGGGTGCGGGCTTCGGTGTTCATGACGCCGTTGGCGTCGACGAGGCCTTTGAAGGGGCCGGCGAGGAAGACGCTGCGGGTCTGCTGGACGGCCGTGGTGGTGGTCACTGCTTGACTCCCGTGACGATGAGGAACGGAGGGTGGATGGCCTCGGCCGGGTCACTGGAGGCAAGGGCCGAGGGGTCGGTCAGGATCGGCTCGTCGATGCTCAGGTCGGTGAAGCCCGCCTCTGTCAGGACGTCGAGGTAGGTCTGGCGGGGCCAGTGGTGGTCGATGAGCTCCAGCGGGTGGCTGCCGCCCGGCTGGTCGAGGAGGACCTGGCGGCGTTCTCCGGGGGCGCAGGTGCGGCCGGGCTCGCCGCTCTGGAAGGTGGAGAAGGGGATGCCGTGGTGCCCGGGTTGGTGTCGAGGACCGTGTAGCGGGCGCCGGGGCGCAGGACGCGGTGGACCTCGGCGGCGATCTCATGCAGGAGGGGGAGTTCGCCGATGTTGATGAAGACGTAGCAGGACATGGCCGCGTCGGTCGAGTTGTCGGCGAGGAAGGTCAGTTTGCCGCTGTCGATCTGCCGGTAGTCGAAGCGGGGATGGGCGCGGCGGGTGCGGGCGATCTCCAGCATGCGGGGGGAGATGTCGGCTGCCACGACCTGGACGATGCCGTCGGCCTCGGTGATGCGGGTGGCGACCTTGCCAGGGCCGCATCCGCAGTCGAGGACCGTGCGTACGGCGGGGGTGCCGATGCCGAGGGCGCGGAACACGGCCGGGTAGCCGATGAGGCGCTCCGGCAGGTCGTCGTAGGCGTCGAAGCCGTCGGCGACGGCGGTGGTGTTCTGCCAGTGGGTGCTGGTTGACATGGGTGGGCCTCTCAGACGGCGGCAGGGGCAGGGGCGGTGTTCGGCCAGCGCTGTTCGACCAGGCCGCGGTAGAGCGGAGACAGGAGGGACAGCTGGTCTTCGCCGACGGGTTCCTCGTGCCGGATGCGCCGGTGGATCTCGAACAGGACGAGGACCTGGGTCCAGTACGCGGGCAGGCCATATGCGGCAGGATCGCTGCCGAGCCGGTGGCGGTTCTGCCTCAACTGCGCCTCCATCACGAGGACTTCGCGTACGTAGGGCCAGTGTCGCCCTCAGGCATCGCAGGGAAGCGCCAGGGCGGGACTGCGGCGGCGGAAGGGTCGGCCAGGACCTCCAGGGCCCGTGCGTGGTCGGGGTCGTACAGGTGCAGGGTTCCGACCTGGTGCACGTACGAGCCGAGGGGGACGCCGAGTTCGCGGGCGAGCATCTCCTGAAGGAAGGTGAAGGAGAAGACGTCGCTACACATCCCGCGGTAGTACGTCGTTGGCGCGCATGAAGCCCACGCCGTGCAGAGCGCCCTCGCGCAGGAGGAACTGCAGACCCAGGGTGCAGGAGACGTCCGGGTTGCCGGCCACCTGGAGCTCTTCGCCCCGGAAGATCTTGATGACGGCCCGCTTGGAGTCCGGGTCCTCGCGGGGGGTCTCCACGACGGCCGGGCACTGATCGGGCCGCCCCGCCCCGGCGCCGAAGAGGGCGCGGCCGTACGCGGTGCCCGTCAGCCGGTGCCCGTCGGCGGAGTACTTGCGGATGCTGGGCGCGTAGTGGGCGATGAAGTCGAGGTCGTCCCGCCCCGCCAAATACCACAGTGCCTCGGCGAAGTTGAAGACGATGTTCAGGCGCCGGGCGGGCACGAACGCCACCCGCTGGTCCGCCTGCGCGAGCCGGAACCGGACGCCGAGCTGCTCGCGGCTGGCGTAACCGCGCGGAGCGTTCTGGTAGGCGGGCTCGTCGATCAGCCACCGCAGCATGCGCGGGTAGGCCTGGTGAAACGATTCGAAGTCCACGTATCTGCTCTCTGGCGCTGATGATCCACTCACGTCGGAAGGTAAGCGGGCGGCAGCCCGGCACACGGACGTGCGACCTCTCCCTGTTCCGGCCAGCTGACGGCGAACATCACAGGTCAGGGGCGGTATGCACACCGGATGCACGCATGATCCGGTACTCGGGCCAGGCCGGGGCAACCCGCCCAACGGGTGAATCGGCAGCCACAACTCCATACATCCCCGCAGGTCAGCGACGGGAGAAATGTCAATCCAGCTCCCCATGGACACAGGAGACGCTCCGCCGTGTGAAGATCCCGAAGCGGAGACCGCCGGACAACTCGGCGGGCGGATCTGGAGGTCACGATGACCGGCACGGTGATGTCGGCTGCGGTGCTGCACGCTCTGGGCAAGCCCCTCACCACCGAAACCCGGCCGCGCCCCGTCCCTGGACCGGGACAGGTACTGCTCCGTGTCAGGGCTGCAGGTCTCTGCCACACCGACCTCCATCTCGCCGACGGCTCTGCGATCACCCCGCCGCTGCCCATCGTGCTGGGGCACGAGATCGCCGGCGAGGTCGCCGACGTCGGTGAAGGAGTCAGGGTCAGGACCGGCGACCGGGTCCTCGCGTACTACTACGAAGGCTGCGGGCACTGCACATGGTGCATCGACGGCTCGGAGAACCTCTGTCCGAACCCGGCAGCGAAGGTCGGTGTCGACTCCGACGGCGGACTGTGTGAGTACTACCTGGCCAGCGCCCGCTCCCTGGTGCCGATCGCGGATACGGTCTCCTTCGCCGAAGCCGCTGTCCTCGGCTGCTCGGGAACCACCGCCGTCCGAGTCGTCCGTTCCGTGGCCCGCACAGCCCCGGACGAGACCGTCGTGGTCATCGGAGCGGGCGGAGTCGGCCTTGCCGTCGTCCAGGTCGCCGTCGCCGACGGCGCCCACGTCATCGCCGTCAACCCGCACGCGCCGAGCAGGGAACAGGCGCGGCAGTACGGGGCGGACACCGTCATCGACCCGGGCGACGGCGACCCGGTCGCAGCCGTGCACGCGGCGACCGCAGGGGCAGGCTGCCACGTGGTCATCGACACGGTCGGGAACGAGTACACCCCTGGACAGGCCGTGCGGATGGCGCGGACCCGGGGCATCCTCGTCGGCTACACAGGAAGGCCCGCCACCCTGGACGTGCTCGACGTCGTCGTACGGGAGACCGAGATCCGCGGCTCCGTCGGCGCCACCCTTGCCGATGCCCACACCGTCATGGAGATGGCTGCGGCAGGCGTCCTGCGGGGCTGTGTGGAAGCCGAGTACCCCCCTGGAGCAGGTCAACGAGGCCCTCACCCGGCTCGCCGACGGCAAGGTCACCGGACGTCTGGTGATCATCCCCTGGCGTGAGCCGCCCCCGCGGAGACCTCCGGGCGCCCACTGGCCGGGCCCCTCAACTTTACTTTTAACCGTTCTGGCGCGTCTCGTGGGCCGGAACGGTCTTGTTCTTCTTGGGCGTTGGAGTCTTCTTCCCCACTGGGTGGCGGGTGTGGCGCGGTCGGTCGCTGGGCCGAGGCGACCGACGGTTGCCGTCGGGTGTCTCCCCTCGCGATGCCCTGAGACGCAGATACGGAGGGCAGCGGTCGGCCATGCCCCGTTGACTGTTGGGTCAGGTGTGCCGGTGGGGGAGACTGGGCGGGTGACCACAGACCCACGCAGTCCCTTGGGCAGCGACACGCCTTCCTTCAGTTCTCCCGAGCCGGCACATCCGCGTCGGGAGCCGCGCTCCGCGGCCGACGCTCCGCCCGCTACCTTCCTCGAGCCCCGGCTTCGGCCTGACCCGGCGGCCGACGCACCCATACCCTGACCACGCGGCAGGATCTCCCTGCCCGACTCCGGGATGCAGCTGCGCGATCGTCTGCTCGCGAGGGCGGAGCAGAGGCGCGCCAGGTCCTTGCGCCTGTGGACCCTCCCGGGGGTGGATCACCCGCCCGCCGGGTGGACCGCAGTGCGGCAGCTGCGGCTCATGAACCCTTCAGGAACCTCAAATAGAACGCCGCGAACACCAGGACGATCCCGACGTTCACCATCAGCCGCTCCCAGAACTGGTGCCTGAAGAGC
>NZ_LGDD01000054.1 GCF_001279695.1 Streptomyces sp. WM6378
GTACCGATTTCCCGCCTTCGGAAGGCGAGTTGTCCGGTCAGGTACTGCAGGGTGCGGCTGGACAGGCCGATCGAGGACGGGCAGACAAGCACGCGAGGCGCCTGGCAGCACGGTGGATCTTGGTCATGACACCGTGCTGCCAGGAGCTTCGTCGTTACGCAGGACCGTCCAACTCGTGGCCCAGACCGCCAGATCGAAAAGAGCTCACGGTCTCGGTAAGGAGTCCGCGGAGCCGTGATGTTCGTCCCCACGCCAGGCACCGCGGCTTGTGCGGCCCGCTCGATGTCTCCGCGGCGCGGCGGTCAGGACGGGCAGCCGGCGTCAGCGATCACGTAGTAGCCGGACGAGGTCTCTTCGAGGGTGTGGGTGGTGTAGAGGTTGTACAGGCCCATGTTCTGATTGGAGCCGTTGGCGTAGACGTTGCCGAGACTCTGGTGGGCGCGGCCCGCCGCGACCTGGTTGTAGTTGTTGTCCGTGAAGCACTGCGACCGGTGCCCGGTGGTGGTGGCCGAGACCGCCGACGGCTGGGCGCCGGCCTTGCCGGCGGCGTCCACGGCGGCGACGGTGTAGGCGTACGTCGTGCCGGTGTTGAGCCCTTTGTCGGTGTACGACGTGCCACTGACCGATGCGACCTTGCCACCGTCGCGATACACGTTGTACAACGCTGCTCCGCTCACAGAGGACCAGGAGAGCGACGCGGTGGTGTCGGTCGTGCCAGTGACCGCGAGGTCGGCGGGTGCCGGGAGGCCGCCGGTGCCGGAGGCATCGAGGCCCCAGAACTTCGCGGTCCAGTAGGACGAGCAGATGTAGTTGAGGTAGTACGTGCCGGTGCTGCCGCACTGGTCGGTACCGGATCCAGGGCTGACCGCCAGGCCGTGCGCCATGCCGGATACGGTGAAGGTCTCCACCGCGGGCTTGTCGCCCGCGTCGTTGTACACGGCCTGCGTGGTGCCCCCGGGCAGGTTCATGGTCGAGGACGGGGCCTGGCCGATGCCCCAGATGTTGGTCCACTGGTCGCGTTCCTCGGTGGCGTTGGCCGGATTGACCGTGCTGTCGGCGGTGCCCTGCCAGATCGCGACGCGCGGCCAGGGTCCGCCCCAGTTGCCGGAGGCGCTGCGGACCGCGTCGCCCCATTTCTGAGGTGTCTTGTCCACCGCGCCGTACTCGCACGTCAGACCGCTGGAGAGGTCGGTCGCGCAACCTGCCGGTATGCCGGAGTCGATCGCTCCGCCCGCGAACACGTCGGGATAGTCGGCGAGCACGACCGAGGTCATCGCACCGCCGCCCGACAGCCCGGTGATGTACACATGGCTGGGGTCACTGCCGTAGCGGGACTTGGCGTAATCCACCATCTGCTTGACGGACAGTGCCTCGCCCTGGCCGCGGGTGTAGTCGGAGGACTGGTACCAGTTGAAACAGGAGTTGGCGTTGTTGGAGCTGGTGGTCTGCGGGAAGACGAGTGCGAAGCCGTACATGTCGGCGTACTTGGGCCAGCCGGAGTGGCTGTAGTAGTCGTCGGCGCTCTGGGTGCAGCCGTGCAGGGCGACGACCAGCGGCGCGCCGGACGGCAGGTTGTCGGGGATGTACTGGAACATCTGCAGGTTGCCGGGATTGGAGCCGAAACTCGTGACCTGCTGCAGGCTCGCGGCCTGCGCCGGGGCCGGGGAGAACCCGAGGACCACGGCGATCAGGGACATGACCAGCACCATTGCGGAGGTGTGCCGTGGCCGGGGGAGGTGAGCCGAGCGGCGCGGTACGGGTGAGGAGGAAGCGGGGTTCATCGTGCCACCTGGATGATCGCGACGAGTGGGGAGGGGAAAGTGCGGCCGTGCCCTGCTTCGAATGCCGGTGTGCGACTTCGGGGTTACGCAGACATTACGTCCAGGATTCGAGGGCCACCATGGTTACGCACCCCACCTCGCAGCAGCACGGGCTGTGGGCCCACACCGTTGCGGCATGGGCGCGGGCGGCCGCGGCGGCAGCGCCACCGCGAGCCCACCGCGCCCGGCCGGATCTCCTCTACCGTGGCGAGGCCCGGGACGGATGGCCGACAACCCCGCCGGTGACGGAACGTTCGTCCCGGGTCCCCGTTGTCCAACCGCCTCAGCCCCATGGGGGCACAGGCTGAAGGGCCCCGCCGCCTACCGAGAGACGCGGACATCACGGTTCGGGGGCGCGTGCCGCTCTGCGGGACATCGCCAGCACAATGATGGCAAGGAGCAGCAGGGTGCCCTCGACACCGAGGCTGGCCACGCCCAGGGGCTCCGTCCAGTTGCCCTTGTCGTCGCCGTAGTTGGGGAGTCCTGGCCCTCGGGAGAGCACGTAGCCGAGGAGGGGACCGGCCGCGACCGCCGTCGCCAGCAGCCAGTCGGCCGGATACAGCCGAGTCCGCCATCCCGCCAGCAGAAGTGCGGCCCCCAGGGCACCGGCGCCTTCGAGAATGTAGTAACCGATGGCAACGTAGTGGGGCGTCTTGTCGCCTGGGAAGCCGCCTTGGTCCTTGATGTGTATCCAGGCGACAGCCAGGCACAGCACCGCGGCTGCGGCCCTGGCCACGCCATCCTGCGTGGTGCGGTGAAGGCTCATGCATCGTCCCTCGAATGGCAACCCGGGCACAGGGCCGACCGGTTCCGCGCCCGCCGGACCAATCCGGTATAGCTACACCACCACGGGCCGGCAACCGCACAACGCGTCAACCTTGCGGCCCTGCACGGCCCTGACCGCCACACGACATCCACCGGACGCCGCCGCCTCATCCCGGGATTTCCGTTCGACCATCTTGCCGGGGCCCGCGAGCGGGTCGCGCACCACGGAACTCACTTCAGATCCGCACCCCAACGGAGGTTCACGGCGCACACGCGGAAGGCTCCGGGCCGGGCGACCTGACATCCTGTCAAGCGCTCTTGGCCCGAGCCGTCAGGGCATGCCTGCCGTCGAAGACGTAAGGACAACTCCTCACGGGCGAAGGGCGAACGTCGTAAGGGCTGTTGCCGATGCCAGGACCGCGCCGACGATGACTTGTGCGGGGGAGTGTTCGCGCAGAGTGATGCGGGACCAGCCGGTGAGCACCACCAGCGGGCCGCACAGTGTCCACCACGGTCCCAGGGCCAAGGCCAGGACTGTCGCCGTTCCGGCGCAAGCGGCGGCGTGCACGCTCACCTTCCATACCGTGGTGACGGCGAAGACCGCGACCGCTGTGACTACTGCGGCCAGCACCGCGGTTGCCATTTCACGTGGGCCGTCGAGCGTGAGCAGCAGTAGCAGCCCGGCGGTGGCTGATGCCATGGCGACCGGCAGGACGAGGAGGCGCTGTCGCCGCCGCGGTACGGACAGATCGCTCCAGGCGCCGCGCCGCAGGCCCCGGCGCACAACGATCTGCGGGCCGGCCGCGCAGAACAGAGCTGTCGCCGCGCCCCAGCCTGCTCCGACAGCCCCGTGCCCGAACCATCCCATGCCCAGGAGTCCCGCTGTGAAGACGGGGGTGGGAGCGAGCAATGCGGAGACTCCGGTGGCGGCGCGCGTGCGGGCGTCGGGTGCCGAGTCCGCCGGGGGCGCGTGGGTGGTCACCGCACTCGTTGCCGGCTGGCGGGTGGCAGCTCGGCGATGGTGCTGGATGGCTGGTGGCGATGGCGGTACCCGTCGAGTGCCCGCTGGAGGTACCGGGCGCGGGTGCAGCAGTCGGCGGCCGGAGCGCGGTGCTGGCGCGCGGGAACCCGAGGGGGCGGGTGCGCCAGTAACATCGCTGTCCCTCATGGTGTTGGCGGCCCCTTCATGAGGGCGCCCGGCGCGCAGAGCGTCGGTCCAGCGAGCCCGGTGGCGCGGCCGTTGCCACGGGAGCAGTGCCGGTTGCGGACCGCGAACGACGCCATGCCGATGGCCGCCATGGTGAGCGCCCAGCACAGTCCCAGGGCGAGGTAGGACCAGGGCAGCACGTTGAGGCGTGCAGCGGTGGCGGCGGACTGCATCGCACCGTAGGTCGGCAGAAAACGCAACGCAGGATTGCCGGCCGCCGGATTGGCGATCGGGTTCTGCAACCCCACGTCGAGGAAGCTGACCATGATGATCAGGAACATTCCGGCGAGTTCACTGCGCAGTACGGCGGCGAGCATGACGCCGACGCCACCGTAGATCAGCGAACCGACGAACAGTGCGGCAGCAAGCAGCCCCAGCCGTTCGGGCTGCCAGAAGACCCGGATCCAGACGGTGGCATAGAGAGCGACGGCAGCTGCGGTGAGGAGCAGCGTCGCGTACTTGGCCAGTACCAGGCAGAGCTGCGGATAGCCGGCCCTCAGCAGGCGGCGGTCGAAGTCCGCGGACTGGGATGTGGCGAGGAACATCATGAAGCCGATGATCAGAGCGAGGGAATGCATCGCTCCGGTGAGCTGGATGAAAATGTTGCCGTCGACGGTGATCGTTCGGTCGGCCGCGCGCAGGAAGAACGGCACGGGTGTCCTGGCGCTCACGGTGTAGGCGAGTGTGAGCCACAAAGGAATGAAGAACACCACCAATACCAGTGCCAGGCGGTTGCGCACCTGCTCAAGGACAGCGAAGCGCACCGCTGTGCCGAAACACAGCCAGGTCCGGCTCACTCGCCACCGGTCCCAGCGCCGACGGCCGCGCGCTGCGCCTGCTTCAACACCCCGCCGTGCAACCGGTACACAGCATCCAGGCGTTCGGTGTCGTAGGCCAGGTGAGAGACCACCAGGACCGAACGGCCGCGGTCCCTCAACGAACCGGCCACTTCCCAGAAGCGCAGATACATCTCCCAGTCGAAGCCCTGGTAGGGCTCGTCCAGGAGCAGCACCTGCGGATCGTGCATCAGGGCGAGCGTCAGATTCAGCTTCTGCCGGGTTCCGCCGCTTAGCGTTCCCAGACGGGCATGGCGGTAGTCGGCGAAGTTCAACATTTCCAGCAGTTCCAGCGCCCGGTCGAGGCTGTCCAGGCCGTAGGCGACCTGGAAGAAGCGCAGGTGCTGGTCGACGGTGAAGGCTTCATGCAGAACCGTCTTCTGTGGGCAATAGCCCACATGTCCCCAGCGTTCCACCGTCCCGCTGTCCATGGCCAGATCCCCCATCAGGATCCGCAGCAGGGTGCTCTTCCCCGCCCCGTTCTCCCCGACGATCCCCACCAGACGACCGGCCGACAGATCCAGACTCGCTCCGCACAGCACAGCGCGCCGCCGATAACGCTTGCGTACATCACGCACCCGCAGAAGGAGATCATCCACCGGCATCGTTCAACCCCCCTGAAGAAATCACACCGGCTGTAACGAACGAATACGCCGAACGTGGCGGTGGAGTACCGGCACCCACCTCGAACCTGCACCCCGGCCTGGCGGGACCCGCCCGCCTTGCGTCCAGCACCTCACCCCCAACCTCGCTGTCGTCGCCGTCGACCTGTCAATCTCCTGCTGGAGCGCGAGCATCCGGGTGTGCGCGTCGTCGGCCTCGGTGGCGAGGGCGCGGGCTCGGGTGCAGGCCGTTTCGGCGGCGCCGGGTTCGTCGTCGGGGAGAGCCGCGGCGAGGGTGACCAGGGCGGTGGCCTCGCCGAGTACGTCGCTTGCGCGGGCCGCGAGTTCGGGCGCGACGCGCAGGTGCCGGACGGCCTCGGCGGTGCGGCCCTCCTCGGCGAGCACCCAGCCGAGCAGGGTCAGGACGCGGGCCTCCGCATAGGGGTCGGCGCAGGCGCGGGCATCGGCGAGGGCGGCCTCCAGGGTGGGCGCCCAGTCGGCGAGGACCCGCCAGACCACGAGCGGCCACTGGGTCACGGCGATCCGCCAGGCCCGCTCGGGCCGGTCCTCGACGCGGGCCGCAGCGGCGATCAGGGCGAGGTCGTCGCGCTCGGCGGCGAACCAGCCGAGCGCCTCCTCGCGGCTGGTGAAGTCCCGTACGGTGGGCGGCTGTTGAAAGTCATCGGGCTGTACGAAGGCGGGCTCCCCGCCGGGTTCTGCGGCCTCGGACGCGGACAGCGCGGTCGCCACGCAGTGGTCGTACAGGCGCAGCCGGGCCGCGGTGCGGGCGGCCGGGTCGTGGCTCTGGCCACGCGCGTGGAGCCGGACCAGATCGTGCAGGACGTAGCGGCCGGGGGCGGTCTCGGTGAGCAGGTGCGCGGTGACCAGGCGGTCGAGGGCGCGGGCCGCATCCGGCAGGGCGTGCCGGCGAGCGCGGCGGCGCTGAACCGGTCGACGTGCGTGCCCGGGTGATGGCCGAGCGCGGTGAACAGCTGCGCGGCGTCGGCGGGGAGGTGGGCGGCGGTGAGCCGCAGCGCGGAGGCGACGCCGGTGTCCTCGGCGGCGAGCAACGCGAGCCGCTGGCGCTCGTCGGCGAGCCGGTCGGCGAGGGAGGCGAGGCCGAGGGCGGGGAGTTCCACGAGCCGAGCGGCGGCGACCCGCAGTGCGAGCGGGCGGCCCGCCGCACAACTCGGCTGTGCGGCGGGCCGCTTGGGGCTCGGCGGCGGTGCGGTGCTCGCCGAGGACGCGGGTGAGCAGGGCCACGCTGTCGTCGGTGGCGAGGACGTCGAGGGCGAGGACGCGGGCGGCGTCGGAGGCGACGAGACCGGTGAGGCGGGCACGGCTGGTGACGACGGTGACACAGCCGGGTCCCGTGGGCAGCAGCGGGCGCACCTGGGCGGAGGTACGGGCGTTGTCGAGGACGACGAGCAGGCGCAGTTCGGCGGTGAGCGAGCGGAGGACACCGGCGGCGTCCGCCGACTTGGGCATCCGGCAGGGTGGAACGTCGAGAGCGACGAGGAACTCCCGCAGCAGCTCGGCCGGTTCGGGGTCCGAGGTGTCGCTGAACCCACGCAGATCGGCGTAGAGCGACCCGTCGGGGAAGTCGGCACCCCGGCCGTCCGCGCCAACTCGGCCACGGTCACCCCACCCGGCGCCCGCGCGGCGGCCTCCAAGATCCACACGACCCGGTCCACCGTACGGCGCCGCCGCCGTCGGCCGTGCTCGCTCATCCCGCCCCACCTCGCCCTTGTTGTGCGCCGTCGGCCAATGGCGCCGACACGGCCCGTCGATCCTTTCCCTCACCATTCCGACGAGCAAGCCGACCCCTCCCCCGCCCACAGACGTCACGAGGCCGGCAAAGAGACAAGATCGTGAGACACGTTGCCGTGGCCACGCGTCGTCGCTGAGGCTCCGGCCGCCGTCCCGGCGCGGGGCCTGAGTCTGGCGGACCCGGCCAACGCCGTCGCACAGGATGCAAGTGACGTCCGGACTGTTGTCGCTGTTCACCGTCAAGGTGAACACCAACTAGAGGTCGTTCGCCTCGTTGGAGCGGAACCCGGCTGGCCCGGTTGCCGTCACGTTGGGAGCGGTCCGGCTGCCGGACCATCAGGGGCCGGCCCAGGGCACCGTAGACGACCGGTGCGGCGAGTCGCGGTGGCGATCGCGACGGCGGGCAGGCCGTGCAACAAGAACGCCGTCTGCTTCGTTGATCGGGCACTGGACCTGTGCGACGTGGTTGTTGGTGAGCTGGTCTTTTCGGTCGGCCATGTACTGGCCTGCCTGGATGAACTCGTCGAGCCCGTTCGCCGGGCCCTGTCGTACGGCAAGTACGGCCATGACCGCGCCCTTGATCCTCAGGGCCGCCGCCGTTGACGAGTTTGGTCGCTACGCACCCCTTCGTACGCGCCGTTCGAGGCCAGGCCGGTGGGACCTCTTGGCGCACCTCTTCTGCAGCGGCCTTCAAGCCACTGGGGCCATCGCGTCCAACTCGCCGAGATCGAGGCGGTGTTGCGCGACTCCCGAGCGGCGGAGAACCCGGTGGCACCCCCGGCGAAGAGTTACTCAGGGGCGACATGAGGTGGATGGAGCGGATGAACATGGCGCCACTATACATAGTGCGTATACATCCTGTGTATAGTCTCCCGCACCCATGAACCGCTCCTGCCCGACACAGCCGAGATGGCCCCTGCCACTGGCTCGGGTGCTCACGAACGGCTGGCCACTCATGCTGATGCGCATATCCCGACAGGCAACCGACATCGCCCATTCCATCCCAGGACTCCGCGCGAAGTACCGGCGATGGGATTGGCCCGCACTGGCGACAAGTGCCATAGCGGCTTTGGTCGTTGGCCTGGCATCACCCGTCCACACCTCACAGCAGACGTGGGGTCTCATCGCCACGGTGGGCTATGCGTGCGCGAGCCTGGCGGCGGCCAGGTCGCCCGTGCGCTGGCCACACCTCGCCGGTTTCATCGCCGTCATCGGGACGGTGGCCGTGCCGCTGGTGTGGCTGACGGTCGCCGGCCTTGAGCAGATGGAGGTGGGAGTCGTCGAGCGAGGAGCCGACCTTCTGACCTCCTCCGGCACTCCCTATCTCCACCACCCCGTTGAGGTGCCGGACTTCAATCCGTACCTGCCGGGAATGACACTCTTCGGGCTGCCGCGTGTGCTGTTCGGGGACAGCATGCTCACCAGTGCCCGGCTGTGGTGTCTCGTCGGTTATCTGGCCACGGCCATCGGTGCCATGCGCGTGACGATGCAAGGGGTGTGTCGCTACGAACGTGGCTCCACCACGGCTACAGGAGTGCTGTGGCTCACGGCATGCCCACTGGTCGCTCTTCCCCTTGCCTTCGGTGGCGTGGATCCGCCGGTGGTCGGGCTCCTGTTGCTCGCTCTGGCGTGTGCGCATCGCGGGCGCCCCGGCCTCTCCGGTGTGGCGCTGGGTGTGGCGGCGTCGTTGAAGTGGACCGCGTGGCCGGCCATTCCCGTAGTTGCCTCCCTGCTGATGGCTTCCGGCGGCCGACGCCCGGCGGCGAAGTGTGTCGTCGTCTCGACGGGAGTCGGCGCGCTCGCCGTGCTGCCCCCGCTCCTGGTCGACCCCGCCGGGTTCTACCAGAACGTCGTCCTCTACCCGTTCGGGCTGAGCGCCACGACGTCATCGGCCGAGAGCCCGCTGTTGGGGCATCTGCTCGTCGCCACACTGCCGCACGGCAAGAGCGTCGCCGTGGCACTCATCGCCGTGAGCGCCGTGGCCGTCGCAGCCTCGCTCCTCATCCGTCCGCCGCGAACCGCGGCTGCCGCGGCCCACCGGCTCGGCTGGGGCCTGTCCCTGGCCATAGCCCTGTCCCCCGCCACCCGCGTCGGCTACGCCATCTACCCCGTCGTCCTCTTCGTCTGGCCGTCGCTCTGCCGTCTGACCCGCTCCACGAGGGGCAAGGACAGTACGGATACGGCGCAGTGGCGCGAAGGCCCGCCCGCTCGATCGCATCCGGGGCGGGCAGTTGCGCCCTGACCGGATGTGCGTGTTCGTCCGGTGCGGCCGGCCAGGTGGAACGGCAGCACCACCTGGCCGCGCTCGGCCGCGAGTGCTCGGCGGGCTCGACACGAACGCGCCAGTTCATGGCAGCGAACATGGACGGGTTCGGCGTGATCCGGACTTCCTGTGCACATGGGCCCTGGCAGATGCTGACGGGGAAGGCGGGGCACGTGATCAAGGAGTGTACGTATGGATTTCGGCGTTGTTCTGCAGACCGACCCGCCCGCCTCGGCCGTCGTGGATCTGATGCGGCGCGCGGAGAACAACGGGTTCCGCTACGGCTGGACCTTCGACTCGGCGGTGCTCTGGCAGGAGCCCTTCGTGATCTACAGCCGCATCCTGGACCACACCGAGCAGCTACTCGTTGGCCCGATGGTGACGGCTCCGGGGACAAGGTCGCTCGAAACGACCGCCTCCACCTTCGCCACCCTGAACGACATGTACGGCAACCGGACGGTCTGCGGCATCGGGCGCGGCGATTCGGCGATGCGGGTGGCGGGCCGCAAG
>NZ_LGDD01000055.1 GCF_001279695.1 Streptomyces sp. WM6378
ACACGATCCACGGCCGCGACTGTCTCTTCCCCACACCCACACCAACGAACAGCCAAGCCGACAGTCACGTCAACAACCACTTCTGTTAGGGCCTCTAAGAGGTGGGTGTCCGGGGCGTGTCCGGCCCGTATCGCCACACGACCCCGGCCACTCGGACTGGCGATACGGGTGATTGGGCCTGGCCATGCTCTGGCGGCCTCTGTTCCTGCTACGGGAGTCCGACTTTGGCCAGTGCGGTGGTCCAGTCGGTGGCGATGGCGCTCTGCGCGGCGGCGAGTTGGACTTTCCCTGAGCACACCGCCTTCGACAGTTTGGACTCCACCACGTCCTTCGGATTGTTGGGGCCGGCGCCGGGCTTGTGATCGGGCGAGGGGGGTTCGACCCAGAGGTTGCGGGGGTCGTCGGGGTCTCCGCCGAGGACGAGGGAGATGAGGTGATCGTATTCGCCGTCGCCCATGGGTCCGGTGTACCCGTACGACTTGGCGTTTGCGGTCTTCTCCGGACCGGTGACGGATACCGGGGGCCGGATCGTGCCGGTGTAGCCGGACTTGCAGACGGTGGAGGCCAGGTTCTGCTGTGTCACTTTGGGGTTCAGCGCGCCGGGCGTGCACTTGGGGTCGGGCAGGGGCTGTTTGTCCGTGGTGTACCGGTATTTGCAGGTGCCGGGGGCGGGCTGGCCCTGGACGGTGTATTTCGTCTGCGGCCCGGGTCCGTTCTGCAGTGCCCGGGGGGCACCGTCCGCGGGTGGTGCGGTCGCGGTGCCGGGGGAGCCGGCTCGGCTGGATGCCGGGTGCTTGGTGTCGGGGGCGCTCTTGCCGGTGGAACAGCCGGCAACGGCGAGCAGGCAGGCAGCGATGGCTGCGGTGGTGACGGTCGGACGACGGCGCACGGTCACGGCAACTCCCGGACTGGACGGCGATGGTGTCGCGACGTTTCTACCCTTCTCTGGACCGTGTTGTCTTCCGCGGGTCCAACTGGCCCCGATCGAGGGACGCCGGGTCGCCAGGCCACCAAGGAGCCCTGATTTTCTGGTCATGGGACGTCCATGGGTGGGCAACGATTGCGCACGTTGCCCGTTGTTCACCTCCAGGATCTACCCGCATAGATCCTGCGGCTGGTGTCATGCCGTCAGCTGCCCGGCAACCCGGCCGGGCTCTGATGCGACGGAGACCCCCACATGTATGCGATACGCCGACTCGCCCCCACCCTGGGCGTGTTCACCCTCGCCGCCGGTGCGCTGACCGTCGGCACGGCCAGCGCCGCCCACGCCACCGCGACTTCCCCCACCTCGGTCGTGGCTTCGGCGTCGTGCTCGCAGTCGTACCTGCCGCTGCCCGACCCGGTCTGTCAGCCCGGCGCCTACAACCCCGACGTCACCCAAGCCACGATCGGGTCGACGATCTGTGTGTCGGGCTGGACGTCCACCGTGCGCCCGCCCACGTCGTACACGAACCCGCTGAAGGTCCAGCAGATCGCGGCGTACGGCTACAGCGACACCAGCACCGCCGACTACGAGGAGGACCACCTCGTCCCGCTGGAGCTGGGCGGCGCACCCCGAGACCCGAAGAACCTGTGGCCCGAGCCGCGTTACAGCACCGGCGGCAAGACCGCGGGGAACAAGGACACCGTCGAGAACCGCCTCAAGACCGCCGTCTGCAACGGACAGGTCCCCCTCGACGACGCACGCCAGGCGATCGCCACCGACTGGACCACCGCGCTGGCCGCCGTCGGCCTGAACTGACCCCGCCGCCTCGGACCGTCCCCGCTACGCCCTTGCGCCCCAACCTGGGCGCAGCGGTGGACATCCATTGAGCCGAGGGACACGAGACGGGTCGGGCGGTGGACGTGGCACCGCTCAGCTTCTGGTGGCTGCGCCGATCGAGGCCGCCAAGCGCTTCGTGCGGCGGCTGCCGCTGCATCCACTGCGCGGGGCACCAGCGCAGGGAGCGCGGCGTGCTGGAGCTGGCGCTCGAAGGACTGCCTGCAAAGCAGATCACCCGCCGCCTGGGCCTGTCGCCCCACACGGTCAACGACCGCTTCAAGGCCATCTACCGCAGGACCGGGGTGACCTGCCGAGAGGAGCTGATCGCGCGGCTGTGCCGGTGAATTGCCACGGTTCTCCGCCCACTGCATCGCTCAGGGCTGGGTTGTGGGCGCGCTCTCGGCCCGAGGCCGACGAGAGGAAGTAGGAGATCGAGCGGCTCGAACTGCTGCGGGTCGTCGGCCTCCAGGGCCTCACCCGCAGCGCATCGGAGGGGCGTGAGGAATGCTGACGGCTTCCGAGGGCCCGGGCGTGCATGTGGCCGGCGCCCATTCCGCGTTGACGGGTGGCAGGGGCGCCGGCCGACTACAAGGGCCGCAGGTTCTTCCGCGCCTGCGAGTTCTGCCGACCCGACACAGAACTCGGAATTGTCGGCTAGCTGTGTCCGCGGTGGATGTGCTCGCGGTTGTTGCAGGCGTCGTTCACCGCGTCGCTGGTCCAAGGTGCGGCCACCGGGACGAGTGCGAATGCCTGCTTGCAGACACTGGCAGTGAAGGGGCTTTGGTGGCTGGCGACGTTGATGCCGCGGCCCAAGTCGGTGCCGTCGTCGGCGTGGGCTGAGGTGGCGAGCGCGAGACCCGCCATGGTGAGCGCGGCGAGCGCGCTGATCTTCTTCATAGCCGGGTCAACGACACCGGATTGGCCCAGGTCACGCCGCTGCTTCTCGTCCCGACGAGTGCACGACGGTGCTCATGGCAGATCTTTGCCCGGCTCCCACTGCGGGCGCCGCGTGCGGACGCCAGGCAGAAGTACTCGGGAGAAGGAGCGGGGCTCTTGCCCGCCTCGTGCTCACGCCGAGGCCGAGAACCTCTCTCGTGCATGGCTCATGGCTGACCCGGCAGTCACCCGACGCGGACTTCAGTGCTCACCACGGCGTGAGAAACGCCGATTTCGGCTGTGTTCCGGCCGGTCGTGTTGTTGAGGAGGGGCCGGGGCGGGGTGATCGTGGACCAGGAGAATGGCGATCACGATGTCATGGCGGCCGCGGCAGCCAGAAGACTTCGATCGCTCTTTCACGGGAGGTGCTTGGTGTGGCCGGGGAGGCGGAGGACGAAGCGGGCGCCACCTCGTGGGCTGGTCTCGACGGTCAGTGTGCCGCCGTGGGTGTGGGCGACCCAGGAGGTGATGGACAACCCCAGGCCGGTCGATCCGGAGGTGCTGTGGAAGCGTTCGAACAGCGAGCCGGCCAGGGTGGGAGGGATTCCCGGGCCCGCGTCGTCGATGGTGACGGTGCCCTCCGGCGAGACGGTGAGCTCGACTTCGGCTCGTTGTCCTGGGGCATGGCCATGGGCGAGGGCGTTGTTGAGCAGGTTGGCGAGCGCCCGACGCAGCAGGTCGGGATCGCCCACAACAACGGTCGGCTGGGTCAGGACCGTCACGTGGTGCCCGTGGGTGGCGGTGTCGTCGACGACTGCCTCGACGAGTTGGTCGAGGCGGAGGGGCTCGCGGGCGACGGTGGCGACGCCGGCCATGAGCCTGGCGCGGGTGAGCAGCCCGTCGATGAGGTCGCTCATTCGGCTCGCCAGGCGTACCGTGCGGTCCAGCGCCTCGCCGCGCAGGGTGTCGTCGTCACGGGCTGTCTCGGCGAGGGCGCGCAGGGAAGCGGCGGGAGTGCGCAGATCGTGGGCCGCATCGGCCAGGAACGCCTCCTGCTGGCGGAGAGCGGTCAACGCCGGGCGGATCGCCCTGCCGGACAGCAGGTGCCCGGCCATGGCCGACAGCGACACCAGGACCGCGCAACCCACCGTCAGGAGAGTGACCAGCTGGCGGTGTTCGGCCTCGCTGTCGGCGGTGTCGACGGCGGTGACCAGTGCTCCGCCCCAGGATCTGTCGTCCGGCCCGGAGAAAGGGGTGGCGAGCAGCCGCACCGGGTCCCCGTCCGGCGTTCGTGTGTCGGCCCAGGTCGCCGAGCCATGGCGCAGCGCGGCCACAGCGACCGTATGAACGTCATCGGGTGCGATGGGGACGCATGGCCGCGGCGGCGTACGGGCCACGGTCAAGTGGTCGGCCGTGCCGGACAGTACGGTCAGTGGCGGGCAGTCGCTCTCCACGGTGTCGATCAGGGGCTGGAGATCGAGACGACGGTTGTCGTCGTAGTCGATCAGACTGACGGCGTGGTCGGCCTGCAGGTCCATGGTCGCTTCGAGCTGACGGCGTGAGGCGGCGGTGTCGCTGTGAAGGGCGAACACCGCAAGCCCGACCAGGCCGACGAGGCTGGTCAGGGTGAACAGTGCGGTGAGTCGCCAACGAAGGGTGCGGATGCGGGCTTCGGCCGTCATCCGCCGCTGCCGGTCGAGGCCAGCTGGTACCCCACACCCCGGACCGTGTGGATCACCAACGGGTCACCGAGTTTGCGGCGCAACTGGGAGACCAGCACCTCGACGACGTTCGAGTTCGGCTCGGCCATCTCGTCCCAGCAGCGCTCGATGAGTTCGCCGCGAGGCACTGCCTGGTCCAACCGGGTTGCCAAAAGCTCCAGGACGGCGAATTCCTTACGGGTCAGCACCAAGAGCACACCGCGGCGGCGGACCTGGCGTCGCGCAGTGTCGATCTCAAGGTCGGCGACTTGGTGGACCGGCGCACGCACCACCTCCGCGCGTCGGCACAGAGAGTGCACACGCGCCACCAACTCGGGCATCGCGAAAGGCTTTACGAGATAGTCGTCGCCACCGCCGGCGAACCCCGCGACGCGGTCGGCGACCGTGTCGCGGGCCGTGAGGAACAGTACGGGCTCCGTCCGGCCTGCCTGACGAAGGCGCTGCACGTAGCCGACTGCATCCCCGGACGGCAGCATCCGATCGAACACCACGCAGTCGTAGCGGGTGACGAACAGGGCCTCGTCCGCGGCGGGCAGGTCCGGGACTCCGTCGACGGCCAGTCCGTCATTGCGCAGTGCCGCGACCACCGCGAACCGCAGATCACCCTCGTCCTCGACAACCAGTATGCGCACGGCGGTCAGGATAGTCGCCCCCCGCCTCATCAAAACCTCAGGAACTTCCCGGGATCCTCCTACAGGGCCGAAAACCCCAACACCGCTGAAACGGGAGGGGATTGACAAGTGCTGCCCTGTGTCCGGACCATACTCGACTCGCAATCAGAGGTGGCCCGGTGAGCGGGATCTCCGCATCTCGCCCCGGCCGCACCCGCAGGCTCGCCTCCTCGGTGTGGCTGCCTTGGACATGCGGTCTGCTGGCGCTGCTCACGGTCGCGGGGACCGTGCTGGCCGCGGGTGGCCGGTTCGAACGGGGCGTCACCGTCCCCACAGCCGTACTCGACGGCCAGCAGGCGGTGACGACCGGAGCGGCCCAGCACGTGCGGCGCGCCCTTCGGGCCGCCGAGCTGGACCTCGCCCAGCTCGCGGAAGGCCTCACCCTGGGGTCCGAACCGGCCAAGTTCGACAGCCAGGTCAAGCACTTCAACAAGCGCTACGGGCGCTACCGCAGCGTCTACGTCCTGGATGCGCAGCGACGGGTGCTCGCCCACGCCGGGGCGGCCGCGCACCCGGACCAGGTTCCCGAACGACCTGCGAACGCCGGGAGCAGCGAGGCGGTCCGCATCGACAAGGTGCCGGTAGTCGTGCAGTACGCGCCGTTCAGCTACGGGAACAACGACCGGGCGATCGCCGTCGCCGAGTACGACCTCGCCAAGCTGCGAAACGCATTCGACGCCGTCCAGCCGGCGACCGCATGGGTGGTCGACACCAAAGGGGAAGTACTCGCTTCCACGGCAGGCTTCACGGCTTTTCAGCCCCTCGCGCGAGAGGAACTGCGCCGTGCGGCACGTACCGACAGGCCGGTGGTGTCGATGGGCGACGGCAGCGCGGACGCCCGGGAGATCGTCGCGGGCGCGCCCATAGGCGGCGGGAAGCATCCCGGCCCGTCGTGGAGTGTGGTGACCGCCCGCAGCGTCAACACCGTCCTGTTGCCCGAGACCCGGGCCCGGGACCAGGCCCTGCTGCTGGCCCAGGTGCTGGCCGTGGTGACCCTCGGCCTGTTCGGGTGGCTGTACGTCATGTGGCTGCGCCCGCTGCGCCGCCTCGTGCGCGATGCGGAGCGCGTGGCCGACGGTGATCTGCGCGATGTCGTGGAGGTCCGCCGGTACGACGAACTGGGGCTGGTGGCCCGGGCGTTGGAGCGGATCCGGGTCGGCATGGCCGCCGAGGCGACGGCGAGAGCCGCGCATGACCGCAGGGTTCCTGCTGTCGTGTCCCGAAAGGTGCCGTGATGATCCTCTATCTGTACACCGTCTTCACACTCACCTTGCTGGCGCTCTTCCTGGCAGGTGTGGCCGAGCGGCGCCGCCACGAGCGCAACCTGGCACGGATCCCGGTACGGATCCTGGTCAACGGCATCCGCGGCAAGAGCTCCATCACCCGCCTGACTGCCGGCGCGCTGCGCGGCGGAAACCTCACTGTGGTGGCGAAGACGACGGGAACAGCGGCTCGGTTCATCCATCCGGACGCCACGGAGGAGCCGGTCTACCGCAAGTACGGCATTGCCAATGTCGTCGAGCAGATCGGCATCGTCCGCCGGGCTGCCGCGGTCCGGCCCGATGTCCTGGTGATGGAATGCATGGCCGTCCAGCCGGCGCTCCAGGAGATCAATCAGAAGGTGCTGGTCCGCTCGACGATCGGGGTGCTCTGCAACGTCCGCGAGGACCATCTTGACGAGATGGGCCCGACGTTGGACGACGTGGCGCGGTCGTTGTCACGGTCCATGCCGGACGGCGGGGTGTGTGTGACAGCCGAGCAGGACCGCCGCGCGCTGCTGGAGCTGGAGGCCTCCAGCCGCCACTGTGAACTCGTCGTGGCAGAACCCGAGTCGGTCTCGGACGAGGAGATGGCGGGCTTCCGCTACACCACCTTCAAGGAGAACGTGGCGATCGCGCTCTCGGTCGCCGCCCGGCTGGGCGTGGACCGGGCGTCGGCGCTGCGCGGGATGTATGCCGCTCCACCCGACCCCGGTGTACTGACCGTTGAGGAATACGAGACGGAAGAAGGCACCGTTCGTCTGGCGAACATCTTCGCCGCCAATGACCCGGAGTCCACCGTCATGAACTTCCGCCACCTGGTGGATTCCGGTCAGATCAAGCCCCCCTTCATCACCCTCATCAACTGCCGCCCGGACCGGATCGAACGCAACGGCCAGATGGGGCGCATCGTGCGCGAACTGGACACCGACACGTTGGTGCTCATAGGGCACCCGACCAGATCCGCGCGGGACGCCGTCCCGGCCCACTGGCCCGGGCGGATTCTGGACCTCGGCGGACCGCAGCGGGACCCCGCCCAGATCTGGCGCGCCATCGCCGATCAGGTCAGCGGCGCGGCCTCGCTCGTGGCGGTCGGCAACATCCACGGCCAAGGGGAACGGCTGCTTGAGCACGTGGGATCACTCGCCCCGGCACAGCGAGCCGTCCGGTGAACGCTCCGCTGTCGGTCGAGGTCGCCACGCTCGGACTCGCCATCGGACTGCTCTTCGGGCTCGGCTGCTATCTGGTCACCAACCTCTCTCCGGGCGGCATGATCACCCCGGCCTGGCTGGCCGTCACCCTGCTTCAGGACTGGCGCAGGATCCTGCTCATCGCCGCCGTCACCTGCCTCACATGGGCCGCTGCTGCCGCCGCCAGGAAGGTCGTCATCCTCTTCGGCAAGCGGCTGTTCGCCGGCGTCGTACTGCTGAGCGTGTTCCTCCAGATGACCCTCTCCCTCTTCCTGCTCAAGGAGTACCCGCTGCTGTTCACTCATCAGACCCTGGGCTTCATCGTCCCCGGTCTGATCGCCTACCAGTTCCTGCGACAGCCGGTCGTGGCCACCGCTACGGCCACAGCAGCCGTCACCGGACTGACGTACACCGTCCTGGCCAGCGGGCTCCTGCTCCACCTGGCGGGGTGACAGTGGTGAGGACTCAACCGCCAACGGCGCAGCCGACGGCGTCCGACGCACAGCCCCCCGCCGACCGGCTGCGAAAGCTCTGGCACAGGCCGACGTTCCTGGCCGCTGTCCTGGCCCTGGCCCTTGTGGCACTGGCAGTGGTCGTCTTCGTCGTGCATGACGAAGACGGCCACGAGTTCGTACGGCTGGCCGGGACCCCCCGCACGATTGCCCGCGACGCCGACGGCAGGACCGTGGCCGTCCTCACCGAGGACGCCCGCACGGTGGTGTTCACCGGCCCGGAGCGCACGTTCGCGGAGCCGGCCACGACCACGGCCACCGTCACCACAGGCGCCGTGGTCCGCCTGGCGCCGCGTCCTTGGCACTCCGGCGCACAGCACGAGGACTGGTTCACGAGCTGGTTCAGCACCGCCCTGACCAACCGCGGGCCCGACGTACTGGACATCGCGACACAGTACGTCCGAGGCACAGCCGACCGGCACGACGACAACGGCATCCGATACGCGGGCCCGGCCACCTACGGCCCGCTGGGAGACGGCGACGAAAGGCAGGCAACCGCCGACTTCAACGACTACCTGGGCATCGGCTGGACATATCCGAACGGACGCCATCGCGAACCCAGGAGTGACTTCTACGGCTCGGTGGACTGCTCCGGCTTCGTCCGAACGGTGTACGGGTACCGCTCGGGATACCCCCTGGAGTTCAAACAGCCCACAGGAGAGGGGCTACCCCGTCGCGCCGTCATGATGGCCGAGGACGGTCCCGGCGCCCGCATCGTCGCCAACACCCACCGTCAAGCCTCCGACTTGAGCGCCCTCCAGCCCGGGGACCTGGTGTTCTTCGACGCGAGCCCGGACGCGGGACACCGGATCGACCACGTCGGTATCTACCTCGGCATCGACTCGACCGGACACCACCGCTTCATCTCCAGCCGCAAGACCGCCAACGGCCCCACCATGGGCGACGAGGGCGGCACGTCGCTGCTCGACGGCTCGGGTCTTTACGCGCACGCCTTCCGAATGGCAAAGCGACTGTGAACCGAGGCGTCGTCCAGCCGACCCGCAGCTCGGCGGCGTCGCTGGTGCCCGACCGGTGGGTCCTGGACGGGCGACGGGAGCCGGGCACTTCTCCTGGCGTCCGTCGCTGCGGTCGAGGAGCTCAGTTCAGTGGCTTTGGCGGGCTCGGGCCCACGTCACGGCAGTCATGATCGCGGTGAAGTGCATCAGGACGGACGCAAGGGCCGCGCCCTGGACGTGGGGCTCGTAGCCGGACGCGCGCAACTGGATCGCGAGGAATCCAAACGCGGTCCCGAGCGCCACGAGTGCGGCACACAGAGCTCCGAAAGGGAGCTGCTTCATCCCGGTTCCTCCACACAGTGGGACAACGTGATCACCACCGACCGTACGTGTACGCGCTCAACTGCCCACGCCTGCCCCGGGACCCTCCAGGCTCAACGAGAGCCGCACCATTCGCTTTTGTAGTCGCGCCCGCGGCCCCGGGAGGCTGCCGGCGGACAGGGCGCACCCGTCCCCACTTCCAGGTATGTCTTTTTAGTCTGAATGAGCGCAGTTTGTGACGTTTTGTGCATTCTCCTCGTTCCAGGGGTGTCTGGTGGATCGGGGTCGGGCAGGTCGCGGCGTCCGGTGCGGTGCACCGCAGGGCGCCGGAGCGTCTTCCTGGGTCCCCTCTGGCCCGTGAGGGCTT
>NZ_LGDD01000056.1 GCF_001279695.1 Streptomyces sp. WM6378
ATCCAGTCTCCCGTCACGGGCGGGCGGGTGGGCGAACCCCCCGGGGTCTGGGGCGGAGCCCCAGGAGCTCGGGCCAGCCAACCCGGCGCAATGGGCGGGCGGGTGGGCGAACCCCCTAGTCCGGCCACCGTCGTACGACCCACCGCCACACCACCTCCAGCACCCCCGAAGCCACCACCGCAATGCCGACGGCAGTCCACGGCATCACCGCCCCCACCAGCTTCAGCGCGAAGAAGTGCTGCAGCCACGGCACCGCAAGGACCAGCAGGAACGCCACTCCCATGGACACGACCAGCGCGATCCGCCACCACGTGTACGGCCGGGCGATGATCGCCAGGACCCACATCGAGACCAGGAACAGGGTCAGCGTCGTGACGCTGGTCTCGGCGTCCAGCTCGCCCGGCCCCGAGTAGTACGCCCGCGCGATCATGTACGTCACGAACGTGGCCACCGCCGCGATGACCCCGCTGGGGATGGCGTACCGCATCACCCTGCGCACGAAGTGCGGCTTGGCGCGCTCCTTGTTGGGGGCCAGGGCCAGGAAGAACGCCGGGATGCCGATCGTGAACGTAGAGAGAAGGGTCAAGTGGCGTGGCAGGAACGGGTATTCCACCTGCGAGCACACCACGAACACCGCCAGCAGGACCGAGTACACCGTCTTCGTCAGGAACAGCGTCGCCACCCGCGTGATGTTGCCGATCACCCGCCGCCCCTCCGCGACCACCGACGGCAGTGTGGAGAAGCTGTTGTTCAGCAGCACGATCTGGGCCACCGCTCGCGTCGCCTCCGAGCCCGAGCCCATGCTCACGCCGATGTCGGCGTCCTTCAACGCCAGGACGTCGTTCACGCCGTCGCCCGTCATCGCCACCGTGTGGCCGCGCGACTGGAGGGCTGCCACCATGTCGCGCTTCTGCTGCGGGGTGACCCGGCCGAAGACCGCGTTGGAGTCGAGGACGTCGGCCATCTCGGCCTGGTCGGTGGGGAGTTGGCGGGCGTCGACCGTGTTGGCCGCGCCGGGCAGGCCGAGCTTTCCGGCCACCGCGCCGACGGACACCGCGTTGTCGCCGGAGATGACCTTCGCCTTGACGTTCTGCTCCTCGAAGTAGCGCAGGGTGTCGGCCGCGTCGGGCCGCAGCCTCTGTTCGAGGACGACCAGCGCGCTGGCCTTGGCGTCGGAGGCGATGTCGGGGTCGTCGAGCTCGCGGGAGGCGCGGGCGAGCAGCAGGACGCGCAGGCCCTTCTCGTTGAGCGTGTCGATCTCCGACAGGGCCGGGTCGCCGGGCTTGAGCAGCACGTCGGGCGCGCCGAGCAGCCAGGTGCTGTTCTCGCCGTCACCCTCGCTGAACGCGGCGCCGCTGTACTTGCGGGCCGAGGAAAACGGCAGCGACTCGGTGCAGCGCCACACCTCGCTGTCCGGATAGGCGTCGATGATCGCCTGGAGGGAGGCGTTCGGGCGCGGGTCGGACTCGCCCAGCGCGCCGAGCACTTTGCGTACGTACGCCTCGTCCGAGCCGTTCAGCGGGCGCAGCTCCGTGACGTCCATGCCGCCCTCGGTGAGCGTGCCCGTCTTGTCGAGGCACACCACGTCGACGCGGGCCAGGCCCTCGATCGCGGGCAGTTCCTGCACCAGGCACTGCTGGCGGCCGAGCCGGATGACGCCGATCGCGAAGGCGACCGAGGTCAGCAGGACGAGACCTTCCGGGATCATCGGGACGATGCCGCCCACGGTGCGGGCGATGGAGTCCTTGAAGTTGTTGTCCTTGACCACGAGCTGGCTGATGACCAGGCCGAGGGCGGTGGGGATCATCATCCACGTGACGTACTTGAGGATGGTGGAGATGCCGCTGCGCAGCTCGGAGTGGACGAGGGTGAACCGGCTCGCCTCTTCGGCCAGTTGAGCCGCGTAGGCCTCGCGGCCGACCTTGGTGGCGGTGAACGCGCCGCCGCCCGCGACCACGAAGGCGCCCGACATCATCTTGTCGCCGGGCTTCTTGAGGACCGGGTCGGCCTCGCCGGTCAGGAGGGACTCGTCGACCTCCAGGCCGTCCGCCTCGACCGCCTCGCCGTCCACCACGATCTTGTCGCCGGGCCCGAGTTCGATGACGTCGCCGAGCACGATCTCGGAGGTGGAGATCTCGGCGGCCCGTCCGTCGCGCCGCACCGTCGGCTTGGCCTCGCCGATGACCGCGAGTCCGTCCAGGGTCTTCTTGGCGCGCATCTCCTGGATGATGCCGATGCCGGTGTTGGCGATGATCACGAAGCCGAAGAGGCTGTCCTGGATCGGCGCCACGACCAGCATGATCGCCCACAGCACGCCGATGATCGCGTTGAACCGGGTGAAGACGTTGCCGCGGACGATCTCCGCGGTGGACCGACTGCTGCGGACCGGAACGTCGTTGACCTCGCCGCGCGCCACCCGCTCGGCGACCTCGGCCGTCGTCAGCCCGCCGGCCCGCCCCGCCGGCGCGGGACACTTCATGGGATGGACGGGGTCGAGTTCCGCCCCGGCGTCGATCTTGGCGCGCTGCGTCATGATTTCGACGGTACGGCGGGAACGGGCGCTTCACCTGCCGGGACGGCCGAACATCCGACCCTGGGAGGAGACGGATGGTCCTCTGGCCGTACACAGGTCCCGCGGGTTACTGACTTTCGGCTCTTGCGTCCGGTCCGGAGCCGGCCGCCTGTTGTGCGGCGTGCCGCTTGATCGCCGCGTCGCGGCCGCGGACGTACCAGATGCCGATGAGGCCGAGGCCGCCGCCGGCCAGGCAGGTCCACACCCACCACAGGTGGCCGTGGTCGTCGAACCAGCCGTAGAAGGGGAGCTGGACGAGGAAGAGGACGAACCAGAGGATCGTGCCGCCGGTGATGGTGGCGACCACGGGGCCCTCAAGGGGCTCCGGCGCCTCGTGTTTCGGTGTCCACTTCGCCATGCGATCAGTGTAGGGCGCGGCTATTCCCGGGAATCCGGCCTGCGGCCGGTCCAGTCGGCCCTTGGGTCTACGCGCGGAGATGGTGATCTTCGACTTATGTATTCATACTGAAACGGCTTACGGCTGACTCATTCTGTTCGTTAAAACGTCCAAAGAAGTTCGGGTACGTGCCGTTTCCCCGCCCCTTCACGACTGAGGTTCCGCATGCCCTCCTCGGCCCCCGACAAGGTCGACGCCGCAGCTCAGCCGCCGGCACCCGCCAAGCCGACCAACGGCCTGGACCGCTACTTCAAGATCTCCGAGCGGGGCTCCAGCATCGCCCGTGAGATCCGTGGCGGATTCGCGACCTTCTTCGCGATGGCGTACATCATCGTGCTGAACCCGATCATTCTCGGCAGCGCGAAGGACATGTACGGTCACCAGCTCAACAGCGGGCAGCTGGTCACCGCGACCGTGCTCACGGCGGCCTTCACCACGCTGCTGATGGGCGTCATCGGCAACGTGCCGATCGCGCTCGCGGCGGGGCTCGGCGTCAACACCGTGGTCGCGCTCCAGCTGGCGCCCCGGATGAGCTGGCCCGACGCCATGGGCATGGTCGTCCTGGCCGGCTTCGTGGTGATGATCCTGGTCGCCACCGGCCTGCGCGAGCGGGTCATGAACGCGGTACCGCTCGGCCTGCGCAAGGGCATCGCGATCGGCATCGGCCTGTTCATCATGCTGATCGGCCTGGTCGACTCGGGCTTCGTCTCGCGCATCCCGGACGCCGCGCACACCACCGTGCCGCTCGAACTCGGCGGCAACGGGCACCTGCTCGGCTGGCCGGTCCTGGTCTTCGTCCTCGGCGTGCTGCTCACGCTCGCGCTGATGGTCCGCAAGGTGCCGGGCGCGATCCTGATCTCCATCGTGACGATGACGGTCGTCGCGATGATCATCAACGCGGTGGCCACGGTGCCGTCCTGGGGCCTGACCACCCCGAAGTGGCCGGGCAACCCGGTCGCCGGCCCGGACTTCGGGCTCGTCGGCCAGGTAAGCCTCTTCGGCGGGTTCTCCAAGGTCGGCCTGCTGACCGGCATCCTCTTCGTCTTCACCGTGCTGCTCTCGACCTTCTTCGACGCCATGGGCACGATCATGGGCATCAGCGACGAGGCGGGCCTGACCGACTCCCAGGGCAACATGCCCGGCATGAACCGGGTCCTGTTCGTCGACGGCATCGCGGTCGCGGCGGGCGGCGCCTCGTCCTCGTCCGCCACCACCTGCTTCGTGGAGTCCACGGCGGGCGTCGGCGAGGGGGCGAGGACCGGCTTGGCCAACGTCGTGACGGGCGGCCTCTTCACCGTCGCCCTGTTCCTGACCCCGCTCGCCACGATGGTGCCCTCCCAGGCCGCCACCCCGGCGCTGCTCGCGGTCGGCTTCCTGATCCTGTCCGGCTCGATCGGGCAGATCGACTGGGCGGACTGGACGATCGCCATCCCGGCCTTCGTGACGATGCTGATGATGCCGTTCACGTACTCGATCACCAACGGCATCGGCATGGGCTTCATCACCTTCACGGTGCTGCGCCTGGTGGCCGGTCGGGCCCGCGAGATCCCGATCGCGATGTACATCGTCTCGGCCGTCTTCGGCTTCTACTACCTGATGCCGGCGCTCGGACTCACGTAGCGAACAGCCCCCGGCGGGGCGCTTCACGCCGCGCCGTAGAACCTCTCCGTCTCATCCACCGCCGCGTTGAAGCGTTCGTCGAAGTCGTCGCGAATGAGCGTCCGGACCACATAGTCCTGGACGCTCATTCCGCGTTTCGCGGCATGGTGCCTGAGCCGTTCGAGCAGCTCACCGTCTATCCGCAGGCTGAGCACGCTGGTCCCCATGGAGCGAGGGTCGCCGCCCGCCGGGGCATCGCGCGTCACTTTTCGCAGGCATCTCACTCGTTCGGGTGAAGTGTGGCGCGATGTCGCCGGTGTGGCGCTGGACACCTGGGCTTAACCCAGTGGTATTTAGCCAGAGTAATGAGTTATGCTAACGAACATGTCTGACCTGTCCCACGGCAGTGGCGAGGACGCCGCCGCCGTGAACTCCCTGCGCTCGGCCGTCATGCGTCTTGGCCGGCGCCTCAAGCACCAGCGCGTCGACGAATCGCTCAGCCCGACCGAGATGTCGGTGCTCGGCACCCTGGCCCGTTGCGGCTCGGCCACCCCCGGTGAGCTGGCCCGCAAAGAGCACGTACAGCCGCCGTCGATGACCCGGATCGTCGCCCTGCTTGAGGCGAAGGGACTGGTCCGGCTGGAGCCGCATCCCGATGACCGCCGCCAGAAGGTGGTCAGCCAGACCGAAGAGGCCGAGGCGATGCTCGAAGAGAGCCGCCGAAAGCGCAACGCCTGGCTGGCTTCCCTCGCGGAAGGCCTGGACGAGGACGAATGGGCGAAGCTGCGCGCGGCCGCCCCGGTCCTGGAGAAGCTCGCACACCTGTAAACGCGCATCACTAGGAGGCGAGCCCTTTTGAGTACGGGATCCGGAGCAGACTCCGCCCCCGCACCTACCCCCACCTACAACAAGCGCGGCGGGGGGACGTTCTCCTCGCTTGCGGTACGCAATTACCGGCTGTTCTTCTCCGGCGCCATCGTGTCCAACATAGGCACCTGGATGGCCCGGATCACCCAGGACTGGCTGGTCCTGACGATCACCGGCTCCTCCGTGGCGGTGGGCATCACCACCGCCATGCAGTTCCTGCCGATGCTCCTGTTCGGCCTGTACGGCGGCGTCATAGCCGACCGGTTCGCCAAGCGGAACATCCTGTTCGTGACGCAGGCGGCGATGGGCCTCGGCGGCCTCTTCCTCGCCGTGATGACCCTGTCCGGGCACGTCCAGGTGTGGCACGTCTACCTGACGGCCTTCTTCACGGGCCTGGTCACCGTCGTCGACAACCCGACCCGGCAGTCGTTCGTCTCCGAGATGGTCGGGCCCGACCGGGTGCGCAACGCGGTCAGCCTCAACTCGGCGAACTTCCAGTCCGCCCGGCTCGTCGGCCCCGCCGTCGCGGGCGCCGTCATGGCGGCCGTCGGACCCGGCTGGGCGTTCCTCGCCAACGGCCTGTCCTTCACCGCCCCGCTGATCATGCTGACGCTGATGCGCACCAAGGAACTCCAGCCGACCAGGCTCGCCCCGCGCGGCAAGGGCCAGCTGAAGGAAGGGCTCGCGTACGTCTCCGAGCGGCCCGAGCTGATCTGGCCGATCGTCCTGGTCGGGTTCGTCGGCACCTTCGGGTTCAACTTCCCCATCTGGCTGAGCGCGTTCGCCTCCGACGTCTTCCACGGCGGCTCCGGAATGTACGGCGTGTTCAACAGCCTGATGGCGATCGGCTCGCTGATCGGCGCGCTGCTCGCGGCCCGGCGGTCCTCCACGCGGCTTCGGATGCTGGCGCTCGCGGCGTTCCTGTTCGCGGTGCTCGAACTCGTCGCGTCCGGGGCGCCCGGCCTCGGCGTGTTCATGGCGCTGCTCATCCCGGTCGGCATCCTCGGCCTCACGGTGAACGTGACCGCCAACGCCTCGGTGCAGATGGCCACCGACCCCGAGATGCGGGGCCGGGTGATGAGCCTGTTCATGATGGTCTTCACCGGCGGCACCCCGCTGGGCGGCCCGCTCTTCGGCTGGCTGACCGACGTCTACGGCGTCCGCGTCAGCCTCGCGCTCGGCGGTCTCATCTGCGGTGCGGCGGCGATCGGCGTGGGCCTGATGCTGGCCCGCGCGGCCAACCTGCGCCTGAAGGTCGACGTACGGCCCGGACACCGGCACCTCGAATTCGTCCCGAGGAATCCCGCCCTGGTGACGGCCGCCTGACGGCACGCCGAACGTGAACGGCCCGGCCCCCGCATGCGGGGGCCGGGCCGTTTCGCCTGCGTGGGCGAACTCAGAAGATGCGAACTCAGAAGATGTCGCTCATCGCCCAGTTCCAGTCCTCGTGCCCGTCGCCCAGGGTGCCCTTGCCGGTGCCCGGGTACGTCGTGAGCTCGCGGTCCGACTTGGCGAGCAGGTCGGGCGCGTTCCAGGCGACGTCGTCCAGTACGTCGCCGACGCACAGCAGCGTCGGGTACTTCTGCCAGCCGCCGCTGCCGATCAGGACCCGGTGGCCGAAGCCGCCGTGGCCATTGCCCGGGTAGCGCCACAACCTGCCCGCCGTGTCGCTGGCGACGACGTCGCCGTGCCCGTCTCCGTCGAGGTCGCCCGTGCCGGTGAACGTCAGGGTCGAGCCCCAGCCGGCGCCCAGGCTCCTGCGGTGGCCGAAGCCGCCGTGGCCGTTGCCCGGGTACAGCCAGGCGTGCCCGGACTTGTCGAGGGCCATGAGGTCGTCGCGCCCGTCTCCGTCGAGGTCGCCCACCGGCGCGAAGCGCCGCATGCCGGACCAGCCGGCGCCCACGCGCGAACGCTTGCCGAGGCGGCCGTCGCCCGTGCCCGGGTACAGCCACAGCACGCCGGCCTTGTCCCGGGCGAGCAGGTCCTCCTTGCCGTCGCCGGTGAGGTCGCCGTGCCGGGCCAGCGTCATGCCGTTCCAGCCGCGGCCGAGGTAGGTGCCGTTCCCGTCGCCGTCCAGGAAGTAGAGGCTGCCGTTCCAGTTGCGCTGGAGGAGGTCGGCCTGGCCGTCGCCGTTGAGGTCGCCGAAGGGCAGCGCCTTGGCGTCTTCGCCGTCGCCGGAGTTCCAGTCCGAGTACTCCTTGCCCGACTGGCACTCGCGCAGCGTCCGGCCCCAGCGGAACGAACTGTTCTCGTCCTTGCGGGGCTTCGCGCCGTGCGGCGGGGCGGGCTTCGGCGGGGCGGTGCCTATGCCCGGGTCGCGCACGTACATGTCGCGGCCCGGGTCCAGGTACTGGAACTCGGCCGGGCTCCACATGCAGGAGAAGTCGCCGCCGGAGCGGTTGTAGACGGCCGGTGCCTCGTCGTCCCACGGCTCGGTGGAGGCCTGCGGACCGGCGTACGCGTCCATCGGGGCCTGGTTGTCGGCGTGGTCGAAGACGCAGAACTTGCCCACCGGGCAGTGGTCGAAGCCGACGGAGGCGTCGGCCGGGGCGACCGCGGTCGCGGTGAACCCCACGACGGCGGCAGCCGTCGCCAAAGCAGTGCGGATGGTCAGCCGCATGGATGATTTCCCCCCAGGGAAGCCGAGGCCAGGGCCCCGCAGAAACGAGCGACGGGATCCTACGCCCGCCTCTTCGGCGGCTCCGCACAGGGTGCCGATCTTGATTGACTGTCCCCATGCGCCTCTTCGCCGCCGTACTTCCCCCAGCGTCGGCCATCGACGAACTCGGCCGCACCGTAAGGCAGTTGAACTCCCTGTCCGACGTGCAAGGGCTGCGCTGGACCGGACGCGAGGGCTGGCACCTCACCCTCGCCTTCATGGGCGAGACGGACGAGGCGGTCCTTGAGGAGCTGCACGAGCGGCTGCGCAGGGCGGCCCGCCGCACCGACCCGTTCACGCTGCGGCTGCACGGCGGCGGCCGCTTCGACGGGCGCGCCCTGTGGGCCGGTGTCGCGGGCGGCCTCGATCAGCTGCGGCTGCTCGCCGAACGCGCGGACGCCGCCGCCCGCCGCTCCGGCATCCCGATGGACCAGCACCGCCGCTATGTGCCGCACCTCACCCTGGCGAGATCCCGCACGCCGATGGACCTGAAGCCGTACGTCGACGGGCTCGCCGCGTTCGAGGGCAGCCCGTGGCAGGTCAGCGAGTTGGCCCTGATCCGCAGCAGCCTCCCGAGCGGCGGTATCCCCGGAGAGCGGCCCCGCTACGAGGCGGTCGCCCACTGGCCGCTCGGCGGGGGCGGTTAGGCTCAAGGGGTGGACCCGAAGACCAGGAACCGGATCATGGCCGGTGTGCTCGTGCTGATGTTCGTCGTCGTGGCGGTGGCGGCCGCCGTAGGCTGACCGCCCCCGCCCCAACGCGTACGCACCATCAGGCGCGTACGGCCTGCGAGACCCTACGGACTTACCAGGCGAAGGCCTCCGGCGACGGCCCGGGGCCCGGGAAGATGTCGTCGAGCGCGGTCAGGAACTCCTCCGACAGGTCGAGTTCGACCGCCCGCAGCGCCGCGCCCAGCTGGTCCGCCGTGCGCGGGCCGACGATCGGGCCCGCGACGCCCGGCCGGGTGAGCAGCCAGGCGAGCGCCACGTCGGCGGGGTCGAGGTCGTGCTTGGCGACGAGGTCCTCGTACGCCTGGACCCGCTCCCGCACGCCCGGCTTCGCGAGGGTCTGGACCGCGATGCCGCCCTGGGAACGCGAACCCGAGCCCTCGCGCTCCTTGCGCAGGATGCCGCCGAGCATGCCGCCGTGCAGCGGCGACCAGGGGATGACCCCGAGCCCGTAGTCCACCGCCGCCGGGATGACCTCCATCTCGGCGCGGCGCTCGGCGAGGTTGTAGAGGCATTGCTCGCTGACCAGGCCGAGGCGTCCGGTGCGGGCGGCGATTTCATTGGCCTGGGCGATCTTGTAGCCGGGGAAGTTGGAGGAGCCGGCGTAGAGGATCTTGCCCTGGGTGATCAGGACGTCGATGGCCTGCCAGATCTCCTCGCGAAGGGGGTCAGGCGGTCGATGTGGTGGAACTGGTAGACGTCGATGTAGTCGGTGCCGAGCCGCTTGAGCGAGGCCTCGACGGAGCGGCGGATGTTGACCGCCGACAGCTTGTGGTGGTTGGGCCAGGGCTCGTCGACGCCCATGTTGGCGTACATCTTGGTGGCGAGGACGGTCTTGTCGCGCCGGTCGCCGCCCTGGGCGAACCAGCTGCCGATGATCTCCTCGGTACGGCCCTTGTTCTCGGCCCAGCCGTACGCGTTGGCGGTGTCGAAGAAGTTGATGCCCGCGCCGAGCGCGGCATCCATGATCGCGTGGCTTGCGGCCTCGTCGGTCTGTGGTCCGAAGTTCATCGTCCCCAGGACGATCCTGCTCACCTGGAGACCCGTGCGTCCGAGCTGCGTGTACTTCATGGGAATCAAGCCAACGTCTTCGAGCGCGCTCAAGGCAAGGGGCCGGGCCGGGACTTCCTGACCCGGACCGGCCCGTCGGCGTACGTGACTACCAGGCGAAGGCCTCCGGGGAGGGGCCAGGACCCGGGAAGATCTCGTCGAGCGCGCCGAGCAGTTCCTCGCTCAGCTCCAACTCCACGGCGCGCAGCGCCGATTCGAGGTGCTCGGGGGTGCGCGGGCCGACGATGGGGCCGGTCACGCCGGGCCGCGAGAGCAGCCAGGCCAGCGCCACCTCGCCGGGTTCGAGCTCGTGCTTGGCGAGCAGGTCCTCGTACGCCTGGACCCGCGCCCGTACGACCGGGTCGGCCAGACCCATCGCCGAGCGGCCTCCCTTGGTGGTGCGCGAGCCGGTGCCCTCGCGCTCCTTGCGCAGCGCGCCGCCGAGCAGGCCCATGTGCAGCGGGGACCAGGGGATGACGCCGAGCCCGTACTCCTGGGCGGCCGGGATGACCTCCATCTCGGCGCGGCGTTCGACGAGGTTGTAGAGGCATTGCTCGCTGACCAGGCCGAGGCGTCCGGTGCGGGCGGCGGTCTCGTTGGCCTGGGCGATCTTGTAGCCGGGGAAGTTGGAGGAGCCGGCGTAGAGGATCTTGCCCTGGGTGATCAGGACGTCGATGGCCTGCCAGATCTCCTCGCCGTGCCGAGCCGCTTGAGCGAGGCCTCGACGGAGCGGCGGATGTTGACCGCCGACAGCTTGCTGTGGTTGGGCCAGGACGGGGTGTTCCAGGGCTTGCCCTGTGTCATGTCGCCGTACATCTTGGTGGCGAGGACGACCTTGTCGCGCCGGTCGCCGCCCTTGGCGAACCAGGAGCCGAGGATCTTCTCGGTGAGCCCCTTCTCCTCGTCCACGCCGTAGATGTCGGCGGTGTCGAAGAAGTTGATGCCCGCGTCAAGGGCGGTGTCCATGATGGTGTGGCTCGCGGCCTCGTCGGTCTCGCTGCCGAAGTTCATCGTGCCGAGGACGAGACGGCTGACCTGGAGTCCGGTGCGTCCGAGCTGTGTGTACTTCATGGGGCCATCAAAGCCTGCTCGTGTGCGCTCGAAGCAAGACCCGCGTTCAACTGCCCAGCCAGCTGGACGCGTCGAGCCGGAAGGCCTCCGGGGGCACGGCGGTGCGCAGCGAGGCTTCGAGTTCGCGCAGCCGGTCGCTGCCCAGCGTGTCGGCCCAACTCGCCCGCAGGTCATCGAAGATGGCCGCCGACCGGGCGAGCGCGTCCAGGCCGTGCGGGGTGAGCCGGACCAGCTTGCGGCGGGCGTCGCCGGGGTCGTCGGCGCGCTCCGCGTAGCCAAGGGCGATGAGGCGGTCGACGGTCTTGCCGGCCGCCTGTTTGGAGACGCCGAGCCGCCGCCCGATCTCGCTGGCGGTCGACCCGGGCAGGCCGATGGCCTGGAGCGCGAAGCCGTGCGCGGGCCGGATGTCCGGGTGCCCCTGGCGAGCGAGCTCGGCGTGCAGCCGGTCGATGAGCGAGCGGAACCCGGCGAGGAGGAGCAGGGGGAGCTCGTATCCGGGCGCGTCGGGACGGCCCGCGGCCCCGCGGGGGGCGTTGCGCGAATCGACAACCTGGTTTACCTTTTTTTCGTCAACCACGTTGTCCATTCTAGGGCCCGGGCCTGATCCGGGCCGTACGGAAAGTGGAGTCACCCGATGTTCACCGAGCACACCCTGGAATCGGCCCCGGCCGCCTCGCGCAAGACCATGGAGATGACCATCCGCCACCTGGGCCGGCTCACCCCGCCGGTCGCGCGGCTCGCCACCTCCCCGCACCTCCTGGACGGCTTTCTCAAGCTGAGCGGGATCTTCGAGCAGACCACCCTGGAGCCGGTGGCGCGCGAGGTCGTCATCATGACGGTGGCCGCCCGCAACGAGTGCCACGTCTGCGTGGCCATGCACACCGGCAAGCTGCGCGAGCTGGGCGCCGACGAGGACCTGGTGGGCGCCCTGCACGAGCAGCGCGCGCTCGCCGACCCGAAGCTCGATGCCGTACGCCGCTTCACGCTCGCGGTCCTGGCGAAGGCGGGCGGCGTCGAGGACGAGACCGTCAAGGACTTCCTGTCCTACGGGTACACCGAGCGGAACGCCCTCGAAGTGGTCCTCGGCATCGGCACCTACACGATGTCCACCTTCGCCAACCGCCTCACGGGCGCGGGCCTGTGAGGCGTCAACTCGCCGTATCCATAGGCTACTTGGAGCCGACCGGGCTGATGTAGGTGCCCGGGTGGGTGGCCCCGTCCTGGAGCAGGACCGAGGAGAATTCCCAGGGCAGGGTGTGGGAGTGGGTCTCGTCCGGCGGGGTGATCACGATGCTCTTCGGCTTGAACTCCTGCCCGTCGCCCTTGTTGAACGGCAGGTAGAAGATGTTGAAGGTGGTCGTGGCGTTGGGCCGTACCGTGACCGTCTTCGGGGTCTCGGCGGTGCCGCGCGTGAGCGGCCACCGGGTCGGGCCGCCGACCAGGTCGACCCCCGGATAGCCCTTCATCACACAGGACTTGGCGCCCTTGTTGGTGAGGGTGATGGTGACGGCGCCCTGCGAACCCTGCGACTGGGCACCGCTGCCCGGGGCGACGGCGAAGGCGAGCTGGGAGGTCAGGCAGTGGCCGGCGCCGGCGTCCGTTCCGGTCCCCGCGTCCGTGCCCCCGCCGGTGCTGCCGCCGGAGGGGGCCATGGTGCGGCCGCCGTCGCCGCCGGTGGAGGAGGACGCGGCGCCGGTGCTGCCGGGGGCGGTGCTGCTCGGGGTGTCGGTGGCGACCTTGCCGGAGCCGCCGTTGTCGCTGCCGCAGGCGGTCAGGGTCAGGCCGGCGGCGATGACGGCGATCGCGGCCATGGGGGCGGTACGCAGGCGCAACACGGCGGTCCCTTCGTTCGTTGTCCGTTCGGATGCCCAGCGGGCCCGGTCTCAAGCGGAACTCGGACGGAACCCGGGTGGATCTCGTGCGGGCCGGGCACCTTCTGGACGTTCCGCACCGCCAGACGGTTTCACCGGGCGGCCCCGATCGCGGGGTCGGCGCGCCGGGAAATTGTCCACAGGCTGTGGGCGACGCGGGCGCGGCCCGCGTTTCGTGGTTCCGTTCGATTCCTGGGACGATCGTGGGCGAGGCGCGCGGACGTGGTGCGGGCGGGCTCGTCATTCGCCATTCGTGAGGAGACAGTTCCATGGCAGTGCGGCACACCGCGGTGACCCGGCCGTACGGATCCGGGGCGCTGTGATGGAGGCCGTGGACCGCGCGTTCGCGGCGGCGCTCTACATCGAGGGGGACGCGGCCCTCGACACCGGCGCCTCGCTGCTCGCCGCCGCACCGGACGTGGATGCCGAACTCGCCTTGCGGGGGCGGGAGTTCGTGCGGCGCGCCTGGGGCCGGGGCTGGCAGCCCGCCGATGTCGTCCGGATCGTACGGCGTGACCTGGACGAGCCGCACGTGCGCATCCTGAGCGGCCTCATCCGCGACGAGCTCGGGCGTTACGAGCGGCTGCCCGCGCGGTGGCAGGGGCAGCTGGACGAGCTGCCCGGCGAGGCGTGGCGGTCGGACCGGTTCTCGTACGCCACCGCCGTCCTTGAGCTCTACCGGCTGCTGCTCGCGCTGCCCGCGATCGAACCTGCCGGGCCCGCGCCGGGGGCGCCGCTGCTCGGGCCGCCGGTGCACGGCGAACCCAAGATGCTGGCCCGCATCCGGGCGCTGCTCGCGAAGGCCGAGGCGACCGGGTTCCCCGAGGAGGCGGAGGCGCTCAGCGCCAAGGCGCAGGAGCTGATGGCGCGGCACAGCGTGGACGAGGCGCTGCTCGCGGGGCGCGGGCCGGGCGGCGAGGTGCCGGGGGCCTGCCGGATCGGGGTGGACGCGCCGTACGAGACGGCCAAGGCGATCCTGCTCGACGCGGTCGCGTCCGCGAACCACTGCCGGGCCGTGTGGAACGCGGAGCTCGGCTTCTCGACGGTGGTCGGATTCGAGGGCGACCTGGAGGCGGTGGAGCTCCTCCACACCTCGCTCCTGGTGCAGGGCACGGTCGCGATGACGAAGGCGGAGGCCGCGCAGCGGGCGGGTGGCCGCAAGCGCACGAAGACGTTCCGCCAGTCCTTCCTGCTCGCGTACGCGGGGCGCCTCGGCGATCTGCTCGCGGCGACCGCCCGCGATGTGGAGGCGGAGTTCGGGAGCTCGCTGCTTCCGGTCCTGGCGACGCGGGCGGTGGCGGTCGAGGGGCGGGCGCAGGAGATGTTCCCCCGGACGGTGTCGACGCGGGTGAGGGGCGCGTCGGACGAGTCGGGCTGGCGAGACGGCCGCGCGGCAGCGGACCGCGCCCACCGAGGCGGCCCACCCGGGCTGCCCCCAGCGCCCTGACCGGGGCGGAGCCCCCCCCGGGCCGCTGCCTGGGGCTTCCGCCCCAGACCCCGGGGGGGTGCCCGCCCTCCCGCCCGTGCAGGGGGTTGGATGGTCCGGCTTCTGGGGGCTGCGCCCCCAGACCCCCTGCGGGGACTTCGTCCCCTGCACCCCTTTTCGGGGCTCCGCCCCGGACCCCCGTTCGCGCCTGAAGGGCGCTCGTCCTCAAACTCCCCCAAGGCC